>JACPOP010000001.1 GCA_016191465.1 Chloroflexota bacterium | reverse complement strand
AAACTCGGGTCGAAGGCCGTGGTCAGCACCACGGTCGGCTCCATCCGCCAGCGGGCGGCGGGCCGGCCGTGGTGCCAGATCAAGCCCAGGTACTCCCCCTGGGTCGGAGTATCGGCGCGCTGGCGTTATCCCACGTCGAACGTGGTCATATGGAACGTGTGCCACATGGCGCATAACCGGACGCGTGGGCCTGCGGTGGGATCACGCGGATCGCTCCTTCCCCGAAGGCGTCCGCAGCGCACACGGACCTGGTGGGTTTCCCCTGCTTCGCCCGCGTCAGCTCGAACGTCCACCGTCTCTCCGCGGTGGCTGTTCCACGTTGAGATTGAACTGCCCCGGCTTTGGCGGTGCTTGGCGAGAGTCCGCCATCGCGGTGTGGAACACAACTGACTGAGACCAACTGAGTAGGGGCTGCCGGTGCCGCCCTGGACAGCCGCTACAATCTCAGAATGGGCCCGTACGACGCCATCGGGCACACGGTTACTCTTAATCACTAGGTTCTCGGTTCGAATCCGAGGGGGCTCACCCTCCAGTTCAATTTCGCGCAGTCAGCCGGTTTCAGCGGTTCCTTCGGAACCCGGCGGACCGGCTGATTTTTTTCTAGGGCGGCAAAGTTGACTTGAGCCGGGTGCGGTTCTTGCGGAGGGGAGGGGAAGCACGGCGTAGATCGTAAGACGGAGGGCCCCATGGCACGCACCCGCTGCCGTCCGGCGCCGATAGGCGAGCGCCATTTGGCGCCACACCGCACGACCTGCGTTGAGTGTGACGGTCCTCTGTGGCTGGAGTACCCCAACGAGCGGACGGTCACCACCTTGGACGGGCCAGTCCACTTCACTTCACGCTGCATGTCCGCCGCTGTCAGAATCGGGGCTGCAGCCTTTACCATCGGCCCTATCGGCCGGAGCAGGAAGGCGCCATCGCTCTGCCGCAGGCGGAGTTCGGCCTGGATGTGATCGCGCTGGTGGGGGCGCGCCGCTTCGGCGCGTATCGCAGCGTGCCTGAGATCCATCGCGAACTGCGCGCGCGCCAAGTGGACGTCTGTGAACGCACCGTCACCAACCTCGTGCAGCGCTACGAAGAACTCGTGGCGGTTCGGCTGGCGGACCCGGATCGCCTCCGCGAGTGCTTGCGCCAGCAGGGACGGGTGCTCCTGGCCCTGGATGGCTTGCAGCCCGAGGTGGGACACCGAAGTCCGCTGGGTGTTGCGCGATGGCCTCTCGGGCGAGGTGCTGCTGGCACGCAGCCTGTTGAGTGCCACCCAGGACGATCTGGCGGCGTTGCTCCGCGAGGTGCACCAGGCGCTGCCGGTGCCCATTGCGGGCGTGATCTCGGATGGGCAGCACTCGATTCGCCAGGCCGTCAAGGCGGCGCTGCCCGGCGTACCGCACCAGCTCTGTCACTTCCACTATCTGCGGGAAGCCGCCAAGCCGGTCTACGAAGCCGATCGGCACGCCAAGAAGGAGCTCAAGAAGGCGGTCCGTGGCGTCCGCCCCATCGAGCGTCACATAGAAGGGCGCACCGATCCCAAAGCCGAGGCCGTTCAGGCGTATTGCTTGGCGGTGCGGAGTGCGCTGACCGATGATGGCCGCCCGCCGTTATGTGCCTCCGGGCTGCAGCTGCACGCGCGGTTGAGCACCATCCAGGCGTCCATCGAGCGGGTCGCCGAAAAAAGGGGCTTCCGCGGGAGCTCGCCCGTCTGCACGCGCTAATCGCCCGCGGGCTGACGACGACCGCAGCACTCTGGCCGCCCATCGCGACGGCCTACGGCTGGGTGCATCAAGCCGCGCACCTGCTCGGTACGAGGTGCCCAACCTGCCCCGTACCAACAACGACCTTGAGCACGTCTTTGGTTCCGTCCGTCTGGCAGGACGCCGCGTGACGGGACAAAAGGTCGCGTCACCCAGCCTGGTCGTGCGGGGCGCGGTGCGGCTGCCCACCGCTCTCGCGTGCCGAAGCCAACCCGTGAGTGCCGAGCAGTTGCGGCCCAGGTCCGTCGCCGCCTGGCGCACCCTCCGCGCCGAAGTGGACCAACGCCATGCGGCCCGTCGTGCCCAACTCCGCTTCCGCCGTCAGCCCAGCACCTACCTTGCGTCCGTAGAAGATCTGCTCATCCAGCTAGGTTTGCCGCCCTAGAAAAAAACACGGCTCATGCTGAGCACATGGCGGGGGCACTCGGCGCCCCCGCCATGTGCTCACGCTGCGAACAATCGGAGTTGCTCCGTCGCCGCGCTCGACGAGCGGCGATGCTTGCGGTGCTGCAGCGCCTCGGAACAGTTGCTCGAATCGGATCACCCGACCGAGCGACTGTTCCGACGGCGCTCCTGGCAGGAGCAAGGGGACCTCGTCCACCTCCGCGCTCTGTTCGGCGCTCCCATCGGGAAGACAACTCCTCTCGATCGTGTCAACCCGGTGGTCTAGAAGCAACTGGTCCTCGTTGTCCTCAGCAGCCCGAGCCTCCGCAAACAGTATCTCGAGTGACCGCTCGTCGGCCGCCTTGCCATGCGGCTCGGCCAACTTGTGGGCGAGCGCCAGGAAGACGTCTCCACCATCACCGTCGAGTGCAGCCAGCCCTTCCTCAGGCAGCTCGCCCTCGACCATGAGCGAGGCGCGGGTCTTGGCCGCGACCAGGCTCAGCGCCTCCGCCTGGAGCGTCTGGTCGTAGACGAAATACGACACTTCGACGGGGTACCGTTGGCCGATGCGCCAGCTCCGCCGGCTCGCCTGGCGCAGGACGTAGACGCTGTAATCCACCTCCGCCCACACCAGGCTCGGGAAGTCCACCAGGTCCAGCCCGGTCTGCACCAGGCGCGGATTCGTGAGCAGGACGTCGGTCCCTTCATGGACGCGCGCCGCCACCCACTCCTCGCGGCGGTCGGGTGCCACCGTGTCCGCCTTGAGCACCGCCACGCGGAGCCCGCGCCCTTCCAACACCGAGCGCAGGCGCGACGTCAGGTCACGGGTATCCGTGTGGGTGAGGTACACGAGGACACGCCAACCGCGGTCGCGCTCGCGCAGCGCCAGGTCGAGGATGGCGTGCTCCTTCGGGTAGACGCGCTCGGCCGGCAGCGCCGGTGCGTGGCCGATGACCTCCTTGGTGCGCGGATCCAGGACCGTCTCCTCACGCGTGCACCCATCCGGCCAGGCCAGCAGCGCCTGGAGGTAGGTGCCGAGCAACCGCTTCGACCCGCGGGCCAACGCCTGGGACACGGCGGCCCGCAGATCGCCCGAGAGTCGGCGGTAACACGATGCCTGCGACGGCTCGTCGCCGCGTGTCTCTTCCTCCAGTGGGAGCACGTGGATATGCTCGCTGTAGGGCGGGAGCTGCGCCGCCACGTCCGGTAGGCGCAGGAATACGGAGTTCCCGATCAGGTGGAACAGGACACCCGGCGTGACGCCCGGTTTCTCGACCATGCGGGTCGGATAGGTGCGCCGCTTGGACTGGCGCCCGTCATCGAGTCGAACGTCCGCGTCCTTCTTGGTGATGCGCGCGACGTAGCCGTAGCGGCTCACCCACTTCGCCTCGTCGTTATGGCCGAACTCGGCGCGGATGGCGGGCGAGAACCGGTACATGAGATGGAACAGCGTCGATCTGTAGCCGCCGAGTAGCGTGCCCGTCAGGATGAGCGTCTTCGGGCATGCCTCGGCCAGGGCCGCCGCGGCGAGACCCTGAGCCGTGCCCTTGCCCTTAAACTCGTGGCAATTGGAGACGAGGATCCCATCCGCGAAGTACCGGTGGGTGTCTTCAACTTCCAGGTCGTAGACGAACTGCTCGTCCGTCATTACGCGCTCAACGGCAATGACCTCGCTCGTACGGCTCCGCGAATCCTGGCTAGCACGATCGGCAGCTGCCGGTCGACCTCGGCGTTCCAGAACCGGAGTACGGTCCAGCCCAGTGCCACGAGCATGGCCGTCTTGCGCATGTCGCGGTTCTTCTGCTTGGCCGTGTGATGCGACGCGCCATCGATCTCCACGGCAATTTTGAGCGCCGGTTCCGCCAGGTCTACCCTGGCGCAGGGCCACGATCTCTGTCCCGTCGGGATACAGAACTCGGCCGACCAGCCAAGGACTTCCTGCAGTCGGATCTGCTGGGGCGTCAGAGCGCCATTGCCGCCGCGCAGGCCGGCGAACGTCCGCCCACGCAGGGCTGTCGTCACCTTGGCCCGCACCGCGGGGTCGCGATTGATCTCCGTCATGTGGCGAGCAGAAGCAGCTCTCTGTGCGGCAGACTTGTTCCGCGCTGGCGCCGAGACTCGCGCGAGCAACTCGGGGTCGCTCCACCGAGCCCTGCTGGAGCAGTGCTTGCTGCAGAACTGTCGCCGCCTCGACCGCGGATGCTCGAAGGTGACGCCACACCAGGCGCACCCGCTGAAGACAGTAGAGAACAGGCGCAGCATGGAGTAGGCTGAGGGGCGGCGCCTGTGGAGCGCGTTTCAGGAGGGAGCGATGATTGCACGGTACGCACGGTTGCGGAGCTACCCAGGGGTGTTCCGGGCGCTGACGGGGCTGCGGCTGGGGGAGTTCGATGGGCTGGTAGCGGACCTGCTGCCGGCGTATCGCGCCGCCGAGGAAGCGCGGCTGGCGCGGCCCACCACCGGGCGTCCGACGCGGCTGCGGGCGATCGGCGGCGGCAGCCAGTTCGCGCTCGGCCCGCGCGACCAGCTGCTGCTGAGCGTGGTGTGGCTGCGGCAATACCCGACGCACCTGGTGCTGGGATACCTGTTCGGCATCAGTGACCGCGCCGTGCGGCGCCTTCTCGGGCGGGTGCTGCCGCTGCTGGAGCAGGCCGGCCGAGACGGGATGCGGGGACCGCGCGCCACGCCCCAGCGGAGTCGGCGCGACCTGAGCGACCTGCTGGCCGCGGTGCCCGAGTTGGCCGTGCTGGTGGACACCTTCGAGCAGCCGGTGCAGCGCCCGCGGGACCGGACCGAAGCGGACGGGTACTACTCGGGCAAGAAGAAGCGACACACCCTCAAGGTCCAGGTGGCGGTCGCGCGGACCACCGGACGGATCGTGGACGTGCCGCGCAGCGTGCCCGGCCCCACCGCCGATCTGACGCTGCTGAAACAGTCGGGGTTGCTGCACCGCCTGCCCCCGGACGTAGCGGTCGGCGGCGACCTGGCGTACGTGGGGATCGCCGCCGCGCACCCGACCGGCCAGGGCTTCACCCCCCGCCGCAAGCCGCGGGGGCGTGACCGGCCCCGCCCGCCGGAGGACGTCGCCTACAACACCGCCTTCGCCCGCCAGCGGATCGGGGTCGAGCACAGCATCGGTCGGCTGCGCCACTACGAGTGCCTCACCCAACGTGACCGCCACCACCGCCAGCACCACACCGCGCGCGTGGTCGCCGTCGCCGGACTGGTCCACCGCGCCCTCGACATGCGCTTCCCCAACGGCCTTGGCCGCTAACCGCCGGGCGGGGGTAGGGGGCATCCTCTCCAGCACTACTGCGCCGGTTCTCTAGTGTTTAGATTCTTCCAGGGGCGCCCGCGAGGATTTGGTTTCAGGCAAGCGTGTTCGCCACGTCGTCTGGGTGCGCGGGCCTCTGGCCCGTCCCACGCGGGCGCCGGAAGCGGGCGAGACGCCCGCGCACCCAGAGGTCTCGCGCTGCGGGGCGGCGCGGCTTTCAGGTGGACCTGGTTAGTGGTTAGCGCCGCCTTAACGAACGCCGCTGGGAGGTGGTCGTGAGGAGGTGCGGGTCGCTGAACTGCCTGGAATCGACGTTCGGGTGACGTCAAAGCGCCTGTACGAGCGGGCTCTTCCGCCATCAGCCCAGGTGCTGACTGATTGCGACGCCACTGTTCCCCCTGAACAGGTTGGAAGGCTCCCGCGCCCGGGCAGTGGGCTCAGTACGCCCTTCTGGCTTCGATCTCGATGGCCAAAAGAGCCTATGGGATCTGGAATAGTCGCGGCGGCGGAGCGTTAGTCGTCGTGGCCGCCGGTGGTGGGGTCGCAGTAGTCCACGCGGTCGGTGGGGGAGAAGTTTCCCAGCATGACCTCGCGCTTGAAGGCGCCGCCGCGCAGCATATCCTCGGCCGAGACGTCCAGCGTGAACTGCTGCGACGCGCGCAAGCGCCGCCCTCCGAGGGTGACCGCGCGTCGGGTGACGTAGATCGGCGCCCACGGGCAGCAGTAGAAGGCACCCAGTCGCTGTCCGCGCGGGCCGGTCGCGTACTCGATGTCACCACGCTGCAGCGCGGCGTCGATCTCCTCCTGGAGCCCCAGCGTCCGAGCCGGTGCGGGGTCGTTCTGCCACAGGGTCCGGATCGCGTTCCGTGCCGAGGGGTCCGACTCCCACTGCGGTCGGGAAACGGGGTCCGTAAGGCACCATGGATCGAACCCCGGCTCGCCAGGACGCGCCAGGCGGCGGCCCCCGCCCGAGAGGGCGGCCCCGCCGTTCGGGCGCGAGGGGTCGTACGTGTCCAACAGGATCGGCGCCGCCAGGAGCTGGCCGAGGTGGTAGTACCGCTCCACGGCCCTGTGAGCATGCTCCTCGATCTGCTGGTGGAGCGTGCGGGGCGGATTGCTGGCCCACAGTCGCTCCCCGTACGCCAGCTTGGCGCCAGCCTCAGCGGCCAACTGGCGCAGCTTCTGCGCCGCCGGCTGGTGTTCCGCCGGGAGCCCATCCTCCTGGAACACCACAAGTGCCGCCTCCGCGTGCAGGCGCGCCGCGCGGGCCGCTTCGAGCGTCGCCTCCAGGTGCGCGGGCGGACACGGCTCCACCTCCACCCAGCGCGGCAGATCGGCGGGCAACGGCATCGTCAGGCGGAAGCCAGGGTTGCTGTGCGCCTGACTGGCGCGGTTCAGCCACGACTCCACCTCGCCGTAAAACGCCAGCGCCTGTTCTGCCGTCACGGGCGGAACGAATCCCCGCGTGGCCGGGTTGGCGCGGTAGTCTGCCTCGAGGAACTGATCCCCGAGGGTCTGTAACACGAAGGCGTTCCAGGTGCACAGCAGCTCAGCCTGCGTGTTCGCCGCCACGGACCACGGGTCCTGCCCCTCGATCTTGCACTCCAGGCGGCGTGCTTCGGCCTCGTCCAACTGCTTGTAGACGCCCATTCCGGCGCGTTGGTACGCCTCGAGCGTGTCGGCCGAAACTTCCCCTTCGAGGGCGGCCGCGATGCGGTTCCAGAGTGTCACTGCCATGGGACTCAGGTCAATCGTACTCCGTTCGCGTGGCACAGCAAGGTGGATACCGACTCGAGATTCGCCGCGCTGTATTTCCGGGCAGGCTCCGCATTCGATCGTACAATTGCCGCTCCACGATGTCTGACGCGGCCAGCAGGCAATTCGCCGTTCGCGCGTCCAGGGAACGAGAACGAATGGAACACCGGTTCTGCACCGTACAGACTACCGCGCTGGAATGGGCGATCATGCTGTCGGCATCGGTACGCCGGCCGCGCCCTATGGCAGCGCGCGGCCGGCGGGGCCGATGGAGCGCTCCTGGAAAGGCGGGCAGCGAATGAGTCAGCAGGATCTATCAACGCGGCCGGCGTGTGCCCATTGCGAAATGCCCGACTCTCGCCTGTACGACCTCGAGCTCGTCTTCCGCACCGGTGAGCGCCGACCCCAACGCGTCTGCCGCCTGTGCTACGTACGACTCACGGGCATTGAGCCCCATCGCACGCGAACCCTCCAGCGCACGGAGCGACGGTAGGCTATGTCCTCACCGGGTCTCCACGTGCTGGTGGTCGAAGACGACCGAGTGCTGCGCATGGTGCTCGCCGAAGTCCTGCGGGACGAGGGCTACCGGGTCTCCCTGGCCAACGATGGCCTTCAGGCCCTTGGCGCCGTCGAGGCGGACGCCCCTGACCTCATCCTCCTGGATGTCGGGCTGCCGCGCATGGGTGGCGCTGATTTCCTCGCTTCGTGGGAGTCAGCGGTGGTGCGGGCGCTCCCGCCGATCGTGGTCCTCTCGGGGACCAGCAGGTTGCCGGAGTCGTTCGGTGCGGGCGCCGTCGTAGGGCACCTCATCAAGCCGTTCGACCTCGACGCGCTGCTGAGCACCGTCGCCAGCGCGGTTAAGCCGCGGCGTCCGGACCTGCACGTCGTGAGCTCCGACGAATCGTTCCCGCGAGTGGTTACGGCCGGCGCTTCGTAGAGACTGCCAACAGCGGCCCTCGCGCCGGCGACATGGGACTTCCGGGAGAGAGTTGCTGACCCAGGGGAGATGACCTGGTTGCCGGTCGAAAGAATGCCCCTGCGCCGCGAAAGGACCGCCGGGCTGGCGAAATGGCAGACGCGGCGGGGGCGTGTCCACCAGATTGTTACAGTGGCGCCTATGGGGCGGGGCCGCACGTACACAGACGAGCCATTCGTCGAGGCCGTCCGATGTTCCCGCAGCTATGGGGCGGTGCTGTCTCGTCTCGGGCTGGTGCCTGCTGGTGGCAATGACGCAACACTGCGCGCGACGATTCAGCGGCTCGACCTCGATGTCGCGCACATGCTAGGCGCGGGGTGGTCGAAGGGCGGGCACCTTCCTGACGCAAGTCGCACAGTGCCCTTCCGTGAAATCCTGGTTGAGAACTCGGCGTACCAGAGCCACAAGTTGAAGAACCGACTTCTTCGTGACAAGGTTCTGGAAAGAGCCTGTGCGAGGTGCGGCAATGCGGAATGGCTCAGTGGACCCATTCCGCTGGAGTTAGATCACAGAAATGGTCTGCGGACGGATCACCGCCTGGAAAATCTCCGATTGCTCTGCCCCAACTGCCACGCTCTGACGGCGAGCTACCGCGGCAGGAACATCGGGAAACATCGACACGAACCCGCCGGAGTGGTGGAAAGGCATACACGTTCGTCTTAAAAACGAATGCCCGAAAGGGATTGTGGGTTCGAATCCCACCTTCGGCACCACGGGTGCATAGCGACCGGAATGCCACCAGGGCGGCGATTCGGGCTGCGGCTGGTGAACGACAGCGGCCGCGTTAGCCGCGGGGGCCGGCGCGTCGGAGGCGCCAGAGGATCAGGCTGACGGTGAGCTGGTCGAGGAGATCTTTGAAGAGGAACATCAGGACACGGCCAGAGAGGCAGAGGCCGTGCCATCGGGTGATCTGGCCGGCTACACGCCGTCAGACACGTCGTAGGTGAGCTGGCCCATACCCGTTGCCCAGGCGTGGATCGGCTCGTACCCCACGACCCGCGCCGGGCGACCTTCCATCGCCCCGGCGACCACCAGCCACGAGCGGATCTCATGGGCGCCGTTTCCCGCGGCCTCGATCTCGTCGTCGCTCATACGCATCACGGCCTCCGCGTCGCCGGCCGCAAGCAGGTCCAGGACGCGTCGGTCCCAGGCTTCGTTGATGTGGCCCATGTGCGGCACGCCCACCCAGTGCGAGAGGCCGCCCGCGCCGACGAGGGCCACCCGCTCGGCCGCGTCCCAGCGATGTACCGCGCGGCCAATGGTGCGGCCAAGCTCGTAGCAGCGTCTCAGACGCGGCATCGGCTTGACACCGCAATTCTGGATGATCGGCACCACGGGGATTGCGTGGCCCGGATCGAGGAAGTGGAGGATGGTCATGACCCCATGGTCCAGGAACAGCTCCTCCGAGAACGTCAGGTCCAGCCCGTCCTCGAACGACTGCTCAAGGATGGATCGTCCGAGGCTCGGCTGGCCCACGACTTCGCCGCGCTCTACCTTCAGCCAGGCCTCCACGGGTCCCGTGTGGGTGGCGCCAATGCCGATGCACGCCGGCGGGAAGTTGTCCAGGAAGAAGTTGGAGAAGTGCTCGTTCGAGGCAATGACGATCGCCGTCGGGTGGGCTCGCTCGATCTCCGCGCGCAACTCTTCCATGGCAGCGTAGACGCGCGCTCGGCGGTCCTCGGGGGCCGTCTCCGGCGCCGCGGTGATCAACGGCGCGTGCGATGCCGCCATTGCGGCCACGATCTCAGCCACGGGCGTGCCCCTCCTCGTCAAGCTGGGCAAGGATGGCGCGGTATTCGGGGATGGCCATGGTGGCGCGGGCGAAGCCGTTCAGCAGCACCGGGTGCACGCCCAGTCGTACCAGGGCCCGCACGTCGCGGTCCAGGATGGCCCGCGTCTCTGCGTCGTCCAGGCCATACCGCTGGCGCAGCGTCTCGGCGGTCAGCTCAGGCGGGGCTGGTCGTCGTCGCGGGTTCAGGTACTCGTACATCGCTTTCTGGACCTGGTAGAGGCTCACACATCCCTCCCGCACCCCTGGCGCCAGTATAGAGAGAGGCGGGGCTGGGCACGCGCTCTGCACCCACGCTCTTCGATTGGGCCCGATGTCGGTCCAGGCGGAGGTCGGTGCGTGCAGGACGACGCCATTCCAGGTCCCGAGCCCGAGGCGCAGGGTCATGCGCCTCGCCGCGAGCCCAACCCGCGTCTCATGGGTCCGGGTCGCACGGTATGGGTGTCATCGGCGCTGGCCCTGACGGACCCCGGCCCGGCGGCCAGCGGCCTGGTGATCCAGGACGAGCGCGGCCAGGCGCTGCTGCATCGTGCGCAGTACCTCGGCCAGGCATCACGCGGCGAAGCCGCAGCTCGCGCGCTCCTGGGAGCCCTCTACCTGTGCCTGGACAACCAGCTCCTGTCGCCCACCTTGCGCATCGAGGATGCGGAGCTCGCGGCTGCCCTGCGTGGTGATGCCCGTCCGCCAGATGACGCGGCGCGGCTGTGGGACCAGATCGTGGAGGCGCGGGCGCGCCTTGGCTCCCACACCGTGGAAGCAATCCGCGGTACGAACCCCGCCCACGTGGTGGCCCTCGCCCCGCTCGTTGAATGGCTGCCGGAACGGACGCGCAGGGCCGAAGGCCTGGCGGTGCAGCAACGGGACGACGGCTCGTACGAGGTGCGCTCAGCGCGCGGAGAAGGCCAGACCTACCGCGTCACGCTGGGAACCGACCGGGAGACGCCTCTTGCGTGCGAGTGTGCCGATTTCCAGTACCGCAACATCCCGTGCAAGCACCTGCTGGCCGCCGCATCCTCGGCGGGTGGCGCGGAGCAGGTGTTCCATCACCCAACCTCACCGGAGTCGCTGGAATCTGGCCGAGCGGCGTAGGCCGCCTGACCCCGGGTGGGTCGTCCGGGGATCGTTATAACGGGTCCTTCGGCAGGTCCGCGGCTACGGGCGGCGCACCCCGCCGCCTGCGCGGGCCTTGAGCTCTGCCTTTTTGGCCTTCACACGGTGCTTGTGGATCGCGACCTTTTTGCGTTTATTCATGGCGGCATTCTACCGTCCGGCCGATCAGCGTTCGTAGGTGGCCACGTGGCGCTCCCCAATCGTCAGGTTTGCCCGTCACCGATAGGCCTGGATCGGCCCCCGGCAGGCATGCGACGACGGGGCCGCTGGTAAACTCCCGAGCGGTGGACGGACGTGTGGCACCAAGACCAAGCCATGGACCCCCGACCACGCGCCACGGGCCGCGGTGTGCGAGCAGCGAACCAGGCGCTGAGCGACCAGGAGGTCAGTGCGAGTGACAAGCGCAAGATCCGGATCCATGCTCGGTGAGCTTCCTCTCCAGGCGAACGGCACGCGCCAGGGCTTCGCCGGAAGCGTGGGCAGTGACCCGCTGCAGTCGGTCGATCCAGCCGTCTGGGCGCTGATTCATGGGGACCGCGAGCGCCACACGCGGACCCTCAACTTCATCGCCAGCGAGAATTACACGTCGCAGGCTGTCCTGGAGTGTCTGTCGTCGCACCTCAACGTGAAGTACGCCGAAGGGTATCCGGGTGCGCGGTACTACCAGGGCGTCGGGCAGGTCGACGACATCGAGCAGCTCGCCATCGACCGGGCCAGGGAGCTGTTCGGTGCCGAGCATGCCAACGTCCAGCCGTATTCCGGCTCGCCCGCCAACATGGCCACGTACTTCGCGCTCATCCAGCCGGGTGACACGATCCTCGGCATGGACCTGAGCCAGGGGGGCCACCTTACCCACGGCTCCCCGGTCTCGTTCTCGAGCAAGCTCTTCAAGGCCGAGCACTACTCCGTGGACCCAGGCACCGAGCTGCTGGACCACGACCAGGTTGAGGCGGTGGCCAAACGGGTGCAGCCGCGGCTCATCATCGCCGGTGCCTCGGCGTACTCGCGAATCATCGACTGGAAGGCCTTCCGTGACATTGCCGACCGGGTTGGGGCGCTGCTGGTCGCGGACATCGCGCACATAGCCGGACTCGTCGCGGCGGGCGTACACCCATCGCCAGTGCCGTTCGCCGACGCGGTCACGACGACCACCCACAAGAGCCTGCGCGGCCCGCGCGGGGCGCTCATCCTGTGCAAGGCCGAGCACGCGAAGGCGATCGACCGCGCGGTCTTCCCGATGCTCCAGGGTGGTCCGCACCTGAGCGCTATCGCTGCCAAGGCGGTGTGCTTCAAAGAGGCCATGGAGCCGTCATTCCGCGTCTACCAGGAGCGGGTAGCCTCGAATGCCCGGGCGCTGGCCGAGGGCCTGATGCGGGGCGGGATCCAGGTCGTGTCTGGCGGCACCGAGAACCACCTGCTGGTGATCAAGCTGCTGGACCGAGAGTACTCGGGGAAGGCCTTCGCCCGAGCGCTGGAGCGGACTGGGATTATCACCTCGTTCAGCACCATCCCGGGCGATCCGCGCAAGCCGGGTGTGGGCAGCGGCGTGCGCTTCGGCACGCCGGCTGTCACCTCACGCGGAGCCGACGAGCGTCAGATGCAGCGCGTGGCGGAGATCATCGCGGCGGCGGCGGAGGATCCGACGGACGAGGCCGCGCTGGATCGGCTTCGGATCGAGGTCGAGGTGATCGCGCGCGAGCTGCAGTCCGTGTAAGGCTGATCCATCGTGGCGCTTCGGCGGCTCCTGTTCACCCTGCTCGCCGCGTTTGGCGTGCTGGGCCTCGCCATGGGCTCCGCCGTGGCGCAGGGGCGCGGCGAAGTGGTGGTGGGCGACATCCGCGGCATCATCAACCCGGTCATGGCGGGCTACGTGACCCGCGTGCTCGACGACGCCGAGCGCACGAACGCTGCTGCGGTGGTGTTCACCATGGATACCCCTGGCGGGCTCGTGGACTCCATGCGCGAGATCAACCAGCGCATCCTGGCGGCGAAGGTGCCGGTGCTGGTGTACGTGGCGCCGAACGGCGCCCGGGCAGGGTCCGCCGGCGTCTACATTACCTACGCCGCTCACCTCGCCGCAATGGCGCCGACGACGAACATTGGCTCCGCCACGCCTGTGTCCGTGGGCGACAACGGCGGCGAGCAGCAGCTCTCGCCGGAGATGCGCAGCAAGCTGACGAACGACGCGGTTGCCCAGATCCGCGCGCTGGCCGAGCAGCGCGGGCGGAACGCCGAGTTCGCCGAGCAGGCGGTCCGCGAGGCGACCAATCTCCAGGCGAGCGAGGCGCTGCGCCAGGGCGTGGTGAACTACGTCGCCACGGACGTGCCGGATCTCCTGCGCCAGGCAGATGGGGCCAGGGTACGAACCGCTACTGGCGACGTGGTTCTGCGGACCGCCGACGCGCCAGTACGGTCGGCTGACATGTCGGGGCTCGAGCGGCTGCTGCTGGCAATCACCAATCCCACAATTGCCTACATCCTGCTCTCGGTGGGCAGCCTGGGGCTCATCATCGAGCTGTACAACCCCGGCTCGATCTTTCCCGGGGTGATCGGCGGGATCAGCCTGCTGCTGGCGTTCTACGCCCTTGGCACCCTCCCGGTGAGCTATGCCGGCCTGGGCCTGCTGCTCTTCGGCCTGGCCCTCTTTGCGCTGGAGCCGTTCGTCGTTTCGCACGGCATCCTGGGAGTGGGGGGCCTCCTCGCGTTCGTCGCCGGCTCGTTGCTGCTCGTGCAGGCTCCGGACTCGGCGCCGTTCCTCCAGGTCGCTCCGGCGGCTATCGCCGCCATGACCGCCGTGATGGCGCTGTTCTTCTTCGTCATCCTGGGGGCGATTCTTTCGGCGCGGCGGAAGCGGGTCGTCACCGGCCGCGAGGGACTGCTTGGCGCGCACGGCACGGTCCTCCGGAGCGCCATCACCCCCGGCGTGGAGGGCCTGGTGCGCGTGCAGGGGGAGCTCTGGTCCGCGCGCTCGGAGGCGCGGCCCCTGGCGGTGGGCGCCGATGTCGTGGTGGTGAGCATGGAGGGGCTCCGTCTCACGGTCCGCGACGCACCGGTTGTCGCGGCCGCGGCGGCGCCAGTTACCGCCCCCGTCGCCGAGCCGCACCGTGTCTGACGAGCCGGCCGGAGCCGTCGGGACGCCTCTGATACACTGGCGCTGCCCCTGGCGATAGGCAACGGCGCCATACCGCCTTCCGCGCGAATTCCGCGCTGCCCGATGCTGACCCCGGCCTCCCGGCCGCCGTTCGCACGCCCGCGTCAGGGCTCCGCTCACGACTCGGGAGGCTCCGGAACGCTTTTGACCACCATCGCGGACGTGAAGAGTCGGCAGATCCTCGACTCACGCGGCAACCCCACGATCGAGGTTGACGTCGTACTGGCCGATGGAACCGTCGGTCGCGCCGCTGTCCCGTCGGGCGCGTCGACCGGAGCCCATGAAGCGCTGGAGCTGCGCGATGCTGACAACACGGCCTACGCAGGCAAGGGTGTTCTGACGGCCGTCCGCAACGTCAACGAGCGCATTGCCGCCCACCTGGAGGGACACTCAGCGCTAGACCAGGCTGGAATCGACCGGCTTCTCCTGGACCTGGATGGCACGCCGAACAAGGCGGATCTGGGCGCCAACGCCATCCTCGGCGTGTCGCTCGCGGTGATGCGCGCCTCGGCCCAGTCGCTCGGGCTCCCCCTGTACCGCTATATCGGCGGTGTGGCCGCGCGAACCCTGCCTGTGCCCCTCATGAACATCCTCAACGGCGGCAAGCACGCCGAAGATTCCACCGATTTCCAGGAGTTCATGATCGTGCCCCTGGGCGCGCCCTCGTTCGCCGAGGCGCTGCGCTGGGGTGCCGAGATTTACCACGCGCTCCACGCCGAGTTGAAAAGCCGCAAGCTGGGCACCGGCATCGGCGACGAGGGCGGCTTTGCCCCCAGCCTGCCGACCAACCGCGACGCGCTGGAAGTGATCCTGAAGGCGATCGAGCGGGCCGGCTACCAGCCGGGCGAGCAGGTGGCGCTGGCGCTCGACGTGGCTGCCACCGAGCTGTACGAGAACGGCCGCTACACCCTTGCGCGTGAAGGCACCAGCAAGTCGGGCGCCGAGCTGGTGGACCTGTATGAGCAACTGGCGACGGACTACCCCATCATCTCCATCGAAGATGGCGTAGCCGAGGACGACTGGGACACCTGGCGCCTGCTCACGGAGCGCATCGGCGCGCGCGTCCAATTGATTGGCGATGACCTGTTCGTCACCAATACCGAGCGCTTGCAGCGGGGCATCGACCAGGGCATTGCCAATTCCATCCTGGTGAAGGTCAACCAGATCGGGACTATCACGGAGACGCTGGAGTCCATCGCGATGGCGAACCGCGCCGGGTACACCGCCGTGATCTCACACCGATCGGGTGAGACAGAGGACACCTCGATTGCCGACCTCGCGGTCGGCACGAACGCCGGCCAGATCAAGACCGGGGCGCCCGCGCGCGGCGAGCGGGTCAACAAATACAACCAGCTTCTCCGTATAGAAGAGGAGCTTGGCAGCGGCGCGGTCTATGCCGGCCGCGCCGCATTTCACCGAGCACAGCGATCTTGATCGTTCGCAGACCCGGCCTCCCGGCAGCCTACAGGAGCGCGGGACCGGCAGAACGATCAAGCAGCGACTGATTGAATGATTGAAGGGAAGAGGAACATGGCACCAGTTCGCGTAGGGATCAACGGCTTCGGACGGATCGGACGACAGGTACTCAAGGCGCTCCTTGAGCGGCATCACGAGAGCGTGGAAGTTGTCGGCATCAACGATCTGTTCGACACGGCCACCAATGCCCACCTGTTCAAGTACGACTCGAATTACGGCGTCTTCCGCGGCGACGTGGAGGCAAAGGGCGACGAGTTCGTCGTGGACGGCCACGCCATCCACGTCAGCGCTGAGCGGGATCCTGGCGCTATTCCCTGGAAGCAGTGGGGCGTCGAGGTCGTCATCGAGTCCACGGGGCTGTTCACCGATGCGACGAAAGCGCGCGCACACGTGGATCAGGGCGGCGCAAAGAAGGTGATCATTTCAGCCCCTGCGAAGAACGAGGACATCACGGTCGTCCTGGGCGTGAATCACGATGCCTATGACCCGAGCAAGCACCACATCATTTCTAACGCATCGTGCACGACCAATGGCCTGGCGCCCGTGGCGAAGGTGTTGAATGACCGCTGGGGAATCGAGCGCGGGCTGCTGACCACGATCCATTCGTACACCAACACCCAGCGCTTGCTGGACGTGGCCGCCAAGGACCTGCGCGACGCGCGCGCCGCGGGCATGAACATCGTGCCGGCCGAGACTGGCGCGGCCCGCGCCACCGGCCTGGTGATCCCCGAGCTTCAGGGCCGATTTGGCGGCATGTCCTTCCGCGTGCCGACGCCCACCGTGTCGGTGATCGACTTCACCGCCGTCCTGGGCAAGGACGTCTCGAAGGATGAGATCAACGCCGTGATGCGTGAGTACGCGGACGGCGAGATGTACGGCGTCCTTGGCGTGACCGAAGAGCCGCTCGTGTCGATGGACTTCAAGGGCGACTCCCGCTCGTCCATCTTCAGTGCCCTGGACACGCTCGCGGTCGGCAACCTGGTCAAGGCCATCAGCTGGTACGACAACGAGATGGGCTACGCCTCGCGGCTGGCTGACATCACCGCGTTCGTTGCCCGCACGCTCAACGGCAAGCCGGCGGGCGGCATCCCGCTCCGCGAGATCGTGCCCACGAAGGCAAGCTGGGGCAAGAACCCGCGCCTGAAGCAGGACTCCGCCGCATCGACGACGTCGACCGTGACCTCGAAGGAATAATGCCTCGCGTTTGCACGGTTCGCGACGTGGACTGGGGCGGCAAGACCGCCCTAGTCCGCGTGGACTTCAACGTGCCCATGGAAGCCGATGGCTCCATCGCCGACGACACCCGTATCCGCGCGGTGCTGCCGACCCTTGCCTACCTGCGTGGACAGGGGGCGAAAGTGGTGCTCATGTCGCACTTCGGACGTCCCAGGGGTGGTCCTGAGCCGAAGTACTCGCTCGCACCGGTCGCGGAGCGGCTGAGCGCTCTTCTAGGCGACTCCGTCCAGTTCTCCGCGGGCGAATCCGTGGGCGAGGCGCCAGAGCGACGGGTGCATTTGCTTGAGGCCGGGCAGGTGCTGCTGCTGGAAAACGTCCGCTTTCACCCCGAAGAGGAGACCAACGACAGCACGTTCGCCCAGAAGTTGGCGAAGCTCGGCGACGTGTTCGTCAACGACGCATTCGGAGCCGCGCACCGGGCGCACGCCTCGACGGAAGGCGTGGCAAAGTACCTCCCTGCGGTGGCTGGGCTGCTCATGGAGAAAGAGTTGTCCGCGCTGGGGACTGCGTTGAACAACCCGAAGCGGCCGTTCGTCGCCATCGTGGGAGGTGCGAAGGTGTCCTCGAAGCTGGCGGTGCTGGAGAACCTGATTGGAAAGGCGGATAGCCTGCTGATCGGCGGGGGCATGGCGAACACGTTCCTCAAGGCCCAGGGGAGGGAGGTTGGAAAGAGCTTGCTCGAAGCCGACTTGCTTGAGACCGCGCGCGGGCTCCTGGAGCGGGCACGAGAGCGTGGGGTGCGTCTGCTCATTCCCACAGACGTGGTGGTGACCACCAGTTTCGACGACGCCTCGGCCCCGGTGCGGACCACGGGAGTCGACGCGGTCCGAGCGGACGAGCTGATCATGGATATCGGGCCGGACTCGTTGCAAGCGTACGAGGCGGAGATTGCGCGGGCTGGCACCGTGCTGTGGAACGGCCCCATGGGCGTGTTTGAAAAGCCTGCCTTCGCCGCTGGTACGCTGGGGGTCGCACACGCACTGGCGGGCTCACACGCCATCACCGTGGTCGGCGGCGGCGAGTCGGTGCAGGCGGTCGAGGAGGCTGGCGTGGCCGACAGGCTCACGCATGTCTCGACGGGCGGCGGCGCATCCCTGGAGTTCATCGAAGGCAAGACCCTGCCGGGCGTGGCAGCGCTGAAGGCGGATTGCGCGTGAGCCGAGTACCAATCATTGCGGGCAACTGGAAGATGAACACCACCCTGGCCGAGGGGCTGGCCCTGGTGGATCAGATGCTTCCCCGGCTCCAGGAACTGGGTGGCGTGGAGCGCGTGGTGTGCCCGCCCTTCATCTCGCTGGCCGCGATCGCCGACCGCCTGCGTGGCACGGACATCGCCGTGGGCGCGCAGAACCTCCACCCGGAGCCGAAGGGCGCGTTCACCGGAGAGGTGTCTGCGGGTATGTTGCAGGGCCTTGCCACCCACGTGATCCTGGGCCACTCCGAGCGGCGCCAGTACTTCGGCGAGGACGATGCGCTCGTCAACCGCAAGGCCCGGGCGGCACTCGCCGCGGGCTTGGTGCCGATCGTGTGCGTCGGCGAGACGCTGGAGCAGTGCGAGCGGGGCGAGACGGCGGCGCTGGTCGAGCGCCAGGTACGCGGGGCGCTTGAGGGCCTCGCCAGCCTGGGACTGCTCGTGCTGGCGTACGAGCCGATCTGGGCAATCGGCACGGGCCGAGCGGCAACCGCCGAGGACGCGAACGAGACGATCGGGCTGATCCGCCGCGCGGTCGCCGCCACGGCCGGTGCCGATGCCGCCGCGGCGGTGCGCATTCAGTACGGCGGCAGCGTCACAGCGGAGAACTTCGGCCAGTACATCGGTCAGCGGGAGATCGATGGCGCGCTCGTGGGCGGCGCATCCCTCAAAGCGGACCAGTTCCTGGAGATTGTGCGGCTGGCGCAGCCGGGCTGACGAAGCGCGCCGCACGGGGCGCCGCAGGTGAGCCCCTAAGCACTTCGTGCTGCATTTTCAGAACTGCGAAGCAAGTGCTGCCAGTTCCGTAGAAACATGCCAGGCTTGTGCTCCACGTGCTTCGCAGTTCAGGCACGCCGGGCGCTACCGCCGCCCGCGCGGTACCCTCAGCACGTCTGGATGCTCCCTGAACGAACCATGTCCAGTCCTTCGGCAACTGGCGAGCTCGCTGCGCGGCAGCCGTGGTGGCACGCCCTCGGTCGTGTTCCGGTGGTTGCATGGATCCTGGTTGGGACGGCCGCCGTGGTTGTTGCCGCCGCGGCTGGCAATCCTATCCAGGTGCTCAACGGACTCGCGTTCAGCATGCTCCTGTTCTTGCTCGCGGCGGGCCTGACCATCATCTTCGGAATGATGGACTTCATGAACCTGGCCCATGGCTCGTTCTACATGCTGGGGGCCTACCTGGCATTCACGCTCGTCGAGCAGACGAAGTCCTTCTGGTTGTCCATGCTGATTGCGCCGCTGGCGGTCGGGACGCTGGCGTACGCGCTGGATGCGGCCGTGCTTCGACGCGTGCATCGGCGCGGCCACCTTGACCAGGTGTTGCTCACCTTCGGCCTGGCGCTCATCGTGGCAGACCTGGTGCGGTGGATCTGGGGCGGCAGCATCCTGGGCGTGCCCGTGCCGGATGAGCTTCGCGGCGCGCAGTCGCTGGGGTTCACCATCTACCCGAAGTACCGCCTGTTCGTGATAGCGATGGGCCTGGTGGTGGGGGGAGTGCTGTGGTACGGCCAGACCCGCACCCGCATCGGCGCCATCGTCCGGGCGGGCGTCGACGACAAGGAGATGGTGGCGGGACTGGGGATCAACATCACGCGCGTCTCGTCACTGGTGTTCGCCGGGGGCGCCGCCCTCGCGGGGTTTGCCGGCGTGATCGCCGGGCCCTTCCTCAGCCTCCAGCCGGGCATGGATTTCGACACGTTGATCTACTCACTCATCGTGGTGGTGGTCGGCGGACTGGGGACGCTCCGCGGGTCCTTCGTGGCAGCCATTCTCGTGGGATTGGCAGACACATTTGGCAAGGTCCTCGTGCCAGAGTTCTCGCTCATGATCATCTTCGCGGTCATGGCGCTCGTCCTCCTGACGCGCCCGAGCGGGCTCTTCGGGCGCGCGCATGCCTGAGCACGTTGGTGTTCACCCCGTGAAATCCCGAGCACGTGCGTCCAGGTCCGCGGAAGCGTGTCCCGTGTGTCTGTACATGCTGAGCATGCCAATCACGGAAGCCGAGGGTCTGCCGCTGTGCTCGAATTGAGCGACGTGCATGCCTATTACGGGGAGAGCCACATCCTCAACGGCGTCACGCTGCGTGTGGGCGCCGGCGAGGCGGTGGGGCTGCTGGGCCGCAACGGAGCCGGCAAGACCACCACCATCAAGAGCATCATCGGCTTTATCCCGCCGCGGCGCGGCAGCATTGTCTTCAACGGCAAGAATCTCACGGGCCGCCCCCCGCACGAGATCGCTCGCGGTGGTATCGGCCTGGTGCCGCAAGGCCGCGGCGTGTTCCGCTCGCTGACGGTGCGCGAGAACCTGACCATGGCAGCGCGCGCGGGCAAGGGCAATGGATGGACGCTGGACCGCGCCTTCCAGCGCTTCCCACGCCTGGGCGAGCGGCAGAAGAACTATGGGGACCAGTTGAGCGGTGGCGAGCAGCAGATGCTGGCCGTGGCACGGGCGCTGATGACGAACCCCACCTTGCTCCTCATGGACGAGCCCTCCGAGGGGCTGGCCCCGATGGTCGTGCGGGAGATTGGCGCCATACTGGCCGAGCTCAAGCAGGAGGGCGTGCCGCTCCTTCTGGTGGAGCAGAACCTCTTACTGGCACTGGATATCGTGGATCGTCTGTATGTGATGAACAAAGGCACCGTCGTCTTTGAAGGGACGCCGAGATCCCTGCTCGCCAACGAGACCCTGCATCGCCAGTACCTGGGGGTCTAAGCACCGCGTGATTCATGTTCAAAGATGCGAAGCAGGTGCATTGTGTCCCGTAGAAACATGCCACGCATGTGCACACTTGCTTCGCAAAATCGTCATGCCGAACCCCGGCTACGGACAGAATCAGCGTGTGGGGCGCTGCGCTGACCCATGGCGCTGACCCAGGCGCAGCTCGGCCTGCGCATCGCCCGTGCCCGAGAGTGGGCGAACCTGTCGCCAGCGCAGCTCGCGCGTGAGCTTGGCCTTTCGGAACGCGAGGTCCAGCGCATGGAGGAGGGTCAACGCCCGGTTTTCTCCTTTGAGGCGGCCACCATCGCGCGGCTCACGCAGCGTCCGGCCAATTGGTTCCTGTCGCTGGAGCAGAGTGCCGCCGAGGTCGAGCTCAGAGCACGCGCCGAGCAGATACCCGAGTGGCGGTCGGAGATTGAGTGGTTCGCGGACTTCGTACGTGATGACCGGTTGCTCAGAGACCTGCTACCCGACCCGCGGGCTCCGACACGTGAGGACCCACTGCCCCCGGCGCGTCGCCTGCCCGACGACCCCGTCCTGGCCGCCCGCGCCCTCGCCGAGCGTGACCGCGCCAGGGCGGGTCTGCCCTCGGAAGCGCCGCTGGACGTGTTCGCCTACGTGGAGGGTCGGAACGCCTCGTTGGTGTTCAGATCGCTCGGAACCGAGGGGCCGCAGGGCTTCTTTGGCCGCGATCGGCAACGGGCGGTGCTGCTGGTCAACGCGAATCTGCCGCCGCGAGACCAGCGGTACGTGGCAGCCCACCTGTTCGCTCACGCGGTGGTCCACCGTGGCGGCGACACGGCCATCGAGTCCGATGCTCTGGTGGCAGCGGGACCAGGCGAGGACGCCGCGAACGCGTACGCGGGCGGCCTGCTGATCCCCCTCGCGGGCCTGGAAGCTTTCCTGCTGGAGCGCCCCGACCGCGTTCCGCCAGATGCCCCGATGCGCCCGTCTGACGTGCGCTTCCTGGCCAGCCGGTACCGGCTGAGCGTGCAGGCGGTCCTGTGGCACCTCATCAGCCTCGGAATTGTCCGGTCCGCCAGCCTCGCCAGATTGCCCACCGCCGAGCGCCGGGAGTGGCTGGCGGAGCCGGGTCCTGACGACGTGGCGCGGGGGCCGGCGCATGGCTGACGAGCCGAGGGTCGTACTGCCAGGAAGCTACGTCCGACGAGCCGCCGAAGCCAGCCGGCAGGGGCTTATTGGAACGCAGTCCCTGGCCGGGCTACTTCGCACGGACCCGCGGAGCGCCGTGACGATGGCCGCGGAGGCGCTTGGGCTGGCCGAGTCCGGGGCGCAGGTGGCGGCCGGCCCTCCGGCGGCGCCGCCGATTCCGCTTGGGCCACCGGGTGGAGCCGGCGTCGCCGCCGTCAGCGTGCCGGGTCCACGCGTCGGTGCCGGCGAACGGCCGCGTCCCTCGGTCGGACCGGCGCCGGCGGCGGTGCCGGAGTCGCGGCGCCCGCCGACGCCGGCGCCCCTACCCATCCCCGTGCCCATTCGACCCGGTCCGCCAGTCGAGCAAATCGAGCCTGTCCCCGACGGCAGGGCCATCGGCACCACGCGGGTCCCTCCGGCACCGCGGCGGAACCGGGACCTGGCCCTGGGAGGCGTTATCGGGCTCCTGGTGATCGCGGGGCTCGCCTACGCGCTCTCACGCGGATTGCCCAGCGGCGTACCTGATCCTGGGCGGTTGGTCCCCGGTACTGCGAGTACGACGACCCCCGCCGCTGCCGGCGGACGCCCGGACCTCGCGCCGGGCGCCGCGGCCTCGCTAGGAACGGCGCCCGGCGCCGCGGCTGGAGCAGGTGGACCGACCGCCTTCGCGGGCGCCACACCCTCGCAGGGGCAGGGTGGTGGGACGGCCGCACCGGCGGGAGGCACGGTGAGCGTCGGAACGGCAGGTGCCGTCGCTGGCTCGGGAGCAAACGCCACGGTCGCCGCGGCTGGTACCGCGAATGTGCCTACCGCCTCCACCCGTACCCCGATCGCGGGATCCGTGGCCGTGCCCGGCGGCGCGCCAGGTGCCGGTCCGACGGCTCCGACGCCCGGCGCGGGACCAGGCGGCCCGGCTGGGCCGCAGGCCGCCTCGACACCCGGCCAGAACCAGGCTCCCAGCAGCGCGGGCAACGGGAGCGCAGGACAGGCCGGTGCCGGAAGCACGACGCCCACACCGGCTAGCGCGTCGGGGACATCCGGCACCCCGCCCTCGGCCGGGGCCCGTCCTGGCAGCGCAGGGACGCCCCCGGCGGCCACCGCCGCGCCGGGGGCGGGGCCAGGGCCAGGCGCTGGCGCGGGTGCGGGAACCCCGCTGGTGGTTCCAGGCGCGCCTCTGGGAGAGGCCTCGGTCGGGGCGGCCGGGGCCACCGGGCCAATCTCGGCGAACGGCGCGGCGGGTGGACCGCCCGGCGGCTCAGCCGCGCCAGCGCCCGGCGCCACCGCCGGGACAGCCGGCGGTGCCGCGACCACGGCGCCCCCGGCGGGCGCCCCCGGCGGGCGCCCGACCCCTCAGTCGGTGCCGGGCGGCGCGGTGGAGAGCGTCGCCGGTCCCCCGGGCGCGATCCCGCGCATTGTCGATCTCGAAGGCGCCAACCTGCGCTCCGCGCCCCGACCGGACGGCTCGCTGATCGATCGGGTGCGCTTCTGGACTCGATTGCAGGTTCTCGGCGAGCAGTCCGGGCCAGAGCCGCCCGGCGGTGGTGGAGGACGCTGGCTGAACGTGGAGGTGGTCGACACCGGCGCGCGCGGCTACGTCCTCGCCTCGCTGGTAGGCTACGAGCTTCCGCCGGGCCCCAACGGCATTCGCCCGGTGCAGAAAGGTTGATGGCCGCATGGAGCCTCGCGAGCGTGGTGCATGGGTCCTCCTGAATTCGGTGCAGGGTGTCGGCCCAGTCCGATTCGGGGCGCTGCTGCAGGTGTGCGGAACGGCCGAGGCCGCGATCCGGGCAACCACCGCTGAAATGGCCGCGGCTGGGTTTGACCGGCGCTCGGCGGAGGCGCTCCGGAGCTCGGCCCGCGCCCAGTCGCCGGAGGCATCACTGGAGCGACTGGAGCGGATTGGGGCACGTGCCCTGACGCTGCTGGACCCGGATTACCCGGCCCCACTACGCCACATCGCCGACCCGCCGCCAGTCCTGTTCATCCGGGGAAGCCTGGAGCCGCGCGACCAGTGCGCGGTCGGCATTGTCGGTACCCGCCGCGTCACCCCCTACGGCCGAGCCGTGGCGGAGCGCCTTTCGCGGGACCTGGCGATGGCGGGCGCCACCGTCGTCAGCGGCCTTGCGAAGGGTGTGGATACGATCGCCCACCGCGCCGCGCTCGACGCGGGGGGACGCACCGTGGCAGTGCTTGGCAATGGCCTTGACCAGGTCTACCCGCCCGAGAACGCGGTGCTCGCGCGACGCATCGCCCAGGAAGGCTCGGGAGCCCTGGTCTCCGAGTTCGCGCCAGGGGTTCCGCCAGACGCGGCGAACTTTCCCAGGCGGAACCGCATCATCTCTGGGCTGAGCGGTGGGGTGGTCGTGGTGGAGGCTGGCCAGCGCAGCGGTGCGCTCATCACCGCCGACTTCGCGCTGGAACAGGGCCGCGAGGTGTTCGCCGTCCCTGGCAGCATCCTCAGCGCTATGAGCGCCGGGTCGAACAACCTGCTCAAGCAGGGCGCAACGCCGGTCGTGAGCGCCGTGGACATCCTGGATGCGCTGGGTTACGTGCCCGCCGGGGCCGCCGTGGAGGCACGCCCCGTGCAGCATCTCGCCGGGATCGAGCAGGCTGTCGCGGAAGCGCTGCGCGCCGAGGCGCGAGGCGTCGACGAGATCGCGGTGGCCCTCGGCCGAGCGGCGGGGGAGGTTGCCGCGGCGCTGACGATGTTGGAATTGAAAGGATTCGCCCGTCATATGGGTTCTCAAGCCTACGTGCGGTGCTGAGCACATCGTGCTGCCTGTGCAGAAAGGCTCCGCCCGCGCCGCTACGCCAGGCAGGTCACGCCGCTCGTGAGCGGAGGTGCTCAGCGCCAACGGCTTCATGCGATACAGGCGCGCCCTTTCCGGGTGTCGGGTGGTCCAGGTGCGGCTGCCTGCCCGCGCTCGCGGCAATCAGCGGGTGTGGGCCGCCAGGCGACGGGTAGACTGAGCGGGTCGCACGCACATAGCACCGTGGCTCGGCGCGTGAGTCTCAACTGGGACAGCGTGTCAGACTTTCGCCCATGACATGGGCGGCCGGCTCCGCAGTGAGCGCGGCAAACGTTCGGAGATTCCTTGGCGAAGCAGTTTCTGGTGGTGGTGGAATCCGCCGCCAAAGCGAAGACTATCGAGAAATTCCTGGGCCGCGGGTACACCGTCCGCGCCTGCATGGGGCACGTCCGCGATTTGCCCACCCGCAGCCTCGGGGTGGACGTGGAGAACGGCTTCGAGCCCCGTTATGTGGTACCCCCGGATCGAAAAGAGATCGTGAAGCGTCTCAAGGGCGAGGCCAGAACCGCTGACTCCGTGCTCCTGGCGACGGACCCTGATCGTGAGGGCGAGGCAATTGCCTGGCACCTTGTGTCGGCACTGGACCTCAACGGGGATAAGCCGGTTTCACGCATTGAGTTCCACGAGATCACCAAGGGGGCCATCCTGGAGGCGCTCGGCCATCCGCGAGAGATCGACATCAAGCGTGTGGAAGCACAGCAGGCTCGCCGCGTGCTGGACCGGCTGATCGGCTACCCCGTCAGCCGCCTGCTCTCGCGCAAGGTCCGGAACGGGCTGACCGCTGGGCGCGTGCAGTCGGTGGCGGTACGCCTGGTGGTGGAGCGCGAGCGCGCCATCCGGGAGTTCGAGCCGGTGGAGTACTGGAGCCTCGACGCCGATCTCGCCAAGAGGGCGGGCCTCGCAGAACCGGGGCAATTCAGCGCCTCACTCACCGAACGTGCCGGTACCAGGATCGAGCTGCACATCGGCGTCGAGGCGGAGCAGGTGGTGGCCGACCTTGATGGCGCCGCCTGGCGTGTCGCCGAGATCAAAGAGCGCGAGCAGCAGCGCCATCCGGCGGCGCCTTTCACGACCAGTACGCTGCAGCAGGAAGCCAGCCGCAAGCTGAATTTCACCGCCAAGCGCACCATGTCGGTAGCGCAGCAGTTGTACGAGGGCGTTGCCATCGGCAAGGAGGGCACGGTTGGTCTGATCACGTACATGCGGACCGACTCCGTGACGATCGCCCAGAGCGCCCAGCAGGAAGCGCGGGAGTACATCCACCAGAAGTTCGGCGGGGAGAACCTGCCCGCCCAGCCGCGCGTCTTCCGCACCCGCAGCCGCTTGGCGCAGGAGGCGCACGAGGCCATTCGCCCCACGTCCGTGTACCACGAGCCGGCGGCGATCAAGCAGCATCTCAGCGCCGAGCAGTTCCGCCTGTACGAATTGATCTGGAAGCGCTTTGTTGCCAGCCAGATGGCCTCGGCGCTGTTCCACGTGACCACGGTGGAGGTGGATGCCCGCGCGCCCGGCAAGGCGGCCTACCGCTTCCGCGCCACTGGCTCGCGCCTGAAGTTCCGCGGCTTCCTCAGTCTCTACCTGGAAGGGCGCGACGACGACGCGGTGCAGGACGAGGACCGCCAGCCCCTGCCCGCGCTGGCGCAGGGTGAGGATCTGGATCTGCTGGGGCTGCGGCCATTGCAGCACTTCACTCAGCCGCCGCCGCGCTTCACCGAGGCGACGCTGGTGAAGACCCTTGAGGAGTACGGCATTGGACGCCCGAGCACCTATGCGCCCACCCTGAGCACGATCCAGGATCGCGGCTACGTGGTGCGCGAGGGTAAGGCGCTCCAGCCGACCCCGCTGGGCGAGCAGGTCACGGAGATCCTGGTGGCGCAGTTTGGCGACATCGTGAACCCGGATTTCACCGCCACGATGGAAGAAAAGCTCGACGAGGTGGCCCAGGGACAGCGCGCGTGGGTGCCGGTCGTCGCGGACTTCTACACGCCGCTGACCGAGGACCTGCGCCGGGCCGAGACGGAAGTCGAGCGAATGAAGCCGGCCGACGTGCCGACTGACGAAGTGTGCTCGCAGGGGCACCCGATGGTCATCAAGGAGGGCCGCTTCGGCCGCTTCCTGGCATGCTCGCTGTATCCCGAGCACAAGGAGTCCCGGCCGCTGGCGGAGGAGCTGCCCCAGAACGCGCCCGAGGAGCGCTGCTCGCACGGCGAGCTGATGCAGCTTCGCTCGGGCCGCTTCGGGCCCTTCTACATCTCGACGCACGAGTGCGGCGAGACGCGTACGTTCGCGCCGCGCATTGGTGTTGCGTGCCCGAAGGAGGGCTGCGGCGGCGACATCGCCGAGAAGCGGTCGAAAAAGGGACGCACTTTTTACGGCTGCACCCGCTGGCCAGAGTGTGATTGGGTGAGCTGGGGACGGCCCATGACGGAGCCGTGTCCTCAGTGCGGCGGTCTGCAGCTCGACCTTGGTCGGGACCGGGTTCGGTGCTGGACCCACGAGGGCCCCGAGCCTTCGCGCTTCGCGAAGAAATCGAATGACGCCGCAGCTGGTGATCAGGCGGACGCCACAGCCTCGACCCGGGCGACGAAACCCAGGGTTGCCGCGAGGGCTAAGCCGAAGCCCAAGCGCACGACGGCGCGGACCGTGACGGCGAAAGCCCGACGAGCGCCAGCATCCGCCGCGCCGACGGAGGCGAAGACGCGGACCGCGGCGCCGAAAGCGCGGCGGGCGCCGGCCGGCAGTGGCGCTGTGAAGGGCCGAGCGAGCTCGCCCCGCGGCCATGCCCGTCCTGGCTGAGCGGCTGAGCCGCCTGCGGACCGAGCTGCGCGGCGCCGGACTGGACGCGCTGCTCGTTTCGCAGCCGGAATCCCGCTTCTACCTGAGCGGCTACACCGGCCACGACCTGCCCCCACGGGACTCCGCTGGCTACCTCCTGGTCGGCCTCGAATCGGCCTACCTCCTCACCGACCGCCGCACCTCCGAGCAGGCACAACTCGAGTCGGGGCAGCAGTTCGAGGTGGTTGCGTACGAGACGCGGAGTCTCGCGCCGAGGCGAATCACTGAGCTCGTCCGTGACACGGGTGCACGGCGGCTCGGGTTCGAGTCCATTCACCTGCCATACGCCATCTGGGCCGAGGTGCGAGCCTGCCTCAACCAGGTTGGCAATGGGCTCGAGCTGCTGGACGCTGGCACGCTGGTGGACCGGCTACGCATCCTGAAGGACGCGGCCGAGCTGGCGCGGATCCAGGCCGCGGTCGACGTGGTGGACCGGTGCTTCGAGCACCTCGCGGACTGGCTGCGGCCGGGGCAGACGGAGCGGCAGGTAGCGCGCGAGATCGAGCGCTACTTCCTGGAGCACGCGGAGGGACCGTCCTTCCCGTCGATCGTCGCCAGCGGCCCGAATGGCAGCATGCCGCACGCGCAGCCCACCGACCGGACGATCGCCGTTGGCGAAGCAATCACCATCGACATCGGCGCCCGCGTTGGCGCGTATTGCTCCGACCAGACGCGGACGGTGTGCCTTGGTCCGCCCGCGGATGGGCGGCTCTCTGCTCTGCATGCAGCAGTGGTGCAGGCCCAGGTGGCCGCCGAGTGCGGCATTCGACCCGGCATGACCGGACAGGAGGCCGACGCGCTCGCACGGAATGCGCTGGCCGCAGCGGGGTATGGCGAGGCATTCACCCACGGCCTTGGCCACGGGATCGGGCTGGAGGTGCATGAGCCTCCCTGGCTTTCCAGCAGCACCCTGGGGGAGCAGGTCCTCCGGCCTGGCATGGTGTTCAGCGTCGAGCCCGGCGCGTACCTCCCTGGTTGGGGCGGCGTGCGCATGGAGGACCTGGTGGTGCTCGAAGAGCACGGTCCTCGGGTGTTGTGCCAGGCCCCCAGGGAGCTTGTCATCCGCTGACCGGCTCGCGCACGAAGGGCCCATTCGTCTGCCAGTCGCGCGGACGGTGGGCCGACGATGACTGATGAAGGAGACACAAGCAACGTGATTTCGACGAGCGATCTGAAGCGCGGAGTCATGATCGACCTGGATGGCCAGCTCGTTCAGGTGCTGAGCTACGAGCACCAGAAGATTGGCCGCGGATCGGCGCAGGTACGCATGCGGGTCAAGAACATCCGCAATGGAGCTATCTTTGAGACAACGGCCCAGGCGGGCTCCAAGTGGCCGCGCATTCGGCTCGAGCAGCGCCAGGTTCAGTACCTCTACAGCGAGGAGGACCTGCACTACTTCATGGACAAGGACACCTACGAGCAGTTTCCCCTCAACGTCAGTCACCTGGGTGAAGGAATCCACTACCTCAAGGACGGTATGGAGATGGAGCTGCTGGAGTACGAAGGCGAGCCGGTTGGCGTGGAGCTTCCCATCACCGTGGTGCTGGAGGTGACGCGGACCGATCCTGGATTCAAGGGCGACACCGCGTCTGGCGGCACCAAGCCGGCCACGCTGGAGACGGGCCTGACCATCAATGTGCCGCTGTTCGTGAACCAGGGCGACCGGGTGAAGGTGGACACCCGCGACGCCACGTACATCGAGCGGGTGTAGGCACACGCGGTGGCAGACACGCGCGGCCTGGTGGACGAAGCAGAGCTGAGGGCACTCCTGGCGCTCGTCCAGGGAACAGATCTCGAGGAGCTCGAAGTACAGCACGGCGGCCTGAAGCTGCACCTTCGGCGCGACCTGAGCGGTGTGCTGGTGCGTGCTTCGCCCTCGGCGGGCGCATTGGAGGCCGCGGCGGAGCAGGCGCAGAGCGAATGGCGGCTCGCCGTTACCTCGCCGCTGGTGGGGGTGTTCCGTACCTCCATTGCCGAAGGATCGACGGTCGAATCAGGCCAGGCGCTGGGCTCAATCGAGGCGATGGGTCTGCGGACCAGCGTGGACGCGCCGCGGGGTGGTCTGGTGGAGCAGTTGCTCAGCCAGGATGGGCAGCCGGTGGAGTATGGTCAGCCGCTGCTGGTATTGGTCCGCGAGGATGCGTAGGCCGCTGGTGATCCAGCCATGAAAAGGGGTCGTGATCCGGTTGGGTTGGGCGGGTAGATGGTGAGCACGGCGGCCCAGGCACTTTTCCTGGCCAGCCTGTACGAGCGCGTGGAAAGCGTCGGGCTGGTCCTGGAAGTTTCCCAGCTCACCAGCTACCTTGGATCCCTGTTCGGGAGCGACCCGGTGCTTCACGACGTATGGCTACGGGGTGAAGTGACCAACGTGTCCAGGGCCGCGAGCGGACACTACTACTTTTGTCTGCGCGATGCGTCGGCGCAGTTTTCGGCGGTGCTCTTCCGCGGCAGCGCCGCCCGATCGCCGGCGCTGCCGCAGGCGGGGCAATGCCTGGTAGCGCATGGGCGCGTCGAGTTGTACGAACGCCAGGGGCGCGTGCAGCTGATCGTGGACATGCTGTTCCCGGAGGGCATGGGGCTGGCCCAGATGCAGAGCGAAGCGCTGCTGCGCCGGCTGGAGGCCGAGGGCCTGTTCGACACTGGCCGAAAGCGCCCCCTGCCAGCCCTGCCGCGCCATGTCGGGCTCGTCACGTCGCCGGCCGGGGCTGCGCTCCACGACGTGCTTACCGTGCTTGAGCGACGGTTTCCCCTCGCTCGCGTCGTGTTTGCCCCAGCACTGGTGCAGGGGGACGGTGCGCCGGCCTCCATCGTGCGCGCGCTACGCCAGGTGGCGGGCTGGACGGAACCAGGCACGGGCAGATCGGTGGACGTGGTGATCGTCGGGCGTGGCGGCGGCTCGGCCGAAGACCTCGCGGCCTTCAACGATGAGGGCGTGGCTCGGGCCATCTTCGGCTCACGTGTGCCCGTCGTGTCGGCTGTCGGGCACGAGACCGATACGACGGTGGCTGACCTGGTGGCGGACGTGCGTGCGCCGACGCCCTCGGCAGCGGCCGAGCTGGTGGCTCCCGACATCCAGGTGCTGCGCCACGACGTGGCCGCACTGTGCGACAGGGCATCTCGTGCGGTGCGGGATCACACCCGCGATGCTCGACACAGACAGGTCGTGCTCGCTCAGAAGATGGACCAGGCCATTCGCGCGCAGCTCGGGGCCGCCCGCCAGTCGCTCGAAACCCGCGTGCTACAGATGGCCGCGATGTCGCCTCTGTCCACGCTGGAACGGGGGTACGCGATCGTCGAGCGCGCGTCTGGCGCCGTGGCCGACGATGCCGGCGAGCTTCAGCCCGGCGAGTGGCTCCGCATCCGCTTGCGTCGGGGAGAAGCCGAGACTACTGTTACGGCTGCCCGGCCCGCCTGACCATGCCTGTACGCTCGACCTCCCCATCGCCAGAGCCGGCACCCGCCGACCGGTTCGAAGAGACGCTCGGGGAGCTCCAGGAAGTGGTAGAGCGGCTGGAATCCGGGGGCCTGGGGCTCGAGGCAAGCCTGGCCCTCTTCGAGCGCGGGGTCGGCCTGGCTCGCCGCTGTCGGACGATCGTCGACGAGGCCGAGCAGCGTGTGCTGACACTCACGGCCGAGGACGATGCCGACACGCACCTGGACGCCACCACGAGCCCGGCCTTCTGAATCACGAGCTACGTGGGTGGATATCGTGATGGGCAACAAGGCCCTCGTCGCGTGCTTCCTGGCCTGGATGCTGGCGCAGATATCCAAGATGGTGATCGACCTCATGCGCGACCGGCGCTTGAGCTTCCGCACGCTGATGGCGTCGGGCGGCATGCCCAGCGCCCACTCCGCCTCGGTGGTGGCCCTGGCGACGAGCGTGGGCATTCAAACGGGAGTCCAGTCGACGTCGTTCGCGCTCGCCAGCGTTTTCGCGGCCGTCGTAATGTACGATGCGACCGGCGTTCGGCGAGCGGTGAGCGTGCAGGCCCGGATCCTGAATCGCATGCTCACAGAGATGATGGAAGCCCAGCAGTTCAACGAGCGGCGGCTGCGCGAGTTGATTGGGCACACGCCCTTTGAGGTATTCGTCGGTGCTCTGCTGGGCTTTCTAACCGGCTTTACGCTGTCGTAGCCACGTCCGCGGGAATACGGACTGCGCGAACCAGGAGGCGCTGCAGGTAGCTCCGGGTAACCGGGTCGAAGACGCCGCCGCAGGTAATGAGCGTGATCTCTTCCCGCGCGCCCTGGGCAAAGATCTCCGCCACGGGTGCGCCCTCGGCGTCGATCAGGCTGCTCCACTCCACCCTGTAGGTGATCTGCAAGCCGCCCCCCACACCCACGCGCACCTCATCGTTCGGCTGAAGGAGATTCAAGAGCCCGAACGTTCGCAGGCGGCCGCCCCAGTCTACGTGGCCGGCCAGGATGGCGTTGCCCGGTCCGCCAAGGCCGGCGCCGAGGGAGAACCAGCCGACGGTATCAGGGTCGCTGGGGGCTTCCATGGCGCCGTCTGGCTCAAGACCAACCGGCACCACGGGCGCTACGAGGCCGATGCGCGGGATGGCGATCTCCACCGGCACCAGCAGGGGTACCTGCGCGCGCGCGGTGGTGGCGGAGGCGCCCGCGGCCAGCCAGCCGAGGCTGGCCAGGGTGAGGTGGAGGAATGGCCGTCGCTTCATAGGGCGCTCAGGCTACAGCTCCGTGGCCTGGGTGACGCCCATGATACCGTCCAGGTCGAAAATCATCATCCGGCGGCGCTGGCGACACATACCGATCAGGTACCAGGACTCCAGGTAGGGGAAGAGGACCTCGGGCTGCACGACGGGCTCGGCGATGCCGGAGAGCGGGTCGCCGCCGGCATAGTGCAGCTTGACGTAACGCTTCCGCAGCAGGGCATCCGCCACGGTCCCGAAGACCTCCTGGCGAGCGCCGGAGGCGTCCTCCGCCATCGCCTCCAGCGTCTTGAGGACCAGGGGGCGCAGGTGTGCCGGGAACAGCGTCGGGAGCTTGCCCAGCACGGTTACCAGCCGAGCGCCCGGCAGCGCGGGGTCATGCGTGGCCTTCCGCAGCAGCATGAGCAGCAACTGTGCTTCGGCCAGCGTGAAGGGCTGGGAGGAGGCGCCCTCGGGTGGGTCTGATCGGAAGCGGTAGCCCTGGTGGCGGACCAGCGGGAGCCGCATATCGGCGCGGATGACGTTCAGGTCATCCTGGATCTGTCGCTCGGAGAGGGAGTAGTCGCGGGCGAGCTGCTTGCGGCTGGCACCGGGGTGCGCGGCGATGTGCTCCACCATTTGCCAGATGCGACGGAACCGCTCGGCTGCCATGCGTCGCCGCTCGTGCGGCTCGGCCTCCGCCCGATTGCGCCCGCGCGCCCACGGCCGCGGGCGTGGCCGCTCGGTGCCCTCGAGTGCAGTCTGGTCGGCGAACACGTCCCTGATGCGATACGGTACCACGGCCGCCGAGACGGGGAGGAGCGGGTGCTTTCGGTGGCGCTCTGCGGCTGCTTGCGTGGTGGGGATCGAAATGATCTCGATGAGGTTTGCCAGCCCCGCGAAATCATCGGGATTGCGGGTGTAGAGCGGGAGCCTGGCGGCCAGGGCGGACCGCGGCTCCGCCCTCCGCTTCCCCGGCGTGGCCTACCGCCGCTTTGCCGACCCGGAGCCCTCCGGTACCCTTGGCCTCGCCCGGGACATCAGGCACCCGCCAGAGACGGCCAGCGGCCCGCGCATGGCCCCGGCTCCATCATAACCCCGCCCTATCACAGCAGCGGCACTCTGTCCTGGACGGGGCGCGGGACGGCGCGTTTTAGCTGAAGGCGAACGAATGACTTGCGGAGCCACGCGCCCAACCGGCGAGCGGTTCCGACCGGAAAAGGTCTCGGGGACCACCGGGCAGGGTGCAAAGCACTGCCCGGCACCGCCCCTGCACCCCACCCAAGACGGTAGGCTGCCCGGGTGAGGGCCCTGACGTTTGCGAGATCAGGACGGAAGGAGTCATGACGTGGAGATTCAAGGAAAGGCGCCGACCGTCAAAGGTCCGGCGGAGACCTTCACCGGCGACGTCTGGTTCGACGTGATTACCGGGGGCGACTTCGAGCGCATGCGCGTCAATACGGTCCGCTTCGCCCCGGGCGCCCGCACCGCCTGGCATAGTCATCCGCGCGGCCAGACGCTGTACGTGACCGAGGGGCGAGGCTTGATCCAGTCCCGGGGCGGCGAGGTAATCCAGATCCGCCCCGGTGAGGTGATCTACACGTCGCCCGGCGAGGAGCACTGGCACGGTGCCGCCCCTGACCATTTCATGACGCACATCGCCCTGTGGGAAGTGGACGACCAGGGCCAAAGCGCCACCTGGGGCGCCCACGTCACCGACGACGAGTACGGTGGCCAGCGAACATAGGAGGCACACCATGAAACAAGCGATGCTGTACGGCCCAGCCAACGTGGGCATCGAGGAGCGCCCGGAGCCGACGATCCTTCAGCCGACCGACGCCATTCTCCGGCTCTCGGCGACGTGCATCTGTGGGTCCGACCTGTGGCCCTACCGCGGCATCGAGCCGATCACCGGGCCCACCCCCATGGGCCACGAGTACTGCGGCATCGTCGAGGAGGTCGGCAGCGCGGTCAAGACCATGAAGGTGGGCGATTTCGTCGTCGGCTCCTTCTTCGCCTCCGACAATACCTGTGAGATCTGCCAGGCTGGCTACCAATCCCGATGCGTGCACGCCCAGTTGATGGGGACAATTGGCACCAAGGCGCAACGGGCCCGCGTCCCGCTGGCGGACGGCACCTTGGTGGCTACCCCGGGCGTGCCGGAGCCAGACCTCATACCGTCGCTCCTGGCCGCCTCCGACGTACTCGGCACCGGCTGGTTCGCCGCGGTCGCGGCCGAGGCTGGGCCCGGCAAGACGGTCGCGGTCGTCGGCGACGGTGCGGTGGGCCTACTCGGCGTGCTAGCAGCCAAGCAACTTGGCGCTGAGCGGATCATCGCAATGTCCCGCCACCCGGAGCGACAGAAGCTCGCTCGTTTCTACGGCGCGACCGACATTGTCGAGGAGCGTGGCGATGCGGGCGTAGCGAAGATCAAAGAGCTGACGAACGGACTCGGCGCGCACTCGGTTATCGAGGCAGTGGGCACTCAGGAGTCGACCATGCAGGCAATCGGCGCCACCCGCCCCGGAGGCCACATGGGCTTCGTCGGAGTCAACTACGACGTCTCGATCTCTGGCATCGACCTGTTCTTCGCCGGCATCCACGTGCATGGTGGCCCTGCCCCGGTACGTCGCTTCCTGCCCGACCTGCTGCGGCTGATCTGTGACCGGAAGATCAACCCCGGCAAGGTCTTCGATCTGACCTTACCTCTAGCGCAGGTGGCGGAGGGCTATCGCGCGATGGACGAGCGCCGCGCCATCAAGGTGCTGCTGATTCCGGAAAGCACGTAGGCACATGCGCGTGACCCTGGCCAACTCGGTGTGAGCCGAATCGCAGGAGAGATGACGTTGACCGAGCCACGGCGGCGGACACGTTTGGCCCGCCCGACTGGCTGAGGCCCATACCTGCGCCGCGGCGCAGGGTAGACAGGTGTGGACGCCTACGGCCCGCCCGCTTGCTTCATTGCAGCGTCAAGCAAGTCGCTCAGTCTGAGCTCGCCAGCCCAGCGGTCGAGATACTCCTCGTCCAGTCTGCCTGCTTGCACCCGTAATACTCCGATGACATCGTTCCACTGTCGCTCTGAGACTTCTCCTCCGCGCCGATACCACTCCAGCTTCCGCACGACGAGATCTTCCGCGGACTTCACGAAGTAGAGCCGCGCACCTTCGACAGGTTCGAGTGACAACCGACGAGCTCGGGCCAGCTCCTGCTGATCGAACGCTCGGTCCTCAGGAATAAAGACGTCCACCTTGACCATGGTTTCCAGGTGGATCAGATTGAACGATCGGCGGCGACGAATCGCATCCAGAACTGCGCCCGCGTCAACGTAATAGGCGCCACTGAAGCGCTCGACGAGCACGCTCGCGAGATCATCGGAAAGCTCTGCCACCACGTCGACATCCGCGGTCGCGCGAGGGGTCCCATACACCGAACTGGCCAGAGAACCGCCAACGTGATGGCGCACCCGAAGCTCTTCGAATACCTCGAGAACTGGGGCGGCAGCGTCGAGCGCTTCAGGGCGATGGTGCATCTCGCCTGCAGGCAAGGAACTGTTGGAACTGACTCGCCAGGTCTTGCCCGTACACCGCGGCCACGTAGCGGACGCGCAGCTCATCAGCATCTGCGCCAGGATTGGCCTCGCGGATGGCGCGGCGCGCAAGACCGAGGGTGTGGCCTGTCAGCGAACGCGCCAGAGCCGCCCGCCGCGCTGGCGTGGCCGCACGCAGCAGCTCAATCTGCTTCCACTCGGCCGCCGAGAGCTGATCCGCCACGTGCATGTGCCGCAAGCGTATCGCACGGCAGGGATGAGGAATGGGCGCCCCTGCCGTGCGTGATCAATCGCTACTCGGTCACGAGCCGCGGCTGGCTCGACGCCGCCCGCGCTGCCAGGCCAAGCCGTTCTCGCCCCGTGCCGGGCAGCCGGTTCGCGCTGCTGAGGATTACGGCCAGAGCAGGCGCGCCACGGTGACCACAATCACCCCCACCAGGATCGTGAGCGGCGTCCCCACCCGCACGAAATCGTTGAACCGGTAGCGGCCAGGGCCGTAGATCAGCAGGTTGCCGTGGTGGCCGATCGGCGTCAGGAAGGCGGCCACGGAGGCCATCGCCACGGTCACCACGTACGCCTCCGGGGGCCGCCCCAAGCCCGCCGCCAGCGCCGCGGCCACGGGCGCGAAGATCGCGGTGGTCGCCGAATCCGACATGAACTGGGTCAGCACGGCCACCACCGCGAAGATCACCAGCAGCACCGCCCACTCACCCCAGCCACCCATCACGGTGCTGAGAGAGCGCGCCACGAGCTCGGAGGCACCCGTCTTGGTCATGGCCGTGCCGAGCGGGATCGCGCCCGCGATGAACACGAAGATCCGCTGGTCGATGGCGCGGTAGGCCTGGCGCGGCGTGACGCACCGGGTCAGGACGACCGCCGCCGCACCGGCGAGGGCCGCGATCTGCAGCGGGGTGCCCGTGGCCGCGGCAATGATGGTGCCCAGCATGATGAGCACCGTGAGCGGTGCCTTGCGCCGGACTCGTATCTCACCCTGGAAGGGTATTGCCAGGAAGTCCCGCTGGGTCTCCGCGATGCGCGTCAACGAGCCTTCGTCGCCCTGCAAGACCAGGACGTCGCCAGGCTTCAGTCGAATGTGGGCCATCTCGCCGGTAAGCTGTGCATGCCTCCGCCATAGCCCCAGCACGACCGCGCCGAATCGGCGGTGGAAATTCACCTCGGCGATCGTTCGGTTCGCGAGGTCGGACGTTGGCGCGACCACCGCTTGCAGGAGTCGATTGTCCTCGTCATCGCTGCCCCGGGGCGCTCCATCCTTCGCCTGCTCTTCCGGGTATTGCAAGACCGGGTGGAGCTCGACGGCAGCGTCCTCACGGATCGTGCGGATGCCATCGGCACTGGTGCGCACGAGAAGGACGTCGCCCTCTTCGATGGGGCCCTGGAACGGCCGCGTCAGTTCTCGTCCGTCGCGCATCCAGCCGGCCACCTCGATGGGATAGCGAGTATCCGCGCTGACTTCCGCCACGGTTCGAGCGGCGAAGGGCGAGCCCGGCAGCACCGTGACTTCGGTGTAGTAGTCCCCCAGGCTGAACCGGTCCGATGTGTTTGCCGCACCCTCCCGAGTCGGCAGCAAGAAGCGTCCGAACAACAGGACGAAGAGCGTCCCGGCGGCCGAGATGGCCAGACCGATGGGAGCGATGGAGAACACCCCGAGGCCCGGCCGGCCGTTCTGCTGGAGCACGCTGCTGGCAATCAGGAAGGCCGGGGCGCCGATGATGGTGATGGTGGTGCCCAGCGACGCCGCAAAGGACATGGGCATCAGCAGCTTGGAGGCGGGCACGCCCTTCGTGCGTGAGGTCTCCATGATCACGGGCAGCATCACCGCCGTCGTGGTGACGTGGTGGGTGAAGGCCGACATAAGCGCCACTGCCGGCATCACGACGGCCGTGATCCGGGTGAAGCTGCTGCCCGCCAGCCGCCCGATCCACGTTCCGAGGATCTCCGAGACGCCTGTCTGGTGGAGTGCCGCGGTGAGCACGAAGATCGAGGCCACGACGATCGCCGCCTCGCTGCTGAAGCCGCTCAGGGCTTCTTCTGGTGTGAGGATGCTCGTAGTGGCGAGGGCGAGGACGATGAGGATGGCGACGAGGTCATTCCGAAGCCGCTCGCTGAGGAGAACGGCGAACGACACGACCAGGATGACGAGATAGATCGCGAGGGGGGAGATGGTGGGCATGGGGGGAGGGAGCCGATGGGCCGGCGCCCCCAATGGGCACCCCTCGTGCCAGCCCGTGCCGGCGCTGGCAGTGAGCGGCCGCCTCGGCTCTCAGGCGTCGCGCATGGCTGCCGCCGGCGCACGGCGGGACGCGCTCAGTGCGGGCAGAAGCGTGAGCAGCAGCGATGTCACCACCGTTGCGGCAGACATCAGGAGTACCTGTGCCCAGGGCACCACCATCCGCAGCTCGGGACTCGTGAATTGCAGCACCTGCAACGTACCGGAGGCGACCAGCAAACCAAGCGCGACGCCGAGGGCACAGCCAAGTGACGCCAGGAGCGCGGCCTCCACCAGCAACCCACTCGCGACCATGCCGGCGCTGAAGCCGATCGACCGCAACACGCCCAGGTGACGGCGCCGCTCCACGACGGCTCGCGCGCTGAGGGTGGCCACGGCGGCGATGCCGGCGAGCAGTCCAATCCCCATGAAGCCTTGCAGCACCAGCGTCAGCAGCCCGCGAATCCCCCGCACCAGGCGGAGATCGTCGGCTATAGACTGCACCGTGCGGCTGGGATCCGCGGCTGCCAGGGCCGCGGCGACCGAACGCGGGTCGGCATTCGGACGCGTGCGGACAAACCCCGTCGATCGTAGTGGCACCGACCACCCCGCTTGCCGCAGGGTCTCGCCAGACGCGACGATGGCAGAGCCGTACGGCCCGCGCGCGTCGATCACGCCCACGACCTCCAGCCGCACGGCGGCCCGCGGCTCGCGAGTGTCGCGCACCCAGAGCACAAATGGGGTAAAGCCATCGCCCGCCGGCACCGGAAAGCGCGCGGCGCTGGCGCCCGCAGCCCGCACCAGCGCCGCGCCGACGAGCGCCGCCCCAGGCCGGTCGGCCACGGTGGCCCAGGTGCGGTCCGGAGATTCCCCGGTGGGAGCCGCCTCGACCTGGACCTGGGCTCCGCGAGCGAACTCGGCGTCGACGGCGACCAGGTTCGTCGCCCGCCAGCGGGCATCCGGCGCTGCCGGCTGAACGGCCTCCACCCGCACGGCGGACGACGAGCCGGTGGCTTCCACCTCCGGGAGCACGCCGGCTCGTCGGACGAGGTCCGACAGGGGCGCCGCGGCGCCGTTGTCCGCTTCGGCTCGGATGTCCCACCCGCCCGCGAGCACGCGCGCATCGGCGTACGCCAGGTCCGTGCTCGCCAGGAGCACGGCGCCCAGGGTCAGGCTGACCACCACCACGGAGAACATCGCCAGCGTTACACCCGTCCGGAAGCGATGGCTGGCGACGTAGGCGGTGGCGAGCCGCCAGACCACAAAGCGCGAGGCGCGGCCACCCAGCAGGCCCACGTTGTAGGCCACCACCCACACGGCGCCCAGGAGACCGGCTATCCCACCGAGAAAGGCCATCTCGACAGCCGGCGGGAGCGAGGGTAGCCCCGCTCGGGCCAGCCAGGTCGTGGGGACCTGCCACCACAGGATCAGCAGTAGCCCCCCATTGGTGAAAACCACGCGCTCGGCCAGCGGGAGGTGGGCTCGCAGGGCCAATGCGCGGATGGACAGCGCCAGGCCGACGATGGTGAGAACGACGCCGGCGGCATACGCCAGCGACAGCCCCTGGCGTGAGCCGAAGAGCGTCAGCACACCGCCCGCCAGCAGTGGCAGCGCGGCAAGAATGGTCGCCAGTAGACTGGGCGGCCGGGCCGGCGGCTCCGGTAGGTCTCGGATGGCTGAGACGATGCTGAATCGGCTTGAGCGCCACGAGGTCACCACGAGAGTGGCAAACGTGAGCGCGAAGCCGAGGCCGACGCTCACCGCCAGGCTCGCTGGCTCGACCCGCGGGACGAGGCGGAAGCCGAAATCACCCACCAGCGATCCGGCGAGCGTCACCAGGCCGAGCGCGACTACCACCCCCAGCGCCGCGCCGGCGAGTGACGCGACCGCGGCGTACAGCGCGCCTTCAAGCGCCAGCGCGGCCACGACGTCTCGGCGCCTGGCACCCAGCGCCCGGGTCACGCCCAGCTCGGACCGCCGTTCCAGCGCCAGCAGCGAGAACAGCAGCACGATCAGGAGCCCGCCGCTGGCGAGCGAGAAGAGTCCCAGCACCACGAACAGGTCCGTGAACGCCGCGCCCCAGCGGTCGGCCTGGTCCTGGGCGACCTGCTGCACGTCCACCACCCGAAAGGTGCCGTCCCCGGCGCGGCCGAAGGGTCCTCCGGAGCGCTCGGCGCTTCGCTGGCCGCCGGGAAACGCGGCAGTGAGCCGGCTCAATAGGTCAGGGTCCTGGACGAGGGCCTTGAACTCGTCGGTCGGCCCCGGCAGATCGAGCGTTGCCAGGAGCCGCCGGAGCTTCTCGGCCTGGCGCCCACCGGTGCGTTCCAACGCCTGTTCGAGCGCCGGGCGAGTGAGTCCAGAGGTGAAGGTGCGGAACAGACGTGCCGCCACGGCCTCGTCCATGAATCCCGCCCGGAGCCGCACGGTCACCGGCCACGATTGCCGGAGCCGTTCGGCCTCGCCGCCGCGATTCGCGATCAGTACCTGGCTGATCATCCCCGGGCGGCCGAGCAATGCCTGGAGCCGCGTCAGTGGCAGGTAGACGATCGCCTGGGCGCCCCCCAGATCACCGGCTCGCGCCACCTGACGGACCGTGAACTTCCGTGGCTCGCCGAGTCCCACGAGCGTCAACACGTCGCCAGCACCCAGCCCCAGTTGGGAAGCGGCTTCATCATTCGCGTACACCTCGCCGTCAGCGAGATCGCTCAGCGCGAGCGGCCCGCCGGTGCGGTCCCGGAGGGCGGAGAATCCTGGCGGCAGCGGCTCCGCGACCCCGTACAGCGTCACGGTGGCGCGCAGTCCACCCGGTACTTCGGCGGGCTCGGCGTCAAGCAGCGCCGGCAGAATGCCCGCGACGCGCGGGTCGTCCGCGAGTGCCTGGCGGATCGGTTCGGCGCTCGCTTCCGGGAACGGGGCCGCGAGCAGCGTCAGCAGGTTGCCGCTGGCGATCGCCTCCAGCACGTCTGTACCCGGGCGCGGAGCCTGGCCTACCAGGAACACGACCTCGTCGGCTGAGCCCACGACGCCCGCGACCACCTGGCGGACGGACTGGCTCATGGTGTCGCCGGTGGTAAACGAGGTCGACAGGATCACCGTGCCCAGGGCGAGCCCGAACGTGATGAGCGCCGCGAAGCCCGGCCGACGTGGTGCATTACGCACCGCCAGCCGCAAGAGCAGCGGGTTGCGCACGGCCACGGCGGCGAGGAGCATCAGCACGAGCAGGCAGGCGATACCCACTCCCGCCAGGAGCAGGTCCAGCGGCGCTCCAAAGAACGTTCGCACGCTGGACCTCAGGCGCGGGCGGCCACGGACTCGTCCGCGACAACCAGACCGTCGCGCATGTACACAATCCGTCCGGCCTGGGCCGCCACCTCGCGAGCGTGCGTCACCAGTACGAACGTCTGGTGGTTCTCGCGGTTGAGGCGGTGGATCAGGTGCATCACCTCGTCGGCAGCTTCGCTGTCGAGATTGCCAGTTGGCTCGTCGGCCAGGATCACGGCTGGTGCGGGTGCCAGGGCACGGGCCAGGGCCACGCGCTGCTGCTGGCCGCCGCTCAGCTCGGCCGGCCGGTGCTTCACCCGCTGCTCCAGGCCAACGGCGGCCAGGGCATCCAGCGCGCGCCGCCGCGCCTCCTTCGGACCCGCGCCGCCCAGAAGCAACGGAAGCTCGACGTTCTCCACGGCATCCAGCACAGGCAGCAGGTTGTAGCTCTGGAACACGAAGCCCATGCGCCGCGCCCGAAGGTCGGCCTTCTGGCGGTCATTCATCTGGCGCAGGCTGACGCCTTCCACCAGCACGTCGCCACTCTCGAAATCTTCGAGGCCGCCGAGGCAGTGCAGCAGCGTCGTCTTCCCACAGCCACTCGGACCGACGATCGCCACAACCTCGCCGCGCCCGATTGCGAGAGTGACCGCGTCCAGCGCGCGCACGACCAGCCGGCCCGAGCGGTACGTCTTAACCACCGAGCGGGCCTCAACCGCGGGCGGGGGCGTCAACCGTGCAGGCGTCCTTCACGCGGTGAATGGTGCGGCACGCGGCGCCTGGCGTACCGGCTTTGTGCATCCGGATAGGCGCAGGCGCTGTCGAGCGAGATGGACGCTTGGCCGACTATCCCTGGATGCCCAGCACGCGGATCAGCACCACGGTGAACGTGGCCAGGAACGCGAGCGTGGCGATCACGGCCACGCCCACCCGGAGGCCGACCATGCGGACAGCGGCAAGCTCCACGCCGAAGCCCAATCCAGCCATCGCCAGGATCGTCAGCAAGCGGCTCACGTCGCGCGCGGGGGTTGCCAGGGCGTCCGGCAGCAGCCCCAGGCTGCGCGCGGCCGCCAGCAGCAGGAACGCTGCCACGAACCAGGGCAGGTAGGCCGACACCCCTTTGCGGGCCACGCCGCCCTCGCCTCGGAAGAGCAGCCCCATCAGCACCACCACGGGCCCCAACAGGAGTACGCGCGTCAGCTTCACCAACGTTGCCACGTCGCCACTCAATTGGCTGACGGGAAACGCCGCTGCCACTACCTGCGGCACGGCGTACACGCTCATGCCGGCGAGCACGCCGTACTGGTAATTGCTCAGCCCAAGCGGGACAATCAGCAGCGGTAGCCCAAGCACCAGGCACACGCCGATGACAGCCGTCAGCCCAATCGCGCTGGCCACGTCCTTCTTTTCGGCCCGGATCACCGGAGCCACAGCGGCGATGGCGCTATTGCCGCAGATCGCGTTGCCCACCGCGACCAGCACCGATAGCTTGACCTGCAGCCCCAGACCCCGGCCGGCCAGGTAGCCCACCAGCAGGCAGGCGCTCACGCCGCCGATGACCAGCGTCAGCAACGCCGGGCCGGCCCGCAGAATCTCGGGGAACGACACGCCGGCGCCGAGCAGCGCCACGCCCAGCTCGAGCACCTGCTTCGCGGCGTAGCCGGCCCCAGGGTTCAGCCGTTGCACAGCGCCGGCTGGCGCCACGTTCCGCGCCAGCACGCCCAGCAGGAGCGCCAGCACCAGGGCCTCGATCAACGCCTGCCCGAACGCGGCCTCCTCAACCCGCGCCAGCGCCAGCGAAACCGCCGCCAGCGCGACCATGGCGATGAGGCCAGGGCCAACGACCCGCCCGTCAGCCTTCACGAGCGCACGTGCACCCGCTCAGGGGAGCGTCAGTGGCGGGTCGTACTTGATGCCCATGCCCGTGATGAAGAGCGCAACCCGCTCATCGCCGTTGAGGAAGCCGCTTGCCCGTAGGCGCCGGGCGGCAGCCCAGGTAGCGCCCGCCTCTGGGGCGGCATACACGCCGGCCAGCTTGCCCATGTCGAGCTGCCCCTCGCGGATCTCGTCCTCGGTCACCGCCACGGCCGTGCCGCCACTCTCGCGCACGGCCTGCAGGATGAGGTAATCGCCAATCGCTACCGGCACTCGGATGCCGGCGGCGGCGGTGTGCGCATCGTGCCACGGCTCCGCATGCTCGGCGCCCTGCTCGTACGCGCGCACAATGGGTGCGCAGCCGTCGGCCTGGACCACGATCATCTTCGGCCGCTTCGCACCAATCCATCCCAACTGCTGGAGCTCGTCGAAGACTTTCCACATGCCCACGATGCCGGTCCCACCGCCCGTGGGGTAGACGATCACGTCGGGCAAGCAGTTGTCGCCCCAGCCGCCCTGCTCGGCGAGCTCGATGCCCATCGTCTTCTTGCCTTCCTGGCGGTACGGCTCCTTGAGCGTCGAGACGTCGAACCAGCCGTGCAGCGGCGCCTGCTCCCGGATGAGCTTCCCGGCGTCGTTGATGAGCCCGTCCACCAGGGTCACGTCGGCACCGTAGACCGCGCCTTCGACGCGGTTCATCATCGGCACGTCCCGCGGCATGGCGACGTGCGCTTCCATCCCCGCCGCCGCCGCGTACGCGGCCGCCGCCGAGCCGGCGTTGCCCGCGCTGGGCAGGGCCACCGCCTGGACGCCGAGCTCCTTCGCCCTTGAGACGGCCGCTGAGAGCCCGCGCGCCTTGAAGCTGGCGGTCGGGTTCTTCCCTTCGTCCTTCAATAGCAGCGTCCCGCCGCGGTCCAGCCCCGCAGCCTCGGCTGCCGCGCGGCGGGTCTCCAGCAGTGGAGTCATGCCTTCGCCGAGCGTGACCACGTTGTTCCGGGCACGCACGGGCAGCAGCTCCCAATACCGCCACATGTCCCAGCGGCGGCCGGCGAAGTCCCCGGGGCGGACGGCCTGGCCGGCGCCCGCCAGGTCGTAGCGGGCATACAGCACCTTGCCGCAGGCGGTGCAGACGGTCTGCCGCACGTCGGCATCGTGCCGCTTACCGCAGGCGGTGCACTCCAGGTGGGTCATGAAGCTGCGCCACCCGCTCTCTGCGCGGTCGGATGCTGGGGTGTTCTGCTGCTGGGGCATGTGAATGGTCTGTTCCGTCCTTCCAATTGGCGCCATCGCTCGACTACTCGTTGAACGAAACGCCCAGTCTGTCGCCGAGCTCTTGCAACTGCCGATGGATTGCCGCCGGCACGGGAATGCCATCACGCTGGCGCTGCTCCGCCTTCGCGGCTTCAATTTCGCCTGGTAGGTAGATCCGCTTCACTCCAGAAGCGGGGGGATTCGCGCGCACCTCGCCTGCCAACTGGTCCATCCGTTCGAAGAACGTCTCCAGCGGCAGGAACCGGTCGATGGCGAGGGCGCCCACGAGATGGCCAACGCCCTGCGGATGCGCCGCGGTCTCGCCGTACATCTCACCCACCGAAGCTCCGAACGCGGCGCCTGTCAGCACCCCACTGAGGACATCGACCATCAGCGCCAGGGCCGCACCCTTGTGGGCCGACATCGGCATCAGCGACCCCGCAAGCGCCCGGTGGGGATCCGTCGTGGGGCGCCCCTCGGCATCGAGCGCCCAGCCCTCGGGGATCGGCTCATTTTTAGCGGCCGCGAGCAGGATGTAACCGCGCGCCGCCACACTCGTGGCCATGTCCACGGAGACGGTGGCACCGGAACGCATCGGTGCCGCAAACGCGATGGGGTTCGTGCCGAAGTAGGCTTTGACCCCGCCCCAGGGCGCCATAGTGGCAGGCGCGTTGGTGAACACGAAGCCCACCATGCCCGCGTCGGCGATCCGGTTGGTGTAGAAGGCGCAGGTGCCGAAGTGATTGCTGTTGCGTACGGCGACCCAGGCACTGCCGACCTCGCGGGCCTTCTCCAGGCAGACAGTCACGGCACGCGAGCCGACCACGGCACCCAGCCCGTTGTCACCGTCGAGGGCCGCCGTCGAGGGCCCGTCCTGGAGCACGGCGATCGCCGGACGAACGTTCACCAGGCCGGCTTGCACCCGCTCCACGTATGTCTTCAAGAGGCGTGTCACGCCGTGGCTATCGACGCCTCGGAGCTGGGCGTAGAGCAGATTGTCGGCCACCTTCGCCGCGTCCTCGGGCGGCACTCCTACCCTGGCGAGGCACGCCTGCGCAAAGCGGCGCAAGACCTCGGCATTGACCAGGACATCCTGCTGTGCGCCTGCCAAACCGCTCTCCCTTGCCTCTGCTCAGACCACTGGCTGGCGCAGCGGAAACCCACGGAGCGCCCGCGCGGCCTCGGCGCTGGCCAGCTCGCGCATGCGCACTTCCGAGGACTCCGAGTACCAGCCGGTGTGGGGGCTCACCAGCGCGTTTGGCAGGCCGACGAGCGGGTTGCCGGGCCCCGGCGGCTCCTGCTCCAACACGTCGCAGCCGACGCCGCCTAGTTGGCCCGACCGCAGCGCCTCCGCGACAGCCGCCTCGTCAAGTAGCCCGCCCCGCGCGGTGTTGACCACCACGGCGCCGCGCTTCATGCGGGCGATCCGCTCGGTGCCAATGAAGTGGCGCGTCGCGCCGACGAGCGGCATGTGCAGCGACAGCACGTCGCATTGCTCCAGCATGTCCGGCTCGCTCAGGAGCGCGATGCGCCAGCGCGCCGCCTGCGCGTGTGAAACCGCGGGATCGAAGCCGACCGTCCGGAATCCGATCCCACGCGCCTTGCGGGCGAGCGTCCGCCCGATTCGGCCCAGGCCAAAGATGCCGAAGGTCATCTCACGAAACGCGCGCATCGGGCGGAGCGGACCCAGCTCCCAGCGGCCCTCGCGCACCATGGTGTCCGCCTGCTTGAGCTTGCGGAGCAGCGCCAGCGCCAGGGCCAGGGCCTGATCGGAGACTTCCTCGGCACAATAGTCGGGGACATTGGCGACGCGGATCCCGAGCGACTTCGCCGCCGTCAGGTCGACACTATCCACGCCCACCCCGTATCGCACGATGGCCTTGCACGCGCGGAGCTCCTGCATTACGTCCGCCGTGAACCGCGGTCGCGATCCGGCCAGGACCACCTCGGCATCCCGACACAGCTCGATGAGCTCGGGCTGCTCGCCGCCCCACCCCACGCTCCACTGGGGCTTGAAACGGGCAAGTGCCCGCTCCTCGATTTCGAGGTCGCGATAGCGCGTGCCGACGACGGCGACAACCGGTGGGGAGCTCGCGCGCCTGGCCACCATGCGTCTACGCCGAGTCGCGCTGCTGCACGGTGACCGTCTGGCCCGTCTCGGACGATTGGATGGCTGCCCAGACCACCGCCAGCGCCGAGGTGGCCTCGGGACCGCTTACCTCGGGGTCGCGGCCACTCCGCGCGGCGTCCGCCCAGTCCTCCAGCTCGGCCCGATACATGTCAACCTGCTCGAACGTGACGGGCCGACGCTCGAAGCTATCGCGCGCCTGGAATTGGAGCGAGCTATAGCTATCGGTGTCACCGGCGCTCCAGTGGCTGAAATCGGCCTGGTAGAACGCCGCTCCACCGCTCCCGTAGACGTTGATGCTGTAGACGCCGGCGGTAGACCAGCTTGTCCCAATGTACGCCACAGGACCGCGCTCGAAACTGCAGATCAGCACTGCTAGGTCGTCCACCTCCGCCGACGTGTACAGCCGGCGCAACTGCGCGGAGACGTTCTGGATGGGACCGAAGAGGCCTTGCAGCGTGTCCACGTGGTGCACCGCGAGCTGGATGAGTGGCCCGCCCGGGCTCTTGTCCTTGAACCAGCGCCAGCGGTCCGGCGTCAGCTCGAGCCCACGATCATTGGAGAAATTCGCCTCGACCAGCGACACGTCGCCGAGCGTGCCGTCTTCCATCATCTGGCGAATCTTGCGAACCGGTCCCAACTGGCGCGCGCTGTGGCCGACCGCCAGGCGAACGCCGCCTTTCTGGCAGGCATCCACGATGCGGTATGCGTCCTCGATCGAGTTGGAGATGGGCTTCTCGGTGTACACGTGCTTGCCGGCTTCGGCGGCTCGGATGATCAGATCGGCGTGCGTGTCGTTGGGGGTGGTGATCATCACCCCTTCCACCTCGCTGTCGGCCAGCAACGCTTCGAGACTCTCGGCCTGGCGGCAGCCATAGCTCCCGGCAAACGCGGCGCGCTTGTCCGCGTCGCGCGTGAAGCACGAGACGATCTGTAGCCGTGGACTGCGCGTGGCGCCATCGCCAATGACCTTTGCCCAGCGGCCGAGGCCAATAGACGCTACTCGAAACGGTGCGGAATCAGGATTCGCCATACAGGACCTCGTCGGGGATCTCCATGTGTGTGTGCTCGATCAGTGAGGCGGGCATGTCCGCCGTGGGGAAGAAGCAGGCGAGCCGCAGCGGCTCGTCGGCAATATTCAGAGTGGCGTGGGGCGTGCCCGCCGGCACGAGCACGGCGTCGCCGGCCTGGACCGCCGCGATCTCCCCGCCAATCCACACCCGTCCGCGCCCTGCCAGGACGTAGATGCACTCCTCCACGTCTCGGTGCTCGTGCGGGTGGCGACGATCCGGCGGCCGGAGGCGGGGGATCTCGACCACCCGCAGCGTGACCCGTTGTGCACCGCCGGCACGACCGGAAAACAACTCCGCCATGCTGCGCCCCGGGAGTGCCGTGACCGGCACGTCCGCGGCGCTACGGACGCGCGGCGCCATGCACCCCCATCGAGCCAGCCGGGTGAGCCCACTCGGCGGCGCGCTCGATCACGGTGAACGCCTCGCGCACATACGCCGCGGCGCGGGCGGCGGTTTGCTCGGCCATTTCCTTCGCCCGGTCAGGCGTGGCCCCGGCGACCGTGCCGTACCACCCCGTGGGCGTGATCTCTCGGATGTCCGCAAGGATTGGGTAGGCGCCCTTCCGCCGTCGCAGGCCGTCCAGCTCCGCCGCTGGCCCAGACGGGCCGGGATTCGTCGCGCGCTCCAGGTGCGCCAGCTCGGGATGATCGGCGAGCACCGCGAGCGCCTCAATCTCGCCCCCGTGGGTCAACCCAACCTCCTGACCGAACAGCTCGTGCGCAATCCACATCGCCTGCACCACCACGAACCGCACGCCCTGGCCGGCATGCTGGACCTGGAGCGAAGCGGCGGCCTGGCCGATCGCCGATTGGTTGCCCTCGTGCCAGTTGACGAACACGAAGCGCCGGGCGCCGTGACGGATCAGACTGTCGCACACGTCTTCCAGGAGCGCGACGAACGTCGTCGGGCGGACCGTGACCGTGCCCGCGAAGGACATGTGGAATGGCGTGACGCCGAGCGGCCCGATCGTCGCCACGAGCGCATCGAGCTCGTCTGCCAGTCGCACGGCGACGCTCTCGGCCGCGTACGTGTCGGTGCCAAATGGCAGGTGCGGCCCGTGCTGCTCAATGCTGCCGCACGGGATCACCACCAGACCCGAACGGTCCAGCAGGGCTGCTGCCTCTGGCTGTGTGATCTCCTGCAGGACCCGTCCTGGCATCGTCTGTCGTTCCTACTTCCGTGGTGGCTGCTGCGGTCGACTGACTGTCAGTCTACGCATTGGACGGTTCACGCATCCGCGCCAGACCCGATCACCGCGGCCACGTCCACGCCAAGGCTCCGTGCGGCTTCACTCACGGCGGACCAGGTCGCCTCTGGCACCGGGATGCCATCGCGCGTTCGCTGTGCCCGCGCGCGCGCCTCGGGCTCGCCTGGCACCAGCACCTCGTCGAAGCCGGGGGCGGGCGGCACGGCCTTGATGCGGCCGACCGTGCGACTGACTGCCTCGCCGTACGCGGCGAGCGGGCGGAAGGTGGCTGCATCCACCGCGAAGAGGAAGATGCCACTGCGGCCAACAACCCCCGGATACGCGTCGGCAGCGGCGAGCGGGCCACTGAGGAGCTCGGCAATGACGGCCAGGGCATAGCCCTTGTGGCCGCCGAACGGCAGCAGCACGCCGCCTCGGTACCACTCCTCCGGGTCGGTGGTCGGCTGGCCATCCCGCGTCAGCATGACCCCTTCCGGCAACTGCTCGCCGCGTGCCTTCGCCACCCGTACCTTGCCGGCGGCGATAGCAGAGGTGGCGTAATCGAGCGTCACCGGGTCGCCAGCGGGGTTGGGCACCGAGAACGAGACGGGGTTCGTGCCCAGGACCGGACCGGCACCCCCGAACGGCGCGGTGAGCGGCCGCTCGACGGTACCGATGAACATGAACATCGCCACGTTGCGACGGGCGGCACGCTCGGTGAAGGCCGCCAGACGGCCGGTGTGCCCGGCTTCCACGACCGAGACCACGGACACGTGCTGGCGCAGCGCCTTTTCAATCGCCAGATCGGCGGCGAACGCCGCGGTGACCTGGCCAAACGCCCAGCTCCCACTGACGAGCGCCGTGGTGGGACTCTCCTGCAGCACCCGGGGTCGCGCGGCGGGAACGATGGAGCCTTCCCGGATGTGCTGCAAGTATTCGGGGATACGCAGGATGCCGTGCGAGTCGTGTCCGGCCAGGTGGTTGTCCACCAGGACGTCCGCCACTGCTTCCGCGATGTCATCGGGTGCGCCGGCGGCGCGAAAGACAGCCGCAGTCAGCCGCTGCAGCTGGGCGGCGTGGAACGTGGGCACGCTAGGCTGCGGCCCGCGCGGGCCGCAATCTCGTGCCAGGGGCACTGAGCACCGCGGTGCTCAGTGCCCCTGGCACAGCACGTCTCCAGACAGTCGCTTCACTCGGTCGGCGGCGTTTGCCGCACCCCTCGGGCGGAGCACGTTCGGGCTCCACGTGTTGCCGTCGAGAGATCCGGTCGTGAACCACCGCGGCCGAGCCGGCCTCCGTCGCGCGGCGCCAGGTCGGGCCACCCGGCCCCGCGCGACGAACGCCGCTCACAGCGTCGGATTGGGCCGGAGACCTACCGCCGCCTGAGCTTTGTTGAGGTACGAAACGTCCGTGACCTTGCGCCAATCGAGGTCCTGCGGCAGGTTCCCCATTTGCTTGGTCTCGTTGATGAGCTGGTCCATCGAGGCAATGGTGAAGCCGCCGTCGGGGCTCACCTGGCTCATGTCCGCCTCGTACGCCGCTTTGAAGTCGTCCGAGATTTTGAACCCGTTCTTCTCCATCATCGCCAGAACCTCAGCCTTGTTCTGGAGTGTCGTCGCCGCGTCCTTAAGTGCCCATTGCCGCGCGCGCACGATGGCCGTGAGGTAGTTCGTGACCAGGTTTGGGTTCTTCTTCAAGCTGTCTGTGCGCATGAAGAAGCCATCCTGCGGAATGTCGGCCTGCTCGCTCAGGAGCACCTTGCCACCGGCGGCCTGGAGCGCCGCCCGGTGGCGGGGGAAGAGCGCGCCGCCGTCCAACTGGCCCGCCACGATCGCCTGCAAGGTGGCATCGGAGCCACCGCGAATGGGGATCCACTCGATATCCTGATCCGGGTTCAGACCCGCCTTCCGGACCAGCGCCTTCATGTTGAACTCGTTACGGCCAGCCGCCTGGCCGCCGCTGAGCTTCGTGCCTTTCAGATCCGCGGGGGTCGCGATACCCTTGCGGACGCCCAGGTTCCGCTCTTCCTTGTTCCGGTATGGCCCCAGGTAGGTGAGCGGCTCGCCCTTGGCGCTGGCGCCCATGATCGGGTCGGTTTCGCCAAAGGTCAGCAGCATTCCGCCGCCGACGGTGCCGGCGATGTACTGGTCCCCCACGACAATCTCGATGTTGTCGAACCCGGAGTCCTTGAGATACCCCTTTTCGAGCGCCACCGTGTGCAGCACGCTGTTCACGTACGCGGGGGAGTAGACGCCGTAGGTCCACGACGCCATTTCGGGCTTTGGCAGGGTGAGTGTCGTAGGTTTGGCGACGGCCGGAGCCGCACTCGCCACGGGCTGAGGGGCCGCGGGCGAAGCGACGGGCTTGGCCGCGGCCGCGGGCGCCACGGTGGGGGCCGCCGCCGGCGCGGTGGGGGCCGCGGCCGGCGCGGTCGTGGGCTTGGGCGCTGGCGCGGCAGTCGGGGCAGGCGCTTGCGCGGCCCCCTGGCAGGCTGCCAGTAATCCGCCGGCTCCGGCGACTCCTGCCACCAGCAGGAAGCGGCGACGTCCGAGGTTAGGCGACGGGTGCATATGCGTTGACCTCCGTGGGTACTGGTGTGATGGTCGGTGTCGCGCCACGTGCTGGCGCAGGGATCCAACCGCGCGGCTCCGCGTCAAGGACCCCGAGTGCTTCGAGCTGATTCCGCAGCTCTAACTGGGCAGCCGCGCTCAACGGCTGAAGCGGCCCGCGCGGTATGCCCACCGGACGGCCCATAATCTCCATACCCGCCTTGATACTGGCCGGATAGTCCACCTTCAGCGCCTGCCACAGGCGCGAGAACCGATATTGCAGCGCCCGGGCGGCGACGTAGTCCCCATTGGCACAAGCAGCATACAGGGCCCCGACCAGCCGCGGCGCAATCATGCCGCACGGTGAAAAGGTCCCCGCCGCTCCCATAGCCATGGCGGGCAGCATGAACTCAATACCGGAGAACATGGCGAACCCTGGCCTCAGGGTGGAGGTCAGCCGACAGGCCTCCGTAAAGTACTGCGTGTCGTAGCTGGCGTCCTTCAGTCCCACGAAGGTATCCAGCCGGTCGATCAGCCGCGCCAGCAAGCCGTGCGTGACGCTGACGCCCAGCTTCTTGGGGAAGTTGTAGGCCAGGAGGCCGATGCCCACGGATGAGCCCACTCGCACGAAGTGCTCGAACAGCTCCTCTTCGGACGGCTGCCAGTGGTACGGCGTGACGACCACCACGGCCGCCGCGCCGGCACGCTCGGCATGGCGCGCCAGATCGATGACGTGGTCTGTCCCCGGGCAGCTCACGTGGACGATCACTGGCACCCGGCCGGCCGTGGTCGCCAGCGCCGTCTCCGCGAGCTCCTTGCGCTCTTCGAGCGACAGGTTCAGCGACTCCCCGGTGTGCATCGGCAGCGCCAGGGCGTCCACTCCGTTCTGAAGCAAGAACTCTATCGATCGGCTAACCGCGTCGTGGTCAACCCGATTCTCCCCCGTGAACGGTGTAACAGGCGTCCCAACGACCCCGCTCAATCGTAGCATCCGGATTCATTCCTCCCGTGACCCCTGGCTCGCCGGGACGGCCCGCGCCGAGCGGATGCAGGGCTGACGCCGATCAATGAATGACCATGCTTGACGCCGGCTCGCCGTTCCTTGTGCTGGGGAACGAGGCGGATGGTACGCTCCGCCCTGGCGCCGGTCAAATTCTCTGCTGAAAACGCGGTCCCAGCCGGTGCATGAACCAGGTTGCCGCGCCGCGCGTTTAATTTCGTGCGAGTGGTTTTTCTAAGGAGTGGCGACAGCGTGCAGATCAGTCTTCTGGAGGGGCACGGGATCGGCCCCGAGGTCAGCACTGCGGCGCGTGCGGTGGTCGCCGCCACCGGCCTGCAGGTCGAATGGGTGGAGTGGCCGATGGGCGCCGAAGCCGTGGAGCGGTTCGGCCAGGCGGTGCCGCCCGGCTTTGTCGCGGCGGTGCAGCGCCAGGGTGCCTGCCTCAAAGGTCCGATGCTGATCGAGTCGTTCAAAGGGCAGATCACTCTAGCGGGACCTGATGATGCGGGCCCGCGGACGTACCCCAGTATCAACGCCGCGCTGCGCCGCGAGCTGGGCTGTTTTGGGCAGCTGCGGCCGATCCGGGGCTACCGGCGCGTCAGCGGCCAGTACGCTGGGATGGACCTGGTGATCGTGCGCGAGATCACCGAAGACGTGTACGCCGGAATTGAATCTGAGCCCGCGCCTGGCCGCGCGGAAGGCATCAAGCTGGTGACGCGGGCGGCGTCCGAGCGCATCGCCCGCTTTGCCTTCGAGTACGCTCGAAGGGCTGGCCGCAAGCGGGTGACCGTGCTCCACAAGGCCACGGTGCTCAACCTCACGGACGGCCTGTTCCTGCAATGCGCCCGGGATGTTGCAGCCGAGTTTCCGGACATCCAGTTTGACGATATCCTGATCGACACCGCCTTCTACTTGCTCGTGCGCGCACCGCAACGGTTCGACGTGGTCCTGTGCTCGAACCAGTACGGCGACATCTTCGCGGACCTCGCGGCCGGGCTGGTAGGCAGCCTTGGACTCGTTGCTGGCGCCAATATCGGCCCACGGGCGGGGCTCTTCGAAGCCGGCCACGGTGCGGCGCCAGACATCGCCGGGCGCAACCTCGCGAACCCGCTTGCCCTCATTCTCTCGGCGGCCCTGATGCTGGAGCACCTGGGCCACACGGCCGAGGCCGGCGCTATTCGCACCGCCGTCGAGGCGTACCTGGAAGGCGACGAGCCGCTGACGCCTGACCTGGGCGGTACGGCGACGACGACGCTCGTGACGGAGACTCTCGTGCGGCGCGTCGAGGCGGCTCGGCTTATGGCTCCACGATAACCCGGACCGCGCCCATCGAGCGCGAACGGAGCGCCTCCACCGCCTCGCCAATCCGCTCCAGCGGGTAGCGGTGGGTGGCCAGGCGCTCCGCTCGCACGGCGCCAGAGGCCATAAGGGCAATGGTATCCGGGTACATGTTGGGGCTGCTGCGGACCCCCAGCACGTCAATCTGGTCCAGCGTTAGCCGGTCCGTATTCAATTCGACGCCCTTGTTGCCGGTCAGTCCGAGCAAGGCGACCTTCCCGCCGCGGCGAGCCGATCCAATGGCCTGGGCCACGGCCGCGGGATTGCCGGAGCACTCGTACACGTAGTCGACGCCGCGTCCCCCGGTGGCGTCCCGCACGCCCTGCGCGGGGTCGCCAGCGTCGTATTCGACGACGTCCGTACTGCCAAGCTCTCGTGCGAGGCTGAGACGTTCACCCCTGCCAACGGTGATAATCTGCGCGGCGCCGGCTGCTCGGGCGAACAGCACCGTCAGGAGTCCGATCACCCCCGGACCGAAGACGGCCACGCTGCAGCCCGGATGGAAGCCCGTGCGTCGCAGTCCGTGCAGCGCAAGTGCGCCGGGGTTCACCAGCGCGCCCTCGACGTTGCTCACCTGCTCTGGCAGGGGCATCAGCAGAATGGCCGGCCGCACCGCGTACTCCGCCAGCGCGCCCGGGGCGGTGTGGCCGTACAGCTTGTAGCTGGGGTCGCGTCGGTCAGCGCGCTCGCACAGGTTGTAGTAGCCAGTCCGGCACATGCCGCACTGGCCGCAGCCCGAGTGATTTTCGGCTGCCACCCGGTCGCCCACGCGCAGCGTGGTGACGCCCGGGCCCAGGGCCGCGACTTCGCCCGCCCATTCGTGGCCGATGATGAACGGGAACTCGGGCGGCCAGACGCCGGGGTAGCGCCCCGCGATGATCTTGTGGTCGGTCCCACACAGCCCGCAGGCGCGAACCCGCAGTAACACCTCGCCGGGGCCCGGCCGCGGAACCGGAACCTCCTCCACCCGCAGGTCTTCCGGCGCGTGCAGGACCGCCGCGCGCATGGTTGATGGGATGGGTCCCGCGCCCTCGGCCGAACCAGACGCGGCCGTCTCAGTTTCACCCCCGCCGATACTCAGGCGGGGTTCCGTGCTAGTGCTACGCACGCTCACTGCTCAACTCCCTTTCCCTGCCGCGGCCGCCGACTCGGCGCCGTCAGGCCGCAGCGCTTCGAGCGCTTCGAAGACCTCCGCCATTTGCGTGACAACGTGATCGGCCACCCGGTTGAAGATCTCGCGCGCACGCTCCGGCGTGGCTCGTTCGGGGTGGCCGTACCAGCCGGTGGGAGCCACCTCGCGAAAGTCGCGCATGATGGGGAACACGTCACGCCGGCGGAACAGCGCGTGCCCACGGTTGCCGCGATCGAGGTCGGTTGCACCCTCCCGGGCCTGAGCCAGGTCCACGAGGGTCGGATCGTAGGCCAGCACGGCCGAGGTCTCCATCGCCCCGCAATGGGTGAACTCCATCTCGTCGGGGAAGAGCTGATTGGTGATGATGTGCGTTTCTGCCACCAGCACGCGCAGCCCATGCTGCTCCTGGATCTCCTGCGCCGCCTGACGCACCGTGGGGGTGTTGCCCTCGTGCCAGTTGATGATCAGCAGCCGCTTGACCCCCGCAGCGGGCAGCGGCGCGCACAGGTCCACGAGGACGGCTTGCAGCGTGGAAGGACGCAAGGTCAGCGTGCCAATCCACGGCAGGTGGTACGGCGCCACGCCGACCATCGGTCCCGGCAGAATGGGCGCCTTCAGGCGGGCTGCCACGCGTTGAGCCACCGCCAGCGCGGCAAAGGCGTCGGTACCCAGTGGCAGGTGGGGGCCGTGTTGCTCGACGCTCCCCACTGGGAGGATTACCAGCCCGGCCTCGCGCAGCAGGTGCTCGGCCTCGGGCTGTCGCATCTCCGCCAGAAAATATGAGCGCGTTGAATCCGCCTCGGACACCGCCAGCCTCCATGCACCTGGCGAGTCCACGGAGACCGTGTGGCTAGCCACTCGCGAGTACCATAGACCCCGTATTGCGGGGGTGTCAACGCGGCCCAGCGGCGCCGCCATGGATCCACCCACGGACCTGGAAGGACACTGTTGAACAGCATGCACACTGGCGCGCTGCTCGCTGACCTGTTGCTTACGCACGGGGTGGAGCACATCTTTGGCGTACCGGGCGGACAAACGGCCGCGCTCTACGACGCCATCCTGGACCGTACGCCGCGCTTGCGGCACGTGCTGGTGCGGGACGAGCGCAGCGGGGCCTGGGCTGCCGACGCGTATGCCCGCTTGACGGGCCGGGTGGGCGTGTGTGACGCGACCGTCGGCCCGGGCGCGGCACTCCTGCCGCCGGGCCTGGCAGAGGCGTACAACTCCTCTATCCCGGTCCTGGCCATCGTGAGTGATCTGCCGAGCGGGACGATTGGGCGTGGGATGCGGTACCGCGGCGCGGCCCAGCAGGGAATGGATCAATTCGGGCTACTCCGGCCCCTCACGAAGTGGCAAGCCGAGGTCCCCAGCCAGGCTGTCCTACCAGATCTGGTGCGGCGCGCCTTCCGTGAAGCCACCACCGGGCGGCCTGGGCCGGTGGCGCTGTTTATCCCGCACGATATCTTCGACCAGCCCTGGGACGCGGACGCCGCACCCTCGCCGGTGGCAAGCGATAAGTGCTTCGGCTCGTATCCCGCGCTCCGGCAGCCTCCCTCCGCGGCTGCTCTCGCCGACGCCGCCGCGGTCCTGAGCCGGGCCGAGAGGCCTTTCATTCTCGCCGGGGGCGGAGCGGTTATCGCCGGCGCATTCGAGCCGCTCCGTCTGCTGGCCGAGCGGCTCGGCGCGGCCGTGGCCACCAGCCTGTCCGGTAAAGGTGCCATCTCGGAGCAGCATCCGCTGAGCGTCGGCGTGGTAGGACGGATCGGCACGACGTCCGCCGCCGCGGCCTTTGCCGAGGCAGACGTGGTACTGCTGCTGGGCTGCAAGTCCGGTCAGAACCCGACGCTTGGCTGGACGCTTCCGCGACCGGATCAAGCGGTCGTTCAGATCGACGTCGATCCGGCCGAGCTAGGCAAAGTCTTCCCGCAGACGGTGCCAGTGCTGGGCGACGCGCGGCTTGCCCTCGAAGGGCTTCTGAGCGCGCTGGGACCCGCCAGCGCTCCCCACGAGCCATCGCGGGTCGCGTGGGGCGCACGCCTGGACCAGGTGACCGCCGCGTGGCGCGAGGAGCGTGACCGCGAGCGTCTTGCAGACACACGGCCGCTCCTGCCGCAGCGGGTGGTGGGCGAGCTCAGCCAGTTGCTCGGGCCCGAGGACGTGCTGGTCTGCGATGCCAGCTTCGCCAGCGGCTGGGGAGGCCTGTACCACGAGCAGCCCGTGGCTGGCCGGCACGTGCTCACCCCGCGCGGGACGGCCGGGCTCGGCTTTGGCCTGCCGGCGGCGATCGGGGCGGCCGTGGCGCGCCCGGGCGCAACCGTCGTGAACCTCGCGGGCGATGGGGCGCTGTCGTACGCGATTGGGGAGTTGGCAACCGTGGTGCAGCAGGGGCTGAAAGTTGTGACCGTCGTGCTGAACAACAGCTCGCTCGGTTACATCCGCTGGTACCGGCGGATCACCTTCCAGCGGGGCCACGAGTCGGAGGACTTCAGGGACGTGGACTTTGCGGCCGTGGCTCGCGGGTACGGACTCCCGGCGTGGCGGGTGGAGGACCCGGCGGACCTGGCGAATACCCTGGCCGAGGCGCTCAAGGGCGATGGGCCCGCGCTCCTCGACGTGCGAGTGGACCCCTGGCAGTCGCCCATGTTCGGCCAGCGGCAGGCGGTGGCCGCGCAACTGGCGCAGGCGGCGGACGGGACTGCTGATGCAGGGTATTGATCAGAGTCGGCTCGGCCCATGCGCGGCACGGCACCAGCGGGTTTCGCGAGCCTTCGACACGGGTCGATCAGGGCTGACCGTCCAGCACGCACGAAGGCGCGCGCTGGGCCCCGGGCGGGTTTCACCACGCGGGTTTTACCTGGCCAGCCCGGCCGCTGGTAGACTGCTCCCCACTCCGGTAGGTATGGTCCGCATGCATGAGCACTGAGTGGTGGACCCGCGCGGTCGAAGCGCGGGGTATTCGATTTGTTGGCCACCATGGCCTGGCTGGCTTCGGCGATGGCAATCAGCTTCTGCGGCAGGGTGACCACCTGTACGTCGGCCACATGCGCCGCACGGGGACCAGTGTGCTAGACGTATCGGACCCGGAGCGGCCCGAGCTGGTCTGGCAGCAGCCCGCGCCCGCGAATACACACAGCCATAAGGTGCAAATAGGCGATGGGCTGTTGATCGTCAACCACGAGCAGCTCCCCGAGGACCACGGTCCGGGAACAGGTGCGCGCGGGGCTCACAGCGCTGGCATCCAGATTTACGACATTGCCACCAATCCTGCTGAGCCTCGGCCGGTGGGGTTCATGGGCATTGGCGGGAAGGGCGTCCACCGGCTGTGGTACACGGGCGGGCCATACGCCTACCTGTCTGGGCAGGCGGAAGGCTTCCGCGAGCGGATGCTGACGGTCGCCGACCTCAGCGAGCCATCCGCTCCGCGGGCGCTGGGCCGCTGGTGGGTACCCGGCTTGTGGGCCGCCGGTGGCGAAGAGCCAACCTGGCCAGAGGGCACCGCGTTTGGTATGCACCACGCCACCGTGCATGGCTCGCGGGCCTACGCGGGCCTGCTCGACGCGGGCATCGGCATCATCGACATCTCTGACCCATCGTCACTCCGTCTGGTGTCGCGCCTCACCTGGGAGGGCGATTGGGGCGGCTTCGCCCATACCGTCCTGTGTTTGCCGGAACGGCGCCTCCTGGCCGTGACGCAGGAGCAGACCGAGCCGGACTGCACTGGACCGGCTCGCTACGTGCGGCTGGTGGACGCCAGCGACGAGGAGCACCTCCAGCCGCTGGGCATCTTGCCCGAGCCGCAAGGCGACTACTGCACCCGCGGCGGGCGCTTCGGACCGCACAACCTGCACGAGAACCCACTCGGCGTCGTTCGCGAGGACCGCCTGTACGTCACGTACTTCAACGCGGGGCTGCGTGTGTACGACATCGAGGACGCATCCAACCCCCGTGAGGTGGCGTGGTACGTCCCCGAGCCGCCCCCCGGGCAGGGCGCCTGCCAGATCAACGACGTGTTCGTCGACGATACCTTTATCTACATAACCGACCGCATCAACGGTGGCGTCTGGGTTCTCCAGGAAGGCTAGGGGGCGAAAAGAGTGGACTATCGAAAGGCGGACGCAAAGGCGGCTGCTCGGGCGCAGTTTCGGGGCCTGTGGGCGGCGATCACGACCCCTTTCACCCCCGAGGGTGAGGTTGATGAGCCCGGTCTGCGCCACAACATGCGGCACTACACGGACACGCTGCACATCGAGGGAATCTTCTGCACGGGTGTCATGGGGGAGTTCTGGGCGCTCACGTCCGAGGAGCGCCGACGTATCGTGGAGATCGTCGTCGAGGAGGCGCGCGGGAAGTGCCGGGTGATTGCCCACACCGGCCATACCTCCGCCCACGAAGCGCTGAGCCTCACCCGTCACGCCCAGGACGTCGGGGCGGACTTCGCGGTCATCCTCAACCCGTACTACCCCCCGGCGCCCGAGGCTGGTCTGTATGACTGGTTCGCCTTCGTCGCCCAGCGGGTGGAGATCGGCATCTGGCTGTTTGATACCAGCTACGCTGCCTATGAGCTCTCGCCGCGACTGATCGACCGGCTCGCCGACCTCCCGAACATCTGCGGTATCAAGCTGGCGCGCCCGCTGGAACGCTACCGGGCCGTCAAGGAGCAATGCGCGGACCGGCTGGTCCTGAGCCACCCATCGGAGCCGCTGTGGCTTAGCCTCATCCGCGATCACGGCCAGCAGGTCCACATGTCTTCGCCCGCGCCCTACCTGTTTCAGACGAAGGATCGCCTGCCCCTGCGGGAGTACACGGAGCTCGCGCTGAACGGCCAGTTTCCCGCCGCCGAGGCAATCGCCCGGGACCTCGAGCCGGCCCGGGAGCTGAACGAGCAATGGGTCCAGTTGAAGTGGCAGCGGGAGCGCATCGCTCCCATCGCCGCCATCAAGGCCTGGTCAGAGCTCATGGGGATGGCCGCGGGCCCGGTCCGTCCGCCGCTGGTCCCACTCTCCGAGGCGGAGCATGCGCGGCTACGGGCCGAGCTTGCTGGCGCGGGGCTGCTCGACGCGCGGCTCGTGAGTGCCTGAGGCCTCCGTGCTCGACGGCAGCATCGCACGGCAATTGCCCTGGGTTTCGTGCAAGTCGCCTTCGGGTTCGCGTGCCGGGTGAGTGAAACCCGCCAGACCATAGTCACCAGCGCTGTACCGACCCAAGGTGATGCGGTCGGCAGGCGCGCCATGCGTTGATCGACGAGTGGATTTCAGCCTCACCCCCCAACAGCAGGCGCTGGTCGAGCAGATCCGCGTGTACGTCCGGGACGTGGTCGCACCGGCGCGCACTCGGCTTGATCGGCTCGAGACGGCCGCGGACTTCCCGTGGGACGTCATGGCGCCGGGCGCGGCTCTCGGGCTCAAGACGCTGCCGTTGCCAACGGACCTCGGCGGTGCTGGTGCCGACCACCTCACGTTGGCGCTGGTGGCGGAGGAGCTCGCCATCGGCGACGTGAGCGTCTGTTACTACTTCCGCCATTACTGGCGCTTTGCGCGTGTCATCGCGCGCGGGCTCGCACCGGGTCCACGCGCGATGATCCTGGACCGCTTGCTGCACGACGAGCGGTTCGTGCCAGCTTCGGCCATGACCGAGCCGCGGGCCGGCAGCGACAACGCGCTCCCGCATGACGCGCCGGGCGAGGGCGCCATGCTGTCCGTGCGCCGAGAACGCGATGATTGGGTGCTCAACGGGCAGAAGCGGATGGTGACCAACGCGGGTATCGCCAGTGTATATTTCGTGTTCGGGCGCACTGATCCCACCGTAGGGATCAGCACGGGGCTGACCATGTTTCTGGTACCCGTGGAGACGCCTGGCCTCCAGGTCGGGCCGACCTATCAGAAGCTCGGCCAGCGCACGTCCCCGCAGGCCGACCTATCATTCGAGGAGTGCCGCATACCATTCGAATACGCCGTGACGGAGGTGGGCAGCGGGTTTGAGGCGCATGAGCGGGCGATGGTCTCCGCCAACATCACCAACGGGGCGATGGCCGTCGGTCTGGCACGGGCCGCGTACGAGCGCGCCCTGCACTGGTCGACGGAGCGTGTCCAGGGAGGCCGACTCCTGTATCAGCACCAGCTCGTGGGCCACGAGCTGGGCCAGATGTGCGCCCAGATTGAAGCGGCTCGCAGCCTGGTGTGGCGCGCCGCCTGGACCCTGGGACAGGGCGGCTCAACCGCCGCATCGGAGCTTTCCTGGGCCGCTAGGGTGGTCGGAACGCAGATGGCCATCACTGTCACGCAACAAGCCATGCATCTTTTTGGAGGGTGGGGAATCATGAACGACTGGCCGGTGGAAAAGTTGGTGCGGGATGCACTAACACTCACGCATGGGAACGGGACAAACCCGCTGATGCTATTGAAGCTGGGAACACTCCAGGCCGAGCAAGAGCGTGGCCGCATCGATGCTATTGGGGTCGACCGTCATGCCTGAGTCGCTCGTCGCGAGCGGTGGCGCCACGGCCACCCTGCCCCAGCGCGCCACGGTTGAGGCGCGGGACCTGACGATCGAGTATGAGCGCCGCCGGGAAAAGACACGGCTCGTGGCGCTGCACGGCTTCACGCTCACGGTCTACGCGGGCGAATTCCTTGCGGTGCTCGGACCCTCCGGGTGCGGGAAGACGACGTTCATCAACACGGTGGCCGGTTTGCTGCCGCCGTCGGAAGGCACCATTACCGTCGGCGGAAAGCCTATTGAGGGTCCAGGGCCCGACCGGGCGATGGTCTTCCAGGAGTACGCGCTGATGCCGTGGCTATCCGCCTGGGACAACGTGGCCTTCGGCTTGGACCTCCAGGGCCGGCTCAAACAGCCGGGCGGGCGCGACACGGTGCAGCGCTTCATCGAGCTGGTGGGGCTGAGAGGCTTCGAACGGAGCTACCCCCACGAGCTCTCTGGAGGCATGCGCCAGCGCGTTGGGCTGGCCCGGGCATTGGTCACCGAGCCGCAGATCCTGCTGATGGACGAGCCGTTCGCCGCCGTGGACGCCATGACCCGGGAGGTCATGCAGGGTGAGCTCGAGCGGATCCTCGCCCAGACCGGCCAGACGGTCATCTTCATCACCCACAGCATTGACGAAGCTATCACGCTCGGAGATCGCATCGTGGTCATCTCCTCCCGCCCGGGACAGATCCGGGAGATCATCCCGGTGCCATTGCCGAGGCCGCGATGGGAATATGACACCAAGGCGCACCCCCTCTTCGTGCCCATCCGTGAGCACGCCTGGGGCTTGCTGCAGAAGGAAGTGCAGGGAAACGTTGCGCGGGGCGGCTGAGGTGGGCGGGCGAGTATTTGCAGCAGGGCGATGGAGGAGGCTTACTATGCTCACACGCGGTAACGAAGCAACTGGTGCTTCGTCGTCAGAAACGACCGACCGGTGCGGTCAGCTCCGGAGAAACGTGCCAACGGTGCGTGCAGGTGCCGAGCGGGGGGACGGATGGCGACTGTAGGAACGGCAAGCCCACTAGCGACCAGCGAGAGCTCAGCGGTGGCGCGCGAGCGCGCGGCACCGCCCGAGCCGTTTGCAACGGCAGCCTGGAAGCGCTTTGGCCCCACGCTCATCACCCTGCTGAATGTGGGGACGTTCTTCGCCATCTGGCAGTGGGTTGTGGCAAGTGGTTTTGTCTCAAAGCTGTTCCTGCCACTGCCGACCGACATGGTGGCGTCGCTGGTAGACCTCATCCAGACGGGCCAGTTGTGGACGAACGTCCAATACAGCCTGACCAACTTCACAGTGGGGTTTGTCCTCTCCATCATCTTCGGCATCCCCCTCGGCCTGCTCATGGGCGCCTCACGGTTGGTGAACCGCATCCTCGGTCCATACGTGTGGGCCCTGTACGCCACACCGCGTATCGCGCTGGTGCCGCTGTTTATCCTCTGGCTCGGCTTCTCGCCTCAGGCGAAGATCATCATCATCTTCCTCAGCGGTGTGATGCCCATCCTCGTGAGCTCGATGGACGGCGTGAAGACCGTGGATCAGTCGCTCCTCAAGGCCGCGCGGGTCTTCGGTGCCTCGAAGCGGCAGTTGTACACGCGGGTCGTGCTGCCGTTTACCGTGCCGTTCATCATGACCGGTGTTCGGCAAGGCATTGGCCGGGCGCTGATCGGCTTGCTGGTCAGCGAGTTCTTTGGCAGTAGCAAGGGCATCGGCTACCTCATCGAGCGTGCGGGCCAGCAGATGGATCCCGCGACCATGTTCGCTATGCTCGCGGTACTTGTCGCGAGCTCTGTCGGCCTCGTGGCACTGATGAGTAGCATTGAGAAGCGTATCGCGCCGTGGCGTGAGGAAGTCCACGTCTGAGCGCTGGATCTCGAACCATACTTCGTCCAATGTGGCAGAGCGACGCGAGCCCGATCGTGTCGCTCTGCCATGGGGGTGGAACCAGATCGCTACCCTCGCTTCATGCACGAAAGTAGGCAGCGATGGCAGTGATTGACATTCACGCCCACATCATCTCGCCGGAGCTCATAAGCACGCTCCGCCGCGGCGGTCCAACCTACGGAATCGAGCTGGAAGACCTGGCCGATGGCGGCGTCGTCGCTCGGATGGCGGGCGGCTCGTCCAGTAAGCCCTTCCCGCCCGAGCTTGGGCAGCTCGACGTGCGCCTCGCGGCCATGGACCAGCAGGGCGTGGACGTGCAGGTACTGTCCTCCTGGGCCGATCTGACCGGCTATCGCCTGCCGCCCGCGGAGGGCGCGGCCTTCAGCCGGCTCCAGAACGAGACGATCGCAGAGATCGTGCAATCCCACCCGGACCGGTACCTCGGTTCCGCCACGGTGCCGCTCCAGGACCCGAGAATGGCGGTACAGGTGCTTGAAGATGCGCTCAACCGCCTGGACTTCCGCGCCGTCCAGATCGGCACGTTCGTGGGCGATCGGTTCCTGGACGACCCCTCCTTCGAGCCCTTCTGGGATGCCACGGAAGCGCTCGGCACGCTGGTTCTGGTCCACCCGTACGAGGACAACCCCTTGCCCGCGTTACGCGCCTACTTCTTGTTCAATGCTCTTGGCAACCCGCTTCAGACCACGATGGCGTTGGCGCGCCTGATGTTCGGTGGGGTGATCGAGCGCCACCCGCGTCTGAAGGTGAGCTTCGCGCACGGGGGAGGGCTCTTGCCGTTCCAGATTGGACGGTTGCGCAAAGTGTTTGCCAGCCGGCCGGAGCCGCACAGCCGCGGCGCTACCCTGGACCCGTTGGAGGTTCTCAAGCGCTGCTACTTCGACACCGTGCTGAACGAGCCGCGGACCATGGATTACCTCGCCGGCCTGGTAGGGCCCGAGCGTCTCCTGATGGGCAGCGACTTTCCCTTCGAATCAGGCGACGCCGACCCGGTGAATCGAGTCCGTGCTAGCGCGCTCTCGGCATCGGACCAGGCGCAGGTGTTGGGTGGAACCGCCGCGCAACTCCTCGGCCTCACCCGCTGAACGGCCCCCTGGCTAGCTGGCCCCGAGCCGCTCAGCCAGCCAGTCCGCCACAAGCGGGCGGTAGTGGTGGGGAATGTTGTTGCACACGTGGTTGCCCTCGGGATACAGCACCCACTGCTTGTCTTGCACCGGCGCGGCGTCGTAGATCCGCCGGGCGCCGGCCGTGGGCGACAGGGTGTCGAGATCGCCGTGCACCACCAGCAAGGGACTGTTCAGCCGCTGAATGACGCCGTCCAGCGTGGAAGCCTGGAGCTTCGGCACCAGGTCTTCTATCCCCTCCACGTTCCAGAAGTGCAGGAGACGCGGCACGTGCAGCGGATCGTCGAGCTCGCGCGCGGCCTGGTCGAACCGGCCACCGCACACGGCCACGGCCCGGAGGCGCGGCTCAAGCGAGGCGCTGCGGGCCGCCAGGTAGCCGCCCAAACTCACCCCTAGCGTGCCAATCCGAGTGGCATCCAGGTCAGCGCGCGTGTGCACGAAATCGACCGCCGCGGTCGCCGCCTTCTCCCAGTCCACCCGGCCGGGCATGTGCTCCCACACCTCTCCCTGGCCGGGACCGTCGAAGGTCAGGGTAGCAAGGCCGCGCCGGAGGAGCACCGCTTCGAAGGTGGCGTGCTCCTCCTTGGTGGAGTCCAGGCCTGAGAGGAACAACACCACCGCCGGCCGTGCCACGTCTCGGGGCTTGCGCAGGTACCCGGGAAGGCGGACACCTTCCAACGGGATCTCCACGTGCTCCGCGGGCGGATCGAGGTATGGAGCGGCCTTTCGGTAGAGGATCGCTTTCGCGCGTTGCGCGGCGATCCACGCCGCGCGCGGGCGCGGCAGGGCAAAATAAGCGAAGTGGTGGGCCAGGGCTGCCAGTCGAGCGTAATTTGCGGCGGTAGCCGGACGGCCGTCCCCCGCGGCCTGCTCGGCGGAGCGCGCGTGCTCGCGGGCCACTTCGTCCCATGCGCTCGGCCAGTCTTCCCAGTGCTTCACCCTTGCCGTCGTGCGCTCGTAGTCGTACGGCTCCACCCCATTCGCCAGGAGACGTGGCTTCCAGGCTGATTTCGCGCGCTCAAGGCTCCGGTCCGCCGCAGGTGCGGCCTCAGATTCACGTGTGGTGGTCATGATCGCTCCTCAAGGATGCGATGCTGATCGTGCAGGCGCGACACACACGGTCGTGTTGTTGCCGAAGCTGCGTGGCTGGTGGCGCGCACAGCGCCGGCGCGGTATGGCGATACGAAATGGCGGAAGGTGCGAATCAGCGGGGGCACCGCTGGTATCTGGTCAGCGGGACACGTGGTGCGGCGCGTTTCGGGGAGTGTCATCGGGGCGTGGCCGCCATTCCAGTGTAGGGGTGAAGCATGACGCGAATGGCGCCGTCACGGCGCTGGACGAAGGTGTCCCATGCCGCCGCAAAGTCCGCGAGGGCGAAGTGGTGGGTGATAAGCGGCGACACGTCCACGGCACCGCGGGCGATCAGCTCGAGGCCGCGGCGAGAGACACCCTTCGGGTTGGCAAGCGATCCGTAGATGTCCAGGTGCCCGCGCACGATAGTGCTGAGATCCACACCGCTCAGCTCGCGGCCGGGGCCCGTAGCCCCCGCCAGAACTACCCGGCCACCCCGCCGCGCGAGTTGGATCGCCTGCCGCGCTGCGTCGGCGGTGCCGGCGAACTCCACCACCACGTCGGCCCCTTTGCCGCCGAGCGAGTCCTTGACTTGCTCTACCGCTTCCTTCCCTCGGGCCGCGATGAGCGCGTCCGCCCCAAGGCCTGCCATACGGGCCAACCGCTCCGGGCGGGTGCCAAGCATGATGACGCGGCCAGCGCCCATGGCCCGGGCGACCTGGATCGCCAGCGCACCGAAGGCGCCGGGGCCTACGACGACCACGCTCTCGCCCGGCCGCAACTGGCCGCGTTCGACCGCGTATAGGGCGATTCCGATGTTGTCGGTGAACGCGCCCTGGTCCCAGGTGAGCTCGGCCGGCAGCGGATGGAGGGCCTTGATCGGGACGAGGGCATACTCGGCGAGGCCACCGGGAACGGTGAAACCGATATGGGCATGGCCCTTCTCCGGCCGCCCGTAGTTTTCGCACAGCTGGTAAAAGCCTTCAAGGCAGCGGGGGCAGCGGCCACAGCCCACATGCACCTCCACACCAACACGGTCACCTGGCTGTACTTCGTCCACGGCTGGCCCCACGGCAGCAACCTCGCCCGCGAACTCGTGACCGGGAATGTGCGGAAAGCGCGTGCCGGGGAACTGGCCAGACAGAATCTTCTGGTCGGTGGCGCAGATGGTGGTGCTCATCACCCTCACGAGCGCCTCGCCGGGACCGAGCGGTGGTACCGGGACGTCGTCGCGCACCTCGAAGCGGTTCGGCTCCGGGTACACCACCGCACGCATGGTGGGTGGCACCGCGACCGAGGAGGTCAGGTGGGCCTGCTCGGCCGAGGAGAGCGGCCAACCTGGCAGCTGGGCTCCGCCAACAGTGGTCGCCTCAGTCGTCATTCGTTGGGATAGACGAGCACCTTGAGCGCGCCGTCGACCCGGTCAGCGAAGGTGTGGAGCGCCGTCCCGTACTGCTCCAGCTTGAAGGTGTGGGTGACCAACGGCTTCACTCGGATGCGGCCGGCCACGATGAGCGCGATGGCCTCTTCCATGGTGTTGCGGTTCGCACGTACGCCGAAGAGGTCGATCTCCTCCAGCACGATCTTCTGCATCGGCAGGGCTGAGTCTCCTTCGGTCGGGACGCCGGTGAACGCCACGCGGCCCCCCTTGCGCAGTACGTCCACTGCCTGGCGAATGCTGCTGAGCGTTCCGCCGGTGTCGATTGCCACGTTGGCGCCCTTGCCGCCGGTGCGCGCTTTCACCGCTGCGACCGGGTCTTCTGCCTTGTAGTCGATCACGTCGAAGCCCAGATCAAGAGCCTTCTGGAGCCGTTCGCCGGAGCCGGTGATGATCACGTGGGCGGCGCCGAGCGCCAGCGCGCAGTCGGCGGTCAGCATGCCCATGGGGCCGGGGCCGACCACCACCGCCACATCCCCGGCGTTGATGCCGGGCCGCTTCACGGAGTGGAGCGCGATGCTCGCGGTATCGACCATGGCACCCAGCGGCAGGTCAATCTCGTCTGGCAGCTTGAAGACCGACTTGATGGAGTGCACCACGTATTGGGCGTCGGCACCCTGACTGTAGTGGCCGTACTGATGGTGGATCGGCTCCTTGCCGTAGTTCTCACACAGGTTGTAGCGGCCGGTGGTACACATGCGGCAGTAACCACACCCCGCGTGCGACGTGCCCGCCACCCGGTCGCCCACGGCGAACATGCCAATGTCGGCGACTCCTGGCCCAATCTCTACTACCGTGCCTGACCACTCGTGGCCGGGGATATAGGGGTAGCTCCTGGGCCAGCGGCCGGGGAACCTGCCCTCGTAGATGTGCAGGTCCGTGCCGCAGATCGCCACCGCTTCAACCAGGCACAGCACCTCCATCGGTCCGGGTCGCGGAGTGGGAACGTCACGGATCTCGTGCTCGTGCGGTGCGGTGAGCACCAACGCTCGCATCGAGCTTGGGATCGGGGACGATGCTCGGCCGTTGGTGGCGAGAGTGGAAGTCGTGATGGTCATGCAGGTTCCTCCGGGCCGCCGGCTCAGTAGCCGACCTGCTGCTGTGCGGCGGCCATAATGCGGGCCGGGGTGGTCTGGGCGTCGTGCTGGCGCGGCTGCGCGCCAGGTGGCGTGGCTCCCACCACGCCCGACTCGTCGAGGCTCAGGAACGCCGCCACGCGGCAGATGCAGCCCTCGCCCCCTTCCCAGCGCCAGGGGAAGGCGCCGATGGTGACGCGCTGCCCGGCAACCTCGGCGATCTCGCCTCCGAGGTTCTCCAGCATGCACACGTTGTTCCGCGCGGTCCGGTAATGGACGTATTCAAAGTCCTTCTCGGGTAGCAGATCCTCAATCTTGCCCGCATACATCTGCTCAAACTCGGCCACCAGGTCCGGCCGCATCCAGCGCACCCGAACGAAGAGCGAGTGATCGATGGATGCCAGGTCGGCGCCGATCCACTTGATCTTCTTCTCATCGATGAGATAGTCGATCACCTCCGGCCTGGGACCTGGGTGGCGGTCGAAGTACATCACGTCGTCCCGGGTGGGCTTGGTCCAGTTGTACTGGTCCCAGCCGGTATAGAAGACGACGATGTCGCCCTCGCGGATCTCTTCGTCCTTCGGCACGCAGCCCAACACGTCCTCCAGCGAGTAGTAGGCCCAGGGCTTCGTGATCGGACGCAGGTCGATCACCAGGCCGGTGCCCACCAGGTCCGCCAGGGGAATCTCCCCGAGATGCTTGCCCCCCTCCGCATAGTGGATAGGCGCATCGATATGGGTGCCGGTGTGCATATTGGTTTCTACCAGCACGGTGCTCTTACGATCGCGCTGGTGGGTGGTGATGTCGGTCACCTTGACGCTCGCGAACTGCGGCCAGGTGGGCATCCGGTCACCCCAGGGCTGGGTGAGATCGACAATTCGCAAGGCAGCTCCTCAGCACGAGAACTGGGCCGGGGCGCGGCGCCGTTGTCATCAACGCCCGGCCGGGTTGACAGACGTTGGACACCGGTGTGTCCAGGACGATGAAGGATAGCTTTTAGCTTTCAGGTTCTTCCGAGGGCGGTCGTGGGGATGTTGTTCAGGCAAGCGTGTTCGCACCGTCGTCTGGGTGCGCGGGCCTCTGGCCCGTCCCACGCGGGCGACGAAGCGGGCGGGACGCCCGCGCACCCAGGGGTCTCGCGCTTCGCAGCGGCACAGCTTGCAGGTGGACCTGTGTAGCTTTTGGACGGCTGTCGCATGCTCCGCGGCGCGGGGGGTGCCCGGCGAGATGCTGGCTGAAGGGTGCCAAAAGGAGTGAGCCATTGGACAGGCGAGCAGCGGATGGCGCCTGGCCCCGTCGCCGATATCTATCCTGAACGTGCGCGCCCTGAGACCGGCGGCGCCCGTCGGGCCGACCGCTCGTCGTTTCAGCCGCGGTTGCGGAGATCCGGGGGCAGCGACTCGGCAAACACGTCTGCGAGCCGCTGATAGCCCTCCGCGCTGGGATGGAACCCATCGGCAGAGACGTACTCGGGATGGTTCCGCAGCTCTTGCCATTGGGCATAGAGGTCCACCAACGTCGCGCCATTGCTGGCGGCCGCTTGCTGAATGACGCGGTTCCAGCGTTCAACCTCGGCCGCGACCGTCGGCTGGCCAAGACTCGCGTACACCGGTAGAGCGGCAATGTCGGGGATGTTGCCCACCAGGACCAGCGCGCCCGTACCGTTCAGCGCCGCGAGCAACTGATTCAGCTCCGCGCCATACTGCTCCAGCGGCCGGCGAGCATTGAAGTCGTTGACCGCCAGCCACACTGTGACGACGTCGGGCCGCGCTTCCCGGGCCGGCCCGAGTTGTTCGAGGAGCGCCTGGTCCAGCGTGGACCCACTCACGCCCAGGTTGACCGTGCGCGTGCCGGTGCCCAACCGGGCGCTGAGCCGAGGAACCCACCCTTCAACGTCTGGGCGCCGAGTACCCACCCCAACCGAGTCCGAGGCGCCCAGAGCAACGTAGGTGATCGGCTTTGGCTCAGGCCGCGGGGTACTGCCCGTGCGCGCACAGCCGACCGCGAGGGCTGCCAACAAAACGGCCATGCTGAAGAGCGTGGGCGGCACCATTCCGCTCATGGTACGAAGGGCCAGCCCTACTGGGCCGATTGCCTTGCAATGGGCTAATCCACGGAGCGCAGGGAGTCGGAGGGGGCGCGGCGCGCCCCCTCCGGGAAAAAACACTTCCCCCTTCCGCGCACGGGAGGGGGCGAGGGGGTGGGTACCCCGGGAACGCCGTACAGCGTGTCAAACGACCCACTAGGAGCGGTTTTGGGGCCGGATTGCATGGATTCTGGCGGGCCACCGACCTACACTTCGTACTCTGAGCGTAGGCGGGTGAGCTGCCCGCTGGCGGAGGGGCGACCGTGGAGAACGAAGAGCTTGCAGCCTTGCGGGCAAGCTTGCTGGCCGCCGAACGGCAACCGGCCCAGGAGAAGCTGCGCCAGGCGCGATTGAGCGCCCTGGTGTCTGACGGCGACGAGCTCGTCCCGTACGTGCTTGCACAGTCCTGTTCGGATCCACGCGACCGCCAGGTCAGGGAGGATCCGCGGTACATGCGCGTCCTCGAACGCATGGCACCTTCCAGCCCAGCCGTTCCCCTTCCGGAGCTGCCCCGCGAGCCCGTGCGTCCCGCGTCCCTTGAGCGCCGGCAGCCCTGGATACCGCTCTTGCTGGCGATCCTGGTACTCGGCTGGTTCCTGGGGCGCCTCGTGCTCACCCTCTCGCACGTGCAGTGAGCCGCGCGATCTGGATCTGGATCTGGTCAGGGCCGCACGCCGATGCGGCGTAGGGTCCAATCCCGTTCGGCGGAGCTCATCTCCAGCTTGACATCGGGGCTCGCCTGGCGGGCGCTCAGCCAGGTGCTGAACGCTCGCGTCCGCAGCACGTCCAACTGGTCGGCGGGAACGGGGCGCGCTGGATCACGCTCCAGGAGCTGGATGATGTGATACCCGCTGGGTGACTGCACCACGTCTGAAATCTGCCCGGGCTGCAGACTGAAAGCGGCGTCTTCAAACTGGCTGTTCATCTGGCCTCGGGGGAACCACCCCAGGTCGCCGCCCTTGTCCTTGGTGCCAGGGTCGGTAGAGACCTGCGCTGCCAGTTGTGCGAAATCGGCGCCAGCACGGAGCTGGGCCAGCACCCGGTTCGCCGTATCCTGATCCGCCAGCAGGATTTGCCGCGCGCGCACCTGTTCCTGGGTGTCGGGGACTTCTTCGCCAATGGCCTTTGACACACGTTCCTGGAGCGCTTGCCGCCGTACCAGGTCGCGATAGCGGGCCTCGGAAAGGCCGGTCTGCGCCAATGCCTTCTGGAAAGCCGCCGTGTACGCGCTTGCCTCTAAGGTCGGAACAGGGGTGGGCGTGGCCGGAGCTGAAGGGGAAGGCTCGGCCGTGGGTGATGGTGTGGGAGCGGCACCCTCAACGGCCGTGGCTTCCGGCGTGGGCGTCGCCTGCGGGTTGCTGAAGGCGTCGAACTCGGCGACATTTTGCCGCATCAGCGCCTCAACGTCAGCATCGGAGACCACAATCCCGCGTCGCTGCGCCTCCTGGGTAATCAATTGGGTCTGGATGAGCTGGTTGAGGGCGTCGTCCGGCAACGAGCGCTTCTGCTGCTCGCCCTGGGCCGCCGCGCTGCGATTGGCGGCACCCAGCTGGCGAATCTGGGCGTCGATGGCCGCCGCGCTCGGACGCATCTCGTTGACGAGCTGCGTGGTGGTGATCCGCTCCGCGCCGACCTGCGCCACGACGTCGTTCGCCTGGACCACGTTGTCGACATACAGGCCCCCCGCCAGGATCAGCACCAGCATGGTCCCCAGGGTTCCGAAGAGCACGAGCAGTAAGCGGGTCTGTTGCTGGTCGCGTTGCCAGCGCGATTGCTGACGGCGGCTGGGCGCCGCGGCCGCGGCGCGCGCGGTCGCGGAACGCGACTCTTGGGGCGCCCGGACGCGGCGCGGTTCAGACGGAGATGGCATACAGCACGAGGGACCGGCGCGGAGGCGGGGGTGCTGGCCGCACCCCCGCCGTCCCTGCTACGCCGTTGCTTCCGCCCCGACCGGTGCTGGCTCGGCTTCCATGGCCGTGGTTTCCGGGCTACCGGCGGCCTCTGGACCCGGGCCTGCAGCGGCCTGCGAGTCCATGGGTGGGCGCGGTCCCCGGGGACCGCGTGGATCCATGCGTGGCTCGCGAATCACCATGCCGGTAATGCGGATGTGCTCCGCCGTGTACGGCAGGAGCGCCAGGTGCCGGGCTCGCTTCAGCGCCAGGTTCAGCGAGCGCTGGTGCGGCGCGCACGTGCCGGTCTTGCGACGCGGCTCGATCTTGCCGCGGTCGGACAGGTAGTTGCGCAAGCGTGCGAGGTCCTTGTAATCCACCTCGTCAAGCTTGTCGACGCAGTAGCGGCACACCTTGCGGCGCGGCGCGAATTTGCGGCCGCCGCCGAATTCACTGGAGCGGCGCTTCGGCCGCGGGGTGCTCATGCTCATAGGTTCATTGGTCTCCTGGGAACGCTCGGCTCTGTGATCTCTGCAACCGGGCCAAAGCCCCGCTTGCTCTCGAGCACGCGAGCCCGAGCCGAAAAGGTCTGGTGGTGGTTAGAAGGGCAAATCTTCGAAGTCGTCGCCCTCGGCAGCAGGGGGCGCGGACCTGCCGCCGCGGCCCCCGGGCGCGGGCACGGGACGCTCATCCGAGAAGCCTGCGTCATCTCCGGCGCCCGCGTCAGTATCCCGCGGTCGCCCATCCAGCGAGATGACGTCGCTTGCAATGATTTCGAGTGTCGTCCGCGGTTGGCCATCATTGCCCTGCCAGCGGCTCACTTCCATCCGGCCGTCCACGTACACGCGGCTGCCCTTGCGCAGCAGCGAGCCGACGATCTCCGCCTGCTTGCCGAACACCGTGATGGAGAACCACTCCGTGATTTCCTGACGGTTGCCTTCGCGGTCGCGCTTGTTATTGCTGACCGCGACGCGAAATTTTGCCATGGAGCGGCCGTCCTGCGTGAAGCGTTGCTCGGGATCAGCCCCGAGATTGCCCACGATGGTGGCTTTGCAGAGTCCTGCCATCGGCGTGAAACCTCCTGTAGTGCAGCACCCACGTACCCGCGTACTGAACTGACGGCCCAACGCTCGGAGCGCGCCGGCCTTCAGGCACCGAGTGCGTGCGGCAAATCGTGAGACTGTGAATGCGGAGCCCTGGTCGTCCACCGCGCGCGCTTCGCCGCGGGGTCAGGCCGAGACGAGCGAAGCATGTCGCTCGACGCACCTTCCAGGCCCTGCCAGTGTGGACCGCGAGGCATTTCGTGCTCCGGCTCGCGAACGGCAGAGCACCTGCGCACAGACCCACAGAGGCCTAGCGGAACGGACGACACGTGTTTAGCCGGCGGCGGCCACGGCTTCGCGCGGCGCTTGCTCCGGCCCGGGCTCGTCCTCCGCGACGGCCCGGGTGGATCCAGCCCCGGCCGCGCTGGCCTGTGACGGCTGCTGGGTTGCCTGATTGTTCTGCTGCTGCATGAACCGCGGGTCGCCGCCAACATGCACCGCGCGCACCACGAGGTAGCGCATCACAGACTCCGTCAGCTTCAGCATGCGCTCAATCTCGGCGGTGGACTGGGCGGCCAACTGGAAGCGGTACAGCACGTAATGGCCGTCGCGGAAGCGGCCAACCGGGTACGCCAACCGTCGGCGGCCCCACGCTTCCACCCCCTGCACGGTGCCGCCGCGCTGGGTAATCGCGCCGGAGACGCGGGCATTCGCAGCTTCGATCGCTGCCTCGTCAAGATTTGGGTCCAGGACAACCATCAATTCGTAGTCGCGCATCCTGGCCTCCTTCCTATGGGTTGCAGCCCCCGCCCTATGCGGGAGCAGAAAGGTCGGCGCAGTATAGGCGAGTTGTCAGTAATCAGTTGTCAGTTGTCAGACGAGTTGCAAGTTCCAAGTTGCAAGTTGTTCGGGGACGCGTATTCGTCTCCTGATCACTGATAACTGACAACTGACAACTCGCCTCACTGCCAGCCGTAGCGCTCCTCGGCCCACGGCTCGCCGCGCATGTGGTAGCCGTACTGCTCCCAGAAGCCCGGCCGATCGCCCGCCATGAACTCGAGGCCCCGCAGCCACTTGGCGCTCTTCCAGAAGTAGAGGTGGGGGACAAACAGCCGGAGCGGCCAGCCATGCTCGGCGCTGATGGGCTCGCCGTTGCGCTTGTCCACCAGCATGTTTGGATCGCGGATGAGGTCGTCCAGGCTGAGGTTGGCCGTGAAGCCCTGCTCGGCATGCACCATCACGTGCGTCGCCTGCGGCTTCAGCCGTACGAGCTGCAGGATCTCCTGGATCGGGATACCCTCCCATTCGCTGTCGAACAGGCTCCACCGCGTGACGCAGTGGACGTCGCTCGTCACCGTCTTGCGAGGCATTGCGAGGATCTGGTCGTACGTCAGCGTGACGGGTTCCTCCACCAGCCCGGTGAGCTTGAAATCCCAGGTGGCCATGTTCACCCGCGGAACGCCACCGTAGTGGAGGACGGGCCACTTCTCCGTCACGTACTGCCCAGGCGGCAGGCGGTCGCCCACCGCGCGCTCCTGTTCCGAAAGGCCGCGGCGGAAGAGATTGAATCCCATGCAAGTGCTCCTGGCCAGCAGTCTAGCCGGCCTGCACGGGTCGAATCCTGAAACGGGGAAGCGCTGCCCCTGACCCTGGCCCAGCACCGGGCATCCACCACGACGCTGCCGTGAGCGCAATGCGGGTGGCTGGCGCCAGGCGCTCGGGCGACTATTCGAAGGACGGGCTCCGCTTGTGGAGAAAGGCGTCCAGCCCTTCGACGAAGTCGTCCGTACGCGATGCGATCTCCTGGTAGTCCGCCTCGAGCTCCAACGCCCGGTCAAGCGAGCGCTCGTGGCCGCGCCCCATGCCCCGCTTGATGAGCGCGAGCGAGGCTCGCGGCGCGCGTGCGAGCCGCTCGGCCAGCGCTTGCGATTCCGCCAGCACCACGCTATCTGCCACGACGCGGTTCACCATCCCCAGCGCCAGCGCTTCCGGCGCAGGGACTGGATCGCCGGTCATCGCCAGCTCCACGGCCTTGGCGGCACCGACCAGGCGCGGCAGGAAGTAGGTCGAGCCGAGGTCGGGCACCAGGCCCACGTTCACGAAGGAGAGGATGAATCGCGCGGACTCGGCCGCGATGCGGATGTCGCAGCCGAGCGCGAGGCTCATGCCGGCGCCAGCGGCAACCCCATTCACCGCCGCCACGATGGGTTTCTCCAGGTTGAAGAGACGCAGCACCAGCGGCGTCGATTTTGCTCGAAGGAACGCGCCCAGTCGTGGCACGCTGGCCTTCCCGTCCGCGCGCGGCTCGCCGGCGAAAGCGGCCAGATCAGCGCCCGCGCAGAAGGCGCGCCCGGCGCCGGTGATGACCACTGCACGGATGCTCTCATCGCGCTCGGCTGTCTTCAGTGCGTCCGTGAGCTCCGCCAGGAGCGCATCGGACAGGGCATTCAGCTTCGCGGGACGGTTGAGGGTGATGGTCTGAACGCAGCCGTGTCGATCAGCCAGGACAGCCGCCTGGGCCGTGTCAGAGCTCGCCACCGGTGGACTCCTCACTCCTTCTGCCGCGTGCGGCGTTACTGGCCGGCGTACGTCGGGCGCCGCTTCTCGATGAAGGCACGCATGCCTTCGTGTGCATCCTCGGTCGCGAACAGCATGTAAAAGAGCTTGCGCTCGAAGGCGATCCCATCGTCGACCCGGCCTTCGAACGAGCGCTGCACCGCTTCCTTCGCAAAGCGCAGCGAGATCGGTGGTTTCTGGGCGAGCTCCTTGCCCAACGCGACCGCTGACTCCACGATCAACTCGGCTGGCACGATCCGGGAGACGAGTCCCAGCTTGAGCGCCTCCTCGGCGGTGATCTGACGCCCAGTCAGCACCAGATCCATGGCCACGAACTTGCCCACGATACGGGTGAGCCGCGCGGTGCCACCGGCTCCGGGGATGAGGCCGACGTTGATCTCTGGCTGGCCAAAGCGCGCCGTCTCCGAGGCGATGATGATGTCGCAGCTCATGGCCAGCTCGCAGCCGCCGCCAAGGGCGAAGCCAGAGACCGCCGCGATCAGCGGTTTCCACACGTTCTTCAGTCGGTCCCAATAGCCGATGCGATCGCTGGACAGCATGTCCACGGCCGAAGCTGTCGAGAACTCCTTGAGGTCCGCCCCCGCGGCGAACACCTTCGGACCACCCGTGATGACGATCGCCCGAACCGCGGGGTCCGCCTGGTGCCGCTCGACCGCGTCCACGAGCTCAGCGATCACCGGGGTCGCGAGCGCGTTCAAGGCCTTCGGGCGATCCAGCCGCACCAGCCCGACCGGGCCGTCGGTGGAGGACACGATGAACTCGTAGGCCGGGGCGCTCGGCGCCGCGGCCCCCGCCACGGATTCGCCGCTACGCACGCGCCTGCACCTCCGGCACGTTTGTACGCAACTGAAGGTCGTTGCTCAGCATGGGAGCACACGTGCGGCATGTCCCCGCGGAACTGAATGCACATGCTGAGCATCCTTGAAGATCAAGCACGAAGTGCTTACGGAAGCATTTCACCCGATAAAGCGTGAAGTGCTGAGCAGGAGTGGTCACGGTGGGACTCCTTCGCCGGTGCGGCAGACTCAAGGCGGTGCAGTCCATGGTACGCGCACGCTCAGCCCCGATCACGGTCCGGTCACATGCGGAGCCGACCGTCATCGGGGCGGCTAGGACGCGGGCAACCGAACGGTAGACTCCGCCGAACCAGCCGTGACCTCGCCTGAGAGCCTCGACGACATCGCCCGCGACGTGCAGGCGTGCACCCGATGCCGCCTCCACCAGACGCGGACGCGGGGCGTGCCGGGCGAAGGCAGCGGCACCGCGGAGGTGCTGTTCATCGGGGAGGGACCGGGCTTCAACGAGGATCAGCAGGGGCGTCCATTCGTGGGGGCGGCCGGACAGTTGCTCAACCAGATGCTGGACCGTATTGGCTTCCGTCGTGAAGACGTCTTCATCACCAACGTGGTGCGGTCGCGCCCGCCGGGCAACCGTGACCCGATGACCGACGAGCTTGCAGCGTGCGACGTCTACACGGTGCGCCAGCTCGCGGTCCTGAAGCCAAAGCTGATCGTGACGCTTGGACGGTTTTCGATGGCACGGTTCTTTGGGCCAACGGTGAGGATCACCCAGGTCCACGGCCAGACTACGCTCTGGAACGGCATCACGTGTATTGCCATGTTTCACCCGGCAGCGGTGCTGCGGAGCAATTCGCCCGCAATGCGGCAGTCTTACGAGGCGGACTTCCAGCGGATTCCGTCGCTGCTGGAACAACTGCGTACCCAGCCGCCGGCGCCGAAGACCGAGCGGGCTGTGGGACCAGACCAGCTGGATGCCGCACGCGCCGAGCCCGGGCCCAAGCAGCCGAGGCTGCTCTGACCATGGCTCAGGGAAGCGTCGCGGAGCCCCCGGGGCCTCGAGTGGACGATCCACCCCGCGCGACCGCCGCGCGTTCGCTCCGCGTGGCACCGTCAGAGCGCGAGCATCGCCCAAGGTCGGCTCGGCTCGAGGCCGCCACCGGGCGCGAGCCGTCGCGTCTGCGCGATGGGAGCGCGGTCCTGCTGGTGGTCCTGGGGCTGCTGTTCGCCGTCGCGGTGTTCATGCCCCCCGAAGGGCTTGTGATTGCGCCCTTGCATGATCTTGCCGCGCTTGCGCTTGGGCGTCTGAGCTTTCTGCTGCCCGTCACCCTGGCGGCGGTCGGCGTTGGAACGATCGTGGCCGGCATGGCGCCGGAGCGCGTGCCCTGGTGGCGACTTTCGGGGCTCACGCTGCTGCTGCTGGCAACGGTGCCAGCGGTCCACCTCGTCGGCCTGCCAGAGGGTGGCTCGCTGGCCCGCGCGCAAGCTGCCGAGGGCGCCGGCTACCTGGGCCACTGGCTTGGGAGCTCGCTCCTGAGCCTGTTCGGCGGCGCCGGCACCGCCGTGGCGCTCATAGGCGTGGCCGTGCTGGGCCTTCTGCTGACACTCGACATAACCGTTGTGCAGGCCGCGACCTGGTCGTTGGCCGCGGCCCGTGTGGCAGGCGGGCGCCTGGTGGACCGCCGCGCCCCGGGCCGCTTCGCGGCTGGTGCTTCGGCCGCCGCGCCGCCCGCTTCCTCGGCTGGCCCGTTCCGACTGCCACGGGTTGGTCTTCCGTCCCTCACCTTCTCCCGTCCCTCCATGCTGCCCGCCCTGCTGTTTGGGTCGGGGCGCCGCACGACCCGGCCGGGTGCTCGGCTTCCGGTCCGGCGCCTCCAGCCGCTGGAGGTGCCGGCGCTTCCGCCCGCCGCCGCGGCATGTCCCGAGGTGCCAGCGACCCCGGTGCCGTTGCAGGAGTGGCAGGCCTGGAGCCGAGCCGTTGCGGAGGACCAGCCGCCGGAACCGGTAACGCGGGAACGCGTCGCGCAGCCCCCCGGGAGCGATCAGGGCCAGCGGGTAGAACCGCCGCGGGTCGAGGTGGGTGCTGTTGCCAGGCCCCGGCCGGCCGCGCTCGTTTCGTCGGCTTTCGTGTCCGAGCCCGTACCCGCCATTGCCCCGGTTGTCGCGCCCGTGCCCGCCGGCGGCACGCCGGCCGACGGCTGGCGCTTGCCAGAGGCGGACGTGCTTCAGGTGAAAGTCCAGGCGGAGCGCTCGGGCGCGGATGTTGAGGCCAGGTCGCGGCTTATCGAGGAGACGCTGGCCACGTTCAACGTGGATGCCCGAGTCGTGGAGGCGAACCAGGGCCCAGCCGTCACGCAATACGGCATCGAGCCGGGCGAGGGTGTGCCCGTCAGCAAGATCCTGGCGCGTCAGAACGACCTGGCGCTGCGCCTCGGGGCCTCGCCGTTGCGCATGGAGGCGCCCATCCCCGGCAAGAGCATGGTTGGCCTCGAGGTGCCCAACGGCGACGTTGCCACGGTCACCATCCGCGACGTGGTGGACTCCGAGACCTGGAGCTCGCTGGAGGGCCGGCTGCGATTGGCTCTCGGCCGCGACGTCTCAGGCCGTGCCATCGTGGGCGATCTTGGCAAGATGCCCCACCTGCTGATCGCTGGCGCCACAGGAGCGGGCAAGAGCGTGTGCATCAACACCATCGTTGGCAGCCTGCTCGTCCAATTCAAACCGGACGAGCTGCAGCTCCTGATGATCGATCCAAAGCGGGTGGAGCTCGTCGGCTTTGCCGGCATTCCCCACCTCCGTCTGCCCGTCGTCACCGACATGGAGGACGTGGTTGGCGCACTGAAATGGGTGGTCCAGGAGATGGATCGCCGCTACACGCTCTTCGCTCGCCACGGCGCCCGCAACCTTGACGGCTTCAACCGCTGGGCGGCTACAGCGCAACACCCGGACGCGGAAGCGCTGCCGTACCTGGTGGTCATCATCGACGAGCTTGCCGACATGATGATGACCGCCGCCGACGACGTGGAGAAGACCCTGTGCCGCCTGGCGCAACTCGCGCGCGCCACCGGCATCCACCTGGTGGTTGCAACCCAACGTCCCAGCGTGGACGTGCTGACGGGCCTCATCAAGGCAAACTTCCCCACGCGGATCGCCTTCGCCGTCTCGTCGCAGACAGACTCGCGCGTCATCCTGGACCAGGCCGGCGCCGAGAAGCTTCTCGGCCGTGGTGATGCGCTCTTCATGCCGCCCGACGTGATGAAACCGGTCCGTTTGCAGGGTGCATTCGTTTCAGACGAAGAGATCCGCCTGCTGGTAGACCACTGGAAGCTCCAGGGCGGCCCGCGCTACACCGATGCGGACGTGGAGCAGATCCGGCAATTGGGCGCGGGTGACGACGAGGATGACGGCGACCTGTACGAGCGCGCCGAGGAGCTCGCCGAGACCGTCGGCCGTCTCTCGGTGTCACTGCTCCAGCGCCGACTGGGCATCGGAAAGCCGAAGGCCCAGCGTCTGCTGGATCGTCTGATCGACGAGGGTGTCGCTGAAGGCCCCTGAGCACGACCAGCAGCAGGGCAGCGGGTGGGTGAAGCGGGTGGCCCGGCCACCAGATCCCTGCTGTCGCTGGGTGGGGAAGCCGTGACGCAGGCGCTGCGGCGCGGCGGTACGCTTGTAGGCTCAGAGCCGTGGGCGAAGGCTGCGCTCGCGGTCGCTGTCCTGACGCTGGGAGTCTTCGGCTTCGTGTACCTGCAGCACGCCCTGGCGCTCGTGCTGTTTCCGTACGACTGGGACCAGGGCGAGGGTTATGACGCCTGGAGCGCGTGGCTCATCGACCGCGGCCAGTGGCCGTACTCGGGCAACCAGGCCTTTCCGTACTACTCGTCGAACTACCCGCCGCTGTGGAGCTACGTCGTCTCGATCGTCATGGCCTGGGCCGGGCCCGGGCTGGCGTCTGGGCGGGCGGTTTCCACGATTGCGGCGGTCGGCTGCGCGGCGGTCGCGGGGTCGGCCGTCTGGTTCCAGACGCGCACTGCCTGGGCGGGGCTGGGGGCGGCGGGTCTGGTGTTCGCATCGCCGTACGTCTTTCACACCACACCCCTTGCCCGCGTGAACGCGCTCACCGTGCTGTTTGCGCTCCTGGGGGTGTGGGCGTTCGAACGGCCGACGAACCGCCGCCTCGCCTGGGGCACCCTGGCGCTGCTGCTCGCGCTGTTCACCAAGCAGACGGCCGCCGATGCCGCGGTGGCCTGCCTCGGCTTCGTCCTGCTCACCCGGCCGCGGGCCGGGCTGGCCGTCTCCATCGTGCTGGGCGCGGCGGGCTTCAGTCTCCTGGCGGCATTCAACGTACTCACGGGTGGAGCGTTCTGGCTGAACGTCGTCAGCGGCAACGCCAATCCCTTCGAAGCCCGACAACTCTTCGATTACGCCGTCAACTTTGCCCTGATCCACCCGTTGCCGCTGGCTCTAGCGGCGTGGGAAGCGGCATCGGCGATGCGACGGCGCGCGTGGGACCCGTGGACGCTGTACTTCCTGGCGAGCGGAGTGGCGGCCCTGGGCGTGGCGAAGCTTGGGGCCGGTGAGTCGTACTTCCTGGGCTTCGTGGCCAGTGGGGCAGTGCTCGCCAGCCGGCGGCTGGTGCGGCTCCTGGCGTCGCCACCGATCACCCGTGGCCGGCCGGTCTGGGCCGTGGCTGCCCTCCTCCTGGTTGCCGGCCAGGCGGTGTTGTATGCCCACGGTCCGCTCGCCCTGGGCGGCGTGCTGGTCGATCGCGGGCTTCAGGCGCCCCTCCTGGGGCGAACGCCAACCGCCAAGGACCGCCAGGCTGGCGATGCGATCGTGGCAGCCATTCGCCGGCTTCCCGGTCCGGCCCTCTCGGAGGACCCCTCATTCGCGGTAGTGGCCGGTCGCCCGGTTGTGGCGAACACCACGCATTTGCGGAACCTGTACGACGCCGGGTTGTGGGACCCCACGCCGCTCGTGGCCGACCTCCAGGCCAAACGCTACGATACCGTCGTCCTGAACGCCCAGCTCTATCCGCAGCCAGTGCTGGACGCGATCGGGCGCCATTACTACCTGGCGCAGACCGTTCAACTGAACGGGTTCACCTACCAGGTCTTTTACCCGGGAGCCGATTGACGACGCCTGCCTTCGCCGCCCCTCCGCCGATCACGATGAAGGTGTCGGTGGTCATCCCCTGCTTCAATGAAATCGAAACCGTCAATGCGCTGCTGGATCAGGTGCTGGCGGTTCCCATCGAGAAGGAAGTCATCGTCGTCGACGACTGCTCGACCGATGGCACGCGCGAGCTCCTCAAACAGCGAGTGGACCAGCGCGGCGACATCGTGCTGCGATTGATGCCCGTCAATGGAGGCAAAGGCGCCGCGGTCCAGGAGGGCCTGCGCGTGGTGACGGGTGATGTCGTGATCGTGCAGGACGCCGATTTGGAGTACGACCCCTCTGACTACCCGGCGCTGCTGCGGCCGATCCAGACGGGCAAGGCCAGAGTTGTGTACGGGTCCCGCTTCCTGGGCGAGCACAAGGCGATGTACTTCTGGCACAGCGTGGGAAACCAGATGTTGACGCTCCTCTGCAACGTGCTGTTTGACACCACGCTTACGGACATGGAGACCTGCTACAAGGTCTTCACGGTGGACATTGCCCACGCGCTGCGGCTGCGCGAGCCGCGCTGGGGATTCGATCCCGAGATTACTGCCCGCATCCTGCGCATGGGCCAGCGCATTTACGAGGTGCCGATCTCGTACGCTGGGCGCGAGTTTCACGAGGGTAAGAAGATCTCGTGGAAGGACGGCTTCACGGTGGCGAAGGTGCTCGTCCGCTATCGCTTCCTCGGGTAGTGCAGCGCGGCGGAGCTGACATCCCATCCTCTTGAACGCTCGGTGCTGAATCAACCTGAGCACCGTGTGATGCGTGTCCTGAGGTCGCCGGACGCGCGCTGCGTCGGCTTCCTGACGCTGTTCTCGGTGCTGTTCTACTACCCGCTCACGCTGCTGGGGCGCGGCGTTGTCGATTACGACGCCTTCGTGTACTTCATGCCGCAGCGGGCATACCTGGGACAGGCCATCCGCGATGGCCGGTTCCCGCTGTGGAACCCGGACCTGTTTCTGGGTGTGCCGTTCCTCGCGAACCCGCAAACCGCGGTGCTGTATCCGCCGTCGTGGCTGTTCGCGCTGGGTCCCGTGATGCCGGTGTACACCATTCAGCTCGTGCTCCACGCCGGGTTGGCCGCGGTGGGGATGTATGCGCTCGCCCGCCTGGGGTTCAGCGCTCGTCCAATCGCGGCCCTGGTCGGAGGCATGGCGTTTGGCTTCGGCGGGTTCACGGTGGGCCAGACAGGACACCTGAACCAGCTCTCCGCGGGTGCCTGGCTGCCGATCATGCTGGCGCTTTTCGAACGCGCGATCCAGACCCGGAGCCCGGGGTGGGCAGCCGCTTCCGGGCTGGCGCTGGCCGCGCAAGTCCTCGCCGGGCACCCGCAGGACACCTACATGTCGGCGATCGCCGGCGTGGCCTACGCGCTCGCACGGGCGCCCTGGCGCAGCCCGCGCGGGTTGGTCTGGACGGCGACCGCGGGCGCCATCGTCGGCCTGGTTGGCGGCCTGGTCGCGGCGCCACAGCTGCTTGCCAGCCTGGAGCTGGCGCCGTTCTCCATCCGCGGGGCTGGTGTGCGCTGGGAGGACGCTGTCGCGGCGTCGCTCCCTTCCTACCTGGTGCCGCGTTCCCTGTTCCCACCGTACTGGCTCGACGTCGCGTCTACAGAGTACCTCGGCTACGTGGGCGTCATTCCCCTGACTCTGGCGTTTCTCGCCGTGGTGGTGGTCCGCCACCGGCTGGTCTGGGCGGGCGCGTTCGTGTGCCTGCTGGCGCTGTTCCTGGCTCCAGGTGAGAACAACGGCAACTACTGGCTGTTCTTTGCATGGGTTCCGGGCTTCGATACGTTCCGTGTGCCCGCCCGCTGGCTGTTCCTGTGGATGTTCGGCGCTTCGTTGCTCTCGGCCGCTGGCGCTGAATGGCTGCTTGCGGGCCGAGGACCGCGCCTTCGAGATCCGTGGACGCTGCTTCGCGCGGCCCTGATGGCGCTGGTGCTCACGGCCGGACTGGCGTGGCAACAGCAGAACGGCGAGGTGTTCCCGAGGCTGCGCACTCCGGCGGTGTACCTCGGCCTGGCCACGCTGGCGCTTGGCATCGGAGCGCTGCCGCGGCTGGGTCGCCGTCGGCTCGCCGGGTTTGCCCTCGCGGGACTCGCCGCCGCTGAGTTATGGGCCGTGGCGGACTGGGCCCCCATCCGCCAGGCGCCGCCGATCGACAGCCTGGCGCAGCCACCGGCGACCGCGGGCGCGCTCCAGGCGCTGCTTGGGCCGACCGATCGGCTGCTGTCCGTGGCGCAGCCGAATTACGTTCCTTCGGACGAAGGTGCAGTCCGCGGCCGCCTCACCGGCATTTCCGAGAGCGCCAGTACCGCGTACCTCATCGCCCGCAAGTGGCGCGAGACGCTCGCCCCAAACATGCCGCTGCAATACGGCCTGCGGTCCGCGGATGGATACGACGGCGGCGTGCTGCCGCTCCAGCGCTTCATCGATTTCAGCATGCTGCTCATGCCGCCGGACCGCGTCCGCCCGGATGGCGTGCTGCAATCGCGCCTGACCGAGCCGCCCGAGCCGCGGCTGCTGGACCTGCTGGGCGTGAGCTACGTCCTGGCGAACCGAGGGGTCCAGCTCCCCGCCTCGGAGGTCCGCCCGGTGGGCGATCTCGACCTCTTGCGCCGTCTGGACCCGGCCCCGTTCGCGTTCCTGGCGTTCCGGGCGCAAGCCTGGAGCGATGAGGAAGCCGCGGCCCAGTTGGCGGCGCCCACGTACGACCCCAGAGGGGGGGTACTGCTGGACGCTGCCACGCTCCCCACGGAGGTGAGCGGCGCGCGCGCCTCCGTGGGGAGCGACCCTTCCGTGGTAGCGGCCGAGCGGCACCGCTACAGTGTCAACCTGGCGGAGCCCGCGTACCTCGTCGAGCGCGAAGCGTGGTACCCCGGCTGGCGGGCCCGCGTGGACGGGGTGGAGGCGCCCGTGATCCGTGCCGACCTGCTGTATCGGGCGGTGTACGTGCCGGCCGGCGTCCACGAGGTCGAGCTGCGCTTCGAGCCCGCCTGGCTGCGGCGCGGCGCGGTCCTGGCGCTGGCCGGCATGGCCATGGCCGCGGCTTGCGCCACGTGGCCGTCGTGGTCCCCTCGCGTGCGCCGACGGATAATGGCCGGCCGTGGGCACCGCTGACGCCGCACCGTCGGCGCTCTCCTGCACGTCGTCTTCAGGAGCAAGCGCTCCGTTGGAGGATCTACTGGTGGCGGTCCTGTTTGCCGCTGCCGGGCCGCTCGCGCCGGGAGACCTTGCACGGGTCGTGGAACGTTCGCCGGATGAGGTCGAACGAGCGGTGGAGCACCTGCTGGCGGAGCCGCCGCGGGGCCTTGCCTTGCAGCGTTCCGGCGAGCAGGTCAGCCTGGTCACGTCCCCGGCAGCGGCACATGCCGTGGAGCGCTACTTTGGCGCCCCGCCCCCGACGCGGCTGTCTCGGGCGGCCCTGGAGGCGCTCGCGGTGATCGCCTACCGCCAGCCCGTGACCCGCGGCGACATCGACGCCGTTCGGGGCGTCAACAGCGACAGTGCCGTGAATACCCTCCTGGCGCGAGGCCTGGTGGCTGAGGTCGGCCGCCGCGAGAGCGTGGGCCGGCCAGCGCTCCTGGGCACCACGCCCGAGCTTCTCCAGTATCTCGGCTTATCGTCTCTCCAGGCCCTGCCACTGGGACCGACGGCGACGCTGCCCAACCCGCCTGGCGCCAGCTCGGGCGAGTAACACCACGCGGCCTGGTCGTTCCTAACGAAATCTGAACGAGACTGGGGCGGATCCTCACACGGTCCTAACAGCGCGGCGGGACGCTTTCGGCATGTCACAGGCGATTGCGTTTGAAGAGGCCGTTGCTCCGCCGGCGCAGAACATGGAGCACGCCATCCTTCCCGCCGTGGCCTTCACCACACGAACGCGCCTCTCAACCAGGGTGCTGGTGCCGCATCGGCCCGGCACGTTGCAGGTAGCGCGGCGCGCCGCCCGAGCGGCTGGCCTGGCGGTCTCGGTCGAGATTCGGGGCGATCTGGCAAGGATACAATTCGAGCGTCCGCCGTACTCCTGAGTCTCTCCAGGGGTTCACTACGCGAGGTGCGCCGCGTTGTCATACTGAGCGGAGCGAAGCATCCCTCTCGTGGCAGCTCCGCGGTCCTGCTGTGGCGGACTACGAGCGGAACGGCTGTTCCAACCGGCGTCCCGTGCTGGACAATCACCGAGCGTGGGGTAGAGTGGGCCCCAGCACCGGCGCGGCCGACTCTCGTGCGATAGGTGCCCACCTGAGCCAGGAGCATTGATGGACTCGGCACCAATTCCGTCCCGTGTCGGAGCGCCCGCCCGAGCCCTGGACACCCATGCCGTCAGCCATGCAGCCGTCAGCCGGCCAGGACGCGAGCGCCCCGGGCCGCGATGTGCGAGAGCCGCGTGAATGCCCCTGACGCGGGGCAGCGCGGCGAGACGACCCGGATCCTGCTCGACTGCGACACGGGGATCGACGATGCGCTCGCGATCCTGTACCTCGCGGGCCTGGAGGGAGTCTCCATCGTGGCCGCCGGTAGTGTGCACGGCAACGTCCCCGCGCCGCTGGGCGCGCTGAACACGCTGCGTGTCCTGGAGCTGGCGGGGCTTGACGACGTGCCGGTGGCGGTCGGCGCGGCGCGGCCGATGGCCCAGCCGCTCCAGACCGCTGAGTTCGTGCACGGCGAGGACGGGCTCGGCAACATCCACTGGCCGATGCCGCGCCGGCGCCCGAGCGCGGAGCCAGCGGCCCAGCAGATCGTGCGCCTCGCCCGCGAGCAGCCTGGTGAGCTGGTGTTACTGGCGATCGGGCCGCTGACGAACCTGGGCCTGGCGCTGCTCCTGGAACCGGAGCTGCCGCGGCTCCTGCGGCGGGTGGTGGTGATGGGCGGCGCGGTGTACCGAGCCGGTAACGCTACCGCGGATGCCGAGGCCAACGTCTGGCACGATCCCGAGGCCGCCGAGCTTGCCCTGGGCGCGGGCTGGCCGCTCACGCTTGTGGGGCTGGACGTGACGATGCAGGTCTCGCTCGCCGGCGACGCTCTGGCCGAGCTGCAGGCCGCGTCCAGCGCGGTCGGCCGCTTTGCGTGGTCCATCTTGCAGCACTACCTGGCGTTTTACGAGTCGTACTACGGCGCCCGCATGTGCCACCTCCACGATCCCCTGGCAGCCGGGATCGCCGTCGACAGCTCGCTGGCGCGCTATCGCCGGACACCCGTTCACGTCGAGCTGCGCGGGGAGCGCACGCGCGGTGCGACGCGCGGTTCGTTGCCCTGGTGGCTAAACCCGCCATCTGGCGAACCAGAGGTCGAGGTGGCCGTCGAAGTGGACGCCGAGCGCTTCGTGCGGGGGTTCCTGGACGTGCTCGCCGGTGCCCGCGCGCCCTGACCATCGCGAACGCGCGTGCGTGCTCCGGGCTTCGGCGGGACGCCGAGCGAAATGCGCCGCGGAGCCTGGCTCCCGGAACCTGAGTTTCGTGCCGGTCAATTGGGCCACTTGCACGCCGTGGTAACACCTGCACGATGAGACCCGCGGATGCTGGAGCCAGCCACCATATCCGAGCCTACGGCGGGGCGGTGCTGGGTGCGCTAGGGGCCCTCGCGGTCGTAGCTACCATCGAAAGGACGCTCGGGGTGCGAGAGGCCGCGATGCTGCTGTACGTCGTCCCGGTGGTCCTCGCCGCCGGCTGGTGGGGACGCGGACCGGCGATCGTGGCGGCCGTGACCAGTGTGCTGGGACAGGACCTGCTACTGGTGGAGCCCCGCGGGACACTCATCATTGCCCGACCTGACGATGCGATTGGCCTGCTGCTGCTGTTCTTCGTCGCGCTGGCGACAGCTCAGTTGGCTGATTCGGCTCGACGCGGCCAGGAACATGCTCGCGAGGCGGACGTGGCGCGCCGCTCGGAGCAGCTCAAGACGGCGCTCCTGCGCGCGGTGTCACACGACCTCCGGACACCTCTTTCCGCCATCAAAGCCGGTGCCTCCGGGTTGCTCGCCGATGATGCCGCGTACGCGGCCGAGGACCGTCGCGAGACCCTGACAGCTATCGAAGAGGAAGCTGACCGCCTGGATCGGCTGGTGGGCAACCTCCTTGATGCATCCCAGGTGGAAGCCGGCGCGATCCGTCCACATGTTGCGGCGGAGGACCTGGGTGAGATCCTGCGGGACGTGCTGCGTCGGAAGCGCGCGCTGCTGGCCGAGCGGCCCGTGGCCCTCGACATTCCGGAGTCGCTGCCGCTGGCCTGGTGTGACCGGGCGCTGGTGGCCCAGGCGCTCAGCAACCTGGTGGAGAATGCCGCGGTCCATACACCGCCTGAGTCGGGTGTCCGTTTGTGTATCCGAGCTGATCGCCACCATGTCGCCGTTGTCGTCGAGGACGACGGGCCCGGCATTGCGGCCGAGGATCGTCCGCGGTTGTTCCGAGCATTCGAGCGGGGCCGGCGCGCTGGGGGCGGTGGCACGGGTCTCGGGCTCGCGATCGCGCGCGGGTTCGCCGAAGCCCAGGGCGGGACGCTCCGGGCGGAGGACGGGGCATCCGGCGGCGCAAGGCTGGTCCTGTCCCTGCCGCTCGCACCCGTTGACACCCGCGGTCACGGTCGAGCCGCGTGACCGCGACGGCGACTGGCGGCGTGGACGCGCACGCTGAGTCCGGCCGAATCCTGGTAGTCGACGATGAGCCGCAGATCCGGCGCGCGCTGCGGCTGGCGCTACGGACCAGGGGCTACTCGGTGTTGGAAGCGGCCACGGGCGAAGAAGCGTTGGACCTGGCCGCGGCAGAGCTACCAGACGCCCTCATCCTGGACCTCGGCCTTCCCGACCTGGATGGGGTCGAGGTCTGTCAGCGGCTCCGCGAGTGGACCCGTGTGCCGGTCGTCATGCTCACCGTGGTGGACGACGACGAGGCGAAGGTGCGCGCGCTGGACGCCGGCGCCGACGATTACATCACCAAGCCGTTCAGCATTCCGGAGCTCCTCGCCCGCTTGCGGGCAGTCCGTCGCCGCGCCGAGGCGCCCGCCCCAGACGGCGAATCGACGGTGGTCGCCGGCGACCTGCGCGTGGACCTCGCCCGTCGGGTCGTCACGCGCGGCTCCCTGGAGGTGCACCTGACCCCAACGGAATACGGGCTGCTGCGCCATCTCGTCCGCCACCCAAACCGGGTGATTACGCATGGCCAGTTGCTCCAGGAAGTCCTCGGCACCGGCTACGGTGATGCCACGGGAGCGCTGCGGGTCTATATGGCGGCCCTCCGCAAAAAGCTGGAAGCTGACCCCGGTGAGCCGCGCCACTTCGTCACCGAGCCAGGCGTGGGCTACCGCTTCCGTACCGAATAACGGCTCACAGTGCCGGCCATGGTGGTTCGGTCCCCTCCTTGTGGTCTCGACAATCCAGGAAGAACCACGCGATGGCCGTCCTCGTCAAAGCCGGCCGGTTTCAATCCCCCCACGTGTGTGGACTCTGCTGCCAACCATCAGCCGCGCACCCCCGTGCGGGCGCCCAAAATTGCCCGCCAAACCGCGCCGCTGGTACACTGCGCTGACTCGCCGCGGGGCACTGTGCCCGCGGCGCCTTGCTGCATGGTGGGCAACTCGCCCGTGGCGCCGAGGTGCGGGCGTGCGTTCGCCCGTTCGTCAGCGCTGGGGTTGCGCCCCGGTCCGCCCCGCGGCGGACCCACACCAGGAACACTCTCGCGGAGACGGATCGAGGCACACACGATGTTCGCAATCATTGAAACGGGCGGAAAGCAGTACCGCGTTCAGCCCGGGGACACCATTGAAGTCGAGCGACTGACGGGTGAGCCGGGCGGTAATCTTGACCTCGATCGCGTGCTGATGATCGGCGGCGAGGGCGCAACCACGGCGGTTGGCACCCCGACGGTGGCCGGCGCGGTTGTGAAGGCCGAAGTGGTGGACCACCACCGCGGTGAGAAGATCATCGTGTTCCGCTTCAAGTCCAAGGTGCGCTACCGCCGTAAGACGGGCCACCGCCAGGACCTGACCCGCCTGCGCATCACCGACATCGTGGCGGGCGGCTAGGCTCGACAGCATTTACGAGCGCGGTCAGCACCATCGCACCCAGCCGGTCTGTCAACCGGTCGGCCCGCGCGAACGGTTCCGGCCCGGTGACGGATAGCCACCAGAGGAGTTTGAACAAGCACCATGGCACATAAGAAGGGCGTCGGTAGCTCGCGCAACGGCCGCGACAGCCAGGGCCAGCGGCTCGGCCTGAAGGTCGGTGACGGCCAGGTCATTCCCGCCGGGTCCATCCTGGTCCGACAGCGTGGGACCCCGATCAAGGCCGGTGAAAACGTGGGCGTGGGGCGGGATCACACGCTCTTCGCGCTGATTACCGGCCAGGTTCGTTTTGAACAGGCCACCAAAATCAGGAAGCGAGTCAGCGTCTACGCTGTTTAGGTAGATACGTACGTACCATGAAGCAAGGCATTCACCCCAAATACGAAGCCGCCACCGTGGTCTGCGGCTGCGGCAACACCTTCCAGACCCGATCCACGAAGCCAAGTCTGCACGTCGACCTGTGCTCCGCGTGCCACCCATTCTTCACGGGCGAGCAGCGACTCGTCGATACCGCGGGCCAGGTTGAGCGTTTCCAGCGTCGGCTCGCGCAGGCCAAAAAGTCCTGAACCAGTCCAACTCCGCGACCGCCCGCTCGCTCGGAGGTGTTCGCACCAGCCGTGTCGGCTACGGCGGGCAGGCCGTCCTCGAAGGCGTGATGATGCGCGGCCGCCGCTTCATGGCGGTGGCCGCGCGTGCCCCCAACGATCAGATCGTCGTCACCTCGGAAGCGCTTCCGATGCGTGTCTACGGAGGATCGATCCAGAAGATCCCATTCCTGCGTGGGATCACGCTTCTGTGGGACACCCTGGGCCTGGGCATGAAGGCGCTGATGTTTTCGGCCGACCTGCAAATGCAGGAGGACGCGCCCAGGCGGGCTGAGCAGCCGCAGTCCGCCTACCCGAACTTGCCGGTGGTGGCGTTCGAGACGTGGAACGCCACGGCCCCTGACGACGCTCATGCGACATCGGGCGGTGGAGCGCCAGGCGCCGCGACCCCGGCCCAGAACGATTCACCCCTCAGCAAGCCGCTGGCCTGGACCACGGTCGCCGTTTCCCTGGTGTTCGGCATCGGCTTCTTCTTCGTCACCCCGCTGGTGATCGTGGGCGTGGCCGAGCAGTTCTTTGGCGCCAACACCATCTGGAGCAACTTGGCGGAAGGCTTGATCCGGCTGGCCATGTTAGTGGCGTACGTGGCGCTGATCGGGCTCCTGCCGGATATCAAGCGCGTGTACGCCTACCACGGCGCGGAGCACATGACGATCCACGCCTACGAGCACGACGACCCACTGGATCCTGGCCACGTGGCGCAGTACTCGCCGGCTCACCCCCGCTGCGGCACGGCCTTCCTGCTGGAAGTGGTGGCCATCTCGATCATCCTTTTCGCCCTGCTCGGCACCCCGGACCTGTGGCTGCGGGTGCTGTCGCGGATCGTGCTGGTGCCGGTGGTGGCGGGTATCGCCTATGAGCTGCTGCGGCTCGGGGGGAAGTACCCGAACAGTCCATTCATGCTGGCAGTCGTGGCCCCGGGCATGCTGCTCCAGAAGCTCACGACGCGGTACCCGGAGCCGCCGCAGATGGAGGTCGCCATCGCCTCCATGAACGAGCTGCTGCGCCGCGAGGCAGACGCCGCCCCGGCGCAACCAGCCATCGCCTGACCGAGGCTCTCCGGGCGCGAGGCGCGTCCGTCAGTGGCGGCGCGAGCGCAGCTCCTCCCACACGTCCTCGGGCGTCATGCCCTGCTGCGCGAGCAGCAGGTACGTGTGGAACCACAGGTCGGCCACCTCGTGCGCAACCTCGGCGCGGTCCGCGTTCTTGGCCGCGATGATGACCTCGCCCGCCTCTTCGCCAATCTTCTTGGCGATCCGATCCACCCCCTGCGCCAGGAGCCGGGCCACGTAGGACGTCGAAGTATCCGCCTCTGCCTTCCGCGACTGGATGGCGCTCCAGAGCATTGAAGCCGCCTCGCCGCTGGTTTCGCCAGGATCACGGCCGTCGAGATGCTCGAAGAAGCACGACGGCTCGCCGGTGTGGCAGGTTGGACCCGCCGGGTGGCACAGGTACACGAGCGCGTCGCCATCACAGTCCGCGCGGATGCCCTGCACGTGCAGCTCGTTGCCACTGGTCTCGCCCTTGAGCCACAGGCTCTGACGGGCGCGGCTGAAGAACCAGGCCTTGCCTGTATCCAGGGTGCGCCGCACGGCTTCCTGGTTGGCGAAGCCAACCATCAGCACCTGGCCAGAGGTGGCGTGCTGGATCACCACCGTGAGCAGCCCGTTCGCGTCGTACTTCAGCTCAGGCGGAGTCATGCTGGCACCCGTGCCCTCTGCCGCATGGGCACGCCGCGGTCGGCCAGGTAGCGCTTGGCCTGATCCACGGTGAAATCGCCGTAGTGGAACATGCTGGCGGCCAGCGCGGCGTCGGCGCGCCCTTCGGTCAGCACCCGGTACATGTCGTCGGGCGCGTTTGCGCCGCCGCTCGCGACCACCGGCACCGGCACCGCTTCGGCGATCAGCCGCGTCAGCGTCAGCTCGTAGCCTGCGCGCGTGCCGTCCGCGTCGATGCTGTTCACCACGATCTCGCCGGCGCCCAGCTCCACGCCTCGGCGCGCCCACTCCAGGGCATCCATGCCGGTGGGCCTTCGGCCGCCGTGGGTGACCACCTCGTAGTACCCGCGTTCGCCGTTCCACCGGACGTCCATTGACAGCACGATGCACTGCGAGCCGAAGCGATCGGCGCCGTCGGCGATGATCGCCGGGTCCAGCACCGCCTGGGTGTTCACGCTCACCTTGTCCGCCCCGGCGCGCAGGAGCGCTTTGACGTCGTCAGCGGACTTGACCCCGCCACCGACCGTGAGCGGGATGAACACCTCTCCGGCAGCGCGTTCGAGCACCTCCATGATGAGACCGCGACCTTCCGCGGAGGCCGTGATGTCGTAGAAAACCAGCTCGTCGGCGCCCTGGCGGTTGTACTCGGCGGCGAGCTCCACGGGGTCCCCAACGACCCGGTCGGCAGAGAACTTCACCCCCCGGATGACCTTGCCCCCGCTGACGTCCAGGCAGGGGATAATGCGCCGGGTCAGCATTCCGCGCGCGTCTCAGCGTGGACGCGACCCAACCCGGCCGCCTCGAGTGTCGCTTGCAGGGTGATTCGGCCGTCGTACAGGGCCTTACCGATGATGACTCCTTCGCACCCCGTGGAGACGAGCGCAGATACATGGTCGAGCGAGCCCACGCCACCGCTGGCGATCACCGCCACACCGCCACGGTCGGCCAGGTGCCCCATGAGCTCCACGTTTGGGCCCTCAAGCGTGCCATCGGTGGAGACGTCGGTACACAGCACGCGGAGCACCCCGGCGGCTGCCAGGGCTTGACAGAACTCCAGCGCCGACCAATGGCTGGCCTGCGCCCAGCCGTGGGTGGCAACCATGCCGTCGCGCACGTCGACGCCCACGACCAGGCGTTCCGCGCCCAGCGACCGCACCCACGCGGGGAGTTGATCAAGCTGCTCCACGGCCGCCGTGCCCACGACGACGCGCTCGGCGCCGTCGGCGAGCAGCGCGTGCGCGGCTGGCAAGTCGCGCACTCCGCCTCCAACCTGGATGGGGATTGCGACTGCCGTGATCATGTCGCGCACCAGGCCGGCGTTCTGGCGCACCCCATCGCGCGCGCCATCCAGGTCGACTACGTGGAGCCTGGTCGCGCCCTCTGCTGCCCAGCGCTGGGCCATCGCGACCGGGTCGCCGTACTGAGTCTCACGCGAGAACTCGCCGCGTAAAAGTCGCACGCACCGGCCGCCCCGGATGTCCACGGCGGGGATGGGCTCAAACCGTCGCGGTGCCACGCGCTCTCACGGCGAAGTTACGGTACAGGCGGAGCCCCAGGTCGGCGCTCTTTTCGGGGTGGAACTGCGTCGCCACCACGTTCTCGCGCGCCACCATGGCCGCGAACGGCAGGCCGAACTGCGTCTCGCCCAGTATGTCCGCGGGGTTTGTGGGGACGGCGTAGTACGAGTGCACGAAGTAGAAGTACGAATGGTCGGCGATACCTTCCACGAACGGGTCGGGGCGTGTCACGTGGACGCTGTTCCAGCCCATGTGCGGCACCTTGCGGCCCGCGGCCAGGTCGGCCTCGAAGCGCCGCACGGTGCCGGGGACGATGCCGAGGCAGTCCACGCCGCCGCCCTCGTCACTCCAATCGAAGAGGAGCTGCAAGCCCACACAGACGCCCAGGAACGGGCGGCCCGATGCCGCGTAAGCGCGTAACGGCTCCACGAGGTCCAGGGCGCGGAGCCTTTTCATCGCGTCGTTGGCGGACCCGACGCCGGGTAGCACCAGGGCGGAAGCGCGCTCGACGTCCCGCCGGTCGCTGGTGACGAGTGCCTGCTCGCCGGCGGCACCAATCGCGCGCTGCACGCTGCGGAGGTTGCCGGCTCCGTAGTCCACCACGACCAGCGTGGCCTCTTCGTCCAAACCGATCACACCGCGGCCGCCAGGCGGCTCAGGTTCCACGACAGGTAGGCCTCGACGAACTGGTCGATCTCCCCGTCCAGCACGGACGCGGTGTCCGAGGTCTCGAACCCGGTCCGAAGGTCCTTCACCTGGGTGTACGGCTGAAGCACGTACGAGCGGATCTGGGTGCCCCAGCTCGCATCGATCTGCTCGCCGCGCATCTGGAGCATCTCCACTTCGCGCTTCTCGATCTCCATTTCCACCAATCGGCTCATCAAGAGGCGCATCGCGTTCTCGCGATTCTGCACCTGTGAGCGCTCTGTCTGGCAGGTCACGACGATGCCCGTCGGCTTGTGCTTGAGCCGCACGGCGGTGCTCACCTTGTTGACGTTCTGGCCGCCAGGACCACCCGCGCGATACGCCTCGAACTCTATTTCCTCGTCGCGGACCTCGATCGGCGTCGCCTCGCCGACGTCGGGCATTACCTCAACCCGTGCGAACGACGTCTGGCGGCGATGAGCCTGGTCGAACGGCGAAAGGCGGACGAGGCGGTGATTGCCGCGCTCCCCCTTCAGGTACCCGTAGGCGTAGGTACCACGGAGGACCAGCGACACCGATTTGTAGCCCGCCTCTTCCCCCTCGGCCAGGTCCAGAATCTCGCTCTTGAAGCCGCGGCGCTCGGCCCAGCGCAGGTACATCCGCATCAGCATCTGCACCCAGTCCTGGGCGTCGATGCCACCGACGCCCACGGTGAGCGTGACGAAGGCGTCATGGCGGTCGTACGGTCCGCCGAGCTGAAGCTGGAACTCGAGGCGGTTGACGGTCCTGGTAAGCTCGTCCAGGTCGCGCCGAACTTCCGCAAGAATGCCCGCGTCCTCTTCCAGCGCCGCGAGCTCCGCCAGGTCGATCAAGTCGCGACATCGGCGCTGGCCGTCCTGCCAGGGCTGAAGCTCCTCCTTCAGGCCCGAAAGCTCGCGCATCACCTTCTGGGCCTCCGCGGGATCGTTCCAGAGATTCTCGGCGGCGGCGCGCTGCTCTAAAGCCGTGAGCTGTTGCTGCTTGGCGGGCGCGTCAAAGACGCACCAGGAGGGATGAGATGCGCGCGTCCAGTGCGGCCAGGGCCGCCGTGAGGTCTTCGGTAGGTGTGGGCATTGGACGCGGGTAGGCAGCAGTTTAGCAAAGGATCCCTCGTTCGCCTGGCGGTTGGCAGGCACCCCCGACGCTCGGATAGCTTCGCGGCGAAGAATGGAGGCCGACATTCGATGATCGTCCTGGCGCACGTGCTCGCGTCTGCACTGGTCCGCGTGGTGCCGCCTCGCCTGGCGTACGCGGTGGTATCCGCGTGCATGCCGTGGGTGCTCGTGGCGGCTCCCGGGTTCTTCCGACGGGCGCGGGCCAACATGCGCCAGGTGCTCGGCGCCGGCGCATCGGAGGCCGCGGTCAGCGCGGCGACGCTTCGATCTTTTCAGAACTACGCCAAGTACATGGTGGACCTGCTCCGGCTGCCCAGCTTGAGCCACGAGGCAATCCTGCGCACCGTGGAGATTCACGGCTGGGAGCGCGTGGAGGACGCCTTCCGCATGGGCGCCGGGGTGATCTTCACCACCGGACACCTTGGCAACTGGGACATGGCCGCCGTGACCTTTGTGGCCCGCAGCAAGCGGCCCGTCAACGTGTTGGTGGACACCCTGAAGCCGCCAGCCTGGGACCAGCGGGTCCAGGGCATCCGGCAACGCGCTGGGATGAACGCCATCCGCGTGGAGACTGGCGTGCGCGACATCATCGCGGCGCTCCGTCGCAAGGAAGGGCTCGCCGTCCTGGTCGATCGGCCCGTGGGCGAGGATGGCGTCACCGTCCAGTTCTTCGGGGCGCCGGTACGAGTGCCAGGCGGGGCAGCGGTCCTCGCGCTACGCACCGGCTCGCCGATCCTACCCCTGGCGGTGGTGCGGAAGCCGGATGGCATTCGGTACGACGCGGTCGTGCTGGAGCCCATTGACACTCGCGGCCGCGGTCACAGTCCTGCCGAGGTGCAGGCGCTCACCCAACAGGCCATCGCCGGCCTGGAGACGCTCGTGAGGCGCTATCCGGAGCAGTGGTACATGTTCCGTCGCATGTGGCAGACGCAAGCCCCCCCGGGTGGAGCGTGAGCGGGCGAATGGATCGACGAACGAGGTGTCTGCTGGGCGGCTTGCGGGTGGCAGAGCGGCTCGCCGGGATGGTTCCCCGGCGTGTCGCGGATGCGCTCCTGGTGGTACCGGGCCTTGCCTGGTTCGCGGCGGCGCCCGCCAGCCGAGCCGCCGTCCGCGCCAACCTGCGCGTGGTGCGGGGGCGTGAGCCGCGACCGGGCCAGGTCGCGGCGGTCTTCGTGGCGGGCGCACGGAACTACTGGGACACGCTGGCGCTTTCGCACCTGACGTCCGCGGCGGTGGACAGCCTGATCGAGTCGAGCGGCTGGGAGCACCTCGACCACGCGCTCGCGCAAGGGCGCGGTGTGGTGATGGTGGGCGCCCACATTGGCAGCACGGCGATGGCGGCGCAGTTGATCGCAGGGCGCGGCTACCCCGTGACGGCGGTGCTCGAGCCGATCCAACCACCCGAGCTGTACGAGCTTTTCACCCGATTGCGTTCCGCGCTGGGGGTCCGGTACGTACCGGTGGGCGGCTTGGCGGCTCGCCAGCTCCTCGCGACGCTCAAAAGGAACGAGATCGTGGGCTTGATCTCGGATCGAGACGTGCTGGGGACGGGGCCAACGGTGGCCTTCTGCGGCGCTGCCACCACGTTCCCAGATGGGGCGGCGGTGCTCTCTCTGCGAACCGGCGCGCCCATTCTCTTCGGCATTGCCTGGCGGCTCCCCAGCGGACGCTTCCGAGGCGTCGTGGAGCCGCTCCGAGAGGTGCCTCGCGTGGGGGACACCCACGCGGACGCGCGAGCAATCACACAAGCGGTTGCCGATCACCTGGGCTACTATGTGCGCCGACACGCCGAGCAATGGACCGTCTTCCAGAGGCGCTGGCCGGACACTGGCGTCAGCCTTCGCCCGAGCGACCCAGTGACAGCCTGAAGATCGCCCTCGTTTCGCCGTACGACTACGCCTATCCCGGCGGGGTCAACGAGCACGTGGCGCACCTGGCGGGCGAGTTCCGCGAACGCGGCCACGAGGTCCACGTGGTCGCACCGTCTTCCGATGGCGATCCGGAGCCGGGGGATTTCGACGATCCGTTCATGCACCGCATTGGACGAGTGGTGCCAATCCCTGCCAACGGCTCGGTGGCGCGGATAACACTGTCGCTGCGCTCGTACCTGCAGGCGAAGGCGCTCCTTCGGGCGCACCGATTCGACCTCATTCATCTGCACGAGCCGCTCATGCCGGCGCTGCCGCTGACGGTGCTGCGTCACTCGGATTCCACCAACATCGGCACGTTCCACGCGTTCAACACGACGGGTTTGAACTACTTCTATGGAAAGGCGATCGTGCAGCCGTTCTTCAAGAAGCTGCACGGCCACATCGCGGTGTCGCCAGCGGCCCGTGACTACGTGAGCACCTACTTCCGTGGCGATTACCGGGTCATCCCCAACGGCATCGAGTTCCAGCGCTTCAACCGGCCGCTTCCACCCATCGAGCGCTTCAACGACGGTCGGCCGAACGTCCTCTTCGTGGGGCGGCTGGAGAAGCGCAAAGGGCTCCGATTCCTGCTGCGAGCCTGGCAGCAGGTGCGGGAAGGTGTGCCCGCGGCACGCCTGATCGTCGTCGGACGGGGTCGGCCGCTGGAAGGCTACCGGCGCTTTGCACTTCGCCAGGGATGGTTGGATGACGACGTCCATTTCGCCGGCTTCGTGACCGACGACGACCTGCCGCGCTACTACCAGTCGGCCGCGGTGTTCTGCGCGCCGAACACGGGCCAGGAGAGCTTCGGCATCGTGCTGCTGGAGGCCATGGCCGCGGGAACGCCCATCGTCGCATCCGACATTCCTGGCTTCCGCTCGGTGGTGTCCCATGGGCAGGACGGCCTGCTGGTGACGCCCAAGGACTCGGCGGCCCTGGCGGAATCCATCGGCGCACTCCTGCAGAACCCCGGCCTCAGAGACGGCATGCGGCAGGCGGGACGGCGCAAGGCCGAGCAGTTCGACTGGGTCCACATCGCAGACGATGTCATGGCCTACTACGTCGAGATCCTGCAGCGACGCCTGGTGGCGGCCGAGGCGCAAACCGTGGGCGTACGCTGGGCGCGCATGCGACGGATGGTCGGACTCTCGAGCACCTGAATGCTGACACGTCAACGGTGCGCGGTCTGGCACCTCCCCACGTGCTCGATCTCAAGCGAATGCGCGCCGCCGGCTGTCGCGGGACGCACGTAGGCGCTGGCGCCCAACCGTGCAGGAGATCAAGCGGCGTTCCAAGCGGGCTGCACGTGGTCCGGCGTTGCTGCTGGCCCGAGCGGGAATCTCTCCCAATGTCGTAACGCTCGTCGGATCGGTGCTCACGGCTTCGGTGGGGTTGCTGGCGGCGCAGGGCTGGTTCGTCGCCGCCGCGGTGTGCCTGTGGGTGTTCGCGCTCACAGACACGCTGGATGGGGCGCTCGCCCGTCTCACGAACCGCGTGACGCCGTTTGGCGCGTTCCTGGATTCAGTGTGCGATCGTTATGCCGAGGCGGCGGTGTTCTTCGGCGTGGCCTGGTGGTACCTGGATAGGGCCGACCGCGTCGGTGTCGGTCTGGCGTTCCTGGCGCTGGTCGGATCGCTGATGGTCAGCTACGCTCGCGCTCGAGCCGAGGGGCTGAGCTACCACGCCGAGGTGGGGTGGTTCCAGCGGCCAGAGCGGATCATCGTGCTGGGCCTCGGTTTCCTCGTGGCGCCGCTGCACCCGGCGGTCCTGCCCGGGGTGCTGGCGGTGCTGGCGCTCCTCACGACGATCACCGTTCTCCAGCGCGTCGCCCACGTGTACGGCCTCGCCGGTACGCCGACGAAAGCAGATTGAGGTCCTCGCCGCCACCGACATGGGCGCCAGACCCGCGCCCGGGGGTAGAATCGTCCACGACGCACCCGTAGCTCAGCGGATAGAGCGCTTGCCTCCGAAGCAAGAGGTCGCAGGTTCGAGTCTTGCCGGGTGCACCAGTGAGCGACGCGCGAGGCCTTCCCGTGTGCCCAGCGCACGGGCCCAGTGAGGATCTTCACCCTGGTGGTGGCAGCCTGCGCGAGGGGTACAAGGAGGGTGCGAAGGCGTGACGATGACACAGAAGGCGCACCTTCACGAATTGGTCGAAGATCTCACCGACGACAAAGAGGTCATTGAGACCGTGTCAAACGTCGTCCGCATCTTCCAAGGCGGCAATGCACATGCGAAAGCGGCCGCTCTCGACCAGTATCTCCAGCAACTCCGAGATGACCCGTTCGCCCGCGCGCTCCTCGACGCGGATCTCGACGACGAGGACTCGGACGCGGAGGAGGATGCGGATGCAGCCGCCGCGCTCGCGGATTACCAGAGAGGCCAGGCACGACCGTGGAGCGAGGTCCTGTCCGAGATCACGGTAGATGGGGAGTGAGCCACGAGGGGAATCGTGGTCCATCGTTGTGCCGGCGCGGGTCAGGAAGCAGATCGAATCCATTCCTTCGGAACATGACCGCAAGGCAGTCCGCTCCGCCATCAGCGCCATGGTCACCGCCGGCCCCGTCGGTGACATCAAGAAATTGCAAGGCAACACGGGCGAATATCGCCTTCGCGTCGGCCGGTGGCGCATCCGTTTCCTTCCCGACTTCCGTCTACGGGAGGTCATCCTCACCCACGCGGCGCTTCGCAAGGACGTCTACCGCTGAGCACCGGATCACTCGATACCGGGTCATGGGCCCGTGCAGAATCTACCGATAGCTGCTCTCGAACTCTGCGCCAAAGATGTGAGGGGCCTACCGTCAGAATGAGGTCGCAGGTTCGAGTCTTGCCGGATGCACCCGTCGCAGCGTCAGAGCGTCCTCGCGCCTGCTCTCGCTACCCCCGGCGCCGGTACGCCACGTAGTCACCGAGCTGCGTTTCACGCTGGAAGCCGAGCTCGGGTAGGCGGCGCTCGAGGAGGTCGGCGATGTACGGCTCGCGCGTCCAGGCGACGACCGCCACCACTTGCTGGCCCTCCCACGTGCCGTCGAAGGGGCGATTTGTCTCCAGGTAGTAGGTGAGGGTGTCCTGGTCGATATAGCGCCGGGGTCGGGCGAGAAACGCGGCGTCCTTGGAGGCCACGTAGGTGGCGTCCGGGGGGACGTTCGCGTCGATCCATGCCGCCGCCTCGGGGATGCCGCGGGTGCCGTAGCCGTACCAGGTGCTGTACGGAGCGCGCGCCATCACCGTGGAGGTCGAGAGGCCCCAGCCCAGCGCCAGGGCCGCGAGGGCGAGCGGGATCGGCGACGGGGTCCGCAGGAGCGCCAGGCCCACCGCGACCGCAGTTCCGAGCAGGGCAAAGGCGATTCCCTCCTCGGGCCGGAGGACGTACGTGCGTTCCAGGGCCCAGCCGTCGCGCACCAGCAGCCACACCACGGCCGTGCTCGCCAGCACCCCCGCACCGGCGACCACGGTCGGCCGCCAACTCCAGGCGCGCTCGAACGCCAGGGCGACCAGCGGCGCCGCAACGATCGCCAGCAACGGCGCCAGCGCCACCTGGTACTTCGGGAACCACAGCGCCCCTTTGTTGACGTAACCCAGCACCAGCGCCACGAGCAGCCCGAGGAGCAGCTCCGTCCGGCGGACCCGCCAGGCAGGAACCAGGTCCACCGCTCGGGCGCAGGCTGCCACCAGCCCGAGGACCACCAGCCAGGGGCCGAGCCAGAGGATGCTCGGGAGCAGCCCTTCCGCGAATGCGCCCGGGCTGGCGTAGGCGCGGCGCGCGACCTCCGATGAATCTGCCCACTGGATGCTGTTCACCGCGAACGGCATGCCGAACGGCATGCGCAGCGCGCCGCTAAGGATCAGCCAGGTTGCCAGGAACGCGGCTGTGCCACCGAGGCCCGCTACCAGCGTCCTGCCGACCCCCCGCCAGTCGGCGCGTAGGAAGTTCCAGCCCGCGACGGAGGCAAGCAGCGGCAACGGATTGGTCATCTTGCTCCACAGCAGCAGCGCGAACAGCGCCGCCAGCCACGGCCAGCGTTGGGTCGCGCCGATATGGAACACCAGCAGGAGAAAGAGCAGGCTCAGCGGTAACAGCAGGGCGAAGTCGATGTCGATGACCAGCGCGCTCTGGACCACGAGCGGCGAGGAGAGCGTGAGCGCCGCGGCAACCAATGCAGCCCGTCGCTTGAAGCTGGCCGGGCCAGCCGCCACTTCCCAGGCCAGCAGGTACGTGAGCACCCCGACGGCCACGGCGCCTACCAGGCCGGGCAGGCGCAGTCCCAGCGGGGTTGCGCCGAAGAGCCAGGTGGAGAGGCCGACGAGGTACAGGTACAGCGGCGGGTGCCACAGCGCCCACTGGTCGCGCCGCGAGAAATCGCCAAGGTCACTCATCCAGCCCTGGTTCCCATACGGGAAGCCGGTTTCGCGAATGGCCAGGGCGCCCTGGGCGAAGTTTACGTCGTCATAGACGAGCGGCTTCCCCATCTGGACGAGGACTGCCGCCAGATACAGCGCCAGCATGGCGGCCAGCGCCAGCCGAGACGTGCCGGTGAAGCGCCGAGAATCAGCGGCCAACGAGGCGGTACCGCAGGATGATGGCGATCATGCGCAGCCCGACGCGGACGGCCGTCTCAATCGAGCCCGTGATCTTAGAGTCGCCAACTCGGCCGCGGTAGTTCACGGGGACTTCGATGACTCGCATCCCGCTGAGCAGGGCAATCGAGACCATCTCTGGTAGGAAGTGCGACCCTCCGACAGTCAGCCTGGGGAGCATGTACTGGGCGGCTTCCCGTTTCAGCAGTCGCATCGTGCAGCCGCAATCAGAGAGCGACGGTCCGCCGAACAGGAGCTGCTGCAGCTTGGCGACCGACCAGTTACCCCAGCGCAGGAACCAGCCCATGTTCGCCTCGCGCCAGATCAGCTCGCGCGTGGTGCGCGTCCCCAGCACGAGGTCGAACTCGTCGGCATAGGCAAGCAGTTTCAGCACGTCGCGTCCGGCGAAGGTGCCGTCGGGCTCGGCCAGGACCACAAGGTCGCCCGTGGCCTCCGCCAGGCCGCGGCGGAGCGCGTTCCCGTATCCCTGCCGCGTCTCCAGGACCACCCGCGCGCCGGCGGCGGCGGCGATTGCCCCCGAGCCGTCGCGAGAGTTGTTGTCGACCACGACGACTTCGTCGACCGGCTCGATTGCCCGGAAATCAGCCACCGCCTGGGCGATGTTCCCCGCCTCGTTGTACGCCGGGAAAACCACGCTGACCCGCTTGCCGTGCCACACGAGCGCGGATTATGGAGAAGCGGGGCCCCCGCGCGGCGCCTGGGTAGACTTTTCGCGATGGCCGACCTCGTGCGCGACTACCTTTGGCGGTACCGCCGCGACGTGGGACTGGGCCTGTTGGCGACGATCGCGGCGACCTTGCTGGGGTTGCTGACGCCATATCTATTGCGGCGAGCGATCGACGCCTTTGCAGCGCGCTCGGGCGCCGAAGCCGCGGCCGGCGAGCTTGCGATGCTGGCCGGGGCGATCATGGTCGTGGCACTTGTGGAAGCTGTCGCACGGTTCTTCGCCCGTTTGCTGGTGACGAGCGCTTCACGCCGGGTGGAGTACGACCTGCGCAACCGCTACGTGGAGCACCTGGAGCGCTTCGAGCCGGCGTTCTTCCAGCGGCACCGGACCGGGGACCTCATGGCGCGAGCCACCAACGACCTCGGCGCGGTGCGCCAACTCTTCGGCCCAGCGCTGTACCACGTCATGAACACCGTGGTGCTGTTCGCGATCGCTCTCACCCTGATGTTCCAGGTCAGCCCCGCGCTGGCCTGGTGGGCGACGGGCGTCCTGCCGATTGCGGCCATTGTCTTCGCGGTCACGCGGGCGCGCATCGAGCAGCGCTTCACGCGGGTCCAGGAGCAATTCGCGGCCATGTCCGACCATGCCCAGGAGGTGTTCGCCGGGCAGCGCGTGGTCAAGGCGTACGCTCAGGAGGCGCGCGAGCTCGAAACGTTCCGCCGTACCAGCCAGGAGTACGTGAACCGTCAACTGGCCCAGATCCGTGTAACCGGCCTGCTCGGCCCCAGCATGTCGCTGGTGATCGGGCTGCTGGTGGTGGCGCTGTTATACGTGGGCGGCCGAGAGGTCGTGGACGGCCGGCTCTCGCTGGGGGGGTTCGTGCAGTTCAATGCCTACCTCGCCATGCTGGCGTTCCCCACCACGGCTCTTGGCTGGGTGGCTACCCTGTGGCAGCAAGGGCGCGCCTCGCTGGTGCGCCTCCACGAAATCCTGGCGGAAGAGCCGGCGATCACCAGCGTGGTACCAGCCACGGGTGAGCGCTACCGTGGCGAGATCGAGCTCCGGAACGTCACGCTGACGATTGGCACCGCCACGCTGCTCCGCGACGTCAGCCTGCACATTCGGCCGGGCGAGACAGTGGCCCTGGTGGGGCCCCTCGGCAGCGGGAAATCGCTCCTGGCCGCGCTCATTGCTCGGCTGTACGACCCCACGGAAGGGCAGGTGCTGGTGGACGGCCGCGACGTGCGCCGGCACTCGCTCCAGAGCCTGCGCCAGAACATCGGGTACGTGCCACAGGAAACGTTCCTGTTCTCGGGCACCGTCTCGGATAACGTCGCTTTCGGGATCGAGAGCAACGCCCGCTCGGCTGAGCGCATTCGCGGTGCCGTTCGCCTCTCGCAGTTGGAGAAGGACCTCGATCAGTGGCCGGCCGGCCTTGAAACAGTGGTCGGCGAGCGCGGGGTCACGCTCTCCGGCGGCCAGAAGCAGCGGACCGCCATCGCCCGCGCCCTGGCCAAAGACCCGCCGATCCTGGTGCTGGATGACGCGCTCTCCTCGGTGGACACGCGCACGGAGGAAGCGATTCTTCACGGCCTACAGCACTTTGTGGCATCACGGACCACCCTCGTCATTGCGCACCGCCTTTCGAGTACCCGGCTGGCAGAGCGGGTGTACGTGCTGCACGATGGGCGGATCGTCGAGCAGGGTAGCCATGCCGCGCTGGTGCAGCGGAACGGGTTCTACACACGCATGTACCGCCGCCAGTTGATCGCCCAGGAGCTCGATGTGGCCGAGGAGACGCTCGACGACGAGCAGCCCGAGACGGCGGCGGGCCCGAGCGCCGGGCGCGCGGGGATGAGGTGAGTCAACCGGGCCGTGGCGGCGGTAGCGGCCGCCACGCGGCAGAGGAAGAGGTGCTCGGCAAGGCGTACGACGGCAGGCTCGTTCGCCGCCTGGGCCGATACGTGGTCCCCTATGGCGGCAGCGTGGCAACGGCGATCGCCATGCTCGTGGCGCTCACGTTGCTCGAGCTCGCCGGACCGCTGCTGGTCAAGCAAGCCATTGACGATGCCATAGCCCGCGCTGACCTGGCCCGTCTGGGTGGGTACGCGGCGCTCTATGTCGGGCTGCTCCTGGCGGTGTTCTGGCTGCGGTACTGGCAAAACTACCTGCTGAATGCTGCCGGCCAGCGGGCTATGCACGATTTGCGGGGCGAGCTGTTCGCGCACGTGCAGAGGCTCTCGCTGAGCTACTTCGACCGCAACCCCGTGGGCCGGCTGATGACTCGGCTCACCAACGACGTCGACGCGCTGAACGAGCTGCTCACGTCGGGCGGTCTGGCGATCCTGAGCGACTCGATTGCCATCGCAGGTATTGCCGTGGCGCTGCTGCTGCTCAACTGGCAGTTGGCGCTGGGCACCTTTCTCATCATCCCTCCCTTGTTGGTGGTGACCCAGCTCATTCGCCAAGGCATGCGGGAATCGTTCCGCGCCGTGCGCGTCCGCCTGGCGCGGGTCAATGGGGCCATCGCCGAGAACATCAGCGGGATGCACGTCATTCAGTTGTTCAATCGCGAGGAACGCGCCTTTGAAGACTTCGATGCACTGAATCGGGACCTGCTCAAGGCGCACCTTACGGGTACCTTCTACTTCGCGCTGTTCTGGCCGCTGGTGGGCGTCGCCGCCGCGATGACGCTGGCCGGCATCGTGTGGTTCGGGGGCAACCAGGTCCTTCTTGGGGCCATGACGTTGGGCGGCGTCGTGGCGTTCATCCAGTACGTGGACCGGTTCTTTCAGCCGATCCGGGACCTCAGCGAGAAGTACAACATCATGCAGCAGGCGATGGCCTCGTCGGAGCGCATCTTCCAGGTGCTCGACCAGCGGCCGGAGGTGCGGGACCCGGTTCAGCCGCGCCGTCTGGAGCGGGTCCAGGGCGACATCGAGCTGCGCGACGTCTGGTTCGCCTACGAGCCGGGTAATTGGGTTCTGAAAGGCGTCTCGTTCCACATTCGGCCGGGTGAGAAGGTGGCGATCGTGGGCGCCACAGGTGCCGGCAAGACGTCGATTATCTCGCTCGTCTCGCGCTTCTACGACGTTCAGCGCGGACAGGTGCTGGTCGATGGCGTGGACGTGCGCGACCTGGCGCAGGCCGAGCTTCGGCGCCACGTCGGAGTGGTTCTCCAGGACCCGTTCCTGTTCACCGGCACCATCGCCCGCAACATCCGCTTGAACGAGCCGTCTATCGACGATGCGGCTGTCCGCGCCGCGGCGCGGCACGTCCATGCCGACACGTTCATCGAGCAGCTACCAGACGGGTACAACACGCCGGTCCTAGAGCGGGGCGCGGGGCTATCCGTGGGCCAGAAGCAGCTCATCGCCTTTGCCCGCGCGGTGGCCTTCAACCCGGCGATGCTGCTGGTGCTGGACGAGGCGACCTCCAACGTGGACACGGAGACCGAGTGGCTGATCCAGCAGGCGCTCGCCACGCTGATGGAGGGGCGCACCTCCATCGTCATCGCGCACCGGCTGTCCACGATTCGCCAGGTCGACCGCATCGTGGTCATGCACAAGGGCCAGGTGGTGGAGCAGGGAACCCACGATGCTCTCCTGCAGCGGGAGGGTGTATACGCCCGGCTGTACGAGCTGCAGTACCGAGATCAACAGGTGTCCGCCCCGGTCTGACAGGCCGTGGGGAGTTCTCCGATGGGTTGACGCTGCCGCGGAGCCACGCCTACGCTGTGGTGGCTGGAACGTTGCACGCAAGCCCCAGAAGCCAGCCAACTCCTCAAGCCGCCAACGGAAGCAGGCTGGAAGCGCCCAGGATGTTCCGCCCTCGATTGTGTCCACTCATCTGTTTTCCCTGACCCCCACCACGTGACCCAGAGCCCCCACCCAGCGAGTACCCAACAGCGCCGCAGCCGGCTGCGCTCCCCGTTTGTCTGGCTCCTCATCGCGACCGTCGCGTTCATCGCGGCCGGCTGCAACGCGTACCCGCAGAACATCTTCGAGCCGAAGTCGGAGTTCGCACAGACGCTCGACGACCTGTTCAAGCTGATCCTGTGGGCCGCCGCGTTTGTCTTCGTGGTGGTGGAGGGCGCGCTCGTGTACGCCGCCATCAAGCACCGCGCCCGGCCGGGCGATCCGCTCCCCAAACAGGTTCACGGGAACAAGTACCTGGAAATCGCGTGGACGGTCCTGCCGGCCATCGTCCTGGGCGTCATCCTGGTTCCCAGCACGCAGGCCATCTTTGAGACGCAGGCGCCGGCGCCGGCGGACTCGCTCAAGGTGCGGGTGATCGGCCACCAGTTCTGGTGGGAGTTCGAGTACCTGGACCTCGGGGTGCGCACCGCGAACGAGATCCGCATGCCGATCGGGCGCACCCTCAGCCTCGAAGAGACCTCCGCCGACGTGATCCACAGCTTCTGGATCCCCGCGCTGGGCGGGAAGCGCGACGTGGTGCCTGGCCGCACGAACTTCCTGTGGTGGACCCCACGCGAGACGGGCACGTTCCCCGGCCAGTGCGCCGAGCTGTGCGGCTACTCGCACGCCAACATGCGCATGCGCGGCATCGTGCAAACTCAGGCCGAGTTCGACGCCTGGGTGGAGCAGCAAAAGGCCCCGGCGCAGGTGCCGCCTCCCAATACCGACGCGGCGAAGGGCGCGGAGCTCGTCCAGCAACGGTGCGCATCCTGCCACGCCATCGGCGGCACGGCTGCCCAGGCGCGGGTGGGGCCTGACCTGACACACCTGGCCAGCCGAACCACGATCGCCGCGGGTGTCCTGGACAATACACCCGAAAATTTGAAGCGCTGGATCAGCGATCCTTCAGCTATCAAGCCCGGAGCGCTAATGCCCAAGCTGGGCCTCACTGACGACGAGCTGAATCAGGTCGTGGCGTACCTCAGCCAGCTTCAGTAAGACGCCCACCCATGCCGACCCCGAGCGCCACCGTCGCGCCGTTCAATCACCAACAGTTCTAGAGCACAGCGAAGGAGCGATTCGCATGGCAGTTGTCGCGGCGCCAATCCCCCATGGCGGCGGGGTTGTCGTCCCCACCACGGAAGTCACCCGCTCGTACCGCGGGCTGTGGAGCTGGATCACCACGGTCGATCACAAGCGGATCGGCATCATGTACGGGGTCGCGGCCGGCACGTTCTTCCTGATCGGCGGCCTCGAAGCGCTCGTGGTGCGCCTCCAGTTGTGGGTGCCCAATAACACGCTGGTGTCGGCGTCCACGTTCAACGCCATGTTCACCATGCATGCCACGACCATGATCTTCCTGGCCGTGATGCCCCTCAGCGTGGCGTTCTTCAACTTCATCGTGCCATTACAAATTGGGGCGAGAGACGTCGCGTTCCCGCGCCTCAACGCCTTCAGCTTCTGGGTGTTCATCTCGGGCGGGATCCTGCTGAACCTGAGCTTCGTGCTCGGCGGCGCGCCTGACGCGGGCTGGTTTGGCTACGCCAACCTCACCTCCAAGCAGTTCTCGCCGGGCCCCGGAATCGACTTCTGGATCCTCGGCTTGCAGGTACTTGGCATCTCGTCCGTGGCGGGCGCGCTGAACTTCCTCGTCACCATCATCAACATGCGCGCGCCCGGCATGACGTACATGCGGATGCCCATCTTCACGTGGATGTCACTCATCACGATGATCCTGCTCGTGCTGGCCTTTCCGGCCATCACCATCGGGCTCGTGCTGCTGATGTTCGACCGGCACTTCGGGACAAATTTCTTCGAGGTCGCCAAAGGCGGCGACGTGATCCTGTGGCAGAACCTGTTCTGGGTCTTTGGACACCCCGAGGTGTACATCCTCATCCTGCCTGCGATGGGCATCGTGTCGGAGATCCTGCCCGTCTTCAGCCGGAAGCCCCTCTTCGGCTACGCGGTGATGGTCTTCAGCGGCATGGCGATCGCGTTCCTCGCGTTCGGCGTGTGGGCGCACCACATGTTTGCGGTGGGCCTCGGTCCTCTCACGGACGCCATTTTCTCCGCGACCACGATGCTGATCGCCATTCCCACGGGCGTGAAGATCTTCAACTGGATCTCCACGATGTGGGGCGGCTCCATTCGCTACACCACGGCGATGCTGTACGCCGTGGGCTTCATCGCGATGTTCATCATCGGCGGGCTCTCCGGCGTCATGCACTCCTCCCCGCCCGCGGACCTACAGCAGTCAGACACATACTTCGTGGTGGCCCACATCCACTACGTGCTCATCGGCGGCAGCATTACCGCGCTGCTCGGGGGCATCTACTACTGGTTCCCCAAGTTCAGCGGGCGGTACCTAAACGAGACGCTCGGCAAGTGGAACTTCTGGACCTTCTTCATCACCATCAACATGACGTTCATGCCGATGCACTGGACCGGGCTCCTGGGCATGCCGCGGCGCGTCTACACCTACGCGCCAGAGCTCGGGGTGACCACGCTGAACCAGATCTCCACGGTTGGCGCGATCGGCCTGGCGTTCTCGATCCTGCTGTTCGTCGTGAACGTCTTCGTCAGCCTCCGGTACAGCCCGAAGGCGGTTGCCGACCCATGGGATGGTGCCACCCTGGAGTGGTCCATTTCATCCCCGCCGCCCATCTACAACTTCGCGCAGGTGCCGGTGGTCCATTCGCGCGATGCGTTCTGGGCAATGAAGTACCCCGACCGCACGGAGCACGGCGACCTCCCCGACGGCGATGGTACCGGGAGCCCGCACGCGCACCTGGCGCCAACCGGCCACACCGGCCAACCGGCCGCTGACCTGGTGGAAGCGAAGCCGACTCTCATCCACATGCCGGCCCCGTCGTACTTCCCGTTCATCGTCGCCATGGGCCTGGTCATTGCTGGCTCGGGGATCGTCTTCACCTTCGCGCTCACCCCGGTGGGGATCCTCATCATGATGGCCGGCATCTTTGGCTGGGCCTTCGAGCCGGCGTAACCCCCATGCGTACCGTTCCGAACCTTCACCCCGTAACGAGGCACTGAGCGTTGTCACAAGCTGTCGCAGAACGCACCAGCGGCGCCGCGCCGCCAGCCGCTTCCACGACGCACGCGTTGGAAGCCGAGCACCCCCACACGAGCACCGGGGTCGACTCGCGGAAGATGCTGATGTGGGCGTTCCTGGCTTCAGACTGCATGTTCTTCGGCACGCTCATCGCCACCTACATGGTCTACAAGCAGCGCCAGGAGCTGATCCCGCCGGTTCCTCGGGAGATCTTCGACATCCCGTACACGTCGGTGTCGGCGTTCGTGCTGCTGCTCAGCTCGGTCACGATGGTGCTGGCGCTCGACGCGATTCAGCACAACCGGGTCGCGCGCATGCGCACGTGGCTCATCGCCACCGCCCTGCTTGGCAGCGTCTTCCTGGCCGGCCAGTACTACGAGTTCACGTCGTTCTTTAGCGAAGGGCTGAACCTCTCTACCAGCCTCTTCGGATCGTCGTTCTTTCTGCTGACGGGGTTTCACGGCACACACGTTGCCATCGGAGTGTTCTGGCTGCTCTCGCTGGTCGTCCAATCGTGGCGTGGGAAGATCACGCAGGCGAACGCGCTCACGATTGAGATTGCCGGCTTGTACTGGCACTTCGTCGACATCGTCTGGATCTTGATCTTCACCCTCGTCTACCTGATCCCGGAGTAGTCCACCCTGATGAGCACCGCGAGCCACGTGGCCCCGTCGCACGCCGATGCGCACGAGGCCGAGTCTCACCATCCGTCGGCGCGCTTCTACCTGGCTGTTGGCGGCATCCTGGCCGTCATCACCGCGGTGGAGGTTTGGATCTACACCATTGAGTCGATGAGGCCGATCCTGGCGCCCACGCTACTGGTCCTGTCGGCGGCAAAGTTCACTATGGTCGTGGCTTTCTTTATGCACCTGCGGTTCGATAACCGCATGCTCACCTACATGTTCGCCTTTGGTCTGATGATCGCCGCGGGCGTGATCACGGCACTCATCTTGATGTTTGGCAGCACGCCGCTGCCGCAGCTGACAACAGGCGTCCCGTCAGCGCCCGCCGGCCACTGAGCGGGAGCAAGTAGCTGCCCGGGGTCACACAACGTGCACGCGGAGAACCTGCCCACCTGTCACGCATCGTTCCATGTGAAGTGCGGCACCGGCAAGGAGCAGATCCACGCCCTGCGTGTTGAGACGTTTTCGCCCAGCAAGCACGTGACCCCACCCCTCCATGTTTCTCCGTCGTACGGCACTCGCTTAGCATTCTTGAAGATTGAGCACGAAGCGCTGAGCGCTGCCCCGGACCCCGTAGCCGCATGTTCACTCTGAACGCGACTCCCCCCATCGGCATTGTTCTGGGGTTGGTAACGCTGCAGATCCTGTATCTGCTGGTCACCACGCGGCTCCGTGACCAGGTGCCCGGCTCGCAGCCCGTCGCGAACCGTCAGATGTGGCTGTTCTCGGAAGGAATCTTCGTGTTGTTCCTGGCTCTGGCTTCGCCGCTGCAGGACCTGAGCGACAACTACCTGTTTACGGCCCACATGGTGCAGCACCTGCTGCTGGTCCTGGTGGCGTTGCCGCTGCTCCTGGCGGGAACGCCGGGCTGGCTCCTGCGCGGCGTTCTAGAGCGAACCCGGCTCCTGCCGGTGGCGCGGGCGCTCCGGCACCCCGTCGCCGCGTTGGGGATATTCAACGTGATCTTCCTCTTCGCCCATGCGCCTCGCCTCTATGAGCCCGCGCTCGGGAATGAGCTGCTGCACGCCCTGGAGCACGGCTTGTTTCTGCTTTCCGGGCTGCTGTTCTGGATCCCGATCCTCAGCCCCGCGCCGGATGTACTCCCGCGGTATTCCGGGCTTGGGCAGCTCGTGTACATCTTTGCCCAGACGGTACCATCGTCCTTGCTCGGAGCCTTCCTCGGGCTGGCCGCCACGCCCCTGTACCCAACGTATCAGATGGCCCCGAGAATCATTCCCGAGCTCTCGGCGTTACAGGACCAGCAACTGGGCGGGCTGCTGATGTGGGTGGGCGGCTCCACGTATTACCTGGTGGCGCTGGGGATCGTCTTTTACTTCTGGGCGCGCGACGAGAGTGCAGCAGACCGGCGAGACGCGGTACGGGCACGGCCGCATGTACCCTGATACGCACGTGCATCCTTTTGCTGTAATCCGGAGGAACGGTCGTCGGTGAGCGTCGCATCCCATTCCGCACCCTCGTCAGGGGCCGTCCGTCCTGAGCAGGGCCCGCGGCCTCGCTGGTTCGCTGATGCCATCATCGCCGGTTTCGTCGCTACCGGCGCGCTCACCGTGGCATTCATCATTGCGTATGTCGGCGCGGCTGGCTTCGGCAGTGCCTCCGCGGGCGGGACGTTCGCGGGTGCGCTGTACGCGCTGACGAACAACCCGGCGGTGTCCTTCGGGCAGGCCCGGCCGGCCGTGTCGCTACTGCTGCACATCGTCATGGGATTGGTGTGGGCAGTGCTGTATGCGCGCTTCGTCGCGCACCGCCTGCCTGGCTCTGCCTGGCAATCGGGTGCGCTGTGGGGCCTCTTCGTGGGCGTTCTGTCGCTGGTCTTCTTCCTGCCGCTGGTGGGCGCCGGCCTTCTTGGCCTGTCAACCGGGGCTGGCGTGCTGCCGATCGTCGGCAACCTTGCTCTGAACGCCATCTACGGCGCGGTACTGGGCCAGTTGTACGCTCGCGAGGCGAGCGACGCTGCTCGGGCTGACGACCCGGTGCTCAGCGAGCAGGCCCAGGGCGCAGCCATCCGCCACTCGGAAGACTTTAGTGCGGCGGGCATTCTTCTCGGTTTCGGGATCGGCGCTCTGGGCGGCGCCGTACTCGCCGTGGCAATCCCGCGGAATACGCTGGACGATGCCACGGGCTGGTCGCTGGCACTCGCCGCTGGAGGTCTCCTGTGCGGCGGCGCAATCGGCGGCATCATTGGCTCGTTCGCTGGTCTGCCACAGGCTGCCGAGGACCCACGGGAAGCGGCGCTCGGACCGGACCACTTTGAGCTGAACTGGCTGCCCTACTTCATCATCCCGACCGTGCTCCTGGTCATCGTGGCCGTCGTCGTGGGACTCGGATCGGTGCTCCTGACAGCCGTCGAGAGTGGAGGGAAGATGCTGCCGGTCTGGCTCGCCCTCGGCGCAACGATCGTCGTGGGCGTGGGTGGAGCGCTGGTCGCCTGGCGGCAGGGCGGGGCGGCCCCGTCAGCCCCGCCAGGCGCGTCGCACGGCGGGCACTAACGCCAGTCCCTCGTGGTGGATGCCGTCCCACCCCCGATGGGGCGCGTGACCTCGTCAACCATCCATTCGGACCGGCGCAGTTGTGCGCGTCGGGCGCGGACTTTCACGAGTCGATACCACGCGAACAGCGGCGGACCCACCAGCACCAGCAGCACCACAAGCCACGGCCAACCCGTGGCAAAGGCCATGTACAGCGCCGCCCGCGTGGGCTGATAGAAGAGCAGCAGCCCCGTGGCCCATACCTTCAGCAGAATGAGCGGCCCCGCGACGAGCCACAGCGCCCCTTTGCCTTCCATGCCGCGCCCATCAGTGTATCTCCGCCCCGAGCGTGTCGGGGTTTCTTCCACACCCACCGCCCAAAGGTGCGCTTTCGCATCGCCAAGGGGGGACCGCTATGATGGAGTGACGATGCTCTGCAGCCGCCGCACCGGCGAACGCGGCACCGGTGCGACCCGCCACGCTTCTTGTTTGGAGCTGTCCATCCGCGGCCACCTGGCGGGTCCGGTACAGCGGTGACAGAGCGGTCGATCGATCAAGCCTCGCGAAAGGGACGCCTCACGATGCCTCGCCTCTCCTCGGGCGCCCGCCGCATGGTCACAGCGCTTGGCGTTCTCGCCTCGCTCAGCCTGCTGACGGTCCAACCGGCGTTCGCCGAGCCGTGGTTTATGGGCACCGACTCTGTGGAAGCGGGGCAGCTCAGTCAGCTCTGGTGGCTCACCCTGATCCTCTCGGCGGTGGTCTTCGTGATGGTGGAGGGATTGCTGATCTACTCCAGCATTCGATTTCGCCGACGTACGTCCTTGCCGTCGGTGGAGCCGCCCCAGATTCACGGCAACACGCGGCTCGAGGTGATGTGGGCCATCGTGCCGGCCGTGATCTTGATCAGCCTGTTTGGCCTGTCGGTCCGAACACTGAGCGCGATGAGCGTGATACCCGAGGACGGCGAGCGCATCCGGGTGGAGGGCGCTCAGTTCTCCTGGAACTTCACCTACCAGGATTCCGGGGTGCAGGTATCCAGTACCAACGGAGCGCTCGTTATTCCCACGGAGCGCCCCGTGATCTTCGAGATCACCGCGCGCGACGTCATCCATTCCTTCTGGGTGCCGGACCTCGGGGGCAAAACAGATGCGATCCCGGGCAAGCTCAACCGGATGACCTGGACGGTCCTGAAGCCCGGCATGTACCGCGGGGTGTGCGCCGAGCTGTGTGGATCGGGGCACGCGGGGATGCTGTTCTCCGTGGATGCCAGACCCCTGGCGGAGTACCAGGCGTGGCTGGAGCAGCAGAAGAGCGGCGCGGGCGCGGCCCCACCAGCGGCGGGCGGTGTGGCCGCCGGCGACAGCTCGGCCGGGCGGGCCTTGATTGCCTCCAAAGGGTGCGGGGGCTGCCACAACGTACCGGGCGTTCAGGGCGCCAATGGGGCGGTCGGTCCGTCCCTGGCAGGTGTGGCGGGCCGCACCAAAATCGCGGGCGGCGCCGTCAACAACACTGGCCCCGACGATCTGAAGAAGTGGATCATGGACCCCAAGGCACTGAAAGCGAGCACGGCCATGCCGACCCTGGGCCTGACAGACGCTGAGGCGACCTCGATCGTGGCGTACCTGGAGACGCTCAAGTGATCCCCCGCGCGATCGGTGCGGCTCGCTTCCACCAACCCAAACATGGAGAAACGGAGTGCCAGCGACATGGCCACCGCTGAGCTAGCCCCCCGCGGTTCTGGACCTGCCCCGGCGGTCGCGCCGCGGGCCCTGGCCGAAACCAGACCAGCCGTCGCTCCCCATCGGGAGCCGCGCGGCCTGGCCGGCTGGCTGGTCACGGTCGATCACAAGAGGATTGGGATCCTGTACGTCGTGAGCGCCCTCGCGTCGTTCGTTCTCGCGGGGCTGATGGCCCTCTTGATCCGGGTCCAACTGGCCATGCCCGAGAACCCTCCGTTCTCCGGCGAGGTGTACAACCAGCTCTTCACCATCCATGGCAGCATGATGCTGCTGCTGGTTGTGATTCCGATCGGCGTCGGCGGGTTCGGGAACTACTTCGTGCCACTCATGATCGGCGCGCGGGACATGGCATTTCCGAAGCTCAATGCGCTGTCCTTCTGGCTCGTGCCGCCGGCCGCGGTGATCATGCTGTCCGGGTTCTTCGTCGGTGGCGCCGCGGCAACCGGATGGACGGCCTATCCGCCCCTGAGCGTGGTGGACCCGAAGATCGGCCAGAGCCTCTGGGCGATTGGGGTGATCCTGCTCGGAACCTCCTCCATCCTGGGGTCTATCAACTTCATCGTCACCATCCTGAACATGCGTGCTCCGGGCATGACGCTGCACCGGATGCCGCTGTTCGTGTGGGCGATCCTCTCGACGGCCGTGATTCAGCTCGTCGGCACGCCTGCGCTGGCGGCAATGCTGTTCCTTCTGCTGCTGGATCGCCACTTCGGGACGACGTTCTTCGACGGACGCGCCGGCGGCGACCCGGTGGGCTACCAGCAGGGGTTCTGGTTCTATTCGCACCCGGCCGTGTACATCATGATCCTGCCCTTCTTCGGGATCATCTCCGAAGTCCTGCCGGTCTTCAGCCGCAAGCCGATATTTGGCTACAAGGCTGTCGCCTACTCGTCTGCGGCCATTGCCCTCATCGGCTTCACGGTGTGGGCCCACCACATGCTGACCGTGGGCCTCCCCGTAAGCGTTCAGAGTGCGTTCATGCTGCTCACTATGGTGGTGGCGATCCCGACCGGCATGAAGATCTTCAACTGGGCGGCAACCCTGTGGGGCGGCCACCTCGTGTTCAAGGCGCCGCTCCTGTTCGCCGTTGGGTTTCTGACGATGTTCGTCATCGGCGGCATCAGCGGCGTCTTCACGGCCGTTGCTCCCCTGGACTGGGAGCTGCATGACACCTACTGGGTCGTCAGCCACTTCCACTACGTGCTGTTTGGCGGCAGCATCTTTGGGATGTTCGCCGGGCTGTACTACTGGCTGCCGAAGATGACGGGCCGCCTCCTGCACGAGGGGCTGGCGAAGTGGCACTTCTGGCTGTTGCTGGTCGGTTTCAACCTGACCTTCTTTCCGATGTACATCCTGGGCGTCATGGGTATGCAGCGACGGATCGCGAGCTACCCGGTGGAATCGGGCTTTCTGCCATGGAACCTGGTGGAGACCGTCGGCGCGTTCGTTATGGCGTTTGCCACGCTGGTGTTCTTCGTGAACCTCATCGTCTCGTGGCGGAGCGGCCCTGCCGCGGGCAATGATCCATGGCTTGGCGACACGCTGGAGTGGCTCACCTCGTCGCCGCCGCCAGCCTACAACTTCCTCTCGCTGCCCAGCATTCGGTCGCCGCGCCCGGTGCGAGACCTGCGGATCCAGCAGTACGGCAGTGCCAACGGTCCCGTGAGCGGCAGCAACGGGCACCACGCCACTGCCGAGAGCCAGGGCAGCACGGTCGGTACGGCCGCGTCGTAAGCGGACCGGGGCTCGTTCGATGGCGGTAGTCGCGTCCACCAATCCAGCGGGCCTGGTGACCAGCCGGGGCCGTCCGTCCACAACGCACCACGCGGGTGCGCGCGCCGGCGCCGCGGGTGCGGCGCTGCTGGTGTGGGCCGCGATTGGCGTGACCGCGGCCGGGCGGGTGGCGCCCGTTGGTGGGTGGCGCACACCCCCCACTTCGCTCGCGTGGATCATTGCGGCCGCCGCGCTGGCGGCGCTGGTAATCGGACTCGCTCGTCGCAACGGGGCCGGTCTGCCATTCGCGGCCGCCGCTGCCACGGCGGCCGCACTCCGAGCCGGTCTGGACGTCGGGCCTGGGCCCGTCGCTGGCGCGGAGAGTGTGGATCTGCTCCGAGACGCGGCCGGCTACATCGCGATCGCCGGGGCCACCTGGACGGCCGTGGCGAGCGGCCCGCGCCCGCGAGCCACGTCTGACCCGGACCTTGCGCCCCAGCGCCACCTGGGCTGGCTCCTGGGTGTAACGGCGGGTTCCCTGGTGGTCACCGCACTGCTGGGGGCGGCCGTCCGGGCATTCGGAGCGGCGTGGGCGTGCGGCGGCTTCCCAGAGTGCAGCGGCCAGGGTCCATTCGCGTTTGGCCAGACCGAAGCGATGGACCTGCACCTCGCCCACCGCCTTTCCGCGTACGTGTCGGTGGGGCTCGTGGGGTTCGCTTCGGTCACCGTTGCGCGGGCGCGCCGGCAGGTACCGGCCCTGCGAGTCAGCACCCGCACCCTCTCTGGGTTCGTGCTCTTGCAAGCGGCCCTGGGCGCGCTCTCCGTCAACAGCGGGGTTCCTCCCGCCCTGGAAATCGCTCACGCGCTGGTTGGAGCAGGCGCGCTAGCGGCAATGACGGCCGCTGCTGCCCTGGCCTGGGAGACCCGATCGGTCCCCGTGCCCGAGATAGGATCCGTTACCACCCGTCCCTTGAGGATGGTTCTTGGGGCCTATGTGGATCTCACCAAGCCGAAGGTGATGTCGCTGCTCCTGACCACCACCCTCGGCGCCATGGTGATGGCAGAGGGCGAATGGCCCCCGTTCGCTCTCGTGTTCTGGACGCTTCTGGGCGGTGCGCTGATGTCGGGTGGCGCCGGGGCGATCAATCATTACCTGGATCGCGACATCGACCCTCTCATGGGTCGCACGGCGAAGCGCCCGATCCCGTCCGGGGTCATTCGGCCCGCCAGCGCGCTGCTGTTTGGGACGGCCCTGGCGATGATCGCATTCGTGGTCCTTGCCACATTCGTGAATGTGTTGGCGGCAGTCCTGTCCTTCATGGGGTTCGTCGGCTACGTCTTCGTCTACACCATCTGGCTGAAGCGCACCACGCCGAGCAACATTGTCATCGGCGGCGCCGCCGGCGCCATTCCGCCACTCGTGGGGTGGGCCGCCGTGACGAATGACGTCAGTCTCGGGGGCGTCAGCCTGACCGCGTGGTATCTGTTCGCCATTGTGTTCTTCTGGACGCCACCGCATTTCTGGGCGCTCTCGCTGATGATCAAGCAGCACTACGAGCGGGCGAAGATCCCGATGCTGCCCGTCATCCGCGGCGACGCCGAGACACGCTGGCAGATCCTGTTGTACAGCGTGCTGTTGGTGGCGCTAAGCCTGGTGCTCGCCGCGTTCCAGTTGATGGGCATGCTGTACTTCGTCTCGGCTATCGGGCTCGGCGCGGTGTTCCTGTACTACGCCGTCCGGCTGTGGCGTGACGCAACGCTGCGAGCGGCCAAACACCTGTACCTGTATTCCATGCTGTATCTGGCGCTCCTGTTCGTTGCTATGGCCGTCGACCGTGTCGTGGCTCGCGCGGCACTCCTGGCTTGAGCGAGCCGTAGACCCCGTTTCCGCAACCACCCCACTAGCGCTCGCTGGCATGGCCGAGCGAGGCACGGAGGCATACATGGTTCTCGACGTGAAGATGATGGGCTGGGCCTCCCAGAATGGGATCGACACGGGCAAGCTCAAGGCGGCCCGGGTGCCAATTTATGGGAAGTGGTACTTCCCGAACATCCCGGCGGGCGTGGCGCTCATCAGCCTGGAGAGCGGCGAGCGCCAGGTCTTTGCCGAGCCTGTCGTGGCTGGCGAGGTGATGTGGGTCCCGGAGCGCGACCTTCGCCGTGCTCGCCTCGGACCCTACGCACACCTCACCGAGGAGGAGGTTGCCGCCCAGGAAGCCGCGGAGAGCCGAGCCACAGCCCCACGCGCGGTTGTCGAGCTGCCGGAGCCCCTTCTGCTCATGAACCGCGCGCCCAGCGCGGAGATCTACGCAACCCACGCCTCCTCCACTTTTGCGGAAATCGAGCCGGTGAGCCTCTCGCTGGTGGAAGAGGGTGATCCCGCGCTGATACACCTGCCTCAGTGGAGCCTGGCTCCGCTCCTGCTAGCCCTGGGGATCGCAATCGTGCTCGTCGGGATCGTAACGCACGTCGTGGTGCTGGTGGTCGGACTGGTGTGGGTGGCGCTGGGTGTGATGGGCTGGATCAAGGTGGGATTGGCGGAGTCGCGTGCGCGCACTCACCCCTTGGCAACTCCCGCGTTCCCCACCCGTGTTCAGGGGAGCACGAGAGAACCGTGAGCAGCAGCGCTTCAACCGTGACATATGCGACCCCGGCGCACGGCGACGTGCATCGTCCCATGCCGGGCGCTCGCAACAACGAATGGCTGGGGATGGTCCTGTTCCTCCTTTCGGAGGCGATCATCTTCGGCGCGATTTTCGCGCAGTACTTTTACGTGCGGACGCAGCAGCCAACCTGGCCACCTTTCGGTGCCGAGCGCGTGCCAGCGGCGCCGCTGGCACTGGGGCTCACGGTGATCCTCGGCCTGAGCGGCTTCACCGCGCATTGGGCCCAGACTGCCGCGCGCCGCGACGACCAGGAGAGCCTGCGCGCCTGGCTGGCCGTGACGATTGCCCTGGGCGTGGTCTTCCTCGTGGGACAGGGCGTCGAGTACTCCAGCCTGCTCGCCGGTCAGGGCCTCTTCGGCGAGGCAGGTCGTGCTCCGCTGGGGATCAACTCCGGGATTTACGGCAGCGTCTTCTTCACCCTGACCGGCTTGCACGGCTTGCACGTTACCGGAGGCGTCATCGCCCTCTCGGTGGTGCTTGGCCGCGCGCTCATGAATCACTTCACGCCGAGCAACCACTTCGCGGTAGAGGGGACCATCCTCTACTGGCACTTCGTCGACGTCGTGTGGTTCGTGCTCTACCTGGCGGTGTATCTGATGTGACGAGTTGTCAGGATTCAGTGGTCAGTTCTCCGGAGACGAGGAGCCGTCCCCACAACGTGGCACTTGCGGCGCGTCTGACACCTGCCTGCGACCGGGTATTGGCGCGGGACCAGTGGCGGAGGCCGCAGGGCCTTGACGGTCGAAAACGTCAACGGGAGCACCACCAGGCCTGAGCGGACGGGGATTGGGGCGGGATGCCAGCGGTGGGCACCTCAGGCGCCACGTGGCATGATCTCGCAGGTGACCAGCAGACCCGACGCGGCGCAGCACTTGCGCGACCTCGCACTGCTGCGCCGCGTCCGCGACCGGATCGATCGGGAGTACGCGCAGCCGCTGGACGTGGAGGCGCTCGCCCGCGGCGTGAACATCTCGGCCGGGCACCTCAGTCGCGAGTTCCGGCGCGCCTATGGCGAGTCGCCGTACAGCTACCTGATGACGCGGCGCATCGAGCGCGCGATGGCGCTGCTGCAGCGGGGCGGCCTTAGCGTCACCGAGGTCTGTTTCTCGGTCGGCTGCTCGTCACTGGGCACCTTCAGCACGCGCTTCACCGAGCTGGTCGGTGTGCCGCCCAGCACCTTTCGGGGTCAGACGGCACTCGCGACGGCGGGGATGCCGGCGTGCGTGGCGAAACAGGTGATGCGACCGATCAGAAATCGAGAAGCGCGGGGCACGGAGCCAAACCTAGCATGACCGCCATGGATATCACCATTCACGCGAGCTTCCTCCCACAGACCGACCCGGACGCCGCTCTGGCCTTCTACCGCGACACTCTCGGCTTCGAGGTCCGCAATGACGTCGGATATGGCGGGATGCGCTGGATCACGGTCGGCCCCGCCGACCAGCCCGGCACGTCCATTGTCCTGTATCCGCCGGAGGCCAATCCCGGCAAGACCGACGAAGAGCGCCGCGCCATCGCCGAGATGATGGCCAAAGGCACCTACGCCAGCATCCTCCTTGCCACCGCCGACCTCGACGGTGCCTTCGAGCGAGTGCAGGCCAGCGGCGCCGAAGTTGTCCAGGAGCCAACCGAGCAGCCGTACGGCGTACGCGACTGCGCTGTCCGCGATCCCGCGGGCACCCTGGTCCGCATCCAGGAGCGGCGCTGAGCCATCCGGCGATCACAGGTCTGAGCAGCGCGACACATCCCAGTAACGTCACAACAACGGGTGCGCCGACGGCGACAACGCAGCCGGCCCCGCGTGACAGCCCCGCACTGCGGGTTTCGGGGTTCTAGCTCGTCTTTGAGCTCGATAAGATCCACCGCGGACGTAAATCTATCGCGCAGTAGTGGATACATACTCACGGAGGTTCGTACATCATGAAGACAGTGACCTGTAAACAGTTGGGTGGACCATGCGATGTGGCGTTCCAAGCGAATACGGCTGATGAGGTCATAAAAGCGGAAGACAAGCATCTAAAAGAAGTGGTTGCAGGGGGTGATGAAGCGCACAAGAACGCCTTGAAGGCGTATCTGTCCAATAACTCCGGGGAGGGGCTATGGGACAGCCCAGGAAGCGCCGAAGTTGAGCGTGGCGGCGCGGGCGGTGAGCAGGTCGGCCAGGTGCGGGATCTGCCCGGCACCGGTCAGCCGATCGTGCAGGTAGCGCAGGAAGGGCACGCCGAGCTGCTGCGCGGTAGCTGCCAGCGTCTGGTAGGTGTCCCAGGCCCAGCGCCCCGCCGCGCTCCGTGGCCCGAAGCTGGCGTCCCGCTTGCGCACCCGCCGCCGCGCCGCCAGCTCGGCCGGGTTATTGTGCAGCGGCAGCTCCGGATGCGCCAGCACCCGCAGCAGGTCGGCTTTTTTCTGGCGCGTCAAGGCGATCCGCGCATCCAGCGCCGCGTACCCCGTCTCCGCCGTGAATAGCACGTCGAACGCCGCCTCCAGCCGCGCCCGCTCCGCCGCCGTGGGCTGCTGCTTGTACGCCAGCAACTCCTGGTAGTACTGCCAGAAGCGCTCGCGGAAGGCGTCCAGCCGCGCCTGGTGCTGGGGCACGTACGGGCTGAGCTTGGCGTAATGGCGCCCCTCGTGCACCCAGCACAGGGCGAGCTCGGCCGTCACCTGCTGGAACTGCGGCGCATCGTCGCACACCAGGCACGCCACCACCGGCCAGTCCGTCTGCGCATGGTACGCCGCAATCGCCAGCCCCTCGCGGATGCGCGCCCGCTGCTGCGGCCCCAGCCACGCCGTCTGCCCGTGCTCCCATTGGTCGAACGTGGCCGCGTCCAGCGCCTGGTCCCGCGGCAGACTCCCCAGCCGCTGCCGCGCCGCCGCCGACAGCCCCCACCAGATCAGGTACGCCTCCGCTGTGGCGTCCCAGCGATAGGTCCGCTCGTCGGGGGAGCGTCCGCCTTGCAGCGCATCCAGCACGCTCAGGCGGTCCTTCCGTTGGGTGGTGTGGTAGGCGGTGTACAGCCCGTTCCCCAGCACCTGGCAGTGCTCGTTCTGCCCGTCCACCCGCGTCGCCGTGTCGTCCAGGTGGTGCCACGGGCTGCTCTTCAGCCCCGCCCGCTCAACGGCCTGCGCCTCCGCCCCAAAGGCCGCCGCATCGCCGCTGAGCAGGTCGCTCTGCCAGCCGGTCGAGACGCGCACCCCCACCTGCGCGAACAACTCGTGCAGCTTGGCCTCGGTGACATTGGCCCCGAAGTGCAGCGCCAGCGCCAGGCTCTTGAGCCCGGGCCCGAACTGCCCGCTGTAGCCTGCCGGCAGGGCCGCCCGATAGCTGCGCCGCTCACCGGGGGAGTACCACACCTCCTTCTCGAAACACACCGTCTCGACCTGGATCACCAGATCCTGCACCACCACCCGCTCCAGGTCCTTGAACACCGCGTCGGCCGGCAGCGTGGTTGGGTCCACCCGCAGGCGCTCCGTTCGGGTGATCGTCAGCGCCGGCAGCTTGGCCGCCTTGTGCCACGTGCGCGGCTCGCGGCGCGGCTGCTCCGACGAGACATCCCGATTGGTCCCGGCGCCGGGCGGGCCGCTCTGCGGGCGGCTGGTGGGACGGGGTGGCTGCCCCTTCAGCCGCGCCAGTTCGTCCTTCAGGTGCTGGTTCTCGGCACGCAGGGCCGCGTTCTCGGCGGCGAGTTGCTCGATCAGCCCCAGCAGCACCCGGATCAGGGCGCGGGCGGCGGGGTCCGCCACTCCCTCCACGTCCAGGCTGCGCAGCACGCTCAGGTCCACCATGCCGCCTGCAGGCTACGCCCGGCGTAGGAGCGCTGCCAAGCCCCACCCTTCCCCGCGTCCGCCTGTTCAGCCGCTACCCTGCCTTATTGGACAGATACTTGAAGGCGATGCAGGATAGGTGGAAAAATCCCGTCCGAGGAATGGGGTGGTATATGAAAACGAAGAAGGAGTTTTCTGCGCTTCCAGAAGACTGATCGGCGGCCAGAACATCCACGAGGTGCTCGCGCTGTCGGTGGCCGAGGCGACCGAGCTCTTCGGGTCCGGCTTGGCCCGAACCCCAGCGGCGCACGCGATCCTGTCCCGGATTGCCGACCACCGAGAACTGGTCACATCTGGTACAGCATCCAGTACACCACGTACCCGGAGGCAGCGGTGAACAGCCACATGGGGAACGTGATGCGCGCAATGGCGCGGTGTTTGGCGAACCGCCCAGCCAGCGCTCGCCGGATCGTGACGAATGCGAACGGCGCCACCAGCGTGGCGACGATGACGTGCGGGATCAGGATGGAGAAGTACAGTCCTCGCAGTCCGCTTTCAGCGGGAAACAGCTTCGCTGGCAACACGGCCACCCGAGTGACGTACACCACCAGGAACAGTGCGGCGAAGACTGCCGCGGTGAGCATGCTGCGCTTGTGCCAGATCACGTCGCCGCGGCGGATACGGGTGTAGCCGATGAGGAGGAACACGCCGCTCACCACGATGAGCGCCATGTTGGCCAGGGGCATCCAGATTTCCAGGAATTCCAGCATGGTTCCAGGCCAGTCTAGCTACGGCCGGGGTGGCGGCGAGCAGATTGACGAACCCGCGGCGATCGTGGTCCAGGGGCTGGTGAAGCGTTACGGCGGCCGGACTGTCGTAGACGACGTGTCGTTCTCGGTGGCCCGCGGAGAGGTGGTAGCGTTGCTGGGGCCGAACGGCGCCGGCAAGACCACCACTGTCGAAATCCTGGAGGGCTACCGGCGTCCAGACGCCGGCACGGCGCGCGTCCTGGGACTTGACCCCGCCCGCGACGCACGGCGGTTGCGAGCGAAGACGGGATTGATGCTCCAGCAGGGCGGGGTGTTCCCCCAGCTCACCGCGCGCGAGGCGCTCAACCTGTTCGCGAGCTTCTATCCGCGCTCCGCCGACACGGGCGAGCTGCTGGCGCTCGTCGGTCTTGCGGATGCTGCCGGCACGCGCTTCCGCCAGCTTTCGGGGGGACAGAAGCAGCGTCTGAGTCTCGCCCTTGCCCTGGTAGGGAACCCGGAGCTAGCGTTTCTGGACGAGCCGACCGCTGCCATGGACCCGCGGGCGCGACGTGACACGTGGGACGTTGTTCGGGGTCTGAAGGAGCGTGGCTGTACGGTCCTGCTCACGACGCACTTTATGGACGAGGCGGAGCATCTCGCCGATCGCGTGGCGATCTTGAAGTCGGGCCGGCTGGTGGCAGTGGCCACGCCGGGTGAGCTCCGCCAGCGCGCCGCCCGGCGCCTCCATCTCACCACGGACCCCGCCGTTGCGCCGGCCGCGGTGGCGCACGCGCTCGGAATCGATGCCGCGTCCGTCGCCGGAGGCGCGGCTGGGACGGTTGTGCTGACGGTTGATCCCACCCCCGCGCTGATTGCCCGGCTCACCTCCTGGTTGCACACTCAGGGAGCGCTGCTGACGGGGCTCCAGGCGGGCAGCCAGTCCCTCGAGGACGCCTACCTGGCGCTGACCGGCTCGCCCATCGACGGAGCGCACGAGGCCTCGTGAGGCCGCTTCTGGGGCAGCTTCGCGCCGAGCTTTTGCTGGCCAGCCGTCGGGGAGAAAACCTCCTGGTCACGCTGGTCATCCCCGTTGCGCTCTTGCTGTTCTTCGGTGTTGGTATGCCGAACGCCCTGCCCGGTGGCGGAGGCCGCGAGTTCCTGGTGCCGGGCATCCTTGCGCTGGCCGTGGTGTCCACGAGCATGGTGTCGCTGGGAATCGCGACGGCCTTCGAGCGCTACTACGGCGTCCTCAAGCGACTGGTGGGCTCGCCGCTGCCCGTGGGCTCGCTCCTCGCCGCCAAGACCCTTTCCGTGCTGGCGATCGAGTGCGTCCAGGCTGCCTTGATTCTCGGGCTGGCCGTGAGCGTCCTCGGGTGGCGGCCGGCGGGCTCACTCCCGCTTGCGCTCGCGGCGCTGCTGATTGGCAGTGTCGCCTTCGCGGGACTGGGGCTGCTCATGGCGGGTACGCTCCGGGCCGAGGCGACCCTTGCCGCTGCAAACGGGCTGTACGTGGTCTTCCTGCTCATCGGCGGCTTCGTGTTTCCCCTTGACCAGCTGCCGGGTCCGATTGCTCTTGTGGCCGGCATCCTCCCCGCCGGCGCGCTCGCGAACGCCACCCGTGCCGCGCTCTCGGGGAACCCCAGCACGGCATACGGCTCGCTCGCCACTCTCGTCGGGTGGGCCGTGCTGAGCGGCTGGCTGGCCGCGCGCACCTTTAGAGCGGAGTAGCTGCGTCGGGGGTGACGGCGCTGCCGCGCTGCTCAGCGGCGCGTTGGAGGCCACGCAGGCGAGAGCGCAGATAGGCCAGGTAGGTGGCGAACACCACCCAGGTGATGCCAAAGGCGGCAATGAGGAACGTGCCGTACTTATCGAGGTCAAGCATAGAGAGGGCTGACGAGTGACGAGTGACGAGTGATCAGTTGTCAGTTGTCAGTCGTCAGTGTCATCCTGAGGCCGCGGCCGAAGGCTCCGTGCTCGTGCGTGAGAGACGGATCCTTCGCTTCGCTCAAGGATGACACTGACACGCCGTCTCCTGACAACTGACGACTCACAACTGATAACTCATAACTGATAACTGATAACTGATAACTGATAACTGATAACTGATAACTGATAACTGAGCACTCACCTTCAGGCTCGCCGCAGGAATGGTAGCGGTTGCGGGCGCCACCAGGGCGTCGTTGCGGGTCGGGCCAGCGCCTGGCTCTGGACGATCAGGGCATCTCGACTCCCTGCCAGTACGTGGTCGGGTGTTAGACGCTTCAGGCGGCCCTGGATCTCATACGAGAGGATGGCCAGGTCGTCCGTTCGCAGGTTGACATCGCGGATGCGGCCCAGGTCCTCGCCCTCATCACTCAGGACCAGCAAGCCAAAAACATCTGACGTGGACAGCGTGTGCTCGCCCCAGTCGCGGGGTTCGACACGGGTGGCGGTGCGCACGTCTCGGAGCCGGACCACTCGCGGCTCGATCGTCTCGATCTCGTCGAGCGGGACGCGCGTCGCCAGCATCCCGTTGCCATGGGCGACGTCGAGCCCAACCAACTGCCCCGCCTCCAGGTCCAGCACCGCATCCAGCACGACGCCCGCGCTGCGGGTGCCGTGCGCGTCGATCACGGGAACTCCTCGAATTGCGGACACTCGCACGGATGGGCGCACCTCTCCTGATGGATGAACACGCTCCTCATTTCTCGGTCAAGCCACCGAGAAATGACGCGTGAGACCTGACCACTCGAAGTAGCAACCCGCGTGCCGCCTCCCCAGGGGCGGCGACGTGGGAGATGCGGCTGCTCAGATCCGAGCGGCGCCGCCGTGGGGCGCCGGCGAGCCGATCGGGGCGTCGGCATAACTCGGCACCTCCCCCTGGCTCCGAAGGCCGGCCCCCACTTGCTCGATGCGCACCCGCACAGCTACCAAAAAGGCGTAGAACAGCGTGAAGGCCGCCAGTGAGAGCAGCAGGAGCCACACGATCGATGCCGAGGGCTGCTGGGCAGCGAGCGGGCCGATGACAGGCGCGGGGTGCAGAGTGCGCCACCACACCGACGACAGGTACACGATTGGCACGTCGGCGAAACCGAGGATGCCCAGCAGTGCCGCGTAGCGGGGTCCACGCGGCGGTTCGGCATAGGCGCGCACCATCAGGTAGCCCAGGTACAGAAACCACAGGATGAGCGTGGTGGTGAGCTTTGGATCCCAGGACCACCAGGTTCCCCAGATTGGGAAGCCCCAGATGGACCCGGTGACGAGCACGAGGGTGGTGAACAGGACGCCCACCTCGGCCGAAGCCCGCCCCACATGGTCCCAGATGGCCTTTCGGGTCCGCAGGTAGGCAATCCCCGCGATGAACACCACGAAGAACGCGAGAAATGCGACCCACGCCATCGGCACGTGGAAGTAGACGATGCGGGCGGCATCGCCCTGGACGCGGTCCGGGCGCGCAAGGAAGAAGGTGCCGTACGTGCTGACAACCAGGAGGAGCAGACTGCCGATGCCGAGAGCTCGAGTGGTCACGCCGCGCTCCAGCTCCTCACTGTCCGCGCGAAGCACTTCGTGCCCGGTCTGGAGACATGCCAGGCAAGTGCGTGCAGTTCCGTAGAAACATGCCAAACGCGTGTGCACGTGCTTCGGCGCGCGCCGCTTGCCCGGGGAGCCACACGCGAGCCCGGCGAGGAAGCCGGCTGTCGAAGCACCACGTGCTCAGTCATCGGCAATAGCGTAGTCGAAGAGCAACACGGAGAGCCCGAGAAACAGCACGTCGAACCCGGCCAGGAGCGCCAGCCACGAACCGGCGTCGGCTGCTTCGCCGCCAGGCACCTGGATGGCCGCGGCAGTGCTCTTGACGGTGGCGAGAATCACCGGAACCTGCAACGGGAACAGCAGCAACGGCAGCAGCGCTTCGCGGGCGCGGGTGTGGGCCGTGACGGCCGCCAGCAGCGTGCCCACGCCGGCGAAACCGAGCGTGCCCAGCCCGAGCGACAGTGCGAGCCGCGGACCATCAACGCGCAGGTTGAACAGACCAATGCTGGCCGGCACCGCGACGATCTCGACAAGCAGCATGGTGGCGACCACCGCCGCGAGCTTGGCCAGATAGATGGCCGAGCGGTCGACGGGCGCCAACAGGAGGACGTCCAGCGTTCGTCGGTCCCGTTCGCGGGCAAAGGTGCGCCCGAGGGCAATGTCGCCAGCAAAGGAGAATGTGACCCACAGCACGCCAGGTGCGACCGCGGCTGCCTGATCAACCCGCAGGTCGAAGGCGAAGCTGAAGATGACCAGGATGAGCAGGGCGAAGATGACCGCGGCCAGCACCGTCTCGCGGGAGCGCGACTCGACCAGCGCCTCCTTCCAGAGGAGCGCCCGCAGTTGCCGCAGGTAGCGGGGGCGGTTGGCGGTCATGCCGAGGCGGCCGCGCCGCGCACGTGCCGCTCGATATCCCGCGCGTCCAGCGGGCCGGAGGTTGCGTGGTGACTCACGCGGCCGTCTGTCAGGACCACGGTACGCTGGCACAGACGTGCGCCTGCTTGCAGGTCGTGCGTCGCCAGCAGCACCGTGCTCTCGGCGTCCCTGACAAGCTCCTCCAGGAGATCGAAGGCCGCCGCGTCGAGGCCGGTGTCCGGCTCGTCCAGCAGCAACACGGCCGGCCGGTGGACGAGCGCGCGGGCCAGCGCCACCCGTTGTTGCTGCCCTCGCGAGAGGGTGTCGACCCGTGAGTCAGCCCGGCTTGAAAGGCCCACCTGGCGAAGCATCGTCTCCACGCGGGCTCCGGGCTCCGGGACGCCGTACAGCGTGGCCGCGAACAGGAGATTCTCTTGCGCGGTCAATTCGTCGTACAGCAACGTGGCGTGCGCAAGATAGCCGATCACCTGGCGGGCCCGCCGCGGCTCCACGCCGTGCAGCCACACCCCGCCCGCGCTGGGCCGCATGAGTCCCGCGGCGATCCTCAGCAACGTCGATTTTCCGGCGCCATTCGGTCCCGCTATGAGCACCCGTTCGCCTGGCTGCACCGCGAGAGTGACGTCCGCCAGCGCTGGCTTCGTCACCGATTGACCCTGGTAGTGGGCGGAGACGGCCTGGAGGCGCAACGCCTGCGAAGCTGCTTCAGGCGGCGGCGCCGCTTCGCTCACGATGCCGCGGACGTCTCGGCGAGCTCCAGGAGGCGTTGCTTCTCGCGGGCGCGCTGCCGCTGGTAGTCGGACTCGCCAATCTCGCCAGCGGCGAAGCGCTCGTCCAGCATCGCTAGCTTCACCACCAGACGCACCCGCTCGTCGTCGGGCTCCGCTGCATCACCCTCGGGTGCCTGAGAGCGTTTCGGGGTGGCCGTCGCTCTCATGCGCCGGCCGCGGCCAAGCACGAGGAACCCCGCTCCGACCACCAGGGCAATGGCACCCAGGCTGAAGAGCGCCAGTTGATTTGGCGAGAACGCCGAGCCGCCCCCTGAGGCGAGACCGGTCAGACGCGCCCCGAGCTTTGTTCCCGCCGACACGCCATTGGCGCCATACAGCGCGAACTGCTGGCCGCCGAAGTCGCCGCGCCCACGCGACTCCAGGTTCGCGCTTTGCAGCTTTGCCCCGGTTTCTGGCGCGTACACCTGCACCGCATCCGCGGGGTACGGCAACTGCACCGAAAGGTCGGCCTCGGTGCCGGTGTAGGGGAGCATGAACGCAATAGCGTACTCCTGCCGACCCGGCTTGAGCGGTGTCGTCACCTGAATGCCGCCGACCGCTGCCTGGCGGTCCTCGTCGCGGAACCCGGTCTGGAACTGCGCTTCGAGCGCGCCTTCGGGGAGCGGGAACTTGATCGCGCGGGCGAGGAAGCCATCCTGCGGATTGGCCGGTATGAAGGTGCGGTCCGAAGTATTCACGACTGCACCCATCTGGAACACCTGGAGCATCCCCGGCTCGGCGTCGGCCACCAGCAAGTTGAGCCGCTCGTACCGCAGCACGTTGTCCTGTGTGGTGCTGTCGTACACGCGCACATCCGCGCGCTGGGACGTCGCCTCCTTGAGCTGGAACGGCGTGGCCGACGGGTAGCTGACGCTCTGGTGGACGACGATGACGTAGTACGCGAAGTCTGGATTGCGGTCGACGTTCTCAAAGCGGTACGAGCCGTCCGGCCCGACCTTCGTGGTGAGCTCGCCCACCTGGGACTGCGCCGCAACCGAGAACTGCAGCATGATGACGTCGTCCCCGGCCGGGGATTGGCCGTTCGCCGACGCGTTGGTCACCGATCCTTCCACGACCCCATCGTTGGGCTCGGCCAGCGCGGAGCCCGGGACGAAGAGGGCCACGACGAGCACCGAGAGCGCCAGGACGACGAAGCGCCGCGCGGTCACGTGCCGGTCTAGCCCCCAGCCGCGGAGGCTTCCGGCGACCGAGCCGCGGCGAGCGCGCGGCGGGCCGCGGCGATCTCCTCCTCGATCCGTCGCTCCACGGCAACGCGGCGCACGGCATCGGCGCGGTCGGCCTGAGCCGTTTCAAGCGCTGGCTCGTCCATCAGGAGCGCCGCCCGTCGTAAGAGGTCTGCCTCGAGCTCCTGCCGGTCGTCCGGCGCCAGCTTGCCGGTCTGCTCGTCCAGCTCCAGGTCAAGCACCTGGCGGTACAGCGCGAAGCGAGCCCGCGCGTTGGCCTCGGCAGGGCTCTCGGCAATGGCTCGCGGCACCACGGCATCGCGTGTCATCAGTGGATAGGCAACGAACCCCGCCACCGCCAGCACGAGGAGAATGCCCAGCATTGCGGGCAGGACGTCTCCGCTCACCGTTCGTATGCGTCCCGATAGCGTTGCAGCTCGTCGGTCACCAGCGCTTGTTCTGTTCGCACGGCCGCGGCGGGTGGAAAGGCGCTGGGCGTGGGCCGGCTCCAGCGACGAGTGAGGACGAACAGCACCCCTATACCGAACAGGAGCAACGCCACGGGGGCGATCCACACGCCCAGCCCGATGCCCCGCTTTGGCGGGTCGCTGAGGACGCTCTCTCCGTACGCGGCCACGAACGCATCCATGATCTCGCGTTCAGACTGTCCCTGTTCAAGCTTCGAGCGGATCACCGCCCGCATGTCCTGCGCCAGCCCCGAGTTTGATTCCGCCACGGTCTGCCCGACGCACACGGGACATTGCAACTGGAGCGCGATCCGCCGCACCGCGTCATCCAGCCCCACCTGCTGCGCGCTGGCGGGCGCGGCGAGGAGCGCCAGCAGCACCAGCACCGTTCCAGCGATGGGCAGCAGGCGGCCCATGACTACGCCGACACCAGGGCCCCGCGCGGCGCGGCAGCTCGGACCGTGCGAACGCTTGGCTGGGGCGCGGGCCACATGACCGCCAGGGAGCCAATCAGGAACAGCAGGCCGCCCGCCCAGATCCAACTGACCAGTGGATTCACGTACGCGGCGATGCTGATCTTGGGCACCGGACCGGACTCATCCCACGCGGAGAGAACGATGTACAGGTCCTCTCGGAACGTCGAGCGTATCGCCACCCTGGTGCTCGACTGGCGGTCGAAGTTCTGGAAGAACACCCGCTGAGGACGCATTGCCTCGCCGCTGCCATTGACCAGGAGCCGCGCCTCGACGGTCCGACCACCGGCCGACGGGAAGGTTTGAAGCGACTGGGCGGTGAGGCTGTATGCCCCCACCTGCATGGTCTGGCCTGGCGCGAGGGTTGCCTGCGCCTGCACCTGGAACGCCTGCGATCCCACGATCCCCGCGCCAATGAGGGCTATCGCAAGATGCACGGTGTAGCCGCCATAGCGGCGGTTGTTGCGGCGCACGAGGGAGGCGAATGCGAGCACCAGGTTCTCGCCGGTGGCGTGTGCTCGGGCCGTCACGCCGCGCACGAACTCCACCACCACGGTGGCGCCGGCGAACAGGCAGATGGTGAAGCCCACCAGCGGCACGGGCTCACGCATGCCGGCCACGAGCATCGCGACGGTGCCGAGCAGCGCGGTGCCCACGGGCGGCAGGAACTGGCGCACCAGGTATGCTCTCGTGGTCTTGCGCCACGGGACCAGCGGCGCGATGCCCATCAGCAGGAGCAAGGCCCCAAAGAGGGGGCTTGCCACCTGGTTGAAGTACGGCACGCCAACGCTGATCTTTTGATTGCTCAGCGCTTCCGCGACCAGCGGATACACCGTGCCCCAGAAGATCGCGAACGTGACCGCCAGGAACAACACGTTGTTCAGGAGGAACGCGCCCTCGCGGGACACCGCCGAATCCAGGTGGTTCTCCTCGCGCAGGCGGGGCAAGCGCCACAGGAAAAGCGCTACCGAGCCGGCGATCAGGAAGCCGAGATAGCCGAGGAAGTACGGACCAATCTGTGAGAGGGCGAAGGAGTGAACCGACGCCAGGATGCCGCTCCGAACGACAAAGGTGCCGAAGATACTGAGGTAGAAGGTGAGCAGGATCAGGGCGACGTTCCAGGCTTTGAGCATCCCTCGCCGCTCCTGGACCTGCAGGCTATGAATGAAGGCTGTGCCCGCCAGCCAGGGCATGAGCGCCACGTTCTCCACGGGGTCCCAGCCCCAGTAACCGCCCCACCCCAGCACCCGGTAGGCCCACCACGAGCCCAGCAGGTTGCCCAGCCCAAGGATGGTCCATGCCACCAGGGCGTAGCGGCGGGAAAGGCGCAGCCACTCGCTATTCAGGCGGCCGGTCGCCAGCGCCGCCACGGCGAACGCGAAGGGCACGCTCCACGCCATGTAGCCCATGAGCAGCATCGGCGGGTGGATCTTCATGCCCTCGTCATACAGCAATGGGTTCAGGCCCACGCCATCCGGCGGCGTGAAGGGCAGGCGCTCGAATGGCGAGCCCACGACATTGAGCAGCAGGGCCATGAAACCCTCGATGAGCATGAGCACCGCGATCACGTAGGGCATGAACACGGAGTGCGCGCCAGGCTTCCGCAACTGGATCAGGACGATGGCGGTGAAGATGGAGAGCGTCCAGCCCCAGAACAGCAGCGAGCCGCGCTGGCCGCTGTAGAAGGCTGGCATCAGCATGTCCATCGGCATCGCCCGGCTGGAGTTGTCGTAGACGTAGCGGAGCGAGAAGTCGTTGGCGACGAAGGCCGCCAGCAGCGTGAACGACGCCGCCGTAAACAGGACAGTCACGCCGAGCGCCGCGTTCCGGCCGCTGGCGATGAGCGGCCCGTTCAGGCGCCAGGCGCCGATGAGCGAAGCTCCCGCCGCGTACACCGCGAGCGCGAGAGCGCCGACGAGGGCAATGTAGCCGAGGTCACCCATGTTGATCGTTGCGTATCCGTGGATTCAGGAAAGGCCCCGAGGGAGCGAGCGGATCACGACGCGGTGGCTGGGACAACGTAGTCACGCTCGTCCGGGGGAGCGTTCTCAAGCCGAGAGGGGCACTTGGCCAGGAGCGTAGCGGCCTGGAACGAGCCCTGCGCATCGAGCTTGCCCTCGGCCACGATCTCGATGTTGTCGCCGACGATGTCGGGAACCTGGCCGCCCCGATAGGCGACCGCAAGATTGCGTGAGGGCTGCTCTGGGTCGCTGATCTCGAAGCTGATGCCTTCTCCGTTGGGGCCGCGGACCAGGGTGCCCGGTACGAGGCTGCCGGAAACGCGGTACGCCTGGCCGCTGGCGGCGGGTCCTCGTGCGAGGAGCTCGGAAACAGTCAGGAAGTAGACCGTGCTGGATTGCATGCTGACGACGATCAGGTATATGGCGGCCAGGACGATCGCGCTGCCCGCGATAAGCAATTTGGGGGAAGCGCCGAATGTGCGGACTCGGCTGGGGACCGCGAGCGCGGCGTTAGGGGCCGCCAAAGCCACCGTTAGTTACTCCCTTCAAGAGTGCAGCGAGCAGTATCGCGAACACGGCCGCCCCGAAGGCAAAACGCCCATCCGGAGCGCTCCTCTCCAGTTTGCGCCGCCGCCAGCGGAAGAGCCACTGGTAGGCCGCCACGCTGGCGGCGACCTTGATCACGAGGATGATCGCGTAGGTGCTGCCCGCGCCCCGAGACAAACGGTCGAAGGTCAGAATTGCGCCGGTAGCGAGGAATGCCAGCATCGTGGCGTCGGTGAGCTCCTTGAAGCGCTGGACCGACAGCGGCGGACGCTCCGTCCACGGCTCCCACAGGATGACCGCCATGGAGCCCACCAGGAGCGCCGCGGCGAGAGCGTGCAGCCATCGCAGGAGGACCAGCAGCGACTCAGCGGCCCAGGGAGCCGCTGACACGGGATTGCGTGGCGAACCAGAGAGAATGCGCCGGGACCACGGTAGGCAGTCTAGAGATGGAATCCACGCGGGGCAATCACCCTGCTGCTTCTGTGCTTGCTCAGGCCATGTCCGGCCGTCGCTCGTCGGCTGGCCTGGAGCGTCCGGTACCATCCGGGGCAGTCTCGCCCACTTTCCGCGGGCGTTTTTGTACGGAGGGCCGCCCGTGGCCGTAACCGAACGCGCGCAGTATCAGCCTGACCACCTCGATCGCGGCGACGTGATCGCCACCGCGAAGCCCGACGCACCGCGCGAGCACCGCGCACCTGTGCTCATGGTGCCCGGACCGTCGAACCTGCACCCGCGGGTGTACCAGGCGCTGCTGACGCCGATGGTCAGCCACAAGGACCCGGCGTTCCTCGCCGCCATGGACGAGACCGCCGAGCTGCTGCGGATGGTGTTCCAGACGCGCAACGCCTCCACCTTTTGCCTGCCTGCCACCGGCGGCAGTGGCATGGAGAGCAGCCTGCTGAACCTGCTGGAGCCCGGCGACACGGTCGTGATCGGCCACGCGGGCTTTTTCGCGCACCGCATGGTGGAGATTGCACAGCGGCTGGGTGTGAAGCTCGTCACCGTCGAGGTGGAGTGGGGCCAGGCGATTGATACCGCCAGGCTCATTGCCGCGGTCCGCGAGCATGGCGCGCGCGTCCTCGCGATGGTTCACGGCGAGACGTCTACCGGTGTCGAGCAGCCGCTTGACGGGCTGGGCGCCGCCTGCCGCGAGCTGGATTGCTACCTGGTAGTGGACGCGGTGCCCACGCTGGGCGGGACCAGCCTGCCGGTCGACGAGCTGCAGATTGACATCTGCTACAGCGGAAGCCAGAAGTGCCTCTCGGCGCCGCCCGGACTGTCGCCGATCACGATCTCGCAGCGCGCGATGCGCCGCATCGAGACGCGCCGGACACCTGTCGGAAGCTGGTACCTGGACCTTTCGCTCCACGCCCACTACTGGGACGAGACGCACATTTATCACCACACCGGGCCAGTGCTCAGCATCTACGCGCTGCGCGAGGCGCTGCGACTGATCGCCGAGGAGGGGCTGAGCGCACGCTTCGATCGCCACCGCCTCCACTCGCGCGCGCTTACGGCCGGCCTGCGGGCCCTGGGCCTCAAGCTCTTTGCCGAAGCGGACCACCGTCTGGCCACCGTGGTCACGGTGGTGGTTCCCGAAGGCATTGACAGCGCCCGCGCCCGCGCTGTGCTGCTAGACGAGTTCGACGTCGAGATCGCCGGCGGACTTGACGTCCAGACGAACCGCATGTGGCGGATCGGCATCATGGGCCACAGCGCCACCCGCGCAAACGTGCTGCTGACGCTCGGCGGGCTTGAGCTAGCGCTCAACCGCCAGGGCTACGGCGGCAGCGGAGCGCTGGCGGCGGCGGACGCGGTGTACGCCGGCGTGTAGGGGCGTCGCCGTTGCACCTCGGGCTGGCTGAGGCAGCAGACCGACGACACCTTCACCCGCCAGGGGCCGGGCAGCCTGCCCTGTACCAGCATCGCCTGCACGGCCACCTACCAGCTCGATGCCTGGGGTCGGCTGACGCAGGCCACCAACGGCCTGGGAACCACCACCAGCTACACCCTGGACCCGCGCAGCAACATCCTGGTCGAGGCACTGAGTCGCCAGTTCCAGCCGGACGTGAGCCGCTTCCTGCAGCGGGACTGGGGGTGGGGTGCGAGGCCTGAACCGCCGCACGCTGTTGATAGGCTCCGCACCCGCGGATCGAGCACCTCCGATCTGCCCTCGACCGCCCTGAATCGCGCCGCGCCGTCCGCGCAGAGCGCCAGGGAGGGATCGCCCGCAGACCGTGCGGTGCTGCAGCCCACTTTCGAGTGTCGAAGAGTCTCACGAGGCGCGGCCTGACATCAGCGCCCCGAGCACGCTGGCGCGCCCCAAAGGCTCCGTCAGGACAACTGGCTGATCTGGCGCTGGGCGATGGCGTTGAGGGGATCGGCAGCGAGGGTGCGCTCGAAGGCGTGCTTCGCGCCCGCACGGTCGCCCAGTTGTAGAAGCACTCGGCCCAGCATGTTGGTGCCGCGGGCTGCCAGGGGCTCGGCCGCGCGGAGTACCTCGAGCGCCTGCTGCCATTGCGCTTGTTCGATCAGTTTCGCGGCCGTGGCCTCGGCCTCCTCCGCGCGGACCACCGTGCGAGCAGCCACCGCTCGGACGCCCGGTGGGGACCACGGGACGCCGGCGCGCTGGCAGACGTCTGTCAGCAGTTTCTCAATGTCCGCCTGCTTCGCCCGCCCGAGCGCGGCAATGGGCTTGCTGTACATCTCGCGGATACCGCCGGCGAGTGGCAGGCCCTCCCCCAGCAGCTCTCGCCCGAGCTCGTTGCCCAGCAGCAGCACGCCCCGCGGCCGAGAGCGTTGCATTGCCACTCCAATCGCCGCGCGCGCGGCCTGTCGGTCCAGGCTCTGCGCCAGGACCAGCGTCCCCAGCGCCAGCCGCGCCAGGAGCTGCTGGAGCAGGGTGCCGTGCGGCAGCGGCGCCAGCAGGTCCCTGGCCTCGGCCGGGTCCACGACTTCACGCGCTGTTGGCGGGGCGCCCGCGCCCTCTCGCGCGACAATCAGCAGGTCCACGGTGTGCTCGCCTTTCGAGGCTGGGATAGTGATGGCCACGGCCGGCGGAGCGGAATGCCCCACGCGCGGCGTTGCGCTCCATGGTGCCACGGGAAGCTGGCCCGCCGGTTGCGCATGTGCATGGTATGGCCGAACAGCCCCAGCCCCTGGGCGACACACGAGTACACGCGCTCCTTGCCGAAGAAGTAGAGAAGGTCCGCGGCCCCGAGGACGCGGAGGCGGTGATCCAGAAGATCGACGCGCTCGCGGCTGGGAAAACCGAAGCGCAGCGCGGCGATGAAGCGATGGCCAAGCCCCCCGCCGCCGACCACCTGGCGCAGGCAGCGGGGGCGGCAACCGGCAAGAACGATGAGGTCGCCGCCGTCATTGACGCTGCCGCTGCCGAGGCCGTGGCTCCGACCGCGGCAGCGCCGGAGGTCGTGGCCGCGGCTCAGCAGTCCCTGGGGCCGCGTCCCAACGGTATTTCGCCGCGGGCGAGGGACGGACGCCGGTACTTGCGCGACGCGGTCCTCCGACGCATGGGCCCTTTCCAGCGGGCGGACGCCAGCGTGTACCTGGCCATCAATCACCTTCCCCACCCCGTCTGGCTGGACCACGCCGCGCACCTGGTGACGTTGATTGCCACCGGTGGCTGGATCTGGATCGCGGGGACTGTCGCCGCGCGTGAGCTCGGCGTGGTGCGGGCTCGGCGGGTGGTGCGCATCATGGCGCCGAGCGTCATCCTCGCCACCTGGACGGTGGAGTACCCCCTGAAGGCGTATTTTCGTCGCACCCGGCCATTTATCGACGTCGTGCGCGCGCTGGTCATTGGCAAGAAGCCGGGAAGCTGGTCGTTCCCGAGCGGCCACACCGCGTCGTCGTTTGCCTCGGCCTTCGTGCTGACGCTGGCGTGGCCCCGGCTGGGGCCGCTGTTCTTCGGCCTGGCCTCCACCGTGGGGGTGAGCCGCGTGTACGTGGGGGCGCATTACCCCGGCGATGTGCTCTCGGGGGCGGCACTCGGGATGGGACTGGCGGGCCTCATCCGCCGGGGTGTGCTGGAGCTGCTGAAGGAGCGCTGAACCGACGAGCGCGCCTGCACAGGCCACCGGTGTGGGTGCGCCCGCACGTAGCGCGGTTGGGTCGTCCGTCGCTCTGATGGCGTGCGCTTCGATCGCACGGGCGGCTGCGGGCCTCATCCCGGCCGTACGATCAGCCATGTGCGCATCGGCGTGGACGCCAGCCGACTCACCCGTTCGCGGCCGACCGGAACCGAGAACTACTCGCGGCACGTGGTGGAGGAGGTGCTCCGCCGCCCCCGGGACCCGGAGCTTCGTTACCGGTTGTACTTCAACGAGCCGCCCAGTCCTGGCCTTGCAGCCGCGGCCCTAGCCGACGAGGTCCGCTCGCTCCCGCTGCCGCGGCTGTGGACGCACCTGGCGCTCGGGCGGGAAATGGCCCTCGATCCGCCCGACGTGCTGTGGGTGCCCAGCCACGTGCTGCCCATCGTCCATCCTCGCCGATCGGTGGCCGTGGTGTACGACGTGGGCCACCGGTACTTCCCCCGAGCCCACAGGCTGGCAGAGTGGGTGTACGTGGAATGGGCGATCCGCCGCCATGTCCGCGAAGCCTCGGCCATCCTGACGATCTCGCACGCAAGTCGACGCGACATTCTGCGCCTGTACGGGCGATACGGGGCGACGCCCCAGCGGGTGGTGGTGGCCTACCCGGCTGTCGATGAAGCCTTTCAGCCGGCCAATCCAGTCCGTCTGGCCGAGGTCCGGCGCCGGTACGCGCTGCCGGCACGGTACGTCCTGGCGCTCGGGACCATCAAACCGCGCAAGAACTTGCCCCGGTTGGTGCGCGCGTTCGCCAGGGCGAGGCTTGGCAATGACGTGGGGCTGGCCATTGGCGGCGGCACCAGCTTCGGGAGTCGAGACGTGGAGCGCGCCATCGAGGAGACGCGGCTCCAGGACCGGGTCCACCGGCTCTCATACGTCGAGTACGAAGACCTGCCGGCGCTCTACTCAGGTGCCGCGTGCGTCGCCATACCCAGTCTCCACGAAGGCTTCGGCATCCCTGCCCTGGAAGCACTCGCCTGTGGCGCGCCCGTGCTGGCGTCGAATCGCTCGGCGCTTCCGGAGATTGTGGGGCAAGCCGGCCTGCAGGTCGATCCGCTGAGCCTGGACTCCATCGCCGAGGGCCTGCGGCGCATCCTGCTCGATGACACACTGGCGCGCTCGCTCCGCGAAGCTGGCCCCGTGCGGGCGCGAGTCTTCACGTGGGCCGAGGCCGGCCGGGTGACAGCAGGGGTGTTAGGCGCGGTCGCTGGGGACAGGCCGCTACCTGCCGACGGGCGGGACGTACACGGGTAGCTGGCTCCTGTCATGCCTGGGCGAAGCAAAGCATCTGGACGAGTTTCAAGTTCCAAGTTTCAAGTTCCAAGTAAGAGACGGATCCTTCGGTACCCTCAGGATGACACCTCCGCTCAGGATGACACCGGTCGAGTGAGCCCCACCGCGCTGTGCTCGCCGCCAGAGATGCTGCGGCAGAGCTGCTCGACGGCGTTGGCAGTCCGGTCCCACGAGAACTCCGTGGCGCGCACCCGGCCAGCCGCCCCGAGCTCGCGGGCGAGGTCTGGATGTTCCACCACGTACCGCATGCGCTCGGCGAGCGCCGGCAGGCTGTCCGTCAGGAAGCCGGTCTGGCCGTCCACCACGGTCTCGGGGATCCCCCCGGATCGCCAGGCCACCACGGGCACGCCGGCGGCCATTGCTTCGACCGGCGCAATGCCGAACTCCTCGTCGTGCGGTGCGAATACCGCGAGGGTTGCGCCCGCGTACAGCCGCGCGAGCTCGTCGGGGGGAACCGCGCCGAGGAACTCGACCGATTGGCCGGCGACGCCCCGCAGCATCGCGGCGTAAGCCGCGTCGCCAGCCCCGGCGATCACGAGCCGGGCGCCACGCACGTCGGCGTGCGCCCACGCTTGCAGCAGGCGCTCCAGGCCCTTCTCCGGCGAGAGCCGACCCACGGTGATGGCGTATGGGTGGTGCAGGTCTGGCGCGGGTGGAAAGCGTGCCGGCGAAACGCCGGGGTAGATCACCAGGTCCGCGTCTCGGCCGTACAGGCGCCGGAACCGACTGGCGGTGAACTGGCTGTTCGCGGCGACGCGGGCGGCGCGGCGCACCGCGATGAGGTCCAGAACCCGCCGCGCCAGGAGTCCCGGCCGGCGCCCGCCGGGCTGCAGGAAGCGACTGCGCAACGAGTGGACCCACACGACCACCCTTCGAGGCTGCCGGAGCGCGAGCAGGTTGGCGCCGAAGCTGTTGGCAACGACTACCTCCCGGCCTTGAAGCACGCTGCCTGTCAACCACTCTGCCGAGCTCAGGTCACGACGTGGAAGGTCCCGCAGGCCGGCGAAGGTGGCATCCGGTACATAGCCGCTCACCAGGAGCCGCACCTCGTGCCGTCGCGCGAGCCGTGTGGCGACTTCCAGCACGGCCCGCTCGCCGCCGCCGAACGTGTTGGGGTGGCTGTGCGCCAGGGCAATCCGCACGCGAGTCTCGTGCTCAGTCCAGCTTGCGTGACACGCTGATCAGCGTGTGCCCGAAGCCTGGCCTCAGCCGGCCGAGCCGCTCGCTGGACCCGAGGCGTGACAGGTGGACCATGTTGGTCCAGCGGCCGAGCGGCTCCAGTCCCACGCGGCGCAGCAGCACTTCCAGTGTGTCGAAGGCGAGATACCGGATGTGGCCTGAGGTGCCGGGGCTGGCATCGAACTCGACGTTCGCCGGCGATTTTCCAAGCAGGAGCTTCGCCCGGCCAGACAGCGCCACAAGGTTCGGCGTCGTGATCAGCACGTGGCCGCCGGACCTGACAACCCGCGCGAGCTCGGCCAGGAAGGCCTGGGTGTCGAAGACGTGCTCCAGGATCTCCGCCGCCACCACGGCATCGAAGGCAGCATCAACAAACGGAAGCGGCCCCTCAGCCTGGGCCCGAACCGGCAGGAGTCCCTGGGCCGCCGCTGCACCCAGAGCTCGCGCGGCGACATCCGTGCCGACCGCTCGGACGCCTGGCGGCAGGACGTATCGCGTGAGCCGGCCCTCATAGCAGCCGACGTCCAGCAGTCGGCCCGACGCGGCGTATCGGGCCAGGAGCTCTCGCATCCGGAGCGCACGGGTTCTATCGAAACGCGAGGGGCTCCAAGCCTCGCCAAATCGCCGTTCAGCGAACGCCTGGCGCTGGGAGTCTGCAGATGGCACGGAGAGAGTGAACCGCGTCGAGGTCCCCGCGCGCCAGCCGTATCCCCCGGGCCCGGTTCCGGACGAACGAGTGGTTTGTTACCCGTGCTGTGCGCGGCTACAATCTCGCGCCCGCCAGCATGGCGCGCATCGGTCCCCTGGCCACGACCCCAACAGCCGAGAATCTGCACCGGAGCTCATTTTGGAGCACACGGTGGCCCGGCTTTTCCGCGCGCATGGCCAGTTCCGGGACCCTTCTTCAGGGGAGTCCTCCATGCACCTGACCACTGAGGCGGGCGAGTCGGTCCAGACGGTGCTCCTGGAAGAAGACAGCCTGGGGTTACTGCCCCCGGTGGTCTTGCCAGAGCCGCTCGCGGAGGATGAGGATTCAGGAGACGACCCACTACGGACGTACCTGCGAGAGATCCACGAGGTCAACCTGCTCACGGCGGCTGACGAGCGCATGCTGGCCTGCCGCATGGAAGAGATGATCTGCCTTGACCAGATACGTGTTGATCTTGGTGAGGGCACCAGTAATATCGACGTGGCCGTTCGGCTGTGGGAGCGCACGTGCGAGCAGCGCGCCATCCTGGACATCCTCGCGGAGCTCGAGGCGAAGGAGGACCTTGCCAGCCTCCTGACGTCCCGCTCGGCACGCGCCCGGCTCGATTTCGTGCCGGACCCCGACGTGAGCGAAGCGCTGATTACCCGACCTGAGCACGGGCTCAGCCAGGCCCACGTGGTCCGATTCTCCGTCGATACGCGTGTCCTTTTCACCGACGATGGCGTGCTTCGCAGCAACGACCTGCACACGCTGCTCGAAGGCCGTACCCGGGCCGCGCTGCCCATCCCCGAGGACGTGCGCGAGCAACTTTCCCGTGCCGGCGCGGAGGAGCGGCTCGACGACTACTTCCTGGACCTGCACGACCGCGGCGCGCGCGCCGAGCGGCGGCTCATCGAGTCAAACCTACGCCTCGTGGTGAGTGTTGCCAAGAAATATCTGGGGCGTGGGCTCGCGCTTCTCGACCTCATCCAGGAAGGCAACCTCGGCCTGATGCGCGCGGTGGAGAAGTTCGATCACCGCCGCGGCTTCAAGTTCAGCACCTATGCCACCTGGTGGATCCGCCAGGCCGTGGGCCGGGCGGTGGCCGACCAGGCCCGCACGATCCGCGTTCCGGTGCACATGACCGAGGTCATCAACCGGCTCGCGAACGTTTCGCGGGACCTCGTCCAGGAGCTTGGACGCGAGCCCTCGCCGTCAGAGATCGCCCTCGCCATGGGCCTCGTGACGGAGTCGTACGAAGCTGACCTGGCGATCAAGATGGCCGCGCTTCACGAAGATCCCGTGCTACGTCGCAAGGCGATCGTACGTTCGGGTGAGCTGTACGAGACGTGGCAGTGGGAGCACCCCATGCGCGACGAGCTCGAGCGCGCCGCCGCGCGAGTGCTCCAGGCGCGGCGTGCCGCCAGGCACCCGGTCTCGCTGGCGGCACCCATCGGTGACGAGCAGGACGGCCAGCTGGGGGACTTGATTGAGGATCCGGAGGCGGTCTCCCCCGTCGACGAGGCTGCGCTGGCGATGCTCAAGGACACGGTCCACACCGTGCTCGGCTCGCTCTCCCAGCGAGAGAGCCGGATCATCGCCCTGCGGTTCGGGCTGGACGATGGCCGGCAACGAACCCTCGAAGAGGTCGGCCGCGAGTTTGGCGTCACACGTGAGCGCATCCGCCAGATCGAGGCCAAGGCGCTCCGGAAGCTGCGCCACCCGACTCGCTCGCGCAAGCTGCGCGACTACCTGCGCTAGCCGCTTCGCGCCGCGCCACTGAGCTCTGAAGGAGGCCGCTCACCGTGACGATACCGACCATGCGCTCGGCGGCCGAGGTCGCCGCGCGCCTCGACCAGGATCACGAGGTGATCGTGGAAACGCTCAAGGAGCTCCTTCGGATCCCGTCCGTCAGCGCCCTGAGCCAGCACCGCGGCGACGTTGACCGCTGCGCGGCGTGGCTCGCCGAGCACATGCGGGCCATCGGCCTCGAACAGGTCGCGGTCATGCCCACCGAGGGAAACCCGGTCGTCTACGGCGATTGGCTGCACGCGCCAGGCGCGCCGACCGCACTGGTGTACGGACATTACGACGTGCAGCCGGTGGACCCGCTGGACGAGTGGGAGCGGCCTCCCTTCGAGCCCGTGGTGCGTGACGGCAGCATCTTTGCGCGCGGGGCTGTCGACGACAAAGGGCAGCTTTTCATGCACCTGAAGGTGGTCGAGGCGTACCTGCGCGATGGTGGGTCCCTGCCGATGAACCTGAAGTTCCTGCTTGAAGGCGAGGAGGAGATCGGCAGCGAGCACCTGGACCACTTCATCGCCGATCACGTCCCGCTTCTCCAGGCAGACGTGGCGGTGATTTCTGACACGTCCATGTTTGCGAAGGGCGTGCCCAGCATCACCTACGGCCTGCGTGGCATCACGTATCTCCAGGTGGACGTACGCGGCTCCGCGGTAGACCTGCACTCCGGCACCTTCGGCGGTGCCGTGGCAAATCCGATCCAGGTGCTGTGCGAGATGCTCGTGGCGCTGAAGGACGGTGACGATCGGGTGACGGTGCCCGGGTTCTACGACCGGGTCAGGGCGCTGCGGGACGACGAGCGGAAGGCGTGGTCCAGCCTGCCGTTCGACGAAGGCCTGTTTCGTACGCAGGCCGCGTTGCCAGCCAATCGCCCACTGCGGGGCGAAGCCGGCTTCAGCACCCTGGAACGCGTCTGGGCGCGGCCCACCCTGGAAATCAATGGCATCTGGGGCGGTTTCCAGGGCGAGGGCGCCAAGACGGTGATCGCCGCCGAAGCGCACGCCAAGCTCTCGTGCCGGCTGGTGCCGGACCAGGACCCTGGTGGGGTGGCAGCGCTGGTTCGGGACCACCTGCTGCGCACGGCTCCCCCCACCGTGGATGTCGAGGTGACTGTCATCCACAGCGGACGTCCCTCACTCACGCCGATCGAGCACCCGGCCATCCAATCCGGGCTGCGCGCGCTGGAGCGCGGATTCCCCGGCCAGCACGCCACGTTCATCCGGTCGGGCGGCTCGATTCCGGTGGTGGCCACCTTCCAGGACGTGCTCGGGGTGCCGACCGTGCTGCTCGGTGTGGGCCTGGACGAGGAGCACGCGCACGCCCCCAACGAGCGGTTCCACCTCGAGAATTTTGCGGGTGGCATGCGAAGCGTGGCCCACCTCTGGGAGGACCTGGCCCGGACGCTGTAAGCACTTCGTGCTTAATCTTCAAAGATGCTAAAGCAGTAACTACTCACCTATCCACACGGGCGCCGGCCGGAATGGCACATTTCCAGTTCAGACGCCGAGGCTGCAAGGGTCTGAATCATGAGTCCGGACACGATAGGTGAGTAGTTATCTAAAGCAAGTGCATTCAGTTCCGTAGAAACATGCCACATGTGTGTGCACTTGCTGAGCAGGCTAACTGGCACTGGTGCGCGCGGCGGCGAGCGAGTGAAGGACCGCCGGGATCTCGTCCCAGAGATCGCTTGCCAGCAGGGTCCGCCAGCGTCGCTGGGCTAGGACCCGCTCGGCCGCGAGCGCCTGGACGACGACCGCGAGCCGCGCGGCGTCCCATGCGGAGAGGCCCTGGGCAAGGAGCCCGGCGCAGATTCCAGCCAGCACGTCCCCCGTTCCTCCCGTGGCGAGCGCCGGGTTTGGGTGCGGCCACGTGGCAGTCCTGCCGCCGGGCTCGGCCACCGTGGAGCGCGCCCCTTTCGCGATCAGGGTGGCACCCCATGTCCGGGCGTCATCGGCGGCCTGGCTCCAGAGCGGTTGATCCGCTGCCAGCCCCCGTCCGCCCCGTAACCGCTGCCACTCGGCGGCGTGCGGTGTCACGATGGTCGTGGGGCCCAGCGCTTGGAGCAGGTCCTGGTCCTCCGCCAGCGCGACGAGCCCGTCGGCATCCACGACCAGCGGAATGCCTCGCCCGGTACAGCGTCGGACGGCGGCTCTGACGAGGTCCCGTGTTGGCTGCGTCCGTCCCAGGCCCGGTCCAACCAGGACGGCCGATGCTCCATCAAGCCGCTCCCACAGGCCTGGACCGATCGGAGCGCCCTCTGGATCCAGGCTCAGATGGGTGATCTCCGGAGCGGCCACGGCCACGACGGACCGGACGGTCGGGTGGCTTGCCAGCGTGACAACACCGGCGCCGCACCGGGCAGCGGCTCGGACGCACAGGAGCGCGGCCCCAGGGAACGCTTCTGAGCCGGCCAGCGCGAGCACTCGCCCGAAGCGGTACTTATGGGCTTCGGCCGGGCGGTCCGGAACGAGGGCGGCCACCACCTCGGGAGTCAGGGGCTCGTTCGTTGCTCCTCCACCCAGGCCACTCGAAGATACCCCGGGGTAGTCCCCCTGGCTCGCGGCCACACTGCCACATCCGTGGTTCAAGGTGATAGCAGCACCCCGACAATGGTGCGAGAAGCACCTGGAAGGGCGATTGTGCGCCCTTCCGGGATGTCCCTCTGTTCAAACGGGGTCAGACGCCGGCGACGATAGGCTCCGGCGCGTTGGAGGTGGGCTCGTCGGAGCCGTCGCGCACGGCTGCCTCGGGAGTGCCCGTCTCCGGTGCAAGCGGCTCGGTGGACTGGGCGGTGGCAGGATCCGTCTCGGACGACTCAACAGTGGGTGGCTCCTCGGAGGGCACTTCCTGCTCCACGGTGTCAGCGGCAGCAACCTGGACCGGCTCGGGATCGGCCACCGGCGAGTGGCTGACCGCCGCGCCAGCGTCGGTGGCAAGGGCGGACTCGGCAACTGCCGCGGCCTGCTCGGCGGCCGGTGGGCCCTCGGCGCGAGCCGCGGCAGTTGCCGCTGCACGAGCCCGCTGCCGTCGATAATAGGCGCGAATCGCGTCGGAAATGCGGCGCGGGTCGGCCGTCTTGACCTGCGTGATGGCACCGACCACGACCCGGGGAGGGGGCAACGCCCCTGTCTCCTCGGCGAGCGCCTTGCTGAAGGTCTCCATCGCCGCCTCGTCGTACTCTGTTCCCGCGTACTGCGAGAGCAAACGGCGCATCTCGGCGATGTCGAGATCCTCGCGGCGGCGCTGTTCGGCCCGCTGCTGAAGCATGTCGCTTCGGCCGGGCATCGGTCGGCCGGGCATGCCTGGGCCGGGACCGCCCGGCCGTGGGGCACCCATTCCCGGCCGGAACGGGGGGCGGGGACCGCCGGGCGGAAGGGGACGACGGAATACCCCGGGCGCGGGGCTCCCCGCGGCCGGAGCGCCAAATGGTTCCGCCGGCCCGTCCTCAGGACGGCGAGGACCGCGACGATTTGCCGCGAAGCTGCCACCCCGACCCGGCGCGCCGCGCCCGCGGTCGCCAAACTCGCCTTCGCGATGATCCCGCCGCGGCAATCGGCGCCGATCCCGGCTCTCGTCTAACCCGAGCTCCTCTTCGAGGTACCGCTCGTTCACCTCCCGGCGTACCCGTCCGAGGCGGCCACGCGGAGCGGACTCAACCACAACCACCGGCGCCTCCTCCTCATGGGGTACTTCTGAAGGCGCCAGCCCACGCTCCTGGAGGAGCGCGTACTGGCCAAGTAACGCTTCCTTTAGCGACCGTCCCACAGACTCTCTCGTTCTCCTTGTTTGCGCGTACGAAGCTCGCCGTTAGCCAGGCTGCGATGGAACCGAGAACACACGCCGAGCACGTTAGGACGTGTTGCGAACGGCAGCATGCTTGAAGCGCATTGTCGTTCCACGTCGGTCGTTCTCGCCGGGTTCGGCTGGCTGGTCTCTACTCGTCCGTGCGTCCCGCGCGTGTCGTCGTTCGTGACGTTCAACTCATCTCGGCTGCCGCGGGCGGGGTGTAGCGCGGCACCACTGAACGTTCACGTCAGCCCCAGAAGGCTGAACCTCTTGCAAGTCGTAGACCAGGGGTCTGCGAACCAGATCCACCGGGCGCGGAGACCCCACGCACAGCGGCTCGCTCAGTCTATCAGACCCATCCCGCCCGAACCACACCATGTTCATTCGCGATGATCCGGCCGGCCGGATCTCGTTCGAGACTCCGGCCGGGTCCCCGCCCCGCGCTGGTGCGTTAGCATCGGTGACCGGCCATGAACGGAAGCAGCTCGGCACATTCTGCCCGCCGCGGGCGCAGCGCCTTCGCGACGGTGTGCCTTGTGGTCCTAGCCCTCCTGGGCGGGTCGATCACCGTTGCCAGAGGCCAGGATGTCCCCGCGGCTGGGACGCTCGAAGGCAAAGTCGTGTACGACGCCTCGGATGAGCGGGTGTATCGCTACTACCTGGTGGAAAACGGCGTCCGTCGCCTCGTGGACCCGGCGCGCCTCGACACTGTGCGCGAGATCGTCGCAATCCCCCCGGACATTCTGGCGGCACTCACCGAGGGCGCACCTGTCGGCGGCACCGCGGTGGCGCTGCCGCCCGCGGTCGCGACGTCTACTGCGGCGCCGACAGCCACGACCACCGCGACGCCGGGCGCGATAGGCCAGGCCGCCGTCTCCACCGTGGTTGCCTGGGGCACACCGGGGCCGCTCGTGGCACCCACGCCGGCGCCAACCGCGGCGGGCGCCGCAACCGCGGTTTCCGCATCCTCCTCCCCTGTTCGGCCGGCCATCCAGGCTCTGGCGGTAGGACGAAACGGCGGCACTGACACTGCCTACGCGTCGACGCCGGATGGGCGCCTGTACCGCTACGCCGAGAACCGCGCTTCCTGGGAAGAGCTCACGGGCGGTAAGCTCACCCTGCCAGCGGGATCCAGTGGCGGCGCATTGCTGGTAACGGGGTCTGACCCGCCCATTGTGCTGTACTCCACGAGTACGCGCAGCGGGACCGCCGTGGTGAACCAGGTGAGCCGCTCAACCGACGGTGGCGAGACCTGGTCATCCCAGACCGTGGGCGATTCTCCGGCGCGGGCGCTGTACCAGGTGCCGGGAAGCGCAAACACCGTCTACATGGGCACGAACGACGGCGTCCTGGTGAGCTCGGACGCCGGCGTATCCTGGAGCCCGGTCCAGAATGGGCTGCCAGGGGTCGGCTTTGCCGTGTGGGCTATCGCCGCGGACCCGTCCGACGCGGCGCACCTCGCGGTCGGCGGTTCCACCCTGCAGGGGCAGGCGCAGGTCGGCGGGCGGCTGTTTGAAAGCTTTGACAGCGGCCGATCGTGGGCGGAGCTCGACTACAGCTCGGTGCTCCGCGCGCCCGTGCTGGCGCTCGCATTCGATCCCGCCGCTGCCGGGCGGCTCCTGGTGGGCCTGGACGGAGACGGCGGCCTGCGAGAAGGTGCGCCCGTGCGCGAGAACCGCACGCCCCGGTTCCAGCCAATCGGCTCCAGCAACATCAACCGCGTTGCTTCGCTGGCGTTCCGCCCCGGCACCCGGAGTGGCGGAAGCCCCGCCGGGTCGGTGAGCACGAGCTCGGGGACTCCCGTCGCCACGCTTGTTTCGAACGCCAGTGGCGGCTACTCGCTGCCCGCCCTGACGCCGGGGCCGTACGTCCTCCAGATCACCGCGCCTTCCGGCGGGCTCCAGTTGTTCGCCGGGACGCTGCCGGGCGGCGTCCCCGCGGTCAGCTCCGCGTCGGGCGCCGTAGCGGCAGCGCCGACACCATTACTGGCCGGCGCCTCGGGCGCCGGCGTGCAGCCGACAGCCTCGACTTCGGGCTCGTCAGCGGTCGGCGTGCTGGTGAACGGCGGCGTCTTCCTGTCGTACGACCGCGGCCTGAATTGGGCCGACGCCACGAACGGCGTGGACGTGCGCGCGGTTGGCCAGGTCGCCTTCTCGCAAGACGGCCGCCTCATCTTTATCGGCGGCGGGGCCCCCTCGCAATCGTCCGCGCCAAGTCCGGGCGGGGTCTATCGCGGGACGATCGGCTCGGGCAGCTAACGCCGTCTCGTGGCGCGGCAATGCCACCACTCCGCATGGGCGAGCTTCAAAGCCAGGTCTCGGCCGTGGGTGGAGCGGCGCGGGCGCGCGCCAGCGCGAAGGCTCATAGGGAGCGCCTGGCGGACCCGACCGGATTCGAACCGGCGATCTCGTCCTTGACAGGGACGCATGTTTGGCCACTACACCACGGGTCCAGTGCGAGGCTCGGGCATTGTACGGGCTCGGCGGCTGATTTCAGCAATGGTGGCCGCGGGCCGCATGCGGGAGTACGCGCCTTCAGCCTGGATTCGACCATACGCAGATCGGACGCGCCTTCGCGTGGTGGTGGCCACACGCGCGGATGCGCTTCTAGAACCGGCCCTGGATGCTCAGGCGCCGGGGTTGGCCGCTCGCAGCGCTTGCTCCAGCCGGTCCTGGCGGAGGGCCACCGTCAGATCGCCCCGGGTCTTCTCCAGGATGCCGCGCACGTTGTCGGTGGTTCGACGCAAGCCGCCGGTGAGCGCGTCCGGGTAATCCAGCGTGACCAGCAGACTGTAAATGTCGTCCATGGCCGCGAGCAGGGGCTCGCCTCGCGTGGCCTCGCCTCGGCGCAGGCTGTCCAGCAGGTACCGTCGCAGCTCGCCGACCGCCTCGCCCAGGCCGTTGAGGAAGGGAGCGGCGCCGATACCCAGCCGCGCCGGATCTGGCAACGGCTGGCCCTGTACCAGCGCGAGGGTGGCGTGTGCCTCGACCAGCTCCTTTTGCGCGTCCTGCACATACCCGGCCCAGTAGAGATCGTCGAGCCCGTGTAGCTCCGACGTGATGCGCGCGTTGAGCGACTCGGCTTCCGCGATGAGCTCCCGTGCACGGTCGAGCTCGCGCCGATGCACCGCCCGGATACAGGTGGAGCAGGCGCGGATCATCGCGCGCGACCAGCGCAGCGCCTGGTCGCGCGCGGCATTCTTGCGGTCCAGCTCGGCGCGGGCCCACGCTTCCACTGCCTGGAGATCCGTCATTGCGCCGGCGCTTCCAGCACGATCTCGATGCGCTTGTTGCCCTTGCCCTTGTTCTCGGATTTCACGATGCGAACCTGGCCGACCTCGCGCGTGTTGTGGACGTGGGTGCCGCCGTCGGCTTGCTGATCGACACCCTCGATGTTGACCACCCTGATGTGCGTGATGCCCTCGGGAAGCAGATTGACTCGTGTTCGGATCAGGTCGGGGATCTGCAATGCCTCCTCCCGTGGCAGCACGCGCACGGAGACGGGGTGACCTTCCGTCAGTAGCTCGTTGGTGCGGAGCTCGATTGCCCGAAGCCGTTCGGACGAGAGGTCTGGCATCTCGAAATCCATGCGAGCGCGGTCCGGGTACATCTGTCCGCCCGTGACCGTAGCGCCATACAACTGGTAAATCACCCCGCTCAGGGAGTGCAGCGCCGTGTGGTGGCGCATCAGCGCGTAGCGTCGATCCCAGTCGATCCGGCCGTGGACTGTGGTCCCGGGCGCGGGCGGCTCGCCGTCCAGCCTGTGCCCCACGGCTTCGCCGAGCTTGCGCACCTCCACCACGTCCGCGGACTGGCCTTTCCAGGTGAGCGTCCCGAGGTCGTGCGGCTGGCCGCCGCCGGTCGCGTAGAAGCCGGTTCTATCAAGCAGGACCCACCCGTCCTCAGTGACGTCTGTCACCCGCGCGTCGAACGCCTGGAGGTACGCATCGCTAGCGTACAGAAGCTCAGTGCTGGCCACCAGTGGAGCGTATCAGCGCCCGATGAATTCCACCTGCTCAACCCGCCGCAGCACGATCTCGGCCTTGCCGCGATACTCATTCTGAGCTCGCCCCCGGGGCGAATGGCTACGTTGACGTTTCTACTGAGCGCAACGGCCATGTGGCACACCATGTGCGGCACGTCGTATCGTCCGCCATGTCCGTGTTGAAGATCTACCCGGAAGCAGTAATCGAGTACCACCACGTTACCGTGCAGAACGGCGCGGAGGTACTGGACCGCATACTCGGAAGTGTGCGGTTAACCGGCCCCGCCCCAATCCCGGTGCCACTCGCGGACGAGGAAGCAGACGCCATACCTCCCCTCACCAGTGACGGCGACTGAACGGGGCTTCCTCGCCGACGCACCGCCCCAGCGACTCTATCTTGACATCGACGTCATCATCGCGGCGCTCGTGGCGACGGAGCCGCACCACGTCCGCTGTAAAGCCTTTCTCCAGCGCGTCCAGCACCTGGGGCTGACGACGCTCTACCTCTCGTCCTACTCATGGATCGAGTACCTGCACGTGGTCTCTCGCAAGTCGTTCCGGGACCGCCTGGACCCGGTGCTGCGCACGCACTTGTCCGTGGACAGGTGGATAGAGCGCGGGGTCCGAGAGGCGTACGTCAGGTACTTTGCCAGCCTGTTGACAGACACGCTCCAGGCCTTCGCGTGGGTGTCCGTCGCCGTCAACACTGCCGTCGCCGTCCAGGCGATCGAGGAGATGGCAGAGCACAACCTTGCTGGCGGCGATGCCACCCACCTGGGCGCTATGCAGGTGAGCGGTGTACACGATCTCGCATCGCTCGATGCGCAGTATCGCCGGGTCGACTGGCTGTACCTCTGGAATGACCACATCCACGACACACAGTCGAGCGCGACATCGCCCGCTGGGCGGCCCTCGTCCTGAGTGCTGATTTTCAGATCGACAGTACGGTCAGGCCATTCATTCCACGCCAACCCGCCGTTGCCAACCCCGTGGACCCTCAGTGCTGGCCACCCGTGGAGCGTATCAGCGCCCGAGGACTTCGACCTGCTCAGCCTGCCGCAGCACGATCTCGGCCTTGCCGCGGTACAACTCGACGGGTCCACGTACGCGGAGGGTGCGGCCTTTCCAGGTGTCGAGCTGCGGAAATGACGGCCGATTCTCTACCCACACGAGCGCCGTGAAGGTTTCCCCGAAGTCCAGGAAGGTGGGGCTGCCCTGCGACGAGCGGGCATAGGTCACTCGCGAGACCACCCCTTCCACGCAGCCCGTCGTGCCGATCAGCGCCATCGCGCCGGTGGGCGCCACGCAGCGGGCCGCGACCGCGGGGACGGCCGGCGGCGGAGCCGCGGCACTGATCGTCTCGGCTGGCGCCGTTGCGGCCGCTGGCAGCGCGGTCGCCGACGGAGCCACCGTGGGCGTGGCAATGGGCGTTGAGGTCGCCGTTACCCGCGGTGTTGGTATTGCGGTGACAGTCGGTGTCGAGACCGCCGCCAGAGCCAGGGCAGGCGCCGTTGGCAGGACCGTGGTCGGCGCGGCCGGTGAAGGCAGTTGGGTGGGCGCCGGCACGCCGGCTGACGTGGCTGGAGCCGCCGACGGTGCTGGAGGCGCACAGCCGGAGGCGACAACGAGCAATAGGAAGCCAGGAACACTCGCCCCCAGAGCCGCCCTGAGTGAATGCACCGTGTAACGGTACGTGACCCGTGGCACGTCTGTAGCAGGTCAATCGTTTGGCCGTGCGATGCCGGCAATTAGCATCCGTCGCGAATCAGCATGCAGCTAACCCGTCGTCGCCTTGGCGCCCTTCTGGGAGCGACCACACTCGCGAGCCTTCTCCCTCGCTCGGCGGCCGTGGCGGCACACGCCCCGGAGCTTCGAGCGCTGTGGGTAGACGCGTTCCACGACGGCATCAAGACACCCCGCCAGATTGACGAGCTGGTCGCGTGGGCGCAGGACGCCGGCTTCAACACCCTGTACGTCCAGGTCCGCCGGCGCGGCGATGCGTACTACCTGCGCTCGTTGGAGCCGCGCTCGGAAGACCCGGACCTGCAGCCGGGCTTTGACGCGCTGCAATACCTCCTCGACCGCGCCCATGCCGGACGCCGTCCATTACAGGTTCACGCCTGGTTGACGACTCTTGCCATCTGGAACCGCCGCAACAGCCCTCCCGAGAATCCCGCCCACATGTTCAATCGTCACGGACTCGAACCCGAGGCCGGCGACACCTGGCTCATGCTCCGCGACGACGGCGAAGCGTTCGCGGGAGAGGGCAACAGCGGCACGTACTACTTGGACCCGGGACACCCCGGCGCGGCTCGCCATACCGCCGACGTGTACCTGCAGCTCCTGCGCGACTACGACGTCGATGGTATCCAGCTTGACCAGGCGCGCTACTTCGAGGGCGGCAACGGGGACCAGCGCAGGTGGGGCTACAACCCCACCTCGGTGCGGCGCTTCAACGACGCCATGGGGCAGCCGGCCGACAGCGTGCCGCCACCGGACGAACCGCGGTGGTCCGCCTGGCGTCGGGACCAGGTTACCGCCCTGGTGCGACGCATCTACGTGGAAGCGAGGGCCATCAAGCCGCGCGCGAACGTGAGCTGCGCGGTGATCGCCTGGGGGGCAGGGCCGCGAACCGAGGCTGATTGGCAGCGTAGCGCCGCCTACAGCACCGTGTTTCAGGACTGGCGCTCATGGCTCTCCGAGGGCATTCTCGACTACACGGTGCCGATGAACTACTACCGAGAGGCGGTGCTCAGCGCGGCCTGGCTGGACGCCTGGATGACGTTCCAGCAGGCCAACCGCGGGAAGCGCGGCGTGGTGCTGGGCCTTGGCAGCTACTTGCAAGAGCCGGCTGGCCTCGCGGCGCAACTGGACCGGGCTCGGGCTGTTGGTGCGCTTGGCATCGCCAGTTACAGCTACGCGGTGCCCCTGGCTGGATCCTTCGATACAGACGCCGACGCGCGGCGCAGGGCCCTACCCGTGCTCCGCACCGCGTTCGGCGAGGACCAGGGCGTGCCTACGCTGCCGTGGCTGGACCGCCCGTCCACCGCCCACCTGGGATTCGACCTTGGCGGGCGCGAAGACGCCGAGATCACGCTGGTGGGCCCGTTCGGAACGCGAACCCTGCGCTCGGATGCCATCGGGTTCCTGGCAGCGACGGACCTGGCGCCGGGGCGGTACCAGGCAACCGTCCGAAGCGCGTCCAGCACGATGCGGCCATTTGACGTGGACCTCGACCCAGGCCAATCACGTGTCGTGCGCCTCGCCCTTGCGTAGCGCCACAATGCGCCGGTGCGCCTCCTCGGCCAGCCGAACGCCCCGGCGCTGAGCCACCGATCCATGCTCCGGACGCGCCGCGGGCTGGCGAACCGCCACGTGCTGTGCGTGCTGGCGGGGCCGCTACTCCTTCTCCTCCTGGCTGGCTGCCGTCCGGGAAGCACTCGCCTCCTGACCGGGGTTGGCGTCGCTCCGCCGCCGGCCTCGCCGAGTCTTGCGAGCGCACCGACCGCGGTGCGCGAGGACGTGGTGTACGTCCTGTCCGAGCCCGCGAGCGTCTCCGCCTATCTAGAGGGCTCTTCCGGGCAACGCTGGACGCTCTACGAAGCCGCCGACCGCCCGCTGGCCGGCCCATACCGGCTGAGCCTCGATGGCACCGTGCCCGGACCGGGCCCCAACGAGCGGCGAGTGCTGCCGGACGGCGACTATTCTGTCCGGCTCGAAGCGATGGGGCGGAGTGGCCAGCGGGAGCAGTCCACGGCCCCAGTGAGCATTCGCGGCGCGGACACCGAGGTGCCGCGAGTGGAGGAGCTGTCGGTCATCCCGAGTGCGATCTCGCCGAATGGCGACGGGCGGGACGACGTCGTGATCATCACATACCGCGTCAGCAAGCCAGGCGCCGTCACCACCTACGCGGACCGCGTGCTGCCCGAGGGCGGTCGGCAGCGGGCATGGACCGGTGAACAGCGATCGGTGACGACGGGCGATCAGCAGATCCGCTGGGATGGAACGATCGGTGGCCGCCCGCTCACCAGTGGCAACTACGAGATCGCGGTCCGCGCGGACGCCGCCGGCAACGTGGTTGAGCAGCGTGTGCCATTCCGTATCGACGCCGCCGGAGTGCCCGAGGGCAAGATCGTGTTCGCCCGCATTGCGCCAAGGCAGGTCATCCGCGGCGGCGAAACCTGCCTCGACGCGGTGGTGCGCAACACCGGCACCACGGTCCTGCCGACCCTCGGCCCAGAGCCGGGGTACGTGTATTCCTCTCTGGACACGTATGCGTCGATCGAGGACCACCGCTACGTGGAACGCCCCGGCGTGTGGCGGGTCGGGCTGGACGCTTCCGCGTTCGCCACCACGACCGGGGCGCGCTACCCGTGGCGCTGGGGTTTGGGGCGCGACCTACCTCCGGGCGAGGAAGCCGCGATCCGCGGGTGCATCCGGCTGGAGAGCCAGCAGCCACGGCTGGTGCTGTTCGCGGCGCTCATCCAGGAAAACGTGGCCATTTTCGACGCGGGCGCCGGCCTCGCCGAAGTGCGCATCTCCCAGTGAGCGCAGATGCACCGGCAGGCCAGGACAGACTGTCGGTCTCTGCCATCCTGGTTTCCTACAACACGAGGTACCTGTTGGCGGAAGCGATCAGCTCGCTCGAAGGAGCGTCCGGGGTCGAGATTATCGTCGTCGACAATGCCTCGAGCGACGGCAGCGCTGAGCTTGTCGAAGCCGCGTTCCCGCACGTGAAGCTTGTGCGGGCCGGGGCGAATCTTGGTTTTGCGGCCGGGGTGAACCGCGGCGCCGAGCAAGCGGCCGCCCGGACGCTGCTCCTCCTTAACCCCGACGCGGCGCTCCAGCCGGGAGCACTGGCGCGACTGCTCCAGCCGCTCGCGGAGCGGCCGCGCGCGGCCGCGGTCGGTTCCGCGCTGCGCTACGGCGATGGGCGCGCCCAGGACGCGGCGTTCCGCTTCCCGGGGCTGGCGCAGGTGGTCCTGGATCTGTTCCCGGTCCCGCGGTTGGCGGCCACTGGGGTGAACGGCCGTTATCCGAGCCGCGCTCCGCTTCGCCCATTCCGGGTGGACCACCCGCTCGGCGCCTGCATGTTGATCAGGCGGGCTGCCTGGGAGGACGTCGGTACGCTGGACCCTGGCTACTTCATGTACGTGGAGGAGGTGGACTGGTGCCGTCGAGCTCGGGCGCGGGGATGGGAGGTCTGGTACGAGCCCCGCGCCGTGGCAATCCACCACGCCGGCCAGTCGTCCCGGCAGCACGAGGGGCTCATGTTCGAGCAGCTCTGGCGGAGCCGGCTGCGCTATTTTCACCGCTATCACGGACGCACGTTCACTGCGCTCCTGCGCCTGATCGTCCGGCTGGGCATGCGCGCTGAGCGGAGGCGGGCCCGCCGACAGGGGAATCTCGCCCGCGCGGACGCCGCCAGCACCGTGCTGCGTCTAGCCGCGTGAACGCTCGAGGCACGATTACCGCCGCGGTCCTGGCGCGGGACGAGGAGGCCGACATTGGTCCGTGTCTCGACGCGCTGGCATGGGCCGACGAATGCCTGGTTGTCGTGGATGCGGCCACCCGGGACCGCACGCGCGAGGTGGCGCGCAGGCACGGAGCCCGAGTGGAGGATTGGACGTTTCGCACCTTCGCGGCGCAGCGGGACCGGGCCCTGGAGCTGGCCCGCGGTGACTGGGTGCTCTTCGTCGATGCCGACGAGCGAGTGCGCCAGCCCCTAAGAGACGAGGTGCTGGCGGCGATCGCGCGCGAGTCGGGCGTAGTCGGCTACTGGATCCCACGTGAGAACGTGATCGCCGGTCGCGTGCTGCGCGGCGGCGGTTGGTTCCCGGACCAGCAGCTTCGGCTCCTGAAGCGGGGCCGGGCACGCTTTGACCCGCGGTACCCCGTGCACGAGATACCGCTGCTGGACGGTCCGACTGCACAGCTCATGAGTCCATTCCTGCATTTCAACTTTCGGTCCTTGCGCGACGTGGTGCGCAAACAGGAGCGCTACGTGACACTGGACGCCGAGGCCTGGATCCAGCAGCACGGTCGTCCTCGGCTCCGGGCCGTGGTGGGCCAGCCGCTGCGCACTTTTGCACGCCGCTATGTCGGATTGCGCGGTTACCGCGATGGCCCGGTGGGCCTGGCGCTCGCGCTGATCACCGCCTGGTACGCCGGCAAAGCGGTCTGGCGAGCCCGCCGCTCCTAACAAGACAAGCGCGCCAGCCGTCCGTGGGCACGCAACGAGTCGAATCGCCACCACGTCGCTGACAACTGACAACTGACAACTGACCACTCGCTACAGCGCGCGGAGCTCGGCAAGCGTCGTGATGCCTTCGACTCGCCGCAGAAAGGCGCCCAAGCTGGGGCTGGCAGTCCGCACCTGGCGCAAGAGGGCCGGGACGGGGCTTCGCGGTGAGGCGGCGAAACCTTCGCCGTAACTGCCGTAGAACGCGAAGTACGCCTGGTTGAGCTTGCGGATCGGGTAGCCCTGCCGCGCCACTTCCACCTGCCGACCCTGCATGTAGGCCTCGGCGGCTTCGACCCGTCCTGCCGCCAGAAGGCGCTCCACCTCGAGGCGCGTCGCCCGCATGAAGGCCCGGAAGTCGAATTCCGGTGGACGGGCTGAAGCGGCTGGCGGCGGCGGAGCGCTGGGCGGCGCTGGCAGTGGAGGCAGGCCCAGGAGGTCGGCGGCACGAGCGCCAACCTCCTGGGCTACAAGGTCCGCAACCGTCTCATTGATCTCCCGAGCCTCCTGGTTGCTCCAGTACGCGGCGCCGAGCGGACGGAATACCAGGTAGTGGTGTACCCACTCGTGCGCGCTGGAGGCGACCACCTGGGCTGGCGCGCCAGAGTCCAACACCATCGCGGGGTACGTAGCAATGCCGCCCGTGGGCACCACCAGCGACGAGACTCCCAGGCTATCGGCCGAGGCCTCCAGCCGCTCCTGCTGCGACACGTCCAGCGGCTTGAGCAGCGTAGAGGAGAGAACCCGGAGCTCCGCCCGAGGGGCCACAATGAGCACGTTCGGCGACGTGGTGAAGGCGATCAGCACCGGCGGAAACAGGCCGGGCAGCGGTGCGGCGGGTCCCACGCCGAGCGCACGAAGGCCTGTTTCGAGGGCGCGTTCGACGCCACGCTCGGCAGGTGAGCGCAGGGTGTCGCGGCCTTCGGATGGCGCAGCGAAGTACGCCCGTACCGCTTGACGATCGTCCTCCGAAAGCGGGGTGTTGCCAAGCAGGCCATCCCAGATCTGGTTCAGACGTGTGCCAAGCGCGGTCGACTCCCAGTCCAGGAGGCGGAAGGCATCTCGGGCCGACGTCTCGCGCAATTGCGTGTCCAGGCGGGCTCCGGACGGCGTGAACAGCCAGCCGCCCACCAGGAGCAGTGTCGGTAGCCACCGAAGCAATGACCGTGCGATCACCCGGGTTCGCCTCATGTCGAGCACAACCGTATCGCCGTCGGCGGGTACGATGCGGTTGTGGGGGCGAGCAGCGGCTGGGACGACGACGGTGTTCGCGCCGCGTTCTCGCTGGCGCGTCGTGGAGACGTGCGCGGGTTCAACACCCTGGTGGAGACGACGCAGCGGCCAATCTATGGGCTGTGTTATCGCACCCTCGGCAACGTGGAGGACGCCTCGGACGCTACCCAGGAGGCATTCTTGCACGCGTACCGCTCGTTTGCCGCCTTTCAGGGTCCGCCAGAAGCGTTCCGCGCCTGGCTGTACCGGATCGCGTCCAATGCCTGCCTGGACCTCCTACGGAAGCGGCGGCGGCGGCCCAGCGAAAGCCTGGACGGCATGCTGGAGCCCGACGCTGATGAGGCCCCCTTCCAGATTGCGAGCGGCGACCCAGGCCCCGAGTCGCAAGCGTTGAGCGCTGAAACCATCCGGCGCGTGGAAGCCGGGCTCGCTCGGCTGAACCCTGAACAGCGCCTGGCGGTGGTGCTGTGCGACGTACAGGGACTCAGCTACGACGAGGCCGCGGCCGCGATGGCCGTGGAGCTCGGTACCGTGAAGAGTCGCCTCAGCCGTGCTCGCGCCCACCTGCGCGAGTGGCTTCGCGAAATGGGGGAACCCGCCGAGCCGCCCCAGCGTCTTCACCTCCAGAGCCCAACCGCCCCATGACCCAATCCCCGTGGCCAGCCGCCGAGCACGCTGGCGACGACCTCCTCTCCGCCTTCGTCGACGACGCACTCGTGGCAGACACGCGCCGGCAAGCAGAGCGGCACGTCGCCGCCTGCGCGTCGTGCCGCGAGCGCCTCGAGGAAACCCGCGCCGTCGTCGGGGCGCTGCGGCGTTTGCCGGCGCCCGAGCTTCCACGATCGTTTACCGTGGGACCGCGGGGCGCGTCGGCGCGCGATGAGCTTGCCTGGCGCCGGCTTCGGCGGAGCTACGCGTTCAGCCGCTACGTCGCGGCAGGGTTCGCGGCCCTCTTTGTCGGTTTCACGGGAGCGACGCTGGTGGTCCCACCCGGTCCGCCAGACTCCCCGACGGACATCCGCGCGGCGGCTCCTGCCCAGGCCGCCGGAGCGGCGGCATCGGCACCTGCTCCGGCCGCCGCGCCGGCGGCAGCGCCGGCGCCCGTGGCTCCCCAATCCGCGGCTCGGGCCGCGGCTGGCGCAGCACCCGCCTCGGCTGACCAGGCCGCCGGCGCCGCGAGCGCCCCGGCCCCGGCCGGAGCGGGTGCCGAGCCGACGGGTGCCGACGTGCTTGAAGGCGCTCAGCGGGCTGCCTCGAATGAAGCTCGGGCACTTCCGCCTGTGGCGACATCACTGGTACCCACCGCGGACCCGCGGCGGCGATTCCAAAGCGGTGCAGTCCTTGCGGGACTTGGCCTCGCCCTGTCGCTCCTGCTCGCCTTCAATCTCCGGCGCCGCTCAAGGCCGCCGGCCACGGCTTGGCCCGGTTTCGCCCCAGCTCCCGCGGACCGGCCGGGTTCGCACTAGCGCATCGGTGTTTCAAGGAGGGTACTCATGCCATCACGTCGTCGTTTCGCCCTTTTCAGCGCCATCTTCGCCCTGGCGGCGGTAGTCGCTGCGCCCACGGTCTTTGCCCAGTCGGGTGGCGGTGGCGGCGCCCCGCCAACGCCGAGCATCTCGGTGGTTGGCGAAGGGATCGTCGTGGTCGAGCCGACCATCGCGCGGATCACGCTAGGAGTCGACACGTTCGATCCCTCGCTGGCAAAGGCCCAGGCTGACGCGGCCTCGCGCATGGACGCGGTGATCCAGGGGATCAAGCGATCCGGGATCCTAGACCGAGACATCCGCACCATCTCGTATTCCATCAACCCGGTGTATGACAACCGGGGCGACAACACCCAGACGCTGCGCGGCTACCAGGTGCAGAACCTGGTGGACGTCCGCTCAACGGACGTGCCCGGCCTCGGCGCGCTCCTCGACAGCTCGGTTGGCGCCGGCGCGACTCGTGTGACGGGGATCCGGTTCGAGGCTGACGACATGCAACGGCTGAAGGACCAGGCCCGTGATCGAGCGATGCAGAACGCCCGAGCCAAGGCCGAGCAGCTGGCGCGTGCCGCCGGCGTCGCCGTCGGCCGGCCACTGCAGATCGACGAGTCAGATCCTGGTGGTGTGACACCCGTCCGCGCCGAGATTACCTCCGCGGCACCGGCGGCTGCCCCCGCGGCACGGACGCCTGTCCAGGCGGGCGAGACGCAGGTTCGCACGACGGTCCGGGTGGTCTGGGCGATCCAGTAATCCCGCGGAGAAGCCAGGCGCTGTCACTGCCGGCATTGCCCGGTGGTCCGGCCGCCCGCGGGCGGCCGGACCACTCAGCGCGGTTCGCCGATGGTCGTGGGGACCGGCACGGACGCGTAGTCCCACGCGCACAGCGCGTCCGGGTCGGGTGTTCCCACGACGACGGTGAGCGCTGCTGGCTCGATGCCGATCTGCACGGGCGTCGAGGTGCGGACCTCGCCGTCGACGTGGACCGGTAGGGCCAGCGCGCGACGGGTTCTGATCTCCACGGAGCGGGCCCGGAAGGTCTGGGTGCGTGGCGGCGGCGGAACCTTGCGGCCGCCGGCCGTGGCGAGCAGGTGCAGGAGCAGGCGGGGGACGCTGGCACCGCGGAAGACCACCACGTCAAGCAGCCCATCGTCAATCCGTGCGTCCGGGGCCAGCATGTACGCGGCGCCCACCACCTTCGCATTCGCCGCCACCACCATGGGCGCGCGTGTCTCGAGACGACGGCCATCACCCAGCACGATCAGGCGCGGCTGACCCAGGCGGGTGAGGAAGCGCATCCCTGAGCGCAATGCATCCAGCGGGTTCGCATTGCCGCGGTCGATGCGGTTGAACAGGCGAAAGAGGCCGGCGTCCAGACCCACCCCGGCTGCTTCTAAGAAGTGGTGCTCACCCTGTCGGCCGACATCCATCCGCAGGGTCTGACCGTCCGCGATCACGCGGGCTGCCATTGCCAGCTCGCGCGGAATGCACAGCGTGCGGGCCACATTCATGACGCTGCCCAGCGGCATCACGCCGAGCGGGACCTGGGTCCCCGCGAGCCCATGGGCTACTTCCGCCACGGTGCCGTCTCCGCCGGCGGCCACCACCAGCGGCCGTCCCTCCTTGGCTGCCTGTCGGGCGAGCGCGGTGGCGTGTCCCGCGGCCTGTGTCGGCCAGGGATCCACCGAAATCCCCTGCTCACGCAGGGCGTCTTGTACGTCGTCGATGGAGCCGCTGTTGGTGTTGATCCCGAGCTTCTGCCCGGCGTGCGGATTGAAGATCAGGACCGCCCCCTCCTGGGTAGCAGCCGCGGCGAGGTACCCCAGTCGGCTGGCGGGCGTCTCGCCGGGAATCCAGGCAGCTTGCGTGGACATGCGCCCCAACGAGGGCATGGCCTATGCCACCCGGGCGGCGCGGGGCTCCGGGAAGCGCAGCACCAGCAGGTCCAAGACCAGCCGGGCGTTGACGTTGGCCTCCAGGTCCGCCAGCGCGGCGCTGATACGCCGCAACAGGGCGATGGCCGCGCCTTCCCCGACCGCTGGCGCGAGCCGTTCTAGCGCGACGGCCGCGGGTCCGGAGCAGTGGGCTGCCCTCTCGCCTGCCCCGGAGGTCCACAGCACCAGGTCACGCGCCCACGTGAGCCAAGCGCGGAGCGTGGCCCGCACCGTTTCCGGATGTGCCGTCCATCGTTCAGCAAGTCCGCGCCCGTACAGCAGACGCTCGACGCGGCTCGTTTCCAACAGCCGCACCAGGTCCAGGACGTCGGTCTGGTGCGTTTCGACCATGCCGGGCTCGCGGAGGGCGGTGAACGCCCAGCCGGGCGCGCCCCGCGCCAGCGCGGCCAGGCCCCGGGCCCGCTCCGGGTCGGCACCAAACCGCTCCTGGAGCGCCGCCGCAATGACCGCTCGCTCCACCGGCCGGAGGCGAAGCTCCTGGCATCGTGAAGCGATGGTGGGGAGCACTGCTCCGCGATCGCCGGCCGTGAGAATGAAGTGCACGGACGCCGTGGGCTCCTCAATGGATTTCAAGAGCCGGTTCGCGGCATCTGGCAGAAGCTCTTCCGCGCCCAGGAGCAGGTACACCTTCGAACGCCCTTCCACGGGCCGGCGCTGGGCATCGCCCTGCACCCAGTCGACGTAGTCGTAGTAGTCCCGCGCGGGAGACGCGGAGGGTTCTTTGAGCAAGATCATCCGCCGCTCTGGGGACCGCTTGATCGTGCGTACGTCCGGGTGGACGCCGCGTGCGATACGGCGGCACTGGCGGCAGGCTCCACACGGTCGCAGCTCGGCGCTTGACTCGCAGTTCAGGGCCATGGCCATGGCCGTTGCCAGGGTGCGCCGGCCAACTCCGCGTGGCCCCGTGATGACATACGCGTGCGAGAGCGCGTCGCGCCGGATTGCCAACCGAAGGCGGGCCTTCGCATCGTCGTGCCCGACGATGCCATCGAGCGGAGGTGGTTGGAAGCCGGGGTCGCTCACATGCCCGTGAGTGGCGGCGGCTGAATCCGCAGGTCGTTCTCGACGGCTCGCACCCCTTCAATGGTGCGGACTACCTGCTCGACAACCTCGCGGTCATCTTCCGCGATCACCTCGCCCTCCAGGGTGATCCGCCCCTCGGAGGCGCGCACACGGAGCCCGTTCACCCAGACGCCGGGATGGTTGAGCAACGCCGACTCGACGGTTCCTGCCAGCGTAAGGTCGGCGAGACGGCGGCGGTCGGCGGGCTGCATGCGCGCCACGCCGGTCTGCAGCACCGCGGCGATCGCGTCTGCCGCGGCCGAGACGTCAAATCGCCCGGTGTTCAAGACCAGGTCCCAGTTGTGGGCTTCCATCCAGTCCACGTTGAAGAGGTAGCGGATGTACCCCGCGGCCTCTCGGTCCCGACCCCGGATCAGCTCGCGCGCTTGCTCCCGCGTGAGCGGACCGGGACGTTCGTCGGAGCCGCTCTTCATGAGCCGCTCGAGGCGCTGTGCCGGCGGAGCAATGATCTGCACGCGGAGCACGTGTTTGAGCTCGCGCAGCAACTGGCCCGCGCCCAGCCCCACGATCACCACGTCATCCTCGGCAGCGAGACGGAGCACCACATTGCGCAGGACGCTGGCATACCGGCTCCGCTCCTCGTTGAGGCGCTCCCAGAATGACGGGGAGCGCTCGCGAAGCTCCGGAGAGCGCCCGATCGCATCCGGCTCACCCAGCGCACTCGCGAGGCTGACGAGGTCCTCGCGCCCGACGAGCCGATACCCGAGGCGGCTGGCGAGGGCGGCCGCAACCTCGTCCCCATCAGACGCGAGCATGCGTGAGATCGTGACCACCGACACGCGCACGATTCTACGCGCGGGGGCAAGTTTCTGCCGCGTGCGGGATGGGGGCGCCATTCGGTCCTCCCGAGGCTGCTACGCTCCGACCCGTGCCAGGCAGCGACGGGAGGTCACGTCGTGCCACCGTTGCCTGGCTCGCAGCCTCGGCGGCCGCGTTCGCCGCGGCATGGCGACAGATCCTTTTCCCTGCCGACATGGGCTCGTTCATCCTGGGCCTGGACCTGGCCCAGTTCATTGCAGCCGGCCGGCTCGTCCAATCCGGGCGGGGGTCGCTCCTGTACGACCAGGCTGCCGAGTACCAGGAGCGGGTGGCGCTGCTCGGGGTGGGGCGCGCCGACGTGTTCCCAGACTTCATCGCGCCGCCGAGCCTGGCTGTGCTCTACGTGCCCTTCGGATGGCTGCCGTTCTCAGCCGCGGAAGGTGTGCACCGAGTTCTCGCGCTCGGCGCATTTGGCCTGGCGATGTACCTCGTCCGCCGCTGGTCGCCGGCGCCGTGGTGGGCTGTCGCGATGCTCGGCATTGCCTCCCCGTGGAGTCTCATCAACGTGCAGACGGGCCAGACCACCCCGTTCATGGTCCTGCTCTGGGCAGCCTCGGCTCGCCTCGTCGCGGCGGGAAAGCCGAATTGGGCCGCGGGCGTGGTCGGGCTCGGATTGGTGAAGCCACAACTGGTATGGCCGGGCCTGGTGTTGCTGGCGGTCCGGGGCGGATGGCGCGGCGCGATGCTCGCCGCGACGGCTCAGTACCTCGTCGCCTGGCTGGTGACCGCGGATCCGCTCTGGCCGCGCGCCTGGCTCGCGGAGGCGGCACGAGTCTCGGCCGGCATTCCTGGCGGACCGGAGGCCGGGCCGGTTCGCGCCGCGCTCGCGCTGCTGCCGGTGATCATCTGGGTTGGTGCACGGACCACCGAATGGCGCGGGCTGGCGACCCTGCTCCTCCCGTCGATCAGCCTGACGTTCGTGCCGTACCCGTTCGCATACTACTGGCTGCTTGGCGTGCTGCCGGCTCTGGCCACGCTGCACGCGCTGGGGCGGTTCGGCGAGACCCGCGGCTGGGAGCGCCTTCGCCGCCCCGCGCCCGGCTCCCCACGGGATCCCGAAACCAAGGATGTCACGGGCGCATCAGGATGAGAACTGCGACGGCGCTTCAGGGAGTAGAGCTTAGACTCCACGGAGCAGATGCAAGAAGCGCTGGCAGCACATCCTCATCGTTCAACCCATGCGCTGTCGGCGCCACGGCGGATCGGCGGCGCGCTGCTCGGCCTGCCCCTCTTTCTGAAGGTGCTGATTGCCAACGTGGTGGTCGTCGGCCTTGGCGCGGGCCTCGGTACGTGGTTCACGCTGACGTTCGTCGCCGGGCCCGGCGGCACGTTGCACTGGGGAGCGATCGGTCTGATGGTGGTGTTCGGTTTCGCCGGCAGCGTGCTCATCAACGCGCTCGTGCTGAGCCTCGCCTTGCAGCCCCTGCGTGCGCTCGAGCGTACCGTCGATCGCGTGGCCTCGGGGGATCTCAGCGCGCGGGTGGATCCGGTGGTGTTCTACGACCCGGACATGGAGCGCATGAGCGACACGCTCAATGCCATGTTGGACGTTGTCCAGCGCCACCAGGTCCAGGTCCAGGCGCTGTCGGAGCAGGTGCTCGTGGCGCAGGAGGAGGAACGTAAGCGCATCTCGCGCGAGCTGCATGACGAGACCGCGCAATCGCTGACCACGCTGCTGGTACGGCTGAAGGTGATGGAGCGTGCCCGCTCGGCGGATGAGCTGCGCGAGCAGATCCAGGAGCTTCGTGAGCTCACGGCCAGCACCATCGAGGCAGTTCGCGGACTCGCGGTCGAGCTTCGGCCGACTACCCTCGACAACCTGGGCCTGGTGGCCGCACTGGAGGCGTACACCGAGTCGTACGCTCAGCGCATGCCGCTTCACGTGTCGTTCCGCGCGGAGGGGTTCAACCCGCGCGCGGAACGGCTGCCGCCTCAGGTGGAGCTCGTCCTCTACCGCGTGGTGCAGGAAGCACTCACCAATGTCGCGAAGCACGCCGGTGCCCGCCATGCCGCGGTCGAGCTGACCCGCACGCGCCGCGAAGTCGTGGCCAGGGTGACGGATGACGGCCAGGGCTTTGAAGTGATGGATGCGATGCAATCTCGAGAGCGCGGCCTCGGCCTCTTTGGCATGCAGGAGCGGCTCGGACTCGTGAATGGCACGCTTGACATTGACAGCACGCCAGGCGGCGGTACGACGGTCCGCGCGGTGGTGCCACTCGGCCCGCTCCGCGGGATCGAGCGCCGAGCCGGAAGACAGGAGAGCGCACGGTGAGCACAGACCCTCGCGAAGATCAGCCGATCAGAGTCCTGCTGGTGGATGACCATGCCGTGCTGCGCGCCGGGCTGAAGGCGCTGCTCAACGCGGAGCCGGATATCGAGGTGATCGGCGAGGCAGCGGACGGCGTCGAAGCGGTCGAGCGCGGGGAAGCCCTGCGCCCGGACGTGATCGTGATGGACATTCAGATGCCGCGGCTGAGCGGCCTGGACGCTACACGCGCCCTGCGCGCGAAGAACATCGATTCCAAGGTGCTGATCCTCACGATGCACGCGGAATCGCAATACCTGCTGCCGCTCCTCGAAGCAGGCGGGTCCGGCTACGTGCTGAAGTCCGGCGCCGATACGGAGCTGATCGAGGCCATCCGCACGGTCTACCGGGGCGAGGTGTTCCTGTACCCCGCGGCCACGAAGCTCCTCGTCGACGGCTATCTGGATCGCACGACCCGGGACGAGGTTCCCTACGATGGACTCACCGAGCGCGAGCGCGAAGTTCTGTCATTGGTCGCGGCAGGATACTCCGGAACGGAGATCGCTCAACGGCTGGTCATCAGCCCGAAGACGGTGGACACCTACCGTGAGCGGATCATGCAAAAGCTGGGCATGCGCCACCGGTACGAGCTCGTTCGCTATGCTCTACGGAAGGGCATGTTGAAGGCCGAACCCGAGCCCGAGCAAGCGTGAGCACCCGTGCTGACTGTTGAGGCCGGCGGAGCAAGTAACTGGACGAGCAGCGCGTGCGGAACCCTGGCCGACAGGCCCGCGAGTCGATGCCGTGGCAGGCGGTAGGGCATGTTCCCACTGCTGCTGTCCCGCCCCGCCCTACAGACGGGACCGGGATGCACGCGCTACGATCTGACTGAACGCGGTCCGTCGGCGTCGCGAGCACCGACAGGTTTCGTACGTACGTAGGTAGGCAGGGAGCGACGAGTAGACCCACATGATGAATGAACTGCGCCCGTTCCTCGAGGACCTCAGCCGAGGGAACTTCCGACGTGCGCTGACCGAGAACCGCGTGTTCAAGGCCTGGTTCCGCACGGGGTACCCGAGCACGCCGCGCAACCAGGCGCTCATCATGTTCAACAACGTGTTCCTGCACCTCCACCCGGTGCGGATCCGCCGCGAGAGCCTGAAAATTACCTACACCTTCTGCCTGGGTGGGCTCTCGTTCTTCCTGTTCCTGATCCTGACCGTCTCGGGCGTGCTGCTGATGTTCTATTACCGCCCGGCAACGACGGTGGCGTACCAGGACATGAAGGACCTGCAGACGATCGTGAACTTCGGCCTCATGCTGCGGAACCTGCATCGGTATTCCGCCCACGGCATGGTGATCGTGGTGTTCCTGCACATGTTGCGGGTCTTCTACACGGGCTCGTACAAGCCGCCCCGAGAGTTCAACTGGGGCGTGGGCGCGATTCTGCTGTTTCTCACCTTCTTCCTGAGCTTCACGGGCTACTTGCTTCCGTGGGACCAGCTCGCGGTGTGGGCAGTCACGGTGGGCACAAACATGGCAGGTGCTACCCCGTTCATCGGCGAACAGACCCGTTTCCTGCTCCTCGGCGGCTATGAGATTGGCGACAACACGTTGATCCGCTGGTACGTGCTGCACGTCATTGCCCTGCCGCTGGTCATCTCGATCTTTATGGCCGTTCACTTCTGGCGCATCCGCAAGGATGGCGGCATCTCGGGGCCGCTATGACGCCGGAGACGACTCCCGAAGGTTGGACCACCGTCACGTGCTGGAACGAGCGCGGAGGCTGAGCAGGCATGGCACTGGATAAGTCTCCGGACATGGAGGGCATGACACCGGCGGAACGGGCGGCCCTTTACAAGCAGCGCGCGGCAGCCCTGGGCATTGGGAAGGCGCCAAATACCAGTGGTGCCACCGCCGCTCCCGCCAAGCCGGCCGCCCCTTCGCCCGTGGCCGCTCCGGCATTGCCGTCGACCGCCGTGGCCGAGCGCCCCGGGCCGGCGGTGCCGGCGAAGGTTGCGGCCGCGGCGGCGGCTCGGCGCGAGCAGGTTGCCGCCGTGGCCGCGCGCGAGGCGGCACCCAGCCACAAGGAGCAGAGCGAGCGGCTCGTCTACGTCTGGCCGCACCTCGTGACGATCGAGTTCATGTCGGCCATGTTGCTGCTGTTCAGCCTGGTCCTGGTCTCGGTCGTCCTCCAGGCCCCGTTGATTGGGCATGCCAACCTGGACAAGACACCCAACCCCTCGAAAGCGCCGTGGTACTTCCTCAACCTGCAGGAGCTGCTGCTGCACATGCACCCGGCGCTGGCGGGTGTCATCGTGCCCAGCGTGGTGCTGTTCGGCCTCATCCCGGCCATTCCCTACATTGACCGCAACACAGCCGACGTGGGCAAGTGGTTCGGTACGCCAAAGGCAGTCCGCATCAGCGTCTTTACATTCATCTACTCGACCTTCGTGCTGATCGCTGAAATTCTCTTTGACGAACTCATCGGCGTGAAGCCGCTCCTCAAGTCCATTGCCGATGCAACGGGGCAGCCATGGCTGGTGGACCCGAACCCGTTGGGCATCGGCTTGCTGAGCATGACGAACGTGATCGTCCCCCTGACATTAATGATTGCGCCAATCTTCCTGCTGCTCTGGCTGTTGAAGCTCATCTACAAGCCAGACACCATCCGCGACTACATGTTTGCGCTGTTCACGGGCTTCGTGGCCGCCTTCATCGTGCTCACGATTTCCGGCACCTTCTTCCGAGGCCAGGGCATGCGGTTGATGTGGCCGTGGGATCCCCGGCAAGAGCGCGTCGAGTAGACCCGGCTCCAGACCCCGAACCCCTCACCCACTTACTTTCTTACTGCACGACAACAGGACGGACCCCACATGGCACAGATGTCGCGCGAGCTAGGGCTCTTCGTCCCGCCCGAGAAGGTGGCGGAGCTTGGCGAGCGCCAGGAGGTTGAACAAGAACAGCAGCGTAAGGTCCGCCGCCGCCTGGCGTTCCGATGGGTGGGCTGGGGCGCGATCCTGGCGTTGCTCGGCCAGTGGGGGGTGGGCTTCGCGCTTGGGTTTTTCTGGCCACAGAAGGTCGGCGCGTTCGGCGGTGTGGTGACAGCCGGAGCCGTGGCCGATTTCAAGGTCGGCGACGTCAAGGTCATCCGCGAGGGCAAGTTCTATCTCACCCGCGTGCCGGAAGGATTTATGGCCCTGTGGTGGAAGTGCCCGCACCTGGGGTGTACGGTGCCCTGGAAGGAAGCCGACGTGGTCATGGGAGGGCCCCCTGGAGAGGGCGACAAACCATTTGCCTCCTCGGGACGGTTCAACTGCCCCTGCCACGGGTCGATCTACAACCGGTATGGCCAGATCCTGCAGGGTCCCGCGCCGCGCCCGATGGACCGCTTCCCCGTGACGATCCAGGGTGGCAAGATCATGGTCGATACGGGTCCTTCGAAGGCCATTTCCCGCCCCGTGGCAAGTGCCAGTGACGCGGTTCCCGCCTGAGCGCGTGCGGACGCCCGTTGCGCGTCTGGGCCGCGTTCACAGGACGTGCTCAGCCTTACGGAACACGACAGAAGCTCGACGTGCTTAGCCGAATAGGAGCGCTCCCGACGGACGCATGAACTTCGACTTCAGCAACATTCCAGCGCTCATCCTCGCGGGCGCCCTCGTCCTCCTGTTGGTCGGCCTCCTGGTGTACGCCGCGCGCGCGTCGCGGCCGGGCGCGGACCTGCCCTCCGGCCCGCCCACCGGCGTGGTGGCGATGGAGCGCAAGGTGGCCGCAACCACGTTCCTTATCGCGGCGATGGCCCTGCTCTTCCTCGGCTACGGGCTGCGCGAGCCAACGCGCCAGGTGGAGGCGCAGGATAGCCTGCTCGACATCTCCATCGGCCGTGGCATCACCCAGTACGCCACGCTGTGCTACTCCTGCCACGGCCAGTCGGGTCAGGGTGCCCAGGTGCCCGACGCGCAGCCGGTTCGCGTAGCCCCGGCGTTGAATCGGCCCGACATGCGCCCGACAGACGCGGACGAGCGTAAGAAGCGCTTCGATTTCATCTTCAAGACCATCCAGCGGGGTCGCCCTGGGACACCCATGCCGGCCTGGGGCCAATCCGATGGCGGAGCCCTCTTCGACGAGCAGATGAACGAGCTCACCCTGATGATCCTCAATGGCGATCGCGAGATCACGTTTGGGGATCAGCCCAGGGCGACCGTGTGGAAGCAGGTGGAAACACTCGTCACGCAGGAGATCGAGGCCGGCACGGCGAAGATGCCATTGCAGCCCCAGGTCGAGAACCAGCCGTTCTATGCGGATCTCACTGATCCGCAGAAGCAGGGCGTCCGGGTCATCCTGCAGAAGAGCTGCGGCGGCTGTCACGCCATCCCGAATATCCCCGGCGCCGCCGGGAACGTGGGCCCGAGCCTGGCTGGCGTTGGCAGTCGCGACCGGATCGCCGGTGGCGCTATCCCCAACACCTCGGTGGACGACCTGGCGAAGTGGATCCAGAACCCGCAAGCGCTCAAGCCCGGCACCGCGATGCCAAACCTCGGCCTCACCGCCGAGGAAGCTCGCAACGCCGCCGAATACCTCTCCACGTTGAAGTAAGGGACCGGCCGCTCGATGCAGCGGCTCATTCACCTCGCTGGCTTCCCAGCGACGCCGATCTCAGGAGTCTCGATGTCCCATCCAGCGTCTCTTGAAGCGCTCGGCCGAGCGTGCGCGGCTACTGCTGCGCTGGTCAACGCGGTTCAAAGTGACCAATGGTCGAATGCCACCCCCTGCGCGGAGTGGAACGCGCGCGCGTTAATCAATCACCTCGTGCGTGGCAACAGGATGGCCGCGGCACTCCTTCGTGGTGAGCAACCTTCGCGACCGGGCAGCACTCCCCCTGCCACGGCGGCCGAGCAGCTCGGTGACGATCCGTTCAGCGCATATAGCGCGTCGGCCTCGGAGCTGCAGGCCGCGTTCAGTCGACCGAACGTGCTCGATGGCGTGTACCAGGCTCCTGTCGGACCCGTCCCCGGCGCAACGCTCCTGGACCTGCGGATCACCGAGCTCCTGGTCCACGGCTGGGACCTGGCGCAGGCGACGGGACAACCTGCCCGATTGCCCGAAGACCTCGCCGAGGTGGAGCTCGCCTTCGCTCGCGGCGATCGGGCTCCGCGCGTGCCCCGCACCGGTCACCCGTTCGGCCCAATTCAACCCGTCCCAGACGACGCGCCCGCGATCGATCGGCTCGCCGCATACCTCGGCCGATCCATCCCTTCCGATTCAGGTCCTGCCTGAAGGGCCGCGACCGCGGGGCAGCAACGCACTGGTGTACCGTGCCGAACCGCGTCCGCGGAGTTGAAGCCGTCCGGCATCTCCTGACACCGGTAGCCAGGGACTTTCGTCCTTGCGCCGTGCTTAGCTGGTCACACCTCCGCGCGCAGCAGGTCGTCGTAGGTGTCGCGCCGCCGTACCAGCCGGGCCTGGCCATCACGGATGGCCACGACGGCCGGCTTGAGTGCCATGTTGTAATGGCTGGCCATAGCCAGGTTGTAGGCGCCCGAGGCTGGCAGCGCCACGACATCGCCCACGCGCGGGGCGGGAAGATGTGCCTCGCGGACGAGGATGTCCCCTGATTCGCAGTACTTCCCGGCGATCGTTACGGTCGTCGCTGGCGCCTCCCCGGCGCGGTTGGCGAGCAGGCTGGAGTATTCGGCCCCGTAGGTCGCGGGCCGGATGTTGTCGGCCATCCCGCCGTCTACGGCCACGTAGGTGCGTACTCCGTGGATATGCTTGATGGAACCAACGGTGTACAGCGCTACGCCAGCCGTGGCGACAAGGGAACGGCCCGGCTCGATCGTCATGCGCGGGAGCGGCTCGCCAGGCAGCAGCGTCTCCGCGGCATCCAGAACCGCTTCCGCGAGCGCGCCCACCACGTCGCCTGGGGTCCGCGGGTCGTCGGCCGGCGTGTAGCGCATGCCGAAGCCGCCGCCAGGACTGATCTCGCGCGGCTTGACACCCTGGCGGGCCAGCATGTCCGCGGCAAACTGCATCACGCGGCGAGCCGACTCCTGGAACGGCTCCAGGTCAAAGATCTGCGACCCGATGTGGGCGTGATAGCCGACGAGCGCCAGGTTCGGCGCGGCCTGGATGCGGCGCACGGCTTCCTCTGCCGCGCCTGTCTGGATGGCCATCCCGAACTTCGTGTCCACGGCACCGGTACGGATGTACTCGTGGGTGTGGGGCTCCACGCCGGGGGTCAGCCGCAGTAAGACCGGCTGCACCCGATCCAGCCCACCACAGATTCGGTTCAGACGCTCTACTTCTTCGAGGTTGTCGATAACCACACGGCTGATGCCGGCCGACACGGCTTCGGCAAGCTCGTCTTCGCCCTTGTTGTTGCCGTGGAAGTAGGTCCGCTCCATGGGAAACCCTGCCGAACGAGCGACGTGAAGCTCGCCCCCGGAGACGACGTCCAACCCCAACCCTTCTGCCGCGAGCAACTGCAACAGCCATCGCGCGCTGTACGCCTTGGAGGCGTAGCACACCAGCGAATCGCCGGGATAGGCAGCCCGAAGGCCATCCCGGTAAGCGCGCGCCCGCGCCAGGATTGTCGCTTCGTCGTACACGTACAGCGGGGTGCCATGCTGCTGTACGAGGTCCACCAGGTCACACCCGCCAACCGCCAGGTGGCCTGAAGGTAGGACTTCAGCGCTGTCGGGAAGGATTCCCCGCAGCGCCTCGAACGCCGTCACGCGGATGGCAACGGGACGACCGACCAGTCAGCGGGGAGCTCATAGCTGTGCACCCGTGGCGTGGCGCGGCCGTCGTGCACCACCCGCACCCTCCCCCGCCGGCGGATTTCCGCATACGTGTTCTGGATTTGCACGATACGCCGTGCCAGCAGGTTGAACACCACCACGCCGGCCCGCAGTGGCGTCAGGCTCAGCTCTTCCGTTCGGGCGTCCAGCACACGGAAGACGGGGGCTTCCGGGGGCTGACAGGAGTCCAACGCCGCGACGATCCAGCGGGTATTCGTGGGCGAAGTGTGCTCGTCGAAAACGGCAAGTCCGCTCCGAACCCGTTCGGCCAGGCCCCCGACGAACGGGGCCGCCACTTCCAGGAGCTCATCCAGACTTTTCGGCTGCGCCGCGCACGCTGCCACGAACCCTTCCAGCGTTTGACAGGGCGCCACGAAGCTCACCCGCCCCCGGGCGTCGATCACGGTGATGCGCAGGACGTCTCTCATGCCGATTGGGCACGCAGCCGGGCGACCCACGCCTCGGGCGTTCCAAGCTCCGCCTCGGTGGGCAGGTTCGCCGGCGACACCCAGGCGCGGTTTGCCATCTCCACGCCATGCGCGGCTGTTACGGCATCGACAAACGCTTGCCCGCGGCGGTACTGCTCCATTTTGAGTCCAAGACCCGTCACGCGGAGAAACCACAGCTCGGCGTGCGACCGCTCACGCTGCCGGTGTTCGACGCGGTCGTGGATCATGTCGAAGTTCGGCAGCATTGTGCGCCCGACTGCATTCATGACGTGGTTGGAGTAGCCCTCGGCGAGCGACATGAGCGCCTGGAGCTGCGAGAGAAGCTCGCGCTGCGGACCGGTCTGAAGCGCCTCGATGACACTGTGGCCGTTGCGCAGGTTGTCGACCAGCCGTGTGCTCAGGCTCAGCAGGCCACGGGTTCCCTTCTGGCGCCGCATATCCTCCGTGAGCAGCCGCAGGTAGCTCCGCATCAGCGTGTTCAGGTGATCGCGCACCCAGGGGTGGGCCTCGAACTCCAGTGCGTGGGTGGCCTCGTGCAGGGCGATCCAGCGACGAAACTCGTCCCCCGGGACGCGGAGCGTTCGCTCGACGTGCTGCAGGTTGGGCTCGACGAAGTACAACTGGCCGCCTTCGAGGGGCTCGGTGCCAAGCAGGCTCAGGTCGTACTGCCCCATCACCCGCCGCGCCAAATAGCCAACCAGCAGGCCCATCTGGGTACTCAACACCAGGCGCGAGCCGCCGATCATTGCCACGCTTGCTCCGGCTCCGCCGCGGGTCTCTTCGCGGTAGAACTCCTCGACGGGCGCCAGCAAATCGCGAAACGAGCGCATGTTCGCCCTGATCCACGCGGGCCGGTCCATCACCTCGATCCGCGTCCGGGCCAGGTCGAGCGCGATCCCGGTGTAGCGGGCAATCGGCGCCTCAATGTCCCGCAGCAGCCCTTCGTAGTCTGCCTGGAGGCGGTCGCGAAGCGCGGGGTGCAGGGCCGGCGCGGTGCCCGCGGCGCGACGGGCGATCCGCTCAGCCAGGCGCCAGTCAATCAGCTTCTCGTCGCCTGCAATACCGCGCCCACCAGCCTGGTCGGCCGCTGGTGATTCCAGGGTCCGGGACGCCTTGGCCGCGGCCAGCGCGACTGCCACACCCGCCCCAATCAACACTCCGCGCCCGAAGGCGGCATAGCCCGCCATGTGCGGTTCTAACGCCTCCTGGTGCTGGCTGGCATGGTCAATTCTACGCGCTGAGTATGATCGGGCGACGATGACCGTACTATTCGGAGCCGCCGCGGCCCGAGGTGCCATGCGCCGTTACCGCGTCCAGGCGGTATTCGAGGCGATTGGCGGCGCGCGGCCGGGTGAGCGCCCCGCGGCTCCCCCCGAGATTGCGGAGCGCTTCGAGGGCCGCGCCTTCACGCTGCTAGAGCTTGAGCAGCGCGGCGTCCGCATCGCCGGCGGCCGCGCCGTCTACACTGCCCTCGCACGCGACTGGCTGCTGGAGCTTTCACCGCCAATTCGCTGAGACGCGGGCCGGGGTCATGATTGCCGCTTTGGTTCTCGCCCGCGCCGCGTGGATATACTCCCTGCGCCCAGGGCCTGTAGCTCAGCTGGGAGAGCACTGCATTCGCATTGCAGGGGTCAGCGGTTCGAGTCCGCTCAGGTCCACCGGACGGCATGCCGCCCGTGTCCCGTGCCGCAACTGCCTGATGCCGGTCGTGGTGCTAGAGTGGCTCCGACCCAGCCGTGACTGGCCCTGCCCAGCGGAGAGAAAAGCCCTGGATCCTCTCTCCGCTGGCTCTTTGCCGGATCCGCCGGCACTCGCTTGAGATAGCTTCGTAGCCCCGGTCACTTCGCGGGTGGCGGCTCGTGTACCTATGGTGCACTTCATGCCATGGCCGAAGGCTGGCGCGGTGCTCCGTCGCTCGGGGTCGATCACACTCGTGGTGTTGAGCGCCCTCGTCGTGCTCGTGGCGCGTCCGCTGTATGCCGAGGCACCCTCGCAGGCGCTTCGCATCGACCTCCCCGCGTCGGGTGCCGACCTGGTGGGGCTCACCCTAATCGAGGGCCAGGCGCGCGTGGCTGCCACCGCGGAGGCTTTGAGCCACCCCGCGCTCGCTGAGGGTGCGCCCTCCGGCTGGGCCACATTCGAGCCAATCTCCGCGCCCCCGAGCTCCACGCTCGCCACGATCGAAGCACGCGCCACCGGCACGTTTGAGCTCGAAGCGCGGGTGTCTCGCGACGGCGCCACCTGGGACGCCTGGCTGGCCGCCAGCGGTGCCAGCCTCGACCTCGGCTCCGGCGCACGATTCGTGCAGGTCCGCGTGCTCCTCGCGGATTCGGCCGAGGCTCCAGCGGTACTGGCTTCCGTGGCAATTCTGTTCGCCGATGACGGGCGCCAGGCGCAGACGGCCGCGGCGGTCCAGGACGCCAACCCCACCGTTCGGGTGTGGGCCACGCGTGAGGGGCTGGTTGGCGGACGGACCGCGAACGGCCGCCGCATCGTCGAGCGCGACCGCTTCGTGGCGCTCCCCTCGCGGCGCGTGCTCGCAAAGGACGGTACGAAGGACTACCAGGTCAAGCTCAGCTACAACGGCCGAACTGCAACGGCCCCGGTGTACGACGTGGGCCCCTGGAACACGCAGGACAATTACTGGGACCTGCCCGCCAGCCGCGACGTGTTCAAAGACCTGCCGCGCTTCGTGCCCCAGGCGTGGGCCGCCTGGAAGGACAACCACAACGGGGGTCGGGACCAGTTTGGACGCTGGGTGTCCTTCCCGGCCTCGATTGACATTGCGGACGGGACGTTCTGGGACGACCTGGGCATGAAGACGTCGGACTGGGTTGACGTCACCTTCCTGTGGGTCAACGCGGCCTCTCCGGTCGCCCCGGCCACCAACCCGAAAGTCGCGGTAAAACCGGCCCCCGCGGGTGTGCCATCGCCAGCCGGACCGGCCACGCAGCCAGAGCCGCCAGCGGGGCAGCGCTGGTACTTCGCGGAGGGCTCGACCAAGGCCCCGTTCCAAACCTGGTTGCTGCTGCAGAACCCAAACCGGGAACCAGCCCAGGCCACGTTGTCGTACATGCTGCTGGATGGCACCACGCGCACGCAGACGCTGACGCTGAAACCCACCTCGCGCACGTCCATCTTCGCGAACCAGGTCCTGCCGGATGCAGAGTTCAGCACCCGGATTGAATCGGATCGTCCGATCCTCGCCGAGCGGGCCATGTACTTCCGCAAGGACGGCCACGCCACGGCTGGCGCCATGCGCCCGGAGACGAAGTGGTGCTTCGCCGACGGTTGGACGAAGGATGGCGACGATACCTGGCTGCTGCTGCAGAACCCGGGTACCGAGACGGCGCGGGTGAGCATTGGCTTCATGGTGGAAGGAGGCGGACTCGTCCGCCACACCGTGGACGTGCCGCCGACAAGCAGGCGCTCGGTGTATGCCAACCTGGTGGTCCCAAACGCCAGCTTTGCCGCCTGCATCGAGAGCGACCGGCCGATTGTGGTGGAGCGCGCCCGGTACGGCGCGGGCGGCGGCGGCAGCGGCGGCACGGTTGCCCCTGGCCCTTCGCGCACCTGGTACTTCGCGGAAGGCAGCACCCAGCCGGGAGCGCAGACTTCGATGGCGATCGCCAACCCGAGCGGCGACCCGGTCTCGGTGGAGATTGTCTACCTGGTCGAGTCCGGCGAGAGCCGCAAACGTAGCGTGACCGTCCCAGGGATGGGCAAAGTCGTCGTCGATCCCGCGGTGGACGTCCCCAACCAGCGCTTCGGCCTGGCACTCTCTGCGCCGCGCCCGATCGTCGCGGAGCGAGCCATGACGTTCGGCCCGGGTGGTATCGGGATGCACGGCGGCACCGCGGCCGCAAGCACCGCACGACGCTGGTACCTGGCCGAAGGCTCCACGGCGCCGCCGTTCCAGGAGTGGCTGCTGGTCGCGAATCCCGGCTCCGTAGCAGCCGCGGCCACGGTCGACTTCATGCGCGACGACGGCAGCGTCGTTCAGAAGCAGTACACCGTCCCCGCCCTCGGGCGCATCTCCGTGAACGTCAACGCCGAGGTCCCCAACGCGGCCGTGTCTACGCTCGTGACGACGGATCAGCCCGTCGTGGCCGAGCGGTCCATGTACTGGAACGACATGGCCGGCGGGTCCAATGCCGTTGGGGTCGTGCTGGATCGGTAGCCGGCGAACCCCTTACGTGAGCCCTGGCACCGGCGGCGCTACGGCAGCCGCCGCGCCCGGAGCCTCGAGCGGCGAGCGGCCGGCGGCGATCTCGGCGTACCGTGCTTCGTACACCTGGAGCACGCCGATCTGCTTCTCCAACTTGCGCTGGAGTTCGGTCATCCGGGTATTTGCCTCCTCGGCCTCGCGTTGGGCAAGGGTGGTCTCCGTGGCGGCGTTGCCGAAGTGCTGGCTGTAGAACAGGAGCTTCAGCACCGCGCGGTCCAGCACACCCTGGACGACGGGGGTCTCCTCCATCAGCCGCCGCACCACTGCCCGCTGCTCGCCGACCAGTCCCTGAACTGTGGCCAGCAGGCGCGCGTGGTCGGCGGTCAGCGTCTCGACGTAACTGGGCATGGGGCTCCTTCTATCGTGGCGTTTGCCCGTGCTGATCGTTGTCCGCGTCAGGAGTCCGCTCGATCCGCTCCAGGCGGGTGTCCATCGAACGCAACAGCCGAACGATTTCGTCCAGCCGTCCTTCGAACGAGGTCGGCAGCGGCGCCAAGGTGGGATCCGGCGCGGCGGACGGGCGCGGCTCCTGTGGGGGGATTGGCGTGGGTGTCTGTCGAGCCGGGACAAACGTGTCATAGCGCCCGGTGCTCGCGGCCAGTTGAACGCGGCCCTGGCGCTGGAGCCGTTGCAGCGCCGAGCGGATCTGCTCGCGCTCAGGGCTGCTGTCGAACTCGACGTAGCTGTAGTGCACGACACCGACCCGCCGCGCAACTTCATACTCGCTCAGCGCGCGAAAGCGCTCCTTCACGTCCCCGCGAGCCTGGAAGCCTTCGACCAAGGCGTTCAGCACGGCTTGATCGAAGTTGTTTCCGTTGTTCTCGGCCCGAGGCGGCCCTTGATCCGCTGCCTGGCAGTCGTCGTTCATGGGGGGGCGCAGTGTGGAAAGCTTACCGTCCGCAGGGTCCTCCATGGGCGGGAAGGGGCAATGCCTCGCACAGGGGCTAGCGCCCGAAGCTTCGGGTACGCCAGCCCGCTTTTCCAGGCAGGGCAAGGTGCGGAGCCGGCGTGGAATCTTGGGTCGCGGGACAGCACCGTTCGGCGAATTGCACCCAGCCTGGGCGGGCGGGTGTTCGTCAACTTTCGCCCCGATCCGCCCCGGCTGGGAGCGAGTACGAGCTGTCCATTTGCTCGACGTCGTTCGAAGCGGCGAGCACGGAGATGCGAACGCGCTGACGCTCGAGGCCAGGCATCCGAGCCGATGCAAGACTCCCGCCGCATGTCGCAGGGTAATTACGCGGTATCCCACACGCTATGCGGGCCAGCATTGTGCGGATCGGCAATTCTCAGGGGGTTCGGTTGCCGAGGCTGCTTCTGGAACAGGCGGGCATCACCTCGAAGTCGGTCACGGTTACGGTGGAGGACCATCGTATTGTCATCGCGCCCCACCAGCATCCCCGACAGAACTGGGCTGAGGCTCTGGATGCCGTCGCGCAAGGTGGGGTGGACGAGGATGATCCTGCGCTCGATGCCTACCCGCCAACTCAGTTCGACCAGGTTGAATGGACCTGGTACTGACTGGCCGTTTTCGCGGCGCTTATCGAGCAGGATCCTGGCGCCGGGGCTCGAGGAGCACGAGCGTCACGTCATCCGGGAGGCTGCTCGTCGTGACGTTCAGGCGGTTCTGCGGGACCGCGTCGGCGGCGCCCATCTCCTTGCAGAAGCGCGTCACCGGGTCGAGCTCCAGAGTGCCCTCTGTAGCGGGTGTTCCGTAGTGCATCGGGATCACGATCTTCGGCTCAATGCGCGCCACGACCTCGGCGGCCTCGGCGGCGTCGAGCGTGCAGTGGCCGCCCACCGGCACCAGAAGCACGCTGGCCTCTTTCAGCCGAGCAAGCTGCTCCGCCGTCAGCGGCTCTCCGAGGTCTCCCAGGTGGCAGATCGAGAGGTCCTCGATCTTGAACAGGTACGACGTGTTGCGAAGCCGTGGCCCGCCTTCGACTCGCCGACGGTAGGTCTGCACGCCCCAGATCATGGCGCCGCGAATCTCGTACTCCCCCGGTCCTCGGAAGACGCGTGGAGTCCCGCCGACGTTCGGCCAGGCGGCGTGGTGGGGATGCTCGTGCGAGATGGTGACCACGTCGGCCGACGCCGACAGCGGGGAATAGCGCAGGTCCTCCCCTCCGAACGGGTCCGTCACAACGCTGACGTCGCGGCCTTTCATCCGAAAGCAGGAATGGCCGAGCGGGGTGATCTCCATGGAAGTCCGCATCGTACCATCGAAGCGCCGCCAGAGATTGTCGGTCGTCGGGCGCCAGTGCTGATATAACGCGCCATGGCCCCTGTTGCCCCGAAAGGCGTCGAGACGTGCCGTGTGGTCGGTGACTCCGGGCGCCAGGCGAGTGCCGGGACATGTGACAAACGTGTCGCTGCCCGGTCAGCGGACACTGCCATGATGTGCCGCAAGCCCTCCGGCCGGTGGAAGCTTGTCCGGGCTGCCGTCACCTGGTGGTTCATTGTGGCACTTGCCGCGCCGGCCGCCTGGGCCCAGCCACCCCCAGTGGCGACGGCGGTGGCAACCGACCCGGTCGACATCGTTGCGCAGAGCCGGGCGCTGCAAGAAGGGTACGACCTGCTGATGGGCCGCTTTGTGCAGCGACCCGACAGCACGGTGCTCCTACGCGGCGCCTGGAAGCAGCTGGTGGATGAGGCGGGTCAGCGGGGCGCACCCGATCCTGGACCCGCTCCGGTCCTGACCGGCGACTCCACGGCAGATATCGCAGCATTCAGGGCGACGTTCACCGCGTACCTCACGCGCTCGCGAGAAGCCCCACCCGGGTTTATCGCCGCGCACGCCGCATTGCGGGGCATGGCGATCGCGGTGAACGAGGGCCACACCTACTTCCTCGACCCACGGCAATACGCCGAGCAGTTGGATTGGGCGCGTGGCGACGTCCGGTATGGCGGAATCGGCGCGCGCATGAGCGGTCCGGAGCTCACGGTGCTGGAGGTATTCGCCAACAGCCCCGCGGAGAAATCTGACCTGCGAACCGGCGACGTCATCGTATCGGTGGACGGCACCTCCATCGCTGGCATGGGGCTCGACCAAACGATCGCGCTGATCCGAGGTCCAGAAGGTAGTTTCGTGAATCTCGAAGTCCGACGTCGCGGCGAGACGGGGACCGTCACCCTCCGCGTTCAGCGGGCACAGATTGCCCTCGACTTCGTCACCAGCCGCCTGCTGAGCGATGGCGTGGGGTACGTGAGCCTGCGCGGCTTCGCCGATCAGACAACGGCGGAGCAATTTGAGCAGGCCGTCCAGAAGCTGACAGACAACGGCGCCCGCTCACTGGTCCTGGACCTCCGCGGCAACTCCGGCGGGCGTATCGACGTTGGCAATCGGCTGCTAAGCCACTTCATTCCACCCGGGACCAGCGTCTACCAGCAAACCGATCGGGCAGGCCGCCAAGAAACCCGCTCGGCTCGTAGCTCTCAGCCGTACAGCATGCCGCTCGTCGTGCTGGTCGATAGTGGCTCGGCTTCCATGGCAGAAATTTTCGCATCGGCCATCCAGGAAGCGGGCGCCGGCACGGTGGTTGGCACCACGACCGCCGGCAGTGTTGCGGCCGCCCAGGTGTTCCCGATCGGCGACGGCTCGGCCATGCAGGTAACGGTGATGGAGATCCTGTCGGGGTCTGGGAAGCGGCTCAACGGCGTGGGGGTTACCCCGGATGAGGTCATCGAAGGCTCCGCCGCGACCTCCGAGGACGGCCGGGACCCCGTCCTGGCGCGCGCCGAGGAGATCGCCACGGCCGCCATCGCGCAGCCGCTGCCCGCCCAGGTGTTCCGCACTGCGCTTGAGCTTCTACCGCTTGCGTCATAGCCGCTGGGCAGCGTGCCGGCGCGTAAGCTGGCCGTGATCTCCGGCCAACGCGCGGGAGATGAGAAATTCCGCCGGCTGTCGTAGCATCGCACCACCCGCCGTAGAGCGGGTACTGCGAACGTGGACCTGCTAGCGCGCGAGGTGGCTCCCTCCGAGCTGGGAACGTCGGCTGGTGCGACTCCCAGTGGCAGCTTCGTGCCACCGCGCGCGGAGCCTCTGGTGGGGCGAGGCTTTCCGAAGTCTGGATTGCGGGTTGAGCCCGAGGAAGACGGCAGCCGCCTCAGCTACAGCGGCCGCGCGGACCCGCTCCTGCTGTACGTCGTATTCGGGACTGCCTTCGTGGTTGCCTTCGGAGGCAGCATCATCGTGTCACCCGTATACGGCCTGGCGGGGGTCATGCTGCTCTCTATCCTGTTCCTGCCGTTGCTGGTGTTCGCCGCGCTGGGGGCGTTGCGGCTCAGTACCACGTGCAGCATCCTCCGTTCCGAGCAGCGCATCGCCGTGGCGGAGCGCTCGTACGCGGCCACGCTGCGGCGCCAGTGGCCGCTTGATGCCCTCCGCTCCGCGCTGATCCTCATTCGTCCACCGTCGGGCTTTGCCTCCTCGGCATCCACCTACGACCTCTACCTCGACTTTGGCGGTGAACAGTACCTCGTCACCAGCTCTCTGTCCGAGCGCTCGATCCGCCGCGAAGCGCAGCGGATTGCGCGTTTCGTCGGTTGCGCCGTGCGCACAGAGCGGCTGGTGGCCCAGGTGCGGCGCGCCAGCATTCGGCACGTGGTGCTGGTGGCGCTCCTGTTCGTCCTACCTCTGGTGGGGTCTACCGTTGGGTTCGCCTACCTCCTCCGTGACCAGCGTCCGACGAACAGCCTCATGATCGTGTCCATGAGCGCTCTCGTGGTATGCCAGGTGGGCGCGATCCTCGCCTACGGCTTCAACCGCTCGCGTGCCGGCCGCGCGGGCTGACGCGCTCGGTCCAGCATCCTGCCACCGAACGTCCTGGGTTCCCAGACGCGGAGCACGCTTGATCAGTACGCCTGTCAGGTGCTGCGCTGCGACCCGCTTCTCGCCCGTTCAGGCGGGATCCACGTGGTGTCCGACGCTGCCCGCGGCCTCCCCGTCTGGGGCGGGTATGTCCTCCCCGTTGTCGGGCTGTCATTCGCGGAGGGAGCGACCATCGGTGTGAAGCCGGAGATCCGCGACGCCTTCGTGGCCGCCCTTGGCTCCACGGCGCGCCTGCCCTCGCTCGACCGACCCGCGCTCCTGCGCGTCCTGCGGGTGGCGCGCCAGCACGCGCCGCACGCGTTCACGCTGGCCGGCGACGTTCTGGCGGCGGACGCCACCAGCCTCCGCGAGCCGGTCACGGTAGCTCGGGCTGAGCTGATCACGGCCGATGACCCCGCGGCTCTGACACTGCGGCACCGCTTTGACGGCGCGGTCTTCGGAGTCCGCGGCCCACGCGGGCCGCTCATCTCGTGGGCGGCCCTGAAGTGCAAGTCGGACACCGTCTGGGAGGTCGCGGTGGCGACCGAGCCGGAGTACCGCGGACGGGGTTACGCGCGGGACGTGGTGGCGGCGGCCGCACGCTACACGATCGAGAACGGTAAGGTCTGCCTGTACGTTCACGACCATGACAATCGATCGTCCGCCTTCGTGGCGCGGGCGCTCGGATTCACACGCTATGCGGAGATCGTCCTTGCTGAGTACTGAGCACCGAACCCCGCCCGCGGCGCCGTCGCGCGGGGTAGAGCTGATCCTCACCGGCGGGGTGGTGCGCACCCTGGAGCCAGGCTCGGCCGCCACGCAGGCGATCGCCATTCGCAATGGTCGGGTGGCGGCCGTGGGCCCGGCCCGGCAGATCGCCGGCCTCCGCGGCCCGCGAACGGAGGTGGTGGACCTCAAAGGCCGAACCGTCATCCCCGGTTTTGCGGATGCCCACGTGCACCTCGGCTCATACGCGCGGACCCGCCAGCAAGCGAACCTGGAGTTGGCGGCCACCCTGGAGCAGGGGATCGAGGTGGTGCGGGCGGCTGCCGCTGCCCTCCCGGAGGGTGCCTGGCTCGAAGGCCGGGGCTGGGATCGGAACCGTTGGGGCAGGCTGCCGAGGGCAGCCGACCTCGACGCCGTGCTCTCGCACCGTCCCGCGGCGCTGCGGAGCCACGACGGCCACTCCGTATGGCTCAACAGTCTGGCGCTGGAGCGCATTCGCGAACGGATCGACGCCGACCCGCGTGGGAAGCGTGCCGAAAGGGATCAACGCGGACAGCCCACCGGCGTGCTGTTCGAGGACGCCCAGCAACTGCTCGAAGGCGTCCTACCGGAGCCATCGGTTCGCGAGCTCGCACAGGCTATCGCCCAAGCACTCCCCAGCCTTGCCGCGGCGGGCATCGTGGGCGTTCACAACTTCGAGGGCTCCCTGGCGCTGCGAGCGCTGACGGCGCTGCGCGAATCGGGCGTGTTGACGCTGCGGGTGTACCAGGGCATCGCCCATCATGAGCTGAGCACCGTCGCGGAGAGCGGGACCGGGACTGGGGCCGGCGATGAGTGGCTTCGTCTGGGACCGGTAAAGCTGTACGCAGACGGTGCACTGGGCTCGCGAACCGCGGCGCTGCTGGCACCGTACGAAGGCCGGTCCGATGGCTATCGGGGCGAGCTGTTGCTGGACCGCGAGCAACTGGTGCGCGACATAACCAGCGCGGCAAACGGCGGGCTGGGCGTCGCCGTCCACGCCATCGGCGACCACGCCGTGCGTACCGTGCTGGACGCCATCGAGCAGGTGCGCGCCGACGTGCCGGCCGCCGCCGAGATCCCACTGCGCATCGAGCACGCCCAACTGGTTGACCCGTCCGACGTGCCTCGCTTCGCTGCACTGGACGTCATCGCCTCCATGCAGCCACTGCACGCGGTGGCCGACTGGCGGGCCGCGGACGAGCACTGGGGCGATCGCTCACGACACGCCTATGCCTGGCGGGCGCTGCTCGAAGCGGGCGCCACGGTGGCGTTCGGCACCGATGCGCCGGTGGAGCGGATCGAGCCGCTCGCTTCGCTCCATGCCGCGGTGACACGCCAGGAGGCGGGCGGCAAGCCCGAGGGCGGCTGGCACCCAGAGCAGCGCGTCACCCTAAATGAGGCGATTCGCGCGTACACGCTGGGTACGGCGGAAGCGGAATGGAAGGCCGGCGAGCGTGGCACGCTCGCCCTCGGCAAGGCGGCCGATCTCGTGGTGCTCTCCGCCGACCCGTTCCGATTGGCGAGCCCGGACGAGATTCTGCAGCTTACGGTGGAGATGACCGTGTCGAACGGGCATGTGGTGCACGGGCTTGACTGAGTGGATGGCGGGCGCCGGCGGCGGCTTGCACTTCGATACGCTCGCGGCGCACGCGGGCGCACCCTCGGACACGGTGGGCGGTGCCCACCCGACCGTTCAGCCGATCGTCACGGCCTCAAGCTTCTGGTACGAATCGGCCGACACCCTGGACCGCGTGCTGGGTGGCGAGGAGCCCGGGTACGTCTACGCCCGCTACGCCAACCCGACCGTCAGAGCGCTGGAAGAAGCGGTCGCGGCGCTGGAGCAGGCCGCCGGCGCGGTGGCGTTCGCCTCGGGCATGGCCGCGATCCAGGCCGCGGTGGGACTTTTCGCCCAACGGCCCGGCGACACCCTGTTTGTATCCGAGGATTGCTACGGCGGCACCTACACGCTAGTCGCCAGCATCCTGGCCGAGCAGGGGCTCCGAGTCAGGTTCGTCGATCTCTTTGATCTCCCGCAACTGGAGTTCCGCCTTGCGGCCGAGCACCCGAAGGCGCTCTTGTTCGAGGTGCTGACGAACCCGTTGCAACGCGTGGTCGATGCCACCGCGGTCGTAGAGGCGGCACACCGAGCCGGCGCCGGCGTGGTGATCGACGCGACGTTCTCACCACCACCCATCTTTCAAGGCCTGCGGCTGGGCGCCGACGTGGTCGTGCATTCGGCCACCAAGTACCTGGGCGGCCACGGCGACGTCACGGCGGGCGTCGCCGCGTGCGGCGACCCGGCGCGGGCCGCGGAGCTGCACACGGCCGGGAAACTGACCGGTGCGGTCCTCGGGCCGCACGAGGCGTACCTCGTATTGCGAGGGATCCGGACGCTGGGCCTGCGCGTCGAGCGCCAGTCCGCCACGGCGCTCTCGCTGGCACACGCCCTGTGCGCCGACGCACGCATCGAGCGGGTCTACTACCCAGGGCTCCCAGGCGACCCTGGACATGCCGGCGCGGGGCGCCTGTTCCGCGGCGGCGCGGCCGGAGGCGTTCTCTCCTTCGCGATTCGCGGCGCTGATCGGGAGCGGGTGTTGCGCACCCTGGAGCGCTTTCGACTGGTCCGCCCGGCGCCAACGCTGGGCGATTGCCTGAGCCTAGTGCTGTACCCGGTGATCGCCTCGCATCGTGGGCTCACCCCCGAGCAGCGAGCCCAACGCGGAATCCACGACAACATTCTTCGCTTTTCCGCGGGGCTCGAAGATCCGCGCGACCTGCTGGCCGACCTAGACCGCGCCCTGGGCTGAGGGACACCAGGGACCGCCCGCAGCTCAAAGCTTGCCCGGTGAGCCGAGGAAGACCCTTCGACGATGCCTGGCGAGGACCGTCGCCGGCCCAGGCTATTCAGAGGGCGCCAGCATCTCCATATTGCTCCCCACCGGCCCGCTGTCCAGCATGGACCCGTCCGCTGGTCCGTCGCCGGGCGCCATCATCGGATTGGGCTCGGGGGTGGGCGGCGCGGCGGGCCCCGGAGTGGGCCGGGCGGCCGGCGTGGGTGCCGGCGCCTGCGCCGCCGGGCCGCCGCCGACGATCACCCGCCCCTGCATCCATGGGTGCAGCGTGCAGACGTACTCGTAGGTGCCAGGACGGTCGAAGTACCACGAGAAACCCTCGCTCGGTGCCAGCTCGCCTGAGTCGAACGATCCGTCCCTGGCAGTCACGGTGTGCGCATCGGCGCCGGTGTTCGACCAGGTCACCCAGTTGCCTGGGGCGATGCGGATGATGCCGGGTTTGAAGCCGGTCTGGGCGGGGCTGGTGGAATCGACGATCGTTGCCGAGGTGTCCGCGAAGGCCGCTCCGGCTGATCCGAGGAGGACCGCCATGGCCGCTCCCGCCACGGCGGCTCGCAGTCTCTGCACGCGTGTGTGGGTCTTGGAATGGGTCATTGGCTCAGGCGGCCCCTCCCGCGGGACTGGATTGCAACATGGCGATAGGTGGAAAGCTCCCTGCCAGGACCTTCGTGGGATCGGCTCCCAACTGGTCCTTTAGCAGGCCGGCGTAGACGGATCGGAAATCAGCGCCGAACTTGATGTCGCCGTTGTTGTCAAGGCTCGAGAGGCTCGGGTAGCTACCGTAGAGGCCGCCCTTGACGCTGTTGCCGATGACGAACATGGGCGCCGCGGAGCCATGGTCCGTGCCATTGGACCCGTTCTGCTTGGCCCGCCGTCCGAACTCTGAGAACGTCATGATGACGACGTTGTCGGCCTTCTTCATCTGCGTCAGGTCGGCCTGGAACGCATCGACGGCCTCCGAGAACTGCTTCAGCGAGTTCCCGTGCGATCCTGCCTGGTTGGCGTGAGTGTCGAAGCCGCCCATGCTGACCGAGAACAGCCGCGAGCCGAGGTTACCGCCGATGACCTGGGCCACCATCTTCAACTGGTTCGCGAGCCCGTTGTTGCCCGGATATTGGACCGGCGACTTGTAGCTCGCCGCGACCTGTTGCAGCCGATCTGACCCGTCGAGCGCCTTTTGCGTGCCGGCGCGAATGAGCGCTTCGTGCTGCGACCAGGTACCCGCCTGGTCGTATATGGCCTTCATCGTCTGAAGTTGGAAGGTGCGGTCGTTCTTATACTTCGTGTCGGTCAGAAACGAGAAGGCTCCAATGTTGCCCACCGACGGCACGAGCGTGGTCTCGGTCCAGAACATGGTGTTCAGTTGGTCCCCGACGCTCACGGCCGGCAAGACGCCCTCCTGGCTGCACTCGCACGAGGCCAGATAGCGGCCCAGCCAGCCCGATGCTTCGAAGGCATCCGGGCGCGCGGAGTGCCAGATGTCCATGCTGCGGAAGTGGCTGCGGTTCGGGTTGGGATAGCCCACCCCCTGCACCACCGCCACCTTGCCCTGGTCGTACAACCCCTTCAGCTTCGTCATCTGCGGGTGCAGCCCGACGCCGTCGGCTAGCTTCAGCGCCTCCTCTGGCTTGACGGCGATCTGCGGGCGGAGCCCGGCGTACGAGGCGTCGCCGAACGGAACCACGGTATTGATGCCGTCGTTGCCGCCGGAAAGCTGAATCACGACCAGGATCTTGTCCTTTTTGGAAGGATCGAGTCCGCCAAGCCCGTTCGCAATAGCGGCGGCAGGGTCAAGCGCCAGCGCGGTGCGCGTCAGGAACGATGGGGCGAGAAACCCGGATGCGACAAAGAGCGCGCCTTTGCCGATGAGCTCGCGGCGGGAGAGGGCCATTGCTTCCGTCCTCCAATCAGGCGAGCTGGTAGCTCGGCAGGGACATCGTCAGGTGAACCAGTCCGCGGACCTTCTGGTCCAGCGTCTGGTCATTCAGGGTGAGCGTGCCCTCGGGCGCCAGGTACGCCTTGAGTGCCGCCTTCGCCTCGGCGGTTGCGTCGCCATCTGCGAGCAGGTCCAGGTAGAACGCGGCAACAGCCTCGGCGGAGGTGAGCTGGTGGTCCTGGATCTGGCGCTTCACGTCGACGAAGTACGGCTTGCCGCTTTCACGGCTGGTGGCGAGCTTGTTGGCGTAGTTGAAGCGCTCGAAGAGGGTGGTGGAGTTGATCCAGGCCGAGCCGCCCTTCCAGCCGCTGACGTCGGGCGGGTTGAGCAGGTCCTGCCCCATGCGCCGCATGAGCTGCGTGACGTCTGGGCCGTAGGTGGTGACTTCGAGCGACTTGAGGGCGCCGACGACGAGCTCGGCGGGCTGCTTCACCAGGCCGTGGTACGCCTCGGCCGCGAGGAACTCTGGACCGCCGAAGAGGTCCTTCAGCACCGCTCGGACCTCGAAGCCGCTGGCCACGAAGGTGGCGGAGAGCCGATCGATCGCGGCGGGAGAAGGGGTGTTATTGACGAAGAACTGGAACAGCTTGCTCGTCAGGAACCGCGCGGTTGCCGGGTGACGGACCAGTTTGGCGAGGATGTCGTCCGCGTCCCAATTCTTCGTCTCGCCCATGAAGGTCTTGGGGCCGGCGTCGTGGTCGGCCTTGTTGAAGACGAACGTGCGATCCTTGTCCAGCCCGTACCCCGTGAAGGCCTTGGCGGCCTCCTTCACGTCGGTCTCGGTGTAGTTGCCGATGCCCACGGTGAACAGCTCCATCACCTCGCGGGCGTAGTTTTCGTTCGGTGCCTTCTTCCGGTTGAGCCGATTGTCCAGCCACATCAGCATGGCCGGGTCGCGCGTGACTTTTTGGAGGAGCGTCTCGAAGCTGCCGAACCCGTTGTCTCGGAACAACTGGATCTGCTGGCGCATGAGCAGGGGCGGATCGACCTTGGTGCTGGCGGTGGCGAAGTGGGTGTGCCAGAAGAGCGCGAGCTTCTCCTGCAGCGGACGGCGCGTGCCAATCATGCGGTTTGCCCACTCGTACTTGACCGACTCGATCTTGGTCAGGTCCAGCGCCAGGTCGGCGATCCGCTTCTCATTAGCAGCGTCGTCGGTGCGGTCAGGGGTCAGGAGGCGGTCCAGGGCGCCCTGGAACCCGAGGGCGGTGTATTCGGTCAGCTCGGCCTCGGTGTAGCCGAACCCCGCGCGCCGCAGGAGGTGGGCGACGCGAGAACGCTCGTCGGTGAATGCCATAGGTTGGTGGGCTGCCCTCGATCTGGCTGTGGTACGTCGCGGGGAACGGTCGCGTTACAGCCGTTCCACGCGTGCGTATGGGTCAACGAGAGGCGGGCCTCTCGCGGGATGGGCGATCCTGTGATGCCGGGCCCGATTCGCCAAGCATTTCGGCCGGGCGCACTTCGGCCCGGGTGCTGAGCGGTCGGTACCGGCGGGCTGCCGCGTACGATCGCCAAAGGCGCGTATCTGGCATCGGTGGGGCTGTACGATTGCCGCAGGAGGTCCCAGACCAGGAATGGCAATCCTCGACCGCATTTCGACGCTCGTCCGAGCGAACCTCAACGATCTCATCGACCGCGCGGAAGACCCAGAAAAGGTCATCAAGCAGCTCCTCGCGGATATGAACAGCCAGCTCCTGCAGGTGAAGACCCAGGTCGCGGCGTCAATCGCCGATGAGAAGCAGCTCCACATGCGTTACCAGGAAAACCAGGAGAAGGCCACCGAGTGGGAGCGCAAGGCGGAGCTGGCCGTGGAGCGGGGCCAGGACGAGATGGCGCGCGAGGCTCTTCAGCGCCGTAACACCTTTCAGCAGACCGCCACCGGCTTCAAGGAACAGTACGAAGCGCAGGCCTCGCAGGTGGCGTCGCTCAAGGATGCCCTCCGACAGCTCGAATCGAAAATCAACGAGGCCGATGCCAAGAAGGACCTGCTGATCGCCCGAAGTCGCCGCGCCAAGGCGGAGACTCAGATCCGTACCACTCTCTCTGGCCTGGACGCCGGTGGTGCCCTGGCGGGGTTCGAGCGAATGGAAGACAAGGTGATGATGCAGGAGGCACGCGCCAGTGCCCTGGCGGAGCTGGACACGGATACCGTGGAGCAGAAGTTCGCGCTGATGGAGCAAGAGAGCGAGGTCGACCGTCAGCTCGCCGAGCTGAAGGCGAAGAAGTCCCTCGCGCCGGGCGCGGAGCCCAAGGAGCTTCCCTCCGGCGCATAGCCGTCCGGAGCGTCACGGGGTGGGCTGGGTGCGGAAGCACTGCCCACCCCGTGACGCCTGCGAGCGCCGAGTTAGGTGACCGTCGCCGCCTCGGCAGCGGGTCTGGGCGCTTCGTCTAGCCTGCGCTCGAGCAGGGCACCCACAATGGTCCGCATAAACGCGGGGAGGTCGCCGGGTGCGCGTGACGTCACCAGGTTGCCATCGCGCACCACTTCGCGGTCCACCCAGTGGCAGCCGGCGTTCGTCATGTCGTCGCGAATAGATCGGGTGGACGTGGCCGTGCGTCCGCGCAGCACGTCGGCGCTGGCCAGCATCCAGCCCGCGTGGCAGATGGCCGCGACCAGCTTGCCCTGCTCGTTCGCTTCTCGCACCAGCTCCACCATGGCTGGGTGCCGGCGCATGTAGTCTGGGGCGAACCCGCCCGGGATGATCACCGCGTCAAACTGGCCGGCGCTGACCGTCTCGGCCTCGGCATCCACGGTGACCGGGTAGTTGTGCTTGCTCTGGTAGGTGGTGGCTGTGCCCGAGCCGACCAGGAATACGTCCGCGCCAGCTTCTCGGAGGCGGTAGAAGGGGTACCAGAGCTCGAGGTCTTCGTACAGGTTCTCGGCCAGGATGGCCACCCGGGCACCCAGCAACGGCAATTCAGATGCGACAGTCGGGGCCTGGATTCGGCTCATGCACGCCTCGTGGTGATACTACCACGGCTCGGCCGGTCCTCCGTCGGCTCGCGCGCCGCCAGGGCATCGGCCATGGCGGTGAGCAGGTCAGCCGCCTCCTGCACGCTGCCGACCCGTCCGTCGGCGCAGCCAAAGACCGATCGGGGCGTCTCGTGCGATACGACCGCGATGCCGCAGGTGGCCAGTCCCTGTTGGCGCATCTCGCGCAGCGACTCGAAGGCGTGGGCATCCGTGCGGTCGTCGCCCAGATAGACGACCCCGCGGAGGCTCAACTGCTCGGCTAGCCAGCTCACGGCCGACCCCTTGGTGACGCGCAGGGGTGGGAGCAGGTTGATGACCCTGCGGCCCTCCTCGATCCGCAACCCGGCTGCCTCCTGGCACGTGGCGAGCGCCTGAAGAAGGGCCTGGCGTGCCTGACGCGGATCGTCGGTTCGACGATAGTGCAGCGTTGCGCTGGGTCCCTTGATCTCGAACTGGATTCCCGGGATCAGCACCGATCGCTGCGCGTGCTCCACGGCGGCGCGAACGCGGGGGACCCAGGGCACCGCATCCGGGAACATGGTGGAGGTCCCGCCGATGATCGCATCGAGCCCGTGGTTCCCTACGTACGCCAGCCCCTGGACGCCGACCATCGCCCTCGCTTCCGTGGCCGATCGGCCGCTCACAACCGCGACCAGCTGCAGGCGGCGTCGGAGCCTGCGCAGCGCATCGCGCGCGGCCGGAAGCACGCGCGCCTGGCTCGGCACCGCGACGATGGGGCTGATGGTGCCGTCGACGTCGGTAACGAGGGCCGATGGCTGGTTGTGTAGGGCCCCCAGTGCTGACTGAAGGATCCGTCGCGGGTCCGTCTCCAGCGCGTCGGCGGAATTGTGGGCCCCTATCGGGCTTTCGTACACTGCTGTGCAGCATTGTCCACAATCCGCGATAGCTCAACGGTAGAGCGGCCGGCTGTTAACCGGTAGGTTCGAGGTTCGAATCCTCGTCGCGGAGCCGGAAAGCCTTCACTGACGGAACGTCGAGCTTGAGACGGCCGCCTCTGGATGGGCGCCCGATGCAGACCTTTGGGCGACTTCGACAACCGGAGGCGCAAGCAGGCGGGCCGCGACTGTCGCGGAGGGCTAGACTCAGAGAACTGAAGCTCCTTCCCTCATTGGGGCGTTTTCAGAGCGTCAATTCTTACTCGTCCGGCGACGACGAGTCGGGTCGCGAGGATGCAAGGAGGAGAGGAACTCCGTCCTTGAGCACGCTCGATGACATCCTCGCCCAGGGCAAACTCGCTCGGGATTGACACGTCGCCATTCATCTACTTCATCGAGAGCCATCCGCTCTACGCGGGTCCACTCCGTGAAGTCTTTCGACGGGTGGATCGCGGGCTGATTCGGGGTCACGTCAGTCATCACGCTGACGGATGTGCTGACGATCCCGAAGTCGCGGGGAGACCGGGTGGTCGAGGCCGAATACCGCGGCATCCTGCTGGGGAGTTTTCCTGGCCGCCCCTGGGGAGATCTCAGGCTCTGGCACGAATTCCGTGCAGGCGGTCTAGGCTGTGTGGCTCCGCAAACTGCCGCCATTGCGATGGCGCGCCAAACCGCAAGGCATGGTGAGCCCGGCTGCTCAGAGTTCCCCGCCAGAGTCACGGTCGTGCAATCTCAAATCGCGTTCACACGCCTGCACGGAATTCGTGCCAGAGCCAGATCTCACTGGCCCTTGACAATTCCAGCATTGCTGAGCGCGCCGCTGAGCTTCGCGCGCAATATCGCCTTGCACGGTCTCCCCCGCGGCTCGACTGATTGAGGGACCCAGGTAGGGACAACGCCAGGCGCTCCCTCTACTGGACGGGCTGCGTCGCGGGCTACGCGAGCTTCGCACGAAGACCGAGAAACAAGGCGAGACCCTCGTCCAGCGCGTCAACCTCGCTCGTGGGGACCACGCCGACAATACGGCGGATGCGCCGCTTGTCAACCGAGCGCAGATGGTCGATGAGCGCGTAGGAAGTCTTAGCAAGTCCGCTGCGGCCTGGCCGGAGCATGGGATAGAGCGCCCCTTCGCCAGGCGTCCCGGTCACGGGCACGATGGCGATCAGAGGAAAGCGCTGATCGGCGATCACATCCGGATCGCTTACGACGATGCACGGGCGGACGCCCCGCTGCTCATGGCCGATAGTGGGGTCGAGCTCCAAGAGAACAATCGTGCCACGCTCGAGCATCAATGCCTGACCTGTGTCCACCCTTCGCCAGGTACCCAGCGGACATCCGTGCCCGCCCGGAGGTCGACCAGACCGGCGGCATCTTCCTCCGGCAGGGAGGAGGCCCATTCCTCAAAGCCGGCGTCGGCCAGCTCGGCGGTCTCCGGGTGCGGGCTTCGGAGGGAATGCTGGAGCAGCTCGCGCCGACGCCGATCGAGCTCGTGCCGAGCTGCGTCCTGGATGAACCTGCTCCGGTTCTTCTCGAGTCGGTCGATGTCCCGGACCAAGTCAGTAGGCAAGGTGATGGTCACGCGCTCGTTCGTCGGCACAGGCAGCCTCCGTATGCAGCCTTCGTATGATCATACTATAAATCATACTCAGTGCCCGGTGCTACGGTTCTCCCTAAGCCTGGCGCGGGTCTGCTGTCTGCGCGCGCCAACTCGTGCTTCCAGGGATCTCAGTTCTCATCCAGGATCAAAGGCGGTTATATCCGTAACGGGTACCCAACCGCATATGTACCGAACATTCACCACCATTACATCCTGATCTTCCGTAACGTCGTGAATTAGCCTATGGGTTCGGCCGCGACCTTGAGCTGACGTAATACCTGTGTCACCCTCGCCCGTGAGATACCGAGTTTGCGAGGGAGATCGGCCCGTGACGCCTATTCGCCGTTGGCCAGGGCTCTCTGCCATTCCCGCACGGGCGAGCGGATCGCGGCGTAGCCTACCGTCCGTGTGGGGGGTGAAGCTCCACACGACCGAGCGTCCGATCGCGCCGAGCGAGCGATAGGAGCGCGAGGGCATCGCCATCACGTCACCCACGCGGAGCCTCCTCGACGCGGCCGAGAAGGGAGCCGATCCGGACCAGATCGAACGGGCGGTGGTCCAGGCGGTTGGGCGCGGGCTGGCGACGAGCGAAGAGCTTCAACGGGCGGCAAGACACCGGAGCCGTCGTGTGGCGCAGTTGATCGAGGGGGCGCTGCAGAGGGTGGCAGTATGACCGGCGTGCCGCGTCGATGTCCGTGGCCCTCTACCATGGGGGCCAAACCTGCGCGGAGTGCAAGGAGGAGACCATGCAAAAGATTCGGCTGAACCTGTGGTTCGACACGCGGGCCGAGGATGCCGCTCGTTTTTATACGGATATCTTCAGGGGCTCCAAGTTGGGCGCCATCACTCGGTATCCGGAGGCCGGGCAGGAGATCCACGGCAAGCCGGCTGGCTCGGTGATGACCGTGGGGTTCGATCTCAACGGACAGTCGTTCCTTGCCCTCAACGGAGGACCCGACTTTACCTTCAACGAGGCGATTTCCCTCGAGATCGTGTGCGCGGACCAGGCCGAGGTGGACTACTACTGGGACAAGCTTTCCGAGGGTGGTGACCCGGCAGTCCAGCAGTGCGGCTGGCTGAAGGACAAGTTCGGCCTCTCCTGGCAAGTGGTTCCCCGGGGCATGGAAGCGATGATGCATGACCCCGACACCGCTAAGTCGGCGCGAGCCTTCAATGCAATGCTCCAGATGAAGAAGGTCGACCTGGCCGAGCTACAGCGCGCCTTCGAGGGATAGCACGAGCGCTCGTGGAGAGCGTCGTGAGTGACGGCGACATGCTGTCAGAGCGCATTGGTCGCGAGCTTCCTTACTTGCCGCGGGAAGAAGCGCGCGCACTTGTCGGCATCGTGCAGCGTCTGGTGGAGGCCTACCGGGCCGAGCGGGTGTATCGCTTCGGCTCCAAGGCCCGCGGCGATGACGGACCGGATAGCGATTTTGACGTCATGGTCGTCGTGCCGGACGACGCTTCGGAAGACCGCAAACGGAGAAATCTCGCCTATGAGCGGCTATGGGGCACTGGCACGGCGGCAGACGCCCTGGTCTGGACGCGCGCGCTTCGAGAGCCGCACGTGCCTACGCGCATCGCTGCCAGGCACCATCTTGCGGGAAGGAAGACTTCTATATGCGCTCTGACCGAGGTGGTCAGGCTGGCGTGATGCTCGCAGGCGCGCTGGATCTCATCTCCGCTAGAGTCCCTACGCCGAGCCGCAGGGGCGGTTGCAGATATCGAGGGCGGCAAGCGCGTAGATCTGCGCGGCTTTGACGATCGAGTCGACCGCGATCTCTTCGGCACGAGGATAGTTACGCTTGCCGCGGGGGCCGAGCTTGACGCACGGGATGCCCATCTCGTTGTAGACGTTCGTGTCTGTCCAGATGCTGGCGCGCTGCGATTCCTCGGCCTTCAGCGGCTGGCCGAACAGGTGCTGGTTGATGCCTTCCAGCACCTCCACCAGCGGCTCCACGTTCTTGCCCTCGTGGCCCAGCAGCGAGCGGTACGGCTCGAGGTCGTATTCGATACCCAGGGGTGCCAGCGCCTGCCGCATCTCGTTGAGCACCGTCACGGGGCGAAGCTCGGGCGGGATGCGGATGTCCACGTACAGGCTGCAAACGCCGGCGAAGTAGTTGGGCCGATACGGAGCCCCACCCTCGATGGCACCGATGTTGACCTTCGGACGGATCGGGCCCGTCTTGGCCTGATAGATGTGCTCCTCCTCGAAGCGTTCCGCCCAGGTATCCAGCGCCTCGGCGACCTTGATCATCTTGGTGATCGCGTTCAGCTTGATCGGCGGGAACTCGGCGCGCTTGGTGCCCCAGGCGGCCTGAGCGCGGCCATAGGTGGTGATCTTGACGTCCACCACACCCACCTGCGCCCACACGATGTTCAGGTCGGAGCCATCGCAGCACACGGCGTAGTCGGAGTGGATGCCGTGGGTGAGCAGGTGGCGCGTGCCAATGCCTTCACCGCGGTAGTTGCGCGATTGATACGCGGCGACCGGCGTCCGCGAGATCTCGCCGACGACGCCGGCCAGGATCGTGTCGCCGCGCAGAACCGCGCCGCTCCGCTTCAGCGCACGGGCGGCGGACATGAACGCGGCCAGGCCGCCTTTCATGTTGGAGGCGCCAAGGCCGCGGACCTTGCCATCTTCGATGGCGGGGGCCACCACCTCGTCAGACTCGACCTCGCCCACCATCCGCAGGTCGGCGGCGGTGCCGGTGAAGCTGGTGTCCATGTGGCCGTTGAACATCAGGCTCAGCCCCTGGTCGCTGCCCCGCAGGATGCCCACGGCATTCGGCCGATCCGGCTCCACCTCCTGGCGGATGGCCTGCAAGCCGTTGGCGCGGTACCAGCTCAGCATGTAGTCCGCCACGCCGGCCTCTTCGCCGGTGGGACTGGGAATGCTCACCAGGTCGAAGCAGAGGCGGGCCACTTCGTCCGGGTCGATCTGGTCGAGCACCTGGCGTGCGAGGTCCTGGTTGACGGGCATACGTTGCACCTCAATGCGGCTGTTTGGTCCTGACGAAGGGTAATCCGTGGCGGCTTCCCCGTGACGGATCCGCACCGCGGCAGGCTGGATGCGGGCATGCGGTACGGGTGGCGCGCTGTTCGCGCGCGGGCGGAATGGTTGCATTCTGCCCGCGCCAGGAGAGACTATTGGCGCTCACGGCCCCCGGGCTCGAGAGATTCAGCCGCATGCGGCCGCGGGAGAGATGAACCTATGGGACAGATCGTGACGCAGGGGGCCTTGCTCCAGTGCAGCTTCGGGGCAGCGCCCAGCTCGCTGGTCACCATCCCGAAGGGCGCCCCGGTAAAGACCGGCGGGCCGATGGCCGCGACCATCATGGACTTTGCGCCAATCGCGAACATTCCGCCGTTCGGCATGTGCAACACGCCATCGAACCCGACGGTGGCCGCGGCGACGACGGCCGCGCTGGGAGTGCTGACGCCGATGCCGTGTGTCCCGGTGATTCCGGCCCCCTGGGTGCCCGGCTCGCCGACGGTGATGATCAACAACTTCCCCGCGCTGACCGACCAATCCAAGTGCATGTGCGTGTGGGGCGGCGTGATCTCCGTCACCTTCCCCGGGCAGGTGACGGTTAAGGCGGGCTAGGCGCTCCGTTCGTCGTTCCGGCCCGCGACGGCGCCGACGGCACGGTGCTTGCGCGCCCCGGTTCAGGGAGAGCATCGCCCCAGTTAGCACGGGCCGTGATGTTCCACTCTACCGGGAGGTTCTGAATTCGATGGGACTACTCGACTCCCTGCTCGGTGGCACGCAGCAGCGCCAGGACTATGGCAACTTTGTAAACCGCTATCAGCAGGTCATCCTTCGCAGGGGTACGACGACCGAGAGGTTGGCCAGCGGACCTGGTGTAGCGAATGGAAGGGCTTTCAGCTTCGCGTTAGGCGGAGCGGAAATTGGGCCGAAGGAAGGTCGACCTTCCTTCGGCCCATGGATGGGGCGCGCCGTTTTGGTGCGTGAAAGCTACCGGGTCAGATCGTCCTTGATCTTCTGACCCTTCTCCTTGACGGTGCCCTTGGTGCCTTCAGCCTTGCCCTGGGCCTCCCGGGCCTTGTCGCCGGTGAGCTTGCCTTCGAGCTCTTTGCCTTTTCCCTTGATCTTGTCTTCGAGTCCAGCCACGTGGGTCTCCTTCCCTGGAGGAAGGGACAGAATTGCAGGAACTATGCCGGCGGATACCCGCGGTTCGAGACGTGTCTGTCATCGGCCCCACGTGCTCTACTCGCCCCAGGTCAGCACCTTTCGGGGGCGGAGCGTGGCCACCACGCGGGTCTCGCCCGGCTGGTCCATGGTGCGCAGGTCCACGCCGCCGTACTTGGCGCCGACCTGCGCTGCGAAGGCGTAGTCATCGTCCGGCGCGACCTCGACGCTGCCCCGCAGCTCGATCGTGCGGTACGGGTTGGCCGGGTCCAGGACGAGGAATGACGCCTCGGGCCGCGTACGCAGGTTCTTCGTCTTCTGCCGGGCCGTGTTCAACGAGAATCGGACGGCACCATCTGCCTCGTCGAAGAGGAACCAGAGGGCCGTGGCTTGTGGGGCGCCCGTAGCGCTGACGGTCGCCAGCACGCCCACCTGGGCATCAAGGAGCAGGCGGTGCGAGGCAGGAATGGAGGTCACGGAAATGTCCTTTCGGTACACAGAGGCAATACGCTGACGGTGATCCCGGTGTCGAAGGGCTGGTCGAGGTAGCGATCCAGCGGCTTGCTCTCCTGTCTGGTGATGTCGACACCCAGCTCCTGCATCCCTCGGATGGCGAGTGGCCGGTCGTGGGTGACCTCAGTGCCCGCCGAGTGGACGTCGAATCGGTCGCCGCTGAGGTGCTGCACGAGCCCTTCAGCCATCTGGCTGCGCGCGGAGTTGTGCGTACACAAGAACAGCACCCGTCGCTTCCGGTTGGTCATCGATCCTCCCCTGCATCGGACATCGGTCACGCGTGCGCCTCTGAGCGGAAGTCGTGCCGCCCAAGCAAGAGGAGGCCGAGTGCGCCCGCCAGCAGCAGCAGCGTGCCGCCGCCCCAGAAGAGGGGACGAATGCCCAGCGCGTCCACCACCACACCTCCCAGCGCTAGGGACAGCAGCCGCATGGCGTTCCAGGTCACGTCCAGGAGGGTAAAGACCCGACCACGCACGGCATCGGGCACCATCCCTTGCACGGTGCTGCTGAAGACGACCATCCCCGTCGAGGTGTTGAGGCCGTAGACGAACAGCAGCAGCAGGGCGACCGGCAGCGGCGTGAAGGCGGCGAGGAGCGCGTCTGCCAGACCGCGGATCACGTAGGGCACAAACAACCAGCGGGCGTCACGGTAGTCCCTCGCCAGGGTGTTGGGGATAAGCGGGCCGAGCAAGGCCCCGACACCAATGGCGCCGATCAGCCAGGCGAAGCCCTCAGGCGGCAAGGCAAGGTGTCGCTCGGCCAGCACCACGAGCATCGCGCCAGTCGCACCGGTCGCCAGCGAGGCAAGTGCCTGGACCAGCAGCAGGCGCGAGACGAAGCGGTCGCGGCGCGCGTAGGTGAGGCCCTCGCGGGCGTCGCCGAAGTAGCTGCCGAGCCCGCGCTTCGTGCCCGCCCCGAGCTGGCCGGCATGGGGTGGAATGTGCAAGACGGCGATGAACAGGGCCGAAACCGCGAAGCTGGCGGCATTCAGAGCGAAGGACGGTCCGGTCCCCAGGATAGCGATGAGACCGCCGGCCACGGCTGAGCCGAGGATCTGCACCAGGCGTCCGGTCGACCAGGACACGGAGTTGGCGGCGAGCCGCTGCTCCTGGGTGGTCAGCACCGGGATGACTGCCTGGACCGTTGGGTTGAAAAACGTACTGCCCGCCGCGAGCCCGGCGGCCACAGCGTAGGCGTGCCAGACGCCCTGCGGCCAGACCAGACTTAGCACGAGCACCGCCCGGAACAGATCCGAGGCGATCAGCACACCTTTGCGGCTGAAGCGGTCAATGAGGACCCCAGCGACCGGACCGAGCAGGAGCACCGGCACGACCTCGGCGGCGACCAGCCCCGCCACCGCCAGTCCCTGGCCCGTCAGACGGAAGACCAGGATGACCAGCGCAATGTAGTGCAGGGTGTCGCCCAGGTTTGAGACGAGCTGGCCCAGCCAGAGCGGGAAGTACGACGGGCTGCGGACCACCTCGCGGTAGGACGAGACGACGCCCAGCAGCCTCGTACGGATGTCCACGTGGCCAGTATCGCGGCGCAGTCGGGGCCGCGCACGATCCCCTCATCGGCTGACTGTGCACCGGAGCGCCCGCGTGGCTTCATCCGCACGGTGCACTCCCGATGCAGACCCTAGCCGCCGTCCTCGATCAGATACCGCGGTGAAGCCAGGACGGCAAAATTCTCAGGAGCTCGCATCGGAGGTAGTGATGCTCGGAAGCCGCGACCTCAGATCGGCGAGAGACGCTCCACGGTATTTCCAACTCGCCCAGCCATTGGTCGCCTTGCCCCCACGCAGAGCGGATGCCGCTGCCGAGAGGGTCTGATGCGTGACACCGTTCAGGACGATCTGCCCGTCTCGCAGGCGAGCCGTATGCGTGACGCCGTAGACGGCGAATTCGAGGACGGCATCTTCAGGCAGAAGGCCCGATTGCACCAAGCGAGCGAGATCATGACTTGCACGAGCACGGACAATTGCCGATGGCGGCTGCGCCGTCAAGGAGGTCAGTGGCCGGGGAGAGAGCGCTACTCCATCCGCCGCTGCTTCGCGGATAGCCCGTGGCGGAATGTGGATTGGCATTCCCCACAGTCGGCCAAGGACATCGAGCACTTCAAACGCCCCGACTTGCTCGTTGAACCTGTCCTTGACAGATCGACGCAACGCGGTAATGGCAGGCGAGTCAGACCTGCTCAACTCATCGCGAACGACGCGCTCCACGAGCAACTTCGTAAGAGGGCTACCGCGACCCAGCGAGTCTCTGGCCACGTGTCGGCCTCGCTCAAATTGAGCGCGAGCAGGGGCTGCATCTCTTCCGCCAGCGCGAAGAAGTCTGATTCGCGGTCCATTGGTGAGCGAAGAATACAAGTCCCGATGGACTACCACGGATGGAAGGGCGTGCTGCTCCGGACTCCCCAGCCGGCATGCCCTGCTTGACGAATAGAACAAATGTTCTATGCTGGAGAGAGCGCCATGCGGTTCTCCAGCCTCCGCACCCTCGTTGCCGCACCGCCGGCCTGGGCAGACGTCCGCGTTGCGTGCGTGTGGCTGCCCCAACTGCCTCTGCGCGTCGAGGTCTTGCGGCGGCCCGCGCTCGACGGCCGGCCGCTGGTCCTGGGTGGCGGGCCTGGCGAACGCAAGGTGGTTCGACTCTGCTCGCCGGAGGCCGAGCGCGCCGGCATCGTCCCGGGCCTTCCGCTGCGGGAAGTCGTTGCCCTGGCTCGGGACGCCGTGGTCCTCCAGCCCGACCCGGTCCGGACTGCTTCCGCGCTGGAGGAGGTGCTCGCCGGGCTTCAGCGCATCAGTCCCGCGGTGGAGGCCGCCGATGAGGCGCTGTTCCTGGACCTGCGCGGTCTGGCTGGCCTGTATGAGCAGGACCTCCGGGCCCTCGAGCGCGCCATCCGGGCCATGGTGCCCCCGCTCCTGCGACCGCGCATCGGCCTGGCGGCCGGGAAGTTTGCCGCCGAGGTAGCCGCCCGCACCGCGGGCCCGGGCGAGCGGTCCATCGTCGTCCCCGAGCGTGAGACGGCGCGCTTCCTCGCCCCGCTCTCCATCGCGCACCTGCCCTTCGGACCGGACGACCTTCAGCGTCTGACGTACCTGGGCTTGCGGACCGTGGGCGATCTGGCGCGCCTGCCCTTTGGCGCCGTCCAGGCCCAGTTTGGCCCCACCGGCGCCCGCGCCTGGAAGCTCGCCTCTGGCCGAGACGACGAGCCCATCACGCCCCGCCGCTACGGCACGTCGGTGCGGGTTTCCCTGCGCGTGGACGACCCGCTTGCCAGCGTCCAGGCCATCGAGGCCGCGCTGGAGCATCTGCTCATCGCGGCGTTCGCCGATCCGGCGCTGCACGGCCGCGCGGTCCACCAGGCTCGCCTCCGGGCGCTGCTCGCCGACGATACGTCCTGGGAGCGCCTCTCCACCTTCAAGGTGCCCGTCGCCGATCGCGCGGCGGCGCTGCTGGGGCTGAAGGCGCGACTGGACCTGCCGAACGGCCTGCCGCCCGCGCCGGTGGACGAGCTGTTCCTGGAGCTGCTGGGGCTCCAGGGTGACGCCGCCCAGCAGGGCATGCTCTTCACTGCGCGCGCCAGTCAGATGCCGGCGATCAAGCAGGCGGGCCGCCTGCTCCGCGCCCGCTACGGCGGCCGCCTGCCGCTCTATCACGCCCGGGAGGTCGAGCCGTGGTCCCGCATCCCCGAACGCCGCTGGGCGCTCGTGACCTGCGACCTCTAAATGCCCCGCGCCGCCTTGCCGTGGACACCCTTCCGGATGACTCGCCCCAGGCCATTCGCCGCGAGGGCTGGCCACGTCCCCGCCAGGTCGCCACGGTCCAGGACCGCTGGCGCATCGACGACGAGTGGTGGCGCGAGCGTCCCATTGCCCGCCTCTACTTCACCCTGGTCCTCGCCGACGGCGCCGCCCTCACCATCTACCACGACCTCGTCGAGGACGCCTGGTACGAGCAGCGGGGCTAACTGAGCACGTGCGTGGGTGTCCGTACGCTCAGCACGCGGTGCCTGGCTGGCCGCTACTCGTTTTCCTTTGGGTGCCCCAGCGCAACCCGCATGACCACTACGAAGTCTTTGCCCACAGCGACTTTTATGCGAGCCCCGCGGTCGATCTCCCACTGCCACTGGCGCAAGGTTTGCCCCTCGAACTCACAGAAGGCCAGCGAGCCTTTGAGCGGCTCGTAGCGCTTGCCGACGGGTTGAGTAGGCGTGCTCGAAAGGTGGTCCCAGCAGACAGTACACGGGCTACGACGTGTCGCCAGCATCTCCTCCCAATCGGCCGCTACCTGGCGGTTCTTCGCCAGGACGCGGTAAGCCGTCTTCAGTGTTGGGCGCGCGATCGGGACGCGTACCACTCAGCGCCTGGCCCGGCTCGGGCGGGGGATCGGTACGGACTCCGCCAGCGTAGCCGGGCCACCAGATCGCTCGCGCTCCTGGCGGATGTCCCAGGCGGCAAGTCCGGTGGCTTCCCACTGGTAGAGCGTGTCTTCCAGGTTTTGCAGGAGGCCGCTGGCGACAGCGGCGCGAGCGACGTCATACAACTCTCGCAAGCATGTGTCGCGATCGGCCTCATCCAGGAACATCAGCCAGGGCAGGATCGTGGAGGCTCGATCCGCGCCGCCATCGACCACCTCCACCAGTACACGCAGCAGAGTGCCCACGGCGTTGCTCTGTCCCCGTGTCATCAACACCAGGTCTTCGCCCTCGCGGCGGTGAAGCACGACTTCGCCGCGCGCGGTCTTGGGCAGAACCCGCCCGGAGTGTTGCAGAAACTCGGTCAGCGTGTGCTCGCTCACGGCCATACAGAAAGCTTACCTCAACGGTAGCGTTGATGAGCGACATGGATGAGCTCTACACCGCCGAGCTGCACTTGCACACCTGCTACTCGTTCCTCGAAGGCGCCTCGCAGCCGGACGAGCTGGCGGCCCAGGCGGCGGCGCTGGGCTACCGCGCGCTGGCCAACACCGACCATGACGGCCTGCACGGCGCGATGGCGTTTGCCCTGGCCTGCGCCGCCGTGGGCATCCGGCCCATCACAGGGGTGGAGATCACCCTCGCCCACGGCCTGGCCGACGCGGCGAGCGGTCCGGTCCACCTGACGCTGCTGGCCGAGAGCGACCGCGGCTACGCCAACCTGTGCCGATTGCTCACCGAGGCGCACCGCGACACCCGAGCCTGGAACCGCGGCCTCTGGGTCCCAGTCCCCGGTGGGGAGGACGGCCCACCCCCCGGCCCCCTCCCGCGGGAGGGGGAGGAGAGATTCTTTGGATCAAAGGTGGGGCTCCGCCCCACCACCCCGCCGAGGGAGGCGTCCTCGGGCTCCCGGCGAGGTGAGGCGGCAGACGCTGGCCCGCGCGGCGCAATGGCCACCCCGCCGAGGGAGGCGCCCTCGGACACCCCGGGAGATGGACCGAGGATGCGCCTGGTCTCGGGCTCCGCCCCAACGCCCCCGCCGAGGGGTGCCCCCTCAGATTCCCGTGAGCCCGCGCCTGCGGAAGGGGTGTTGCGGACCCCGACCCGGTTGGAGCCCTCTCAGACTCCCCAGGATGCGGATGCGTGGCAGGGGTTTGGGGGCGCAGCCCCCGATGGGGTGTTGGGGCGAAGCCCCAACTTTGATCCAAAGAACCTGTCTTCTCCCTCTCCCGCGGGAGAGGGCCGGGGGGTGGGGCAGAAAAGCTCGCCAGCGCTGGATCCCGCGTTCATCGTGGGCCACGTGGAGGGCGTCATTGCCCTCAGCGGCTGCCGCTCTGGCGAAGTGGCCCGGCTGCTGGATACCGGTCGCCTGGACGATGCGGAGGAGGCCGCGCGCCGCTTGGCGGCGCTCTTCGGCCGCTCTAACGCTTACCTGGAGCTGCAGCACAACCTTGTCCGCGGCGACACGCGCCGTCTGTCGCTGCTGGCGGAGCTGGGCGAGCGGCTTGGCATGCCGCTCGTGGCCACCGGCAACGTCCACTACCATGAGCGCCACCGCCACCGGCTGCAAGACGCGCTGGTGGCCATCCAGAGCCGCTCCACGCTGGAAGGCTCGCACCGCCAGCGCCGCCCCAACAGCGAGTTCTATCTCCGTCCGCGCGCCGAGGTGGCCGCCCTCTTCCAGAAGTACCCGGAGGCGCTGAAGAACGTTGGCGCCCTCGCCGAGCGCTGCCGCGATTTCAACCTGGCCGACCGCCGCGACCTTGGCTACGACTTCCCCGATTTCACGCGCGCCGAGGGCGAGCGCCACGCCAGCGCCGACGACGTGCTGGCCGATTTCTGCCGCGCCAAATTCGCCGAGCGTTACCCCGAAGGCAGCGAGCCAGCGCTGCGCGCCAAAGCCGCCGCCCAGTTGGAAGTGGAGCTCGCGCTCGTCGCCAGGCTCCACCTCTCCGGCTTCTTCCTCATCTACCGCGACCTCCAGGAAATGGCCACCACGGTTGCCCGCGACGTGCGCGGCGCGGGCACGGTCCGTGGCGGCTCGGGCCTACCGCCCGGGCGCGGACGCGGCTCCTCCGTCAGCTCCATCATCTGCTACCTCATCGGCCTGTCCCACGTGGACCCGGTGAAGAACCGCCTCTTCTTTCGCCGCTTCCTGAACGAAGACCTCCAATCCGTTCCCGATATCGACATCGACTTCGCCCGTGACATCCGCGAAGAGCTGATCCTGCGGGTGTATGAGCGCTACGGCCACGAGCACGCCGCCCTGGTGTGTAACTTCGCCACGTACCACCTGCGCAGTGCCGTGCGCGATCTTGGCAAGGTGCTCGGCCTGCCACCAGCGGCCATCGACAAGCTCGCTCGCCTCTCGGAAGGCCACGGCGCCGACACTGTTGCCCGCGAGCTGGGCCGCATCGACAGCTTCCAGGGCCAGGCCGACGGTCCCCTCTGGCAGCACCTGATCGACCTCGCCCGTCAGATCGACGGCTTCCCCCGCCACGTGGGCCAGCACGTGGGCGGGATGATTATCTCCTCGCGCCCATTGATCGAGATGGTGCCTGTTCAGCCCGCCTCTATGGAAGGCCGCTTCATCTGTCAGTGGGACAAGGATTCGTGTGATGACGCTCGCTTCATCAAGATCGATTTCCTTGCCCTGGGAATGCTCTCGCTGGTGGAGGAGTGCCTTGAGCTAGCCTGGCAGGCCCGTGGCGAGAAGGTGCGGCTGGAGGAGATTTCCTACGACGACCCGGCGGTTTACGACCAGATCTGCGCGGGCGATACGGTGGGTCTATTCCAGATCGAGAGCCGCGCTCAGATCCAGATGCTTACCCGCTCGCAGCCGAGAAACCTGGACGACCTGGCCGTGCAGGTTGCCATCGTCCGTCCTGGTCCCATCGTCGGCGGCGCCGTCAACCCGTACGTCCGCCGCCGCGAGCTCCAGCGCGCCCTGGCCGCCCAGGGGAAGACGTACGTGCCCAGGGCAGACCACCCCATGCTGGACAAGCTCCTGGCGGACACGCTGGGCGTCGTGCTGTACCAGGACCAGGTGCTGGAAGTGGCGATCGAGATGGGCCAGTTCACCCCGGGCCAGGCGGACCAGTTCCGCCGCTCCATGAGCCGCCGCCGCTCCCGCGAAGCGATGGAGCGTTTCAAGGAAGACTTCATTCGAGGCGCCACTGCTCCCAGGGGTGGTCAGACCGCTAACAAGCACGTGAGCACACCTCAGGCAGGGGTTCGCGGAGCTGACGGCACGAAGCACGAAGGGCCGAGCGCTGCTCCGACCAGCACAGCACGTCCCGCCCCTGGGGACCCCAGGCCCGACCATGGGCCCGCTTACGAGGGTGCTCCCGCTCGGAGCGATGCCTCCGGGAGCAAGGAAACCACCCCCGTGAGGCCTGTCACGCGCGCCGAGGCGGAAGCGATCTTCCTCAAGCTGTGCGGCTTCTCAGAGTTCGGCTTTCCTAAGAGCCACGCCTACGCCTTTGCCGTCCTGGCCTACCAGTCGGCCTGGCTGCGCCACTACTACACCGCGGAGTTCTACGCTGCCCTGCTCAACAACCAGCCCATGGGCTTCTACGCCCCGCACGTCCTGGTGGGCAGAGGTCGGCCCACCCCCCAGCCCCCTCCCGTTCGCGGGAGGGGGAGAAGAAAGAGGACGTTGGGGCGTTGCCCCAACACCCCCAGTGGGAGCTCCGCCCCCAAACCCCCGCTGGGCCGCGTCGTCTGGGCGTGGAAGCTGGGAGTCCGCGAGCCGCCCGGTGATCCAGCGCGGACGCGCGCTGTCATCGGAGGGTCTGAGGGCAGAGCCCGCAGCGGAGGCTCCGACCGACGCGGAGTCCGGGGCGCAGTTCTCTCGAAAGCACGCTCATGGGAGTCTGAGGGCAGAGCCCGCAGCGGAGGCGTTGGGGCGGAGCCCCAACCTCTTTCTTCCCTCCCCCCCTCCCGCGGGAGGGGACCGGGGGGTGGGGCAGAAAAACCCAGCCCCCGGCTCCGCGGGCCAACTGTTGCTGGGACTTACTACGGTGAAGGGCATTTCCCTCGATCTTGCCCGCGCCATCGTGGGGGAGCGCGAGCGCGGCGGCCCCTACTGCTCGCTGGCTGACCTGCTGAGAAGGACAGGGCTTCCCCGCCAGGCCGCCGAGCGGCTGATCGCCGTGGGCGCGCTCAGCGAGTTTGGCCTCGGCCGCCGCGAGCTCCTGTGGCAGCTCGGCTTGCTCCTTCCAGAAGGTACCACCTACGGCGCCATGGTCCGCAGCTCCAGCCGCGCCCCGGCCGAGGCAACGCACCCGCGTCACCGCTCCGCCACCCCAGGGGATCCCGCCCCGCCCAACCAAGCCTCGACCCTCGCGGCGCCGCCCCGGGAGTCTGAGGGCAGCGCCCCCGGTGGGGGCTCCACCTGGCGCGGGGAGTCTGATGGCGCAGCCCTCAGCAAGGTAGCTCCACGCTCCGCCCCCCCACGCCCCGGGGTGTCCGAGGGCGCTGCCCTCGGCGGGCTGGCTCCACGGTTGGCCGCCCCACGTCCCGGGGAGTCTGAAGGCAGCGCCCTCAGCGGGGTGGTGGGCCTGAGCTGGGGGGCCGATTCGGGCTCGCGCTCCCGGGAGTCCGAGGGCAGCGCCCTCGGCGGGGTGGTGGGCCTGAGCTGGGGGGCCGATTCGGGCTCGCGCTCCCGGGAGTCTGAGGGCAGCGCCCTCGGCGGGGTGGTGGGGCGGAGCCCCACCTTTGACCCAAAGAAACCCTTCTCCCCCTCCCGCGGGAGGGGGCCGGGGGGTGGGCCGGCTTCCCAGCCAGGGAGTGGGACCCCAAAACCCCGCCGTCCAAACAAAGCGACGGCCCGCTCGCTGCCGTTAGACCTCGGGGTCGAGCAGGACATGGTCCGCCTCCCCGACATGGACGACTGGGAGCGCATGGTGGCCGATTACGGCCTGCTCGGCCTCTCGCCCACCTATCACCCCATGGGGCTGCTCCGCGAGAGCCTCAGCCCGGACGTTCTGACCAACGACCAACTGCGAAAGGCGCGTGATGGATCCCTGGTCCGCACTGCCGGCCTGGTCGTCTGCCGCCAGCGCCCGGGTACCGCGAAGGGATTTGTGTTCCTGCTCCTCGAGGACGAGACCGGCCTGACCAACGTGGTGATCGGCCCAGACCTGTACGAGGCCCGGCGCGGCGTTGTCCGAGGCGAGCCGTACCTGTGGATAGAAGGCACGCTCCAGGTCCGCTCTGGCTCGCTCAACCTGCTGGCGCGGCGGGTCGCCGCCATGGAGGCTGTTCCCACGCGCCTGCTGCCGCAGCCCAGGCAGGAGGTCGTCCACCCGGACAACGCCGACGACCCCCGCTGGAAGGAAGCTTTTGACCGCACCGCGGAAGCCGCGAAGCGCCTGCCCCGACCGCCGCTTCGCCATCCCTACCCCGGCGGCGCCCCGGACCCGCGGGAGCAACCTACCTCCACGAGCGCCAACCGTGTCCGCCTCCCCGTTCCCGGCAGCCACGACTTCCACTGACTCGAGCCGCTGCCTTGCTCAGTGGTCCATTCCGCACGTGTCCTGGGGACATTGGACGTGCAGCGGCGGCCCCGGCTGGCCTTCCGCTGTCCGCCATGGGCATTCAATTCCTCTCCGATCGAGCCGTGGCGAAGTGGCGGAATGGACCACTCAGCACGTGCATGAAAGTGTGGCACGTTTCTCTGGAACTGCACGCGCTTGCTGAGCATCTCTCACGATGAAGCAGGAAGTGCTCAGGAACCCGGCACTGCTGCCAGGTGCTCCGACGGGAGCCGCACGTAAAAGGTGCTGCCGCATCCTTCGCCATCGCTCTCCGCCCAGATGCGCCCGCCATGCTGCTCCACCAGTTGGCGACAGATGTACAGACCGAGCCCCATACCAGGAATCTGGCGCTTCGACGCGTTCGGGGCGCGTCCGAATGGCTGGAAAACCTCCTGGAGCAGATCGACGGGAATGCCAATGCCCTCGTCCCTCACGGACAAGAGAGCCCCGTCGCCATCTCCCGCGATCCGCACGACCACCTCTCCACCTTTCGGCGAGTACTTCACCGCATTCGTCAGCAGGTTCGTGACCACCTGCTCGATACGACCGGGGTCGGCGTAAATTGAGCCGACCGATTCGATCTCAAGGTGAATCTTGTGCGGCGTGGTGACCTGGAGCTGCTGCCGCTCCACCACCGCCGTGAGGAGCTCGGCCAGATCCACCCGTTCCAGCCGCAGGTCCATCTGCCCGGTCCGGAGTCGGGAGACATCCAGCAGGTCGTCCGTCAGGACTGCCAGCCGCCGTGTCGATTCGTGCATGGAGCGCAGCTGCCGTTGCAGCCGATCCTCCTCGAGCTTCCCTCGGGACAGGGCTCGCAGGAGCACCTGGACGCTGCCGCTGATCCCCGCGAGTGGCGTGCGAAGCTCGTGCGAGGCGATTGATAAGAACTCGTCACGAGCGCGAACTGCCTCCTGCGCCTCCAGGCGCCATCGCTGCTCGTTCGCAAAGAGCCGAGCGTTGTCCAGCGCCACCGCCGCCCGACGTGCCAGCTCTGCCGCGACCGGCAGGTCATCCCGATGGAAGTGCCGATGCTCCGAGTTTCGTACGAACGCCATCTGGCCGGTGATGACGCCCCGTACTCTCAGCGGGACCAGCAACCGCTGGCGATCCCACTGCGGGACCTCCGGCGGACTCGGCGGGAGCCCAGCGGCACGCGCTGATGCATCGGGCGCAGTCACCGTCATGGTGCGGCCATCCTCCTGAACTTGCAGGATGCACCCATCCGCGAACTCCGGGATGGCTACGCTGACCGCGCTCTCGAGGGTGTGCTCGAAATCCAGCGACCTGTTCACAATATCGCTCACCCGCGCAAACAGGCGCTGGGCTTCCGCCTCGCTATGGCGTGCCCGCCGTACGGCAGCTTCCCGCACTTCCCGCTGAAGTGCGGGCGCCAAACGAGCCAACTGGTCTTTGGAGAGGTAATCCTGGGCGCCGAGCCGCATCAGCTCGACCGCGACTTCCTCGCTGACCGTCCCCGAGACGACGATGAAGGGAAGGTCCAGATCCGAGGCTCGGAGCTGCTTCAGCGCGGTGGGGGCGCTGAAATGCGGGAGCCGGTAGTCGGCGATCACCGCATCCCAGCGCGCCCGCTCCAGCTCCGATTTGAAGCCCTCCGCACTTTCCACCCGTCCCCACTCCACGGGTTGCCCCGCCCGCTCCAGGGCGCGTACCAGCAGGCGGGTGTCGTCTTCCGAATCGTCGACAACCAGGACGCGCAGACGGTCCATCACCGCTGGAGGTGCGGTGCTGAGCGTGGCACGGGTAGCGCGCTCATGCACGTTCCGGAGTCGCTTCGTTCACGGTCAGCCAGTAATGCCCGAGGTCACGTAGCACGCTGCCAAATTGAATCGAGTCGATCGGCTTGCGTACGTAGCTGTTCGCGCCTCGTTCGAACGCTTCCACCAGGTCGCGCTCCTCGCCCGAGGACGTAAAAACCACCACCGGTAGTCCGCGCGTACGGGCATCAGACCGCAGTCGACGAAGTACCTCCAGGCCGGCAACCTTGGGGAGCTTCAGATCCAGCAGCACGAAGCGCGGCAGACGGGACGCTGCCCGATCGGCGAAGCGCCCCTCGGCGAAGAGAAAGTCCAGCGCCTCGATGCCGTCCTTGACCACCGCGGTCTCCAGCCCCTGCCTGGCAAGGGCTCGCCGGGTCAGCAGGACGTCGTCGGGATTGTCCTCCACCAGCAGGATGGGCGGCGGCTCCGAGGTCACCTCAGCCACCATCGCGCCCCAGGGTGAACGAGAACGTAGCGCCTTTGTCGACCTCTCCCACCGCCTCCACCCGTCCCCCGTGCCGACTGACGATGCGCAGCACGGTCGCCAGTCCAACACCGGTGCCCTCGAACTCGGTAGGCCCGTGCAGACGCTGGAATGCTCCGAAGAGCTGGTCGGCGTACGTCATGTCGAACCCGGCGCCGTTATCCTGGACGGAGAACACGCGCTCCCCATCCCGACGCTCCGACCAGAACGAGATTGCCGCGCCCTCGGTGCGAGACGTGAACTTGAAGGCGTTCCCGAGGAGATTCTCCAGCACCAGCCGAAGGAGGCGTGAGTCACCCTTCGCCGTCACGTTTGGTTGGATGGTCCATTGCACCGGACGCGCGGGATCGGCGGCTTGCAGCTGAGCGGCAATTTCCGCGGCGACTGCCGAGAGGTCGACCCGCTCTCGCAGGATTGGGCCGCGCGTCACGCGGGAGAGGCGCAGCATGTCGTCGATGAGCTGGCCCATCCGCTGCGTGGCTGCCCGCAGGCGATGCAGGTATTCCTGCCCCTCGCCCTCGATGATGGCCCCGTAGTCTTCCAGCAACGCCTGGCTGAATCCGTCGATGGCGCGCAGGGGGGCGCGCAGATCGTGCGACACGCTGTAGGCGAACGATTCCAGCTCCCGATTCGCGGCCTGAAGCTCAAGCACGAGGTGCTCACGCTGGGATTCCGAGGCCTTCCGCTCTGAGAGGTCGCGAGTGATCTTGGCGAACCCCAGCAGCTCCTGGGTCCTCTCGGCTCGGATGGCCGTGATCACCACATCGGCCCAGAACCGGGTGCCATCCTTCCGCACACGCCAACCTTCACTCTCGACTCGTCCATCTGCTATCGCGGCGGCCAACAATCGCCCAGGCAGGCCTGCCTCACGATCCACCTCGGTGTAGAACTGCTGGAAGTGCCGTCCGATGATCTCAGTGTCTTCGTAGCCTTTCAGCCGCCGAGCGCCCTCGTTCCAGGTGGCCACGCGGCCATCGGGTGTCAGCAGGAAGATCGCGTAGTCTTTGATCTGGTCGACCAGCAGTCGAAAGGGCTCGGCACTGGTGCCAGCCCGGTCCGCCAAAGAACGTTCACGGAGATTGCTCCTGGCCAGAGGGGTCATCTCGGTCACCGCCTATGGTACGTCGGCGGCGGCGCATCAACGGGCCGGCCTTGACCCCTCCACCCTCTCGGGTGCGGAACGGAAAAGCCGCTCGCGCCGTAGCCTTACACGATCACCACCTTCCACCTCGGAACACAGTCGTGGACCTTCCTGCCGGATTGGACTGGCCCGTTCTACCCGCCGGGCATCGCGTCTGCCGACCTGCTGGGCTTCTATGCGCAGATCTTCCAGAGCGTGGAAGTGAACGCCACGTTCCACGCCATCCCACGGCTCAGCACCGTGCTGGGATGGCGGGAGCGCACTCCCGACGACTTCGTGTTCGCCCTCAAGACACCCCGCGCGATCACCCACGAGTCACGCCTGAATCTGGACGATGCTGAGCCACTGGTCTTGGCCTTCCTGCAGGCGGCTGCCGAGCTGGGGCCAAAGCTGGGACCGATCCTCATTCAGCTCCCGCCGAGCTTCGATCGGACGCCCGCGAACCGAGTCCTGCTGGCGCGATACCTGGATCGAATGCCGGCCGACAAACAGCGCTTCGCCGTGGAGTTTCGCCACCCCACGTGGGCCGATTCGTCTGTAGAAGGGGCGCTGCGCGATCGGAACGTCGCCTGGGTCATGGCAGACGGCGGCGCGAACCACCAGGTCACGCTGCTCACTGCGGACTTCGCGTACGTGCGCTGGGGACGGTCGGGGCAGGAGTTCCCGGACTTCTCCACGGTTCGGCTTGAGCGTTCCCACGACCTTGACTGGTGGGCCAGCACGCTCAAAGCCCTACCGTCGGGCATCGGCACGGTCTACGGCTACATGTCCGACGAGTTCGCCGGTCACGCGCCCGCCTCGCTCCGCCAGATCCAGGCGCGCCTGGGAATCCCGACGATCGACCCGAAGTCGAAGTGGCCGCAGCCGTCGCTGTTCTAGCGCACCGGGCTTCAACATTCAGGTGCCCAGGTTACATTGAAACCATCACGGGTCAGTCCACAGCACAGTCAAAGGGTGGCAGTTGCAACGGAAGTTGGATATCATGGCGGCGTACACCCCCCGGAACTTCGGTGAAGGGGCGCGAGGCCGCCGCAAGGCGGCCTTTGCATTTCTGTGAATAGACGCTCATGCCAGGCCGGCGAACGAATGTCTAGGTTGACGGTTTCAACCTGTACTACGCCGTACGTAAGACGCGCTATCGGTGGCTGAATCCGCGGGCTTTGGTGGAGGGAGTCCTCCCGAAGAATGACATCTTCCGGATCCGCTACTTCACTGCACTCGTTGAACCGCGTCCAGGGCAGTCGGGCCAACGGCAGCGCCAGGAGGTGTATCTCCGAGCGCTCCGGACCGTGCCGGGTCTGTCCATCCACCTTGGTACGTTCCTGTCGCATGAGGTCGATGCGTTCCGCACGGATCCGCCCCAAGGCCAGCCACGGTTTGTGCGAGTGATAAAGACCGAAGAGAAGGGCTCAGATGTCAACCTGGCGGCGAACCTGCTCCTGGATGGATTCCGCGGCGACTATGAGACCGCGGTAGTCATCTCGAACGATTCCGACCTCGCAGAGCCGATCCGGATGGTTCGTGACGAATTGAAGTTGTCGGTCATCGTTCTGTGTCCTCATGACAACCCGAGCTTCCAACTCCGCAAGGCGTGTACAGGCATCCGTGAAATCCGCGCATGGGCCTATGCGCGCAGCCTGTTCCCGGTTTCTTTAACTGATTCCATCGGCGACTTTCATCGCCCGCCTGGGTGGGAGGACGGCAGCGATGCGGTACCCAGCCGCCGGAAGCGGCACTCGTAGTGCCGTCGGGGGCACCGATCACCGCGCAGTGTCGCGGCGTGCCTTGGCCGAACCCACCAGCCACAGGGCCTCGTGCCCCCGCAGCGATCAAGGTGGTGGCTAGCCCTACCGCCGAGACCCATGGCCGCCACTGCCTACTCCGTCCCTTCCGACGTACGGTGCCACCCATCCCCGTGATGGTTCAGGCTGTCTGGTGGCTCGTTAGCGCGACGGAAGGAAGGGCGTGAACCAGGGTCGGACGATTGGCGGCAACAGAACGGTTGCCGCCAACAGCACCCCGACGACCACAAGCACCATGGGGACGGTCCGCTTCCACGTACCGGGCCGCTTGCCTGGAGGGAACGCCGCGGAGAGCAGGATGAGAAACGAAACGACCAGCGGGAACGCGTATGGGTAGGCGACGGTGATGACCACGCCCACAAAACGACCATGAGATAGCTGACGCGTGTCATCCCTGAGTGCCACGCCTTCGCGGTCCGCAGCCTAAACGTGATCGACCCCTGGTCGCGCTCGTTGCGGCAACGGCACTACGACCCACGCGCCTAGAATCGCCTTCCAGATGCCGCTGTCACCTCGCGACCTGCCCAGCGTCGACAGCGTCCTGCGCGATGGGCGCGTGCGCTCGCTGCTTGCATCCCACCCCCGCAAGCTTGTGGTCGAGGCGGCACGGGCGGCCGTGGCCGAGGCGCGAGTGGCGATCCTGGCCGGACACCAGAACGGCCACATCGATCCCGCGGCGGACGTGGAGCACCGTTTGCTCCAGGCGCAGCGTCCTCCCCTTCGCGGCGTCATCAACGCCACCGGCGTGGTGATCCATACCAACCTGGGCCGGGCGCCGTTGAGCGCCGCCGCGCTCCGGGCCGTGGCCGACGCGGCGAGTGGGTACAGCAACCTCGAGTACGACCTCGATGCCGGCGAACGCGGCTCCCGGCACGCCCTGGTGACGGACCTGCTGCGTCGGCTCACCGGGGCCGAGGATGCGCTGGTGGTGAACAACAACGCCGCCGCGCTCGTGCTCGCCCTCTCGGCGCTGGCTCAGGGGCGGGAGGCCGTCATCTCCCGCGGCCAGCTCATCGAGATCGGCGGGGGGTTCCGCATCCCCGACGTCATGCGCCAATCCGGCGCCCGCCTGGTGGAGGTTGGGACCACCAACCGCACCTATGCGGCCGATTTCGACGCCGCGGTGAGCGAGAACACCGCGCTCTTCATGCGTGTCCATGCGTCAAATTTTGCCCAGGTGGGATTCACCCACACGCCCGCCCTTGCCGAGCTGGTCCAGGCGGCCGCACGCCATCACCTTCCAGTGTTGGACGACCTCGGCTCCGGCACGCTGCTCGATACATCGCGGTACGGCCTGGCGCGCGAGCCGATGGTCCAGGAGAGCCTCGCCGCGGGCGCGGCGCTGGTCTGCTTCTCCGGCGACAAGCTGCTCGGAGGCCCCCAAGCTGGGATCCTGCTGGGACGCTCTGAGCTGATCGCGCGGCTGCGCAAGCACCCACTTACGCGCGCCATCCGGCCGGACAAGATGACGTTTGCCGCGCTCGCGGCCACGTTGCTCCACTACGTTCGCGGGGAGGCGGAACGCGAGGTGCCGGTGTGGCGGATGATCTCGGCCTCCGCCTCCACCCTCGACGCCCGCGCGCGCGGGCTTGCCGGCAAGGTGGTGGGCGCCACCGTCCAGGAAACCTGCTCGACTGTTGGGGGGGGCTCGCTTCCCGGCCAGGACCAACCCAGCGTGGCGATTGCGCTAAGCCCCAACAGTCCCGATGCCCTCGCCCGTCGACTCCGCGCCGGCGCCACGCCCGTGGTCGGTCGAATCGAACAGGACCGGCTCCTTCTCGACCTACGCTCGGTGCTGCCGGAGCAGGACGCCACGCTCGCCGCCGCCCTGACGAGCGCGTTGGCCGAGCAGCGGTAGCGCGTGCGCGTCATCGGCACCGCGGGCCACGTCGACCACGGCAAGTCGACCCTGATCCGCGCTCTCACCGGGATCGACCCAGACCGTCTCCAGGAGGAGAAGGAGCGCGGGATGACCATCGACCTCGGCTTCGCCTGGCTCAAGCTGCCGAACGGGGTGGAAGTATCGATCGTTGACGTTCCGGGCCACGAGCGCTTCATCCACAACATGCTGGCCGGAGTGGGCGGCATCGACATCGCGCTGCTGGTGGTGGCGGCCGACGAAGGGATCATGCCCCAGACCCGCGAGCACCTCGCCATCCTGGACCTGCTCGGGGTTCGGAACGGCGTCGTGGCGCTCACCAAGCGCGACCTGGTGGAGCCCGATTGGCTGGAGCTTGTCCAGGTAGACGTGGAAGAGCACCTGGCCAACACCAGCTTGCGAGGGGCGCCCGTCGTTTCCGTGTCCGCGACGACGGGTGCAGGGCAGAACGACCTGCTCGCGGTGATCCAGGACCTGCTCTCGCGTGACCGGACACGCGCCGCATCAAACCGCCCGCGCCTGCCGGTGGATCGCGTGTTTACCGTCTCCGGCTTTGGAACGGTGGTCACTGGCACGCTGCTGGATGGGTCCCTACGGCTCGGCCAGGAGCTGGAAGTTCAGCCTGGCGGATTGAAGACGCGCGTTCGGGGCCTGCAGAGCCATAAACGGAAGCTGGAAGACGTGGGCGCCGGGACCCGCGTTGCCGTGAACCTCGGCGGCGTGGCCGTCGACGATCTGCGGCGCGGGCAGGTGCTCTCGTCGCCCGGCGCCCTGCGTCCCACCGCGGCATTGGACGCCCGTCTGCGCCTGGTGCCGGGCGCTCCTGCCATGCGGCATCGTGCTGCCGTCACGTTCCACACGGGCGCGGCAGAGTCGCCGGCGCGCGTGCTGCTGCTGGACCGCGACGAGCTTCAGCCGGGCGAGGAGGCGTGGGTGCAGGTCAAGCTGCAGGACGAGGTAGCGATCGCACGGGGGGATCTGTTCATCGTGCGCCTGCCCTCGCCCTCGATGACCGTCGGCGGCGGCACCGTGGCGGAGCCGCACGCCCGCCGCCATCGACGCAACCAGGCATCTGTCCTTGATCGCCTCGCGGTGCTGGCCCAGGGCTCGCCCGAAGAGGTGATCCTCCAGCAACTGGCAGCGCGCGACCCCGCCGACCTGGACGACCTGACGCGCCGTTCGGGGCTCGCCCCGGCCGACGTTCGAGCGGCCGTGGAGCACCTGGTGAGCGACGGCTCCGCCGTGGTGGTCGGCGGCGGCCGGCTGGATGCGAAGGCGCTGGTGATGTCAGAGGAGGGTTGGACGGCCCTTGGTGAACGGGCTGAGCGCCTGCTGGCTGAGCACCACCGCGCCTATCCGCTCCGTCGGGGATTGCCGAAAGAGGAGCTTCGGACCCGGCTCGGTGCAGAGAGCCGGCTGTTCGCGCGAGCGCTGGAGCGGTGGAAGGCCGAAGGACGGTTCGCCGAGGACGGTCCGTTCGTGCGGCTGGCGGTACACCAGGTCCGGCTGAGCCCGGAGCAGGAGCAAGCGGCTGCCCACGTGGTGGCGCTCCTCCGCGAGGGGGGCGTGGCAGCCCCCGACCGCGCCGAGTGGGAGTCGCTCCTCCGCATCTCGCCCGAGCTGACCGAGGCACTCGTCGCCCGCGGGGACCTTGTCGAGGTGGCGCCAGGGCTGGTGTACGACCGCGGCACCCTTGAGGGGCTGATCAGCACCATCCGGCATGGCATGGAGTCCGGTCCGATGACCGTGGCCCAGATCCGCGACCTGCTTGGCGCATCACGCAAGTTCGTCCTGGCGCTGGTGTCCTACACCGACGAGCACAAGATCACCCGCCGCGTGGGAGACGAGCGCATCCTGTACTGAGCGCCACGCGCGATATCGTGGCAGCGAACGGCCCGCCCGGTCTCGGAAGTCCGATGCGCCTGGAGCCGCGCTAAAGTGGTAGCACGAAGGGCCGATGCCTGCCGGCACGCGCCGAAGCCGGACGTATACTCGCTCTCATGACTGGAACACCTGTTCGGGTGCTGCTCTCGCGCCACGGCGAAACCGCCTGGAACGTCGAGGGGCGCTGGCAGGGCCAGTCGGACTCGCCACTGACCGAGCGCGGCCGCCAACAGGCGCACGTGCTCGCCGAAGCACTGAGTGACGTGCCCCTGGCGGCCGTGTTCAGTAGCGACCTGGGGCGAGCGCGTCAGACTGCTGCGATCATCGCCGAACGTCACCATCTCCCGGTGACCGAGGATGCCCGGCTTCGCGAGATCGATTGCGGGGCCTGGACGGGGATGCTAGGCGCGGACCTGACGAGCGTGTGTCCGGAGCAGGTCGCCGCCTGGCGGGACCGTCCCTGGACGGTGCGTTTGCCCGAGGGCGAGAGCCTCGCCGAGGTCCGGGCACGCTGCCAGGCGTTCTTCGACGAGATGATGCCGCGACACGTCGGTCAGGTAGTTTCCGTTGTCACCCATGGCGCAACCGCGCAGTGCGTGCTCAGCCTGGCCATGGGCCGACCTGTCGAAGCGCTGTGGCTGAAGGAAGGGCGCCTGGAGAACTGCCAGATCTCGCGGCTCACCTGGACAGCAGCCGAGGGGTTGCAACTGGAAGAGTACGCCGACGTGCGCCACCTGGTGTCCGTGGGCAGCCTCCAGGGCTGGCGGGTGATGGACGAGGCGCCGCGGGTGTCCGTCGACGATCCGCTGCGGTGACGGGGGACGGAACCGTGTTCAGCACCTGCGCACCCATCCGGCCGGTTTTCGCCGCGGTGCCGGCACGTCCTGACGATGTCTCACGGGCTAAAACAAGGCCCCCGGCGAGCACCCATGCCCATTGACTCCCTGGGCGTGAGCACCCAGGTTCGCCAGATGGGCGGTTTGCTGGTCTCGCGCCGCGCCGAGCACGACCGGCGCTCCGATCTGGCGCGAGGCATCGTGCGACGCGCCACCGATGCCTGGGAGGAGCTCGCTGCCACCGCCGAGAAGGCTCGCGAGCGGGTGGCGGTGCCCACCGGGCCGCTGGATGCATCCATGCCGGTGACCCTCCCGCCCAGGGCCTACACCGCTATCGCCACCGATGGCTCGGAGGTCGATCCAGACCGCCACGGCGCCTATGGCGACTTCTTCCTGGTCAACCTGGGCTGGGCCCGCATTCCGTACGGCCAGCCCGGCCGTGATGCGGACCTTCGCAGCCAGTCGCACCTCGGCTATGAAGAGAAGGACCTGTTCATCGTCGATCCTTCGAACCCGAAGCGGCAGGTGCCCATGCGGGACCGCCACCTCGACGCGCTGCGCACCGTGCGTGAGATCGAGGCCCTGGCGGACCTCGCCGAGGCCGAGGCCGGCCAGCATGGCGACGTGCCAATTGTGGCCCTGGTAGACGGCACGCTGCTGTTCTCGGTGCTGGAGGAGCGGCCCAAGGACTTCCTCCGGGGCTACTTCTATGGCCAGTACGTCACGCACCTGGACCGTCTCAGGAGCGCCGGCGTCATCCTGGCCGCCTACGCCAGTCGATCCCGCGGGATCGACGTGGTCAATCTGTTCCGCTCGCAATGCGGCGTGGAGCCGTCCACCTGTAGCACCTGCTCGGTGGAGGCGGGGGTAGGCCCTCACCGCCAGAAAGTGTGCTGCTTGCGGGGACTTACGGATTCCAACCTCCTCGCGGACCCGCTGGAGCAATGGGAGCGGTCGGCGCTGTTCCGGGTGCGCTCCAACGTGCACGACCCGTACTTTGGACCACATCGGGTGTTCTTCTTTCTGCTGGAAACCGGGCAGGAAGTGGCCCGAGTGGAAATCCCGGAATGGGTGGCACGCGATTCGGCAGCCGTCCAGGCGCTGCACACGATCCTGGTGGACCAGTGCGTGAAGGGCCAGGGCTACCCGGCGGTCCTCGCGCGAGCCGATGATCGGGCCGTCATTCGCGGCGAGGATCGGGCGCTCCTGGATGCCCTGGTGCGCCAGGAGCTTGCCCGCCGCGGCATCGTGGCCCGAGCATCCGCCAAGCTGAACCGAAAGCACGTCCGCACCGTATGAGTCCGCCTGCCGCCATCGTTTCTCCCATGCCCACGGCGCCCGTTGGCGAGGTCATCGAAGCCACGACGACCGAAGTCGTGGCGCAGGCCTGCAACCTGGAATCGCCGCCTCCGCTGGGCACGTTCGTGATCGTGGCGGACGATCGCGGCTGCGAGGTGATGGGGGTTGTGGCGCACGTCGAAACGGGTGGGCTGGACTCGGCCTCCCGCCCCATCATGCGCGGTCGCGACGGCGTGCGAGACCGCCAGATCTACGAGGAGAACCCGGACCTGCTGTTCGTGCTGCGGACCACGTTTCGCGCCCTGGTGGTCGGGCACAATGCGGGCGAGGGCTGGAAGCAGATCCTGCCGCCGCTGCCGCCACGGCTGCACTACTCCGTCCGGATCGCCACCTCGGACGAGGCTCGGGCATTTACCGAGGTCGGGTTCGCGTACCTGGGGAGCCTGCTCTCGGCAACGGATATCCCGTCCGACGAAGTCGTTGCGGCCAACGTGCGCCTGGCCGGCGAGCAGCGCGGCGAGCCGTACGCCTTCGCGCTCCAGGCCGGCCGTGAGCTGGCTCAATGCCTCCGGGCTGACTATGCCCGGCTGAGCGCGCTCCTCCGCCGCATGGCGTTGGCTGCACCTACTGGGGCAGCTCGGTGATTAGCGCGCGCGGATTAGTCCGCGAGTTCGGCGCGTTCCGGGCCGTTGACGGCTTCTCGTTCGAGGTGGAGCCTGGCGAGATTTACGGCCTGCTCGGCCCTAATGGCGCCGGCAAAACCACGACGACGCGCATCCTGAGCTGTCTGTTGCGGCCAACAGCCGGCACGGCTTACGTGGCAGGCCACTCGATTCTGTCGGACGCGCACCGGATCCGCGAGAAGATCGGCATCCTGACGGAAGTGCCGGGGCTGTACGTGCGCCTCACGCCCCAGGAGTACCTGGAGTTCTTCGCCGAGGTCCACGGGCTGCGGGGGCAGGCACGGAATGCTCGCGTCGAAGAGGTGCTGCGGCTGGTCGACATGTGGGACCGGCGCCGGGTGGTCATGCGCGCCTTTTCGAAGGGCATGCAGCAGCGAGTGGCAATCGCCCGGACGTTGCTTCACGAGCCAGTGGTCCTGTTCTTTGACGAGCCAACCGCCGCCCTGGACCCGGAAGCGGCGCGGAACGTACGCGACCACCTGTTGCACCTGACCCAGGGCCGCAAGCGGAGCGTGCTGCTGTGTACCCATAATCTGCCTGAGGCGGAAGGGCTGTGCCGCAGATTGAGCATCGTGCAGAGCGGTCGGCAGGTTGCCGAAGGTACGCCAACACAACTGAAGGCGGGCGTCGAGCGGGGGGTGCGCCTTGCCGTCACGACGACCAGTCCGGCGCTACTGGCGGCGATCGAGCGCGTTGAGGGCGCTTTGGATGTACGAAGCGTGGAGGGTGGCGTGGCCTACAGGACTTCGCTGCCCGCGAAGACGAACCCCGAAGTGGTGCGAGCGGCCGTCAGCCAGGGTGCCGACGTAGTGGCGCTGCGCGAGGACGAGGTGTCGCTGGAAGAGGTGTACCTGTCGCTCGTCCGCGGTGCGGCGGCGCGCCGTAATGGCACGGCCGAGGCAGCGGTGCGTGAACCGGCCGTCGCGGGAGTCCCCGCATGAGGATGGCCCTGGTGATCACTCGGCGCGAGCTGCGCGAGATCGTGCGCGACTACAACCTGCTGTTGCCGATCATCTTCATGCCGGCGCTGATGGGGCTGCTCGCGGGAATAACCGCTCTTGGCTCGGCGGCCGGTACGAGCAGCGCGGTGGGTACCGCCCTCAGTGCCATGGCGATCCAGCAGATACCGGAAACGTCGCTCCAGTACTTCGGCAACCTTCCCACGGGCAACCAGAATGCCACCATCGAGACGCTGCTCAAGGCGCTTGGCATCCCGCTATTCTGGATCATTCCGGTCTCGCTCACATCGGCCGTCGCCGCCGATAGCTTCGTCGGCGAGAAAGAGCGTGACACGCTCGAGCCCCTGCTCGCGACGCCCATCACCAACCGCGAGCTGTTCACCGGAAAGCTCCTGTCGTCGGTGATCCCCGCGGTCCTCGGCACCTGGCTCGGCGTGCTGCTGCTCACCGCGCTCGTCGGCCTTTCAAACTCGCCGTTCTACCCGCGCTTCCTGCTCTCCGACCGCGACTGGATCTTCTCCTCGCTGGTGATCGTGCCGCTTATGGCGCTGCTCTCGGCAAGCATCGCCGCGCTCATCTCCACGCGCGTGTCCAGCTACCGAGCCGCGTACCAGCTCAACGGTCTGGTCGTGCTGCCGGTGATCCTGGTCATGATCCCGCAAACGATCGTGCTGTTCCTGCTCACGCCGAGGGCACTTGGAATCATCGCAACCCTCGTGGCGACGGCCGATCTGCTGATCGTCCTGTGGGCGCTGCGCATCTTCGACCGCGAGCGGCTTCTGGGGGCGCGCTGACTGTGCTCGACCACCTCAATGGGTTTTCGACCAACGGGAACGACCCGCCGGACGCGCCGCGGCCCCACCCGCGCCTGGGCGTGCTCGTCTCAGGGTCGCTGGCCGAAGGCCTGACGGCGCGGCTGGACGCCGAGGCCTCGGTCGAGAGCATCCGCCTTGGCAAGTTCGTCAAGGTTGCGGGCGAGAAGTACGCCTACTTCTGCCTCGTCAGCGACGTTCAACTGGACTCCGCCAACGCCGACGTGGTGCGCGACCCACCGTCGGGCCCTGGTGCCGCGGACGCCTTTGTGCGCGAGGTGCTGGCGGGGACGACCACGTTCGGCTCCATCAAGCTGAAGCCGGAGCTCATGCTGGAGATCGCCATCAGTGGCGAGGCGGCGTCGGACGTACCCCAGGCGGCGCGGACGATTCCGCCCCACTTTTCCAGTGTGTACGAAGCCACCGAGGAGGACTTTCACCGGGTCTTCGGCGCCGAGGGCGAGGAGCACTTCCAGATCGGCCAGCCGATCGACATGGACGTGCCGGTGTGCATCAACCTGACAAAGCTCGTGCAGCGCTCGAACGGGGTGTTCGGGAAATCCGGCACGGGCAAGAGCTTCCTGACGCGCCTGCTGCTCTCCGGGACGATCAAGACCGGCGCGGCCGTCAACCTGATCTTTGACATGCACTCGGAGTACGGCTGGAATGCCACAACGGAGGGCACCGGCGAGGTCAAGGGCCTTTCCCAGCTCTTCCCCGGCAAAGTCGTGGTCTTCACGCTCGACCCGGAGTCCGCCAGCAAGCGGAGTGTCCGGCCCGATGGCAGCGTCACCATCGGCCTCGATGAGATTACCGTCGAGGACGTGACGCTTCTGCAGGACGAGCTGAAGCTGAACCGAACCGCGGAGGAATCGGCCCTGCTGTGCGAGGAGGAGTTCGGCAAGGAGTGGGTTCGGCGTCTGCTGGAGATGGACGGCGACGAGCTCCACACCTTCGCGGATCGAACCGGCGGCCACATTGGCTCACTCGGCGCGCTCCGCAACAAGCTCCGCAAGGTGAGGGTCCTGCCGTTCGTAAAGGACACGGTCTCGCACTCCAGCCTCGACCAGTTGATCGCCAGCCTCGAGAGCGGCAAGCACGTGGTGTTGGAGTTCGGGCATCAGCGCAACCTGCTGGCCTACATCCTGGTAGCGAACATCATCACCCGCCGGCTGCATAGCCGCTGGGTCAGCAAGACGGAGACATTTCTCAGCACCAAGCAAGAGGCTGACAAGCCGCGGCAGCTGATGATCACCATCGAGGAAGCGCACAAGTTCCTCAACTCCGAGGCCGCTCGCCAGACGACGTTCGGCACCATCGCCCGGGAGCTGCGCAAGTACTTCGTGACGTTGCTGGTGGTCGATCAGCGTCCGAGCGGGATCGACCCGGAGGTGCTCTCACAGATAGGAACGCGGATCACCTGCCAGTTGAACGACGAGCGGGACATCGACGCCATTTTCACCGGCGTCAGCGGCGCATCGCACCTGCGCGGCGTGCTGGCCACGCTCGATTCGCGCGAGCAGGCGCTGGTCCTGGGCCACGCCGTGCCGATGCCCATCATGATCCGCACCCGCTCCTATGACGAGCGCTTCTACGCCGCCATGTCGCCGTTCGGCACCCCCGCGGCGCTCGTGTCGCACGCGACGCGGTACACGGAGATCTTCGGCGGCGAAGACGACTGAGCGCCCGGCCCGTGTTACGCATAGCGCACCTTGCCGATATCCATATTGGCATGGAGAACTACGGCAGGCTCGATCCCGCAACGGGGCTGAACTCTCGCCTGAAGGACTTTCTCAGCTCGCTCGACGAGGCGCTTGACGGCGCCCTCGCGGCCCGGGTGGACCTCCTGGTGATCGCCGGCGACGTCTACAAGTCGCGCGACCCTTCTCCCACTCATCAGCGCGAGTTTGCGCGGCGCATTCGCCGCATCGTAGACGCCGGGGTTCAGGTGTTCATCGTCGCCGGCAACCACGACATCCCGCTCTCCGCCGGGCGCGCCAGTAGCGTGGAGATCTTCCGGGCGCTCGACGTGCGCGGCGTGAGTCTCGCCCGCACGGTTGGCGTGCAACGCATCGAAACGCCGGCCGGGCCGGTCCAGGTGCTGGCGTTCCCGTGGACGGTGCGCAGTCACATCGTCGCCCAGCCCGAGATGAAGAACAAGACCATCGCCGAGCTGAACGAGGCGATGGTGCAGCTCAACCGCGCCAAATTGCTTGCCGATGCCCAGACGCTCGACCCGGCGCTGCCGTCGATCCTGGTCGGCCACGCGCACGTCTTCGGCGCGCGCGTCGGCGCCGAGCGACTGCTGACGATGGGCAGCGACCCTGTCTACGATCTATCTACGTTCGACCTGCCGGGCGTGGATTACGTGGCGCTCGGCCACATTCATAAGCACCAGGTCCTTGCCTACGGCGACCCGCCGGTTGTGTACCCGGGCAGCATCGACCGAGTTGACTTTGGTGAAGAAGGCGAAGACAAAGGATGGGTGTATGTCGAGGTCCCTGAAAAGGGACGAGCCAATCCCGAGTTTCGCCGCGTCAACGCACGGCCGTTCGTCACCATCGACGCGCGGGTGACGGGCGAGAATCCGACTGAGGATGTCGTCCGCGCCATTGCCCGCAAAGGCAACCTCATCCCTGATGCCGTGGTCAAGCTGCGGATCGACGTGCCCGCCGAGCGGCTCCCGGAGCTTCGCGATGACGACATCCGCGCCCAGTTGAAAGGCGCCTTCTTCCTGGCGCCGATCGAGCGGAATGTGCAGCGCCAGACGCGGCAGCGGGTAACGCTGGGTGGCATGGGCATTCAGCACGCCCCGCCGCTTGACGCCCTGTCCATCTACCTTGCCGAAAAGCAGCTCGACCCGGAGCGGCGCGAGATCCTGCTTCGCTACGCCCGCCACCTGGTCGAGCCGGGGGCACCGGCGCCGTCCATGTCGAACGGGCCGTCGGAGCCGACTCCCACCCCGGCTGCCGCGGCCACCGCCTGAGCGCCCGCCCGTGATCCCGGTCAGCCTCAGCCTCAGGAATTTCATGTCCTACACGGACGTGCATGAGCCGCTGCGGTTCGATGGCATCCACGTGGCGGTGCTTTCCGGCGACAACGGGCACGGCAAGTCGGCGCTGTTGGACGCCATCACCTGGGTCCTGTGGGGGCAATCGCGTGCACGGACCGTGGACGATCTCATCCACACTGGCGCCACCGAGATGGAGGTGGAGCTCGAGTTTATTCTGGACGAGATCCAGTATCGAGTCATCCGCAAGCGTCAGCGCCGCGGGAGGACTGCCATCTCGACACTGGACTTCTTCGTCCAGACGGAAGGCAGCTACCGCTCACTGACGGAGCGCTCACTCCTGGAGACGGAGAAGGCCATCCAGCGAACTCTCAAGATGAGCTACGAGACCTTTACCAGCTCCTCGTTCATCCAGCAGGGAAAGGCAGACACCTTCACCACCCATCAGCCCGGCGAACGCAAGCGGATCCTCGCCGAGATCCTGGAGCTGGGCGCCTTCGACGAGCTGGAAGCCAGGGCGCGCGAGCAGATGCGGCAGCGCGAGCTGGAGCTTCAAAACGAGCGGGCGCGGAGCGAGGAGTACGACCAGGAAGTCGCGCGGATCCCCGAGTACGAAGCCGCGGTCACGCGCCTGGAGGGCGAGGTGCGCGTATGGGAGGCGCGTGTCTCGGGAGCCGAGACCGCGTGCAATGCGGCGCGCGAGAGCGTCGCCCGGCTGGAGGCGGCTGGCCGAGCGCTGGCCGAGAGCGAGGCCCGCCGCGCGCGCTTCGAGGAGGAGCGCAAGGCAGCACAATCGGCCAGAGACACGGCGATGCGCCGTCTCGCCGAGGCCGAGGCCATGCTGGCGCGCGCGCCGGAGATCGAAGCCGCGGGCGCGGCCCTGAAACAGGCCCGGCTGGATCTGGAAACGGCGGATGTCAAGCTGCAGGTCGTTTCGCCGCTGCGGGCCGAGCTGGCGCAGGTTACGGGGGCGCTCGAAAAGCACCGCGCCCGGCTGGACGCGGACGTCAAGCACCTCGTCCGCCGCATTACGGAGCTCCGCGTGGCTGCCGAGAGCCTGGCGCGCCTGGAAGCGGACCACGCGGTTTCCGCGATCCGGGCGGCCGAGCTGGCGAAGCTGGAGGAGGAGCGCAAGGCGCTCCAGGCGGTCGCCACCACGTGCCGCGAGGAGGTGGGCACCAAGAAGGCGATCAACGACCGGCTGCGGCGTGACATGAACGACCTGAAGGTCGAGATCGACACCCTTGAGAAGCAAGCCACCTGTCCGTCCTGCCGGCGTCCCTGGTCTGCTGCCGACAAGGCGCGCGCCATGGCGGAGATGGAGCGTCGGGGCAAGCAGCTCGCATCGGAGTTCCGAGACCACGAGCGTGCCTGGAAGGCCGCCGAAGCTGCATCGGCCGAGCAGACCACGCGCCTGGCCGAGCTTGAGAAGGCTCTGATGGAGCGCGACGCCGTTCAGCGGGCCACGAGTGGATTGGAGGCAAGCGTCCGCCACGCGCGTGAGGCGGCACGACAACTGGGCCAGGTCCAGACTGAGCTCTCGGAGCTGGAAAAGCTGCTGCAGACCGACGCATTTGGTCCCGAGGAACGGGCCAGAATCGCCGAGCTCCGGGCCCGCATCGAGGAGGTCCAGTACGACGCGGCGGCGCACACCCGGTTGCGGGAAGCCGTGGGGAAGCTCGCGGGCGCCGACGAGAGGGCCCAACTGCTGGATCGAGCGCGCCAGGCAGCGGAGCATTTCACAGCCACACGCGACCGCGCAGCCGAGCAAATCCAGCGGCTGGACGAGGAGATCGCTCTCGAAGCGCAGCGCGCGCAAGGGCTGCGTGAGGAAGGCGAGCGCCTGTCTTTGGAGCGCGAGCAGTTGGTCAAGGTGGAGGCGGACCTGCGCGTGGTGCGGACCGAGCGTGACCGCGTCCGAGATGCGCGCGGTACTGCCCAGTCGGGTCTCACCTACGCCCGGTTCGCGGAAAACCGGGTGCGCGAGAGTGTGCAGCGGCAGCACCTCCTGCGCCAGGAGCAGAGTGTGTATGCCGAGCTGGTGAGCGCCTTCGGCAAGAAGGGGCTCCAGGCCATGATCATCGAAACGGCCATCCCGGAAATCGAGCAGGAGGCCAACGCCATCCTCGGCCGCATGACGGACGGGCGGATGAACGTCAAGCTTGAGACCCAGCGGGATGCACGGGCGGGCAGCGGGACCATCGAGACGCTGGACATCAAAATTGCGGATGAGCTCGGGACCCGTTCGTATGAGATGTTCAGTGGCGGCGAAGGCTTCCGGGTCAACTTCGCGCTTCGGATCGCGCTTTCCAAGCTGCTCGCCCGCCGGGCTGGCACCAGGCTCCAGACGCTGGTCATCGACGAGGGATTCGGCTCGCAGGACGCCGAGGGGCGGGACCGGATCGTCGAGGCGATTCAGGCGATCTCGGCCGACTTCGAGAAGATCCTGGTCGTGACCCATCTGGACGATCTCCGGGATCGGTTTCCAGTGCGCATCGAGATCACCAAGTCGCCACGCGGAAGCCTGATCACGCTGCGGTAGCGGCCCGTTCGGCGCGGTGGGACCTCGGGAGCGTTCGTATACTCGGCGGCCGATGAGCGCGCCCGAGACCAGCCTTTCCGAGCGAATCCTGGCGGGGCTCAACCCGCGACAGCGGGAGGCCGTGGTTCACGAGCAGGGCCCACTGCTGATCCTGGCCGGACCGGGTTCAGGCAAGACGCGCGTCATCGTCCATCGCATCGCGCACTTGCTCGCGGTCTCCGGCGTTCACCCGTCGGGCGTCCTGGCGGTGACGTTTACCAACAAGGCGGCTCGGGAGATGCGGGAGCGGCTGGCCGGGCTTATGGGCGAGCGGCTCGCCGGCGGTCTGGCGGTCGGCACCTTTCACGCCATCTGCGCCCGCTGGCTGCGGCGCGATGCCCACCATATCGGCTTCGACAGGCACTTTGGGATCTTCGACGACAACGATCAGATCGACCTGGTGAAGGGCATCCTCAAGGAGCTCGAAGTCGACGAGAAACGGACGTCGCCCCGTTCCATCCTCTCGGCGATCTCGCACGCCAAGAACGAGCTGCTCAGCCCGGACGCCTTCGCGCGGAACGGCGAGGGCCGCTGGCACGAGACGGTGGCGCGGGCGTATCGCCACTATCAGCAGGCACTGGAGCACAACCACGCGCTCGACTTCGACGACCTGCTGCTGGTAACGATCCAGCTCTTTCGCGAAGCGCCCGAGGTCCTGGCGCGCTACCAGGAGCAGTTCGAGCAGGTGATGGTGGACGAGTTCCAGGACACCAACATCGCCCAGTACGAGATCGTCAAGCGGCTCAGCCTGAAGCACCGCAACCTGGCCGTGGTCGGCGACGAGGACCAGGGCATTTACTCGTGGCGCTCGGCCGACATTCGCAACATCCTCAATTTCGAGGTGGATTACCCGGATCTGAAGGTGGTGATCCTCGAGCAAAACTACCGCTCCACGAGCACCATTCTGCGGGTGGCGCAGTCGGTGATCGCGGCCAACCGCATGCGCAAGGAGAAGAAGCTCTGGACGGAGCAGGGCGCCGGCGGTCCGGTCATCCTGCACGAGGCCTACAACGAGCAGGACGAGGCGCAGTACGTCGTCCGCGAGATCGAGCGGCTGAGCCGCCAGGAGCACATCCCGCTCGGCAGCTTCGCCGTGATGTATCGGACCAATGCCCAGTCGCGGGTGCTGGAAGACATGTTTGTGCGCACCGGGATGCCATACCGCCTGGTGGGCGGCACGCGCTTCTACGAGCGGCGCGAGATCAAAGACGTGCTCGCCTATCTGCGGCTGGTGCAGAACCCCGCCGACGGGGTGAGCCTGAACCGCATCCTCAACGTGCCCACACGCGGAATCGGGACGAAGACGGTCCAGGAGGTGACGCGCTGGGCTGTGGGCCAGGGGATCACCACGTACGAAGCGATCCAGCGGATCGCGGCGCTACGCGACAGCGCCGTCGCCGATTCGGACGCCGAGAGCGCCCCGATCACCGCGCGGAGCCGCGAGCTGCTCGGGGGCTTTGTCGACGTCATCGAGCCAATCCGCCTGCTGGCCCAAGACCGCGGTGTGCTGGACGTGCTGGACGCGGTGCTGCAGCGCAGCGGCTACGAGCAGTACGTCCGTGATGGCAGCGAGGACGGCGACGAGCGCTGGCAGAACGTCCTCGAGCTGCGAACCAAGGCGTCGGATTACGACGAAGAAGCCGGCCACGAGAACAGCCTTGAAGCCTTCCTCGAAGACGTGAGCCTCGTCCAGGACGTGGACCAGATCGCCGAGAAGCAGGATGAGGCCAGCACGGACGCCGTGACCCTCATTACGCTGCACGCCGCCAAAGGCCTGGAGTACCCGTACGTCTTCCTGATCGGCCTGGAAGAAGGCATCCTGCCGCACTCGCGTTCGGTTGACGATGCGCAGCAGCTCGAGGAGGAGCGGCGGCTTCTGTACGTTGGGATCACGCGGGCGCGGCAGGCGCTGTACCTGCTGTACGCGTTTCGGCGCACCATGTATGGCAACACCCAGGTCAACGCGCCCTCGCGCTTCCTGGCCGACGTGCCACAGACGGCCGTGAAGCTCACCCACGGGGGGGCTGGCCAGAACGCTGGCCGCTACGGCTGGCTCACCGGACGGACGGTACGCGAAGGGGGCCGCGCCGAGGCGCGCGAGCAGGCGCGCCGCGCCATCCAGGAGCAGTTCGCGATTCGAGACACCCGGGTGCCACAGCCCAGCCTCAAGCGGGCCGCTCGACCAGCGGTGACCGCCAGCTACAAGCCGGGGGATCGGGTAATGCACCCGAAGTTTGGGACCGGTATCGTGGTCTCCGCCCGCTCGGAGGCCGGCTCGGAGATGGTGGAAGTCAACTTCGCCGGCGCGGCCGGCCTGAAGAAGCTCGACCTGGCTTTCGCGGCACTGGAGCGCGTCTGACCGCAGCCGATCTCCAGGCCGAGGCACTGCTCGGCAGGTGCCATGTCCAGGAGGCACCTGACCGCTGATCGCACCTGAAGGGCGTCAGGTCGCGAGTCGGTCTTCGATCAGCCGGCCGCCCTGGAGCACCATGCGCAGGTTCTCGGGCCGCTCCACGATCTCCACGTTCGCCGTGGCGTCGCCCTGGACCAGGACCAGGTCGGCCTGCTTGCCCGGCTCGATGGAGCCGACATCTGCCAGGACGCCCAGGAGCTCGGCACCGTTTCGGGTAGCGGCGCGGAGGGCGTCGAGCGGCTGCATGCCGTGGCGCACCATGAGCGAAAGCTCGCGGGCATTCGCGCCGTGGAAGTTGAACGGCGTACCGGCGTCCGTGCCCAGGACCATCTTCACGCCCGCCTGGTAGGCGCTCAGGAAGCTTTCCAGGTGAGCATCGCGCGCCTTCACTGCCTTGGCTCGAGCCCATTCCGGCACGGTATTGGGGGGCGCATCGGCGATGCCGCTGGCAGCGGCGAGCGTGGCTGAAAAGTAGGTGCCGCGCTCGCGCATGAGATCGATGATCTCGCGGTTCAGGTAGAAGCCGTGCTCCACGGAGTCGATGCCGGCCAGCACCGCGGCCTTGATGCCTTCGGCTCCCTGGGCGTGGCTGGCGGTCCGTTTCCCCGCCTTGTGGGCTTCTTCCACGCCCGCCTGGAGCTCCTCGTAGGTCAGTTGCTGGGCGCCAGCCTCCATGTTGGGGGTCATCACGCCGCCCGTTGCCATGAGCTTGATGCAATCCGCGCCGCGCTTCAGTTGCTCGCGGACGGCCTTGCGTACTTCCGCCGGACCGTCAGACTCGCGGCCCATCCAGTTGCCGTGTCCGCCGGTCATGCACACCACGAGATTTGCCGCGAGGATGCGCGGGGCGGTCAGTAGGCCGGACCGCTGGCCGTCGCGCAAGGCGATCTCCATGCCATCACGTCCGCCGAGGGTCCGAACGGTTGTGAACCCGGCGCGCAGGGTGGCCTCGGCATAGCGGGCGGCCCGCCAGCAGGCGGTTGCGTATGGCTCCTCCACCTCCACCAGCCAGTCCGGGCGGCCGCCGAGGGAGTAGTGCACGTGGCAATCCACGAGTCCTGGGAGCAGCGTGCACTCCGGCGCCTCGATCACCCGCTCTCCCGGTTCTACCGGCGGCTCGCCCCTGCCCATCGAGTGAATCCGCCCATCGGCCACCCTGACCCATGCATCCGAAAGAACCCGGTTCTCCTCGTCCGCGGTAAAGACCTGCCCGGCTCGAATGAGCAACTGGGGGATTGCCATGGGTGGCGATGATACGTGCTACTCCAGGGGACTCCGAGGAGCGGGGGCCACTGTTCTTGAAACTCCGGGAGGTTCAAGCGCCCGCGTGGCCAGGATGCTGGTCCGTGCACGGTGGCCCGATGGTACGGGTATGCCCGTGCCATCGGGCCCGGGGGGCAGGTGCTACCCTCGGCGCTACGTCCATGCCTGGTAGCCACTGGCTTCTCTCTCTGACCCCGGCGAACTTTCAGGTCATGCGTGCGACTGGCTTCAGCCTGCTCGGCGTGCGCACGCGGCATCGCCGCAAAGCCGAGCGTATGGCGCCGGGCGACCGCGTCCTCTACTACGTCCTGGAGGACCGGACGTTTCCGGCCAGCGTCACGGTGACCTCGGGGTACTTCGAGGAGCGCACGCACATCTGGGAGAACGAGGAGCGGCGGGACGATCCGTTCCCGTACCGGGTCCATACCCAGCCGAACCTGGTGTTGGAGCCCTGGGAGGGCCTGGATGCCGCGGCCATTGCCCCGCGGTTGCAGTACCTGAAGCGCTGGGCACCCGAGCACTGGCACCTGGCCCTGCTGGGGGACGTCCACCTCCTCTCTGCACAGGACTTCCAGTTCGTGGAGACGGAGATACAGCGGACCGTCGAAGGGCGTGCCAGTCGGGCGGAGGTGCCCCCGCGTTCGCGCGGGAGGGAGTGATGAGTTGTCACTCGCTCGCCGTTGAGCTCGGCTCGTCCTCCAGGCCGATGCCCCACATGCGCTCCAGGTCGTGGCGCGAGAAGTACTGGAACGCCATCATCGTCTGGGTCCGTTCCAGGCCAGGCACCTGCTGGATTTTGCCGGGTACCACCTCCGCCATCTGGTCGTAGTGGCGCACTCGCACCAGCGCCACAAGGTCGTATTCCCCGGTGACGGAATACACTTCCGACACGCCGTCGATCTCCAGCAGCTTCTCCGCGACACTGCGCGTGCCGCCGCGCTCCGTTCGAATCAGGACGATGGCGGTGATCATGGCTGCAGCGAGGCTAAGCCCTCCACGCCAAATCTTCAATACGGCGGTCCACCAGGGGTGGGCGTCAGAGTTTTGGCGCGCCGGTCGAGCCGGTCGCGCATCTCAGTGCACGCCCATCTCACCGATCCACCTCTGACGGCCACCCGTGTCCAGCAGCGCACGCGCTGCCTTCGTGATCGACGGGCGCGCGGTGCCACCCGGCAAGGACGGAAACCGCGGCATACGCGAATCCAGGTGGCCGCTTCGTGCGTATACCCGGCAGGAAAACAGGGCTCATGGCCGTCGCGCAGATCGCTCCCCGGGTGTTCCCAGCCAGCCTGGCGCGGGAGGCTGGCTATACTCCGCGTGCCGTGGAAACTGCCAGTGCGCTGGAGACACGCAGCGCCTGGCGCGCGGAGCAAACCGCCGCCCGGCTTACTGACCGGGATGACACGGCGCTGGTGGCCGCCCTCATCGACGGTGATGCCGATGCGCTGGATACCCTGTACCAACGACACAGCCGCTCCGTGTTCTCGCTCGCCGCGCATCTTCTCGGCGACCGCGGGTCCGCGGAAGAGGTTGTCCAGGAGACGTTCGTCAAGTTGTGGCGACGACCGGATGCGTACCAGCCGCAGCGCGGGCGGCTCCTCCCCTGGCTGCTTGGCGTCGCCCACCACCACGCCATAGACCTGCTCCGGCGCCGACAGCTCGAGCTGCGCCACCGTGCGACATCCGTCGGGCCGGACGGCTCGCACCAGGACGGCCTGGAGTCGCTGGGGCTCGTCGCGGATGACCCGGACCCGGGCGCCCACGTGGGGTGGCTGGAGCAGCAGCGGACTGTTGCCAGTGCGCTCTCGCTCCTGCCCTCGGCGCAGCGTGTGCCTCTCGAGATGGCGTACTACCGAGGACTGACTCAGGTGGAGATTGCCGCCGAGCTTCACGAGCCGCTCGGCACCGTGAAGACTCGGATGCGCATGGCCTTGCAGTGGCTCCGCACGGCGCCGGGCATTGCGGAGCTGTGGAGCGACCGCGGCTGATGGATCGCCTCATGCAGACCAACGCGCCGCGTTCGAGCCTCTCGTGCGAGGCAGTCGAGGATTTGCTGCCCGGGGAGGCCCTGCACGCGCTGGTGCCAGAGGAGCAGCTCGCGGTCCAGCGGCATCTCGCAGGCTGCGCTGCCTGCGCTCGAACGCTCCATGTGTATCGCGACACCGTCGGCGCGCTGGCTCTGGGAGTTCCGCCGGCACGGCCGCCCGAAGCGCTGCGGCACCAGGTGCTGGCGGCGGCGCTCCGAGAGCGCCCGGCCAGGCCGTACCGGCCAACTCCCCCGGTGGAGCTGGCGAAGCATCGGCGCTCGCCACGCATTACCCCCATCTGGGGGGCCGTGGCGGCCGCGCTCATCGTGTCGGGCGGCACTGGCGTATGGGCGGCGAGCCTCCAATCGCAAATGGAGGCCCTCCAGGCCAAGGCGAACCGCTACGATCGGATTGTCGGGGTGCTGTCCTCGGAGCGGCTTGCCACGCGCGAGCTACAGCCCGTGCAGGCGGGCGTCCCCACGCGGGCGACCGTGTACCTCGATCCCACGACCGGGACGGGCATGGCGATGGTCCGCGACGCGCCGCCGATCCCGCGCGGGCGTGCCCTGCAACTGTGGTTTGTGCGCGGGCAGGAGCGCGTGAGCGGCGGCGTGCTGCGCCTGGACTCCACCGGCTCCGGGTACACCATCATCACCGTCCCCAGCGACCTGACCGGTTTCGAATCCATCGGCATCACCGAAGAGCCAGCGACGGGCAGTCCCTGGCCAACAACACCGCGTCTCGTTGGTACCGCACTCTAATGGCCGTTTGCCCTGCATTGAGCTATTCCGTCGGAGCGCAGGGAGTCGGAGGGGGCGCGCCGCGCCCCCTCCGGGAAAGAACACTTCCCCCTTCCGCGCACGGGAGGGGGCGAGGGGGTGGGTACCCCGGGAACGCCGCACAGCGTGCCAACTGACCCATTAGTCGTGCGCGCTCGGCTCGTCCGTCGCCGGCGTGCGGACGCTCAGTGACGCGGACCGCGCGGCGGTCCTGGGGTTTGCCCACCAGCAGATTGGCAAGCCGTACGGGGGGCCGCTGAGCGGAACGACGATCGGCCGGTTCGGCGACGGCTGGGATTGCTCCTCGCTGGTCTCGGCCGCCTATGCGCAGGTCGGCGTCGCCCTCACCCCGTTCACCGACGACATCGCCAACGAGACAGAGACCATCGATCCATTACTCGCTCAGCCTGGTGATCTGATCCTGTACCGCTACGAGGACCCCACTCAGCCGGGCGTGGTGTACCCCCACGTTGGCCTATGGCTCGACAGCAGCTCAATGCTCGATGCCAGCTTCAGCCACGGCGGCGTGGGCGAACACCCAATCCTCCAATACCCGTGCGAGATTCGACGCCCTGGACCCGAGCGCCGTGCGCACCAGCAGCCCGTCGGCGAGGAGTATCAGCCGCCCCAGATGTAGCGGTTCAGGGTCCAGTAGGTGGAGGGGGCGTCGCTCCCGGCGTAGGAGCCTCTCCAGGCGCCCTTCAGGAGGCGTCCGGGTGAGGAACAGCCACTACGGTCAGGCCGTCGATGCCGGCGAAGTCCTCTGGATTGCACGTGTAGACCGGCAGTCCATTCGCCAGGGCGGTCGCGGCAATCATGGCGTCGTAGGCACGTGCCTGGACCTTTCGCCCGTGCCGGCGCAGGGACGCGGCAACCTGGCCGAAAGCCCGGGCAGCGGCCGCGTCGAAAGGGAGCGGGTCGAAATCACTCTCCGCTTGCTGCACGTGCGCCTGGCGCGCGGCGCGCTCGTCCGCTGTGCGAGCGACGAGCGGCCCGACGGAGAGTTCTGCCAGCGTCACGGCACTGATCAGGGGCTCCGGTGGAAGCCGTCGCGGATCGGCGAGCCGTGGTAACAGGATCACCGTGGAGGTGTCGAGCAGGCCGCGGGCCCGGCGCGCAGACGGCATCCGTCTCGATCCAATCCGAGCCGATCAGAGGCGGCTGTCGAGGAGATCGCCGACGTCACGCCGCCAGGCCCGCGGGTCCATGTGCGGGAGGTGGCGCCATCGCGCCAGGAGCGTTTCGGCCGAGACGCAGGCGTGGACGTACGGCTGCAGGATGGCGACCGGCTTACCGTCGCGTGTAACGGTGACGGGCCGGCCCCGAGCCACCTGGTCAAGCACCTCACCGCCGTGATGGCGGAGATCGCGGACACTGACCTCGGCCTCAGTCACGAATGGCAGTGTATCACGCGTGACACAACTCTCTCTATGCCTCTGGCACGGAATGATACTGCTGGCGAATGTTGCCGACATGCCGGTTCGGCCTTGGTGTTGGATCCGGTCGCGTGATCGCAGCGGCCGTCATCAATCTCGCGGCGGGGCGGAGACGGGAATTCGCCAGCAGTATCGAAATTCGTGCCAGAGCCTTCCCGATTGTCGTTCGTCACCGCGCCAGCCAAGCCCGGCGAGCTGCTCGCGGAAGGTCCCTTTGCTCGTCTCGCCGGGAAGGGTAGATCCTTCGGGCGTCAGGGCAATCGTCCCGATACAGCGCCCACGCGCAGGCCGTGGGTCCTTTTCACGGGCCCGTAGCCGAGGGATCCGGAACCAAGAGAGGGCGTCCGCGCGATAGACTGCACGAGACGTGCTTCCGCCGGCGGTCTTCCTCACACGCGCGCCCTTTCGCTTGGTACCGTTGGGCTGAGTGGCGATCAAGCTGGATTTTGCGCAGGCTGGGGTGGCGTTTGACTCGGCCCTCGCCACCGCGGTTTCGGAGCTCCCCGTAGCTGAGGAATGGCTTGACCGCGCGCGTGCCGTCGCCACGGCACCCAACAAGACCTTCGTCGCGATGCTCGGCACGGCGTTGCTGGCCAAGGCGACCGACGCCCGAATCGATTCTCATGCGCTGAAGGTGCGCTTCAGCGAGCGTGCCTATTCGGCACGGAGCCTGTGCATGGCCGTGCTGGTGACCAGGGCAGTCCGGCACCGGGTGCACCTGGGGACCACCGGCCGAGAGCCGCTCAATAATCAGCCATTCTTCCGCTACGACAGCGTGTCGAATGCTATGGCGGTGCATCCCCACGTTCGTCCCCACCTGGCCTACCTGGTGGATTGTCTGGATGCTGTCGATGCGCTCTCACGGGTGGAAGCGGAAGGCGCGCTCGCGGCGTTTCTTCGAGCACGCCTGCAGGATGGGCCTGGGCACGGCGTCCCGATGGCTGTCTCGGGCGGGCTCCCGATGGCTGAGCTGATCTCGGTGGCGGAACGCTTTCTCCATGCCGATCCCGAGGGGGGTAAGCGTGGCCAAGCGCTCACGGCCGCCGCGTTCGACCTGGTGTTTGCGGAGGTTCAGACCGGCCGGGTGAACGATCCAAGCCGCCACATTCCGGGCGACGTGATCGTGTCCACTGGCGAGCGGCCCATCACCTCCGTCGAGGTGAAGCAGCGGGAGACCACCGAGACAGAGATTCTGCAATTCGTGGAGAAGCTCGCGTCCAGCGACGTGCGGCGAGCCATCGTGGTGCTGCTGGCGCTGAGCCGGACCGAAATGGATCTCACCGTACTCAAAGCCGAGAGCTGGGATCGTCACGGCGTTCACCTGGCCGTGATGGTGGGGACCGGCAGCTTGCTGCGGGCCGCATTCACCTGGTCTGGTCGCCCCCTCGAAGAATGTCTCGAGGCATTCCCTCAACTGGTCGCGGGGCGACTGGCGGAGCTGGAGGTGCGGCCGTCGAGCGTCGAGGCCTGGGGTGCCTTGTTCGCCCAGGACCTTGAGAGCCTGGAGACTGGCGTGTCGGAGTGAAAGCGCCATATCCGCTGCCTTCCAGCCCGGCGGTCAGCGCGGCCATGCGGCGCAATCGGAAGCACGAGACGCGCCCAGAGCGGGCGGTTCGATCACGTGTGCACGGGCTGGGTCTGCGCTATCGGACGAGCCTGACCCTGGTGCTGGGTGACCTCCGCGTCCGGCCGGACCTGGTATTCACCCGCCGCAAGCTCGCGGTGTTCGTGGACGGGTGCTACTGGCACGCCTGCCCGGAGCACGGCGTGCAGCCTCGGGTGAACACGGAGTACTGGGGCCCGAAGCTGGCGCGGAACGTGGCGCGGGATGGGCGGGTGAACGCCGTGCTCGAGGCCGCGGGCTGGACGGTGGTTCGGGTCTGGGAGCACGTGCCCCCGGATGAGGCCGCCACGCTCGTCGCGGGGCTTACGCGGGCATCACAGGCAACGCCGGTCGAGCAGGACGGGGTTGATGGAACACCTGTTCTGTCGTAATGTGTGAGCTATGAGCCTGAGCCAGCCCCTGGCGATCAGCCTATTCTCGGGTGCCGGCGGCCTGGACCTGGGCGTGGAAGCGGCGGGGTTTCGCGTGGTCCGGGCCATCGAGCACGACCCCATGGCTGTGGAGACGCTGAACCAGAACCGGGCACGCTTCTTCCCGGACCTCGGCGAGGTGGCGCCGGCAGACATCACGACGCTCGACCCGAATGAGGTGCTCTCGGACCTTGGGCTCGAGCCAGGGGCGGTGGATCTCCTGGTGGGGGGGCCACCGTGCGTGGCGTTCTCGAAGTCGGGGTTTCACCTCGAGTACAAGCGAGAAGGCAAAGACCCGAAGGCTGGCTTGCTCGACGACTACCTTCGGTTCCTGGCCAGCATCCGACCGAAGGCATTCTTGATGGAGAACGTCTTTGGGCTGGCCTATAGAAACCAATCAGAGTTGCCGTTCAACCGGCTGCTGAGGGGTATGCGCCAGCTTGGATACTCGGTGCAGCATGGGGTTTTGAATGCGGCCGATTTCGGGGTGCCACAGAATCGCCAGCGCCTCTTCGTGATCGGTCGAAGCGACGGACATAAGCTCCGCCTGCCCGAGTCGACGCATTGGGGTGATCTTGAACGCAGAGTGCGGCCAAGCGGGGCGGAACGACTGCTGGCGCACGTGACCGCGGGACAGGTGCTGGACGGGCTCGAGACCGTTCCCGAACCGGATGAGGGCGTAAATGGGAAGTACGGCCACCTCCTGCCCGAGATCCCGCCGGGGAAGAACTACCTGCACTACACGGCCCACGAAGGGCATCCCCAACCGCTCTTCGAGTGGCGGACGCGCTATTGGACGTTCCTGCTGAAGCTGGACCCGGAGCGGCCGGCGAGCACGATTCAGGGACAACCGGGGCCGTATGTAGGGCCGTTCCACTGGGAGAACCGTCGCCTGCGTGTCCCGGAGCTACGTCGGCTGCAAGGGTTTCCAGACGCCTATGAGCTTGCTGGCTCACGACGGAGCATCCAGCTCCAGGTGGGGAACTCGGTGCCACCGCCGCTCGCTCAGGCGGTGGCGTCGGCCATCCGAGCGCAGATGAATGGGGAGGAGCTCGGGGCACCCGATGACGGGCTGTTCCAGCTCCCGCTGCTGAGCACTGCCTGAGCGCCTGGCCCAGCGCTCGCCGGCGAGGTGAAGCGCCGTCGGAGCAGAGGCGTTCGGAAAGCTCGTTAGGCACTAACGCGCGCCGCCGGGCATTGTGGACGGTGGCACGGAGCGAAGGGAAGACGGATGCGTTGAAGGCGCGCTTCCCGGCGGCGTTTGCCAAGCTGGGCAACGTCACGGGGGCGGCTCGCGAGGCCGGGTGTGCGGGAACTCGGTGTACCTCTGGCAGGAGCTGGACGCGGCGTTTGCCCAGCGGTTCCGGGAGGCGGAGGTCGGGGGGCTCGAGGCGGAAGCTCGGCGCACTCGCCTGTACGGGAGCCGCCGCTCCACCCATACGCGCGTCTCTGCTGACCGGCGGTGATCTTGGGGCCGCTGAACTTCGGAAGCACGCAGCTCCCAGAGTCCCTGGTGACTGTGCTGGAGCTCAGCCCCCTGGGCGGGCGTTAGCCGCCCCAGATGTAGCGGTTCAGGGTCCAGTAGGTGTAGATGCGCTGGACGTAATCATGGGTTTCGAAGAAGGCGATGTACTCCGCGAAAACGTCCGGGTCCTCGCGGCCGGCGCCGGTCCAGTTGTCCACGTTGCCATCGCCGGCGTTGTAGGCGGCCAGCGCCTTCTGGGGAACGCGGCCGTTCCGCTTGAGCCGTTCCGCGAAATAGAAGGCGCCGAACTGCACGTTCCGCTTCGCCTCGAAGAGCGATTCGGGAGAGTAGTCCTTCACCCCCAGCTTGCCCGCGATCTCGGGTCCTGTGGTGTCGGGCATGATCTGGGAGAGTCCTTTGGCCTTCACCACAGACTCCGCGTACGGGTCGAAATCGCTCTCCTGGCGGATCAGGCCCTCGAAGAGCAACGGGTCAAGCCCATTCTGCTTCGCCACACCGGTCACCATGTCTGGGAATGCAAGGGGAAACGCCACCCGCTGGAGCGCCTTCGGCACGTCCAGGACGCTGACCTGGCCCTCGGCGGTGGCCGCCGCGAGCGCGGCTGTGCCGAGCTTGAGCTGGGCATTTGGCAGCCCGAGGTCGCCGAAGCGGGCGGCGAGCCAGTACAGCTGAGCCGGCTTATCCACGTACTGGGTGAGGAACCCCTCGTACTCCCAGTTCGCTTCGCGGTACAGGCCGTACCGCACGAGGGTCGCCGCGCGATCGTACGCTGGCTGGGCGGCTGCCTCGCGGCTGGCGGAGGCCAGGTCAATCTTCCGTTCGGCAAACCACGCGCCCAGGGCCGCCTCGTCCGCCGGCGCTGCCGAGGCCGGGTTGAAGTCCGCGGTCGGCGGCGGGGGGTTCAGCTCCGCCAGGGCCCGCACCACGTAGTAATCCACGGGCCGCACGTTGGACGCTGCCTGCCAGCGAGCCCGAGCGCCCGCGGTGTCGCCTCTCGTGGCGAGCGCCTTGCCCGCCCAGTACAGCGACTGCGCCTTGAGCGCTGGTTCCACGTCCTTCTGCGCCAATCCGTCCCAGATGGCCAGGGCGCCAGCGGTGTCCTTCTGCATCAGCCGGGAGAGGCCTCGCCGAAAGGTACCCGCGAGCCCCGCGTCGCGGGTGGGAAACGTGGCAATGAGGCGCGCGTAGATCGCCTCGGCGGAGTCGTATTTCTCCAGCTCCTCCTGGGCCTTGCCCGCCTCGAGCAAGGCCAGCGGTGCAAACTCGTCGTCCGGAAATTGGTCTGCGAGTTTCAGGAGCTGTTCGGTCGTGTCCGCGGGGAGCGACGAAAGGCCGCGATAGTAGCGCGCCTCGACGGCGCGGTCGCCGTCGGGGAAGGCGGCCAGGTAGGCATCGAAATCGGCGCGGGCCTTCTTGAACTCCCAGAAGTAGTAGCGGATCACGCCCGAATAGAAGCGGTCCTCCGGACGCATGCCGCCAATGCTCTCCAGCAGGTTGACGGCGTCCGGCGCCTTGCGCGAGCGGGGGAAGTCCGAGATCGACGTGCGGAGGGCGCGGATCGCCTCGTCCTTCTTGCCGAGCTGATTTGCGCCGAGTCCGAGGTTGTAGAGCTGCTCGCCGAGAAAGCCCTTGCTGCCGGCAGCGGTGAGGAGCTGGCGGTAGGCTTCCATCGCCGCATCGGTGTTCCGCTGCGCGACTTCTGTGCTTGCGAGCCTCTCGGCCAGGTCGATCTTCAACAGCCGAGTTTCTGTGCCATCAACGCCTTTCCGCGCATCAGCCGCGGCCTGGTCGGGCTTGCCAGCGCCGAGCCACATCTCGGCCAGTTGCAAGCGCACTGCCGCGTCGACTCGCGGCTCGGCATCGGCCGCGGCGCGCATCTCCACGGCTGCCTCGTCCCAGCGCTTCAGGCCGCGCAGTGCCTGGCCCTTGACGAGCCTTGCCGCGGGATCGGCCGAGCCGAGCGCCTGCGCGGTCGTGAGCGCGTCGTCGTAGGCCCGAGCGCCAACCTGCGCCTGGGCGAGGAGCAGTTGGACCTCGGTGCGCGCGGCGCCGGCGACCACCTGGCCGGCCAGGGGACGAAGCACGTCCACCGCCCGGGTGTAATCGCCGGCGGCCAGAGCGCGCTGGCCTTCGGCGGCGGCGGCTCGCTGGGGAGGGGTCAACGCCAGCAGAGGCGAGGGCGTCGAGGTGGGCGCTGCCGGGGCGATGCGTGTGGGCGCGGCGGCGGGTGCCGCGGGTGCTGAGGTCTGGACCGGCTGAGCGGCCGGCGCGGCGGGGGCGCTCTGCGTCTGCTGCGCGGCCGCGGGCGCCGCCGAGGTCGGCGCGGGCGCGGCGGGCGCGGAAGCGGGCGGCGTGGCTGGTTGACACGCGACGCCCGTGGCGAGCAGCAGCGCAGCGAATGCGGGAACGCTGAGCGAGCGGTGTAGATTGCGGGTCACGGCGGCGCCCCTTCCTCTCTCTACCTTCCGCTTTCTAGCCCGTTCTGTCCAGCATTCCAACCAAATCACGCGGCTTTCGGCGCGCTGCCACGCTCGGCGTTCGTTCTCCCAGTGTTACGGGACGCGCCAGGAGGTCGCCCGTCGGCGAGACGTCTCGTTCCGCGGCAGCGGCTACGCCGTGGAAGAACGGAGTGAGGGCGAGCGCCGCGGTGCACCGGACGAGACAGCTCGCATTCCTCCGGACGCGTCCGGCCCTCTGGCTGGGTACGGGTCATGCGGTCTCCTGTTGGCATGGCGCGAGCAGGACGGGAAACGACTCCCGGTGCCGCGCGCGCATTTTGGCGGTGCGTCGGGGACACGGCTATAACGATTCCGGGGCTCCCGTCTTCCAGAAGCGCGGCCCCGTGAGCCTGGCCGCCCGCCTGACCCGTCCCACGGCTTTGAGTTAAGGGAGGACTGCCCGACATGTTGCGAGGCCGCCTGCTGCGATTTCGAACACCACCGTTGCCGCATTCCGCCGCCCGGATATTCCCGGCGCTGCTCGCGGCCGCGCTCGTGGCGTGCTCCGCGCCGTCCTCCGGGGGTGGAGCCGCTGCGCAGCAGCCTGCCGCCACGAGCGCGGCGCCGGCCGGACCCGCGCAGCCGACCGCCCCCGCCAGCAAACCCGGCCAGCCGGCCGCACCGGCCGGAGCTCCGGCTGCGCCCTCTGGTCCGGGCTCCTCACAGGCGGGTGGGGACGTCGATCCACGGGCGGGGGATGCTCCCGCCGCGCCGGTTGTGGCGCGCTCGAAGAGCACCGGGCGGCCGGTCACCCTGGAGATCTGGCTGACGGACTGGGAGCAGGGCACGCAGAGGCTCTTCAACGACGAGCTCGTGCCCGCGTTCGAGGCGGCGAACCCAGACGTGGCCGTGAATATCCAGTACCTGGACTGGCGTGTCTTCAGCGAAAAGCTGGTCGCAGCCAACGCGGGCGGCGTGCTGCCTGACGTGTTCCAGGCAGGCGCCGAGTACGTGGCGCCGCTCGCCAGCAAGGGTATGGCGCTCGACCTCGCGAAGTACGTGGACGCCTGGGGCCAGAAGGATGACTTCTATCCGTCTGCGTGGAGCACCGTTACCTACCAGAACAAAACGTGGGGCATTCCGGTGCTGAGCGCACCGCAGACGCTCATGTTGCGCAAGGACATGCTGACACAGGCGGGTGTCATGGGCACTCCGACCACCTGGGAGGAGCTCACGGCCGCCGCGCTGAGGACCACGAAGCGCGACGGGGACAAGTTCCAGGTGGTGGGCTTCAACGCCAAGCCCACCTGGCAGCAGTACGTGTGGTTCCTCTTCCAGAACGGCGGCGACGTGTTCACCCAGGACGGCAAGGTGGTGGTGAATAGCCCCGAGGCGGTCGAGGCGATGGATTACTTCGCGAGCCTGTTCAACGGCGACAACCGCGTAGCCAGCCGGAGCTCGATTGCCGCACCCACCGCCAACGTCGGTGCCATGGCCGCAAACCTGGTGGCGATGCAGCTCGGGAACCAGCTCACCGTGCGCGATTTCCGCACCAACAACCCCCAGGGCGCCGCCGACCTGGTGATTGCGGACCCGACCCGCAGGAAGGTCCAGGCAACCACGAACTGGACGGACTGGCTGGCGATTTCGAAGCAATCCAAGAACGCCGACGCCGCCTGGAAGTTCGTCTCGTACATCGCCGAGAAGGACAACCTGCTCAAGTACAACGAGACCATGTACTTCATCCCGCCCCGCAAGTCGCTGCGCACAGCCGGTTACATGGCGGACCCGCAGCTCCAGCAGTTCGTCGGGATCATGGAGCAATACGGCAAGTCCATCTCCACCACTCCCGCCGCGCTGGAGGTGTACCAGACGATCATGAAGAACGCTGTTGACGATGCGGTGTACGGCAAGAAGACTTCGAAGCAGGCACTCGACGATGCGGCCAAGCAGATCGACCGAGCCCTCAAGCGTTGAGCGCGTGAGCGCGGTGAGCTCGGCACCTCGTGCTGAATCTTGAGATATACCTGAGCACCTGTACACACGTTTGGCACGGTTTCGCGGAACTGACGGCACGTGCTGAGGCATGACGACGGACAGGCCCAGGAGCGACCGTCCATATGCACCGGGAGGAGTTGGTGACGAGTGTCATTCTGAGCGGAGCGAAGGATCCGTCTCAGCGAGTGGTCAGTTGTCAGTGGTCGGTGCTCCGGACACGGGGCTTACCAGACCACGCGTTACTGAGAACGTTGAACTTCAAACTCGGCAATACCGATCCTTCGGCTGGGCCCTCAGGATGACAGCCGGCCTCGGATTGTCCCCGCGGTGGGCGAGCGTGTCGTCATGGCAGTAGCGCCCTCAGAACAGGGACCACCGTGGGGCTCGGCGGCGGCCGCCGAGGGTCGGGTGCTGCCGTTCCCGGGCCAACGCCGTACCGATGCGCCGGCGCCCGTCCCGCGACCGAGCTACTCGCAAGAGCGGCAGCAGGCCGTGGCGGGCTACCTGTTCGTGGCCCCGGCCACGGCGATTTTCGCCGTCTTCACGCTGTTGCCGGTGCTGTACGCGGCCTATCTCAGCTTCACGAATTACGACGTCTTCACGCGCCAGGATTGGGTCGGTCTCTCCAACTACCAGGCGGTGTTCGAGGACGAGCTGTTCTGGCGAGCCTTGCAGAACACTCTTGTCTACACCGCGTTCAGCATCCCCATCGGGATGCTGCTCGGGCTCGGACTGGCGCTGCTGATGAACCGCCAGATGAAGGGTCTCGGGTTCTACCGGACCGCCTATTACGTGCCGGTCGTCAGCTCCATGGTGGCGGTCAGCATGATCTGGATCCAGCTCTTCGACCCGCTGTACGGGGTCGCCAGCCAGGGCCTGGAAGCGATCGGCCTGCGGGGAGTCGATTTCCTCGGCGACCCCGCGCTCGCCATGCCGAGCATCATCGCGGTCAGCGTCTGGAAGGTGCTGGGCTGGAACATGCTCATCTACCTGGCGGGCCTCCAGGGCGTCCCCGACTCCCTGTACGAGGCTGCTCGCATCGATGGCGCGAATGGCTGGCAGCAGTTGCGCAAGCTCACGGTCCCGCTCCTGGCGCCCACCACGTTCTTCATCTTCGTGACCTCCCTCATCGGCGCCTTCCAGGTGTTCGACCAGGTGTACGTCATGACCGGCGGCGGACCGGCGAACGCCACCACCACGCTGGTCCAGCAGATTTACAACGCCGCGTTCAAGTCGTTCGACATGGGCTATGCCGCGGCGATGAGCTTCGTACTGTTTGGGATCGTCCTTGTCGCGTCGTTGATAAGCCAGCGCTACGGGCGCTCGGAAGTGGAGTACCAGTAGGAAACCTCGCCACCATGGCTCTCGCCGATCAACGCCTCCTCCGCCAGCAGACCTACCCCGTGCCCATTGCACCCGTCCGGGATCGACGCCGCGCGCCGCGCCGGGGGCCGCTGGCCGCCAGCGTGCTGCGGCACCTGTTCCTGCTCGTGGGCGCGGCGATCATGCTGATGCCTTTCGTGTGGATGATCTCCACCTCATTGAAGCCGGCCGACCAGCTCTTTACGGTGCCGCCAACGTGGATACCGCGCGAGCTGCGCTGGGATACCTACGTGAAAGCCATGGGCGCGGGGAACTTCGGGCGGTACGCCTTGAACAGCCTGCTGCTGGCGGTCATCAACACCATCTCCAACGTGGCACTTGCATCGTTGGCCGGCTACGCCTTTGCCCGGCTTGCCTTCCCGGGGCGGCGGGTGCTGTTCGTGCTGGTGCTGGCCACGCTCATGGTCCCCTACCAGGTGACGATCATCCCGCTGTTCATCATCATCCGCCACATCCCACTGGCGGGCGGGAACGATCTCTTCGGCGGCGGTGGCATCGGCTGGATCAACTCGTACTGGGGCCTCACCGTGCCCGGCGCGGTCGGTGCTTTCGGGATCTTCATGCTGCGCCAGTTCTTCCAGCAGCTCCCGAAGGACCTTGAAGACGCGGCGCGCATCGATGGCGCGGGCGAGCTCCGCATCTTCTTGCAGATCATGTTTCCGCTCGCCCTGCCGGCTGTTGCCACCCTGTCCATCTTCAGCTTCCAGGCGGGCTGGAACGCCTTTCTGTGGCCGCTGCTGATCACCACCACCGACGAGATGCGCACGATCCAGGTTGGCCTGACGGTGTTTGTGCAGCAGTACAGCACCCAGTGGGACCAGCTCATGGCGGCGACTGTCGTGGCCACGCTGCCGATCATCGCCATGTTCGCCGTAGGCCAGCGGTACCTGGTGCGCGGCATCGCGTTTACGGGTTTGAAGGGCTAGTGGTCGGCGGCACGCATCGCGGCGGGTTGCCATGCTGAGTGGAGCGAAGGTTTGTGCTGACGAGTTTCAAGTTGCAAGTGAGAGACGGATCCTTCGGCTGCGGCCTCAGGATGACCGGTACTGGTGGATCTCCTCCGCGTAGCGTAACCACGGAGCATGGTGGTTGACAGAACCCGCGGCCTCGGAATGAACATTGACACCGTTCGTACACCCAGGACCGTTCGTGCAATCCTGCTGACCCTCCTGTTGCTCGTCCTGGCCGGGTGCCAGGCCAGTAGCCCCATCACCGTCCCGCCAGCGTCCACGGCCACGGTGCCGCCACAATCCACGCCGGCTCAACCCACCATGATTGCCAGCCCCACCCAGCCGTCCGCGACGCCCGCCCCTGGCGCCACTGCCAGAGAACCGACCGAGCGGACCGCCGCGCGCCAGGTGCTGCGGCGGATGACGCTCGAGCAGAAAGTCGGGCAGGTCTTTATGCTCGGCTTCGACGGCGTTCGCCTCAACCCCGGGAACCGGGCGCTGGTCAGCGACCTGCGGCTCGGGGGCGTCACCCTGTTCGCCCGCAACGTCGAGAGCGCCCAGCAGCTCCAGCAGCTCACGCGGGATCTTCAGGCGATTGCCGATCCCGTGCCCCTGTTCGTCTCCATCGACCAGGAGGGTGGGCTGGTCGTGCGGATGACCGAGCAGCAGGGCGCCACGGTCTTCCCGGGCGAGATGTCGCTGGGCGCTAGTGGCGATGCCTCCCTCACGCGACGGGTAGCGGAAGCCAGTGCGCGCGAGCTGCAAGCCCTGGGCATCAACATGAACCTCGCGCCCGTGGTGGACGTGAACACGAATCCGGCGAACCCGGTCATCGGCATTCGCTCCTTCGGCGGCGATCCTGGGCTGGTGTCCACGCTCGCCACCGCCACGATCGAGGGTCAGCGCTCCGTCGGCATTGCCTCGGTGGCCAAACACTTCCCCGGCCACGGGGATACCTCGGTGGACTCGCACCTGGATTTACCCCTCGTGCCGTATCCGATGTCGCGCCTGGAAAGCGTCGAGCTCGAGCCGTTCCGCGCGGCGATCCGCGCTGGTGTGGACGGGGTCATGACCGCGCACCTCGTTGTGCCCGCGGTCGAGCCGAACCCCGACATCCCGGCGACGCTCTCGCGAGCGGTCCTCACCGGCCTGCTGCGCGAGAAGCTCGGCTACCCGGGGCTCATTCTCACCGATGCCCTGGACATGGGGGCCATCCTTCGAGACCGGACGGCGGCCCAGGCGGCGGTCCAGGCGTTCGAGGCGGGCGCCGACATGCTGCTGATCGCGGGCATTACCCAGGAGGACCGCAACCGCCTGGGCGAGGGTCCGCGGGCCCTTCTTGAAGCCGTGCAGAACGGCCGGATCTCTCAGGCGCGGTTAGATGAATCGGTGCTGCGCGTGCTGGAGGCCAAGGCAAAACGCGGCCTGCTCGCGGGGACCCAGCCCGCTGGCGATCTGTCGATCGTCGGCAGCGCGGCGAACCGCGCGCTCGCGCAGGAAGCTGCTAATCGCGGTGCCACTCTGATCCGCGACGACGCGGGCGTGCTGCCGCTCCGCCGCGCACAGAGGGTGCTGGTGGTCACGCCCGACGCGGCGACGCGCAGCCCGGTCGTGGACGATGGCGACCGCCAGGGCGGCACACTCGCGGCGCGTCTTTCGCGGCTGGCCGGGCCGGCCACCGAGGTGAACGTCTCTGCCCGTCCCAACGATGCCGAGATCGCTCGAGCCGTAGCCCAGGCGCGCCAGTTGGACGTGGTGGTGCTGGCCACGTATGACCTGCCGCAACAGGATCCGGCCCAGATGCGGCTGGCGCGCGCGCTCTCCGAAAGCGGCAAGCCGGTGGTCGGCGTTGCCCTGCGCGGGCCGTACGATGCCTCAGCCGCGCCGTTTATCCGGACCTGGATCGCGGTCTACGGAGACCGAGCCGTGAACCTCCAGGCCGCGGCGTCACTGCTGGCGGGCGCACTCCAGCCGACGGGAAAGCTGCCGGTTCAGCTCCCGTAGCAGTCCATCGTGGTAGGACCGCGGCAGATGCTTCACCGCGTTCAGCATCACGACCCGATGAAGCCGTGTGACGGGTGACGCGCCTACGTGTGGCAGGGCTTTGGCGCGCCGGATGCATCGGCGGTGTCGAAGCTCTGGCCGCAGGCGCAGCTCTTGGCCGCGTTCGGGTTCAGCACCGTGAAGCCGCCGCCCATGAGGCTGTCAACAAAATCGACCTGGGCGCCTTCGAGGTGCTGCAGCGAGAACGCGTCGACGACGACCTTCACGCCGTCCTGCTCGACCACGGTGTCGTCCTCGCCCGGCTCCGCTTCAAGTGACATCCCGTACGAGAACCCGGAGCAGCCGCCGGGAGTCACAAATACCCGGAGCGCGCCCTCGGGCACGTTCTGGCTGGTCAGGACGGTGCGTAACCGCTCGACCGCGTCGTCAGTCAATGTCAGCGTGCTCATAGCTCTTCTGGATACCACAACCCGCGAATTGGTGCGCGAATTCCTGCTCCGGCACGGCGTGCGAAGGTCCGCCCGCGGTTGTCGGTCCCAGCGGGACGCCAGCCACCGGTCCCCGGTTCCTGGAATGATGCACGGCCGGCACGGCACCCCGCGCGTAATGCGCGTGGCGGGCGAGGAGCCCGGCCGGCTTCGCCGCGGGTTCTCACCGGAAGCGCGTCACCGTGTCGAGGAGCGCGGGCTTGCCGGCCTTCACCTGCTGAATCGCTCGCTGGAGCGCCGCGGGGAGATCAGCGGGGTTTTCGATAGGTCCCTCGGCGTACCAGCCCTGGCTGCGCGCCAGGCCGGCGAAGTCCACCTCCGGGCCGCGCATGTCCATGCCGATGTTTGCCCGCTCCAGGGGCGTCTTTCGGCGCCGGGCCATGCGGATCTGGTGCTCCCAGTCGTTGTAGTAGGCGCGGTTGTTGAACATTACCACCAGCAAGGGAATCTCATGCTTGGTGGCAACCCAGAGTGCGCCCGCGTCGAACATCAGGTCGCCATCCGGCTGGAAGTCGACCACCAGCCGTCCGGTGCCTTTGTGGGCGAGGGCCACGCCGAGCGAGATGCCGATCTGCGTGCCCGTCCCGAGGTCACGTCCGGGGTGGCGGTACGGCTGATCGATGTCCCACAGCTTGTGGACCCAGTCCTTCAGGCCGCCCGAGGTGAGCACCCAGTCCTCGTCCTTGATGGCGTCCCACACTTCCAGCGCCAGGCGTGGGGTGGTCATGGGGCTGGCGTCCCAATCCTCGCGGGCTTCCTCCTGCCAGCGTTTTCGGGCGGCAGCGTGGCGCGCGGCAACCTCCCCGCGGCGCGCCTCCACCTGCCCGCGCAGCACCGGGCTGTTTGCCACACGCGCCTGGACCAGGTCGGCCAGCATCGGAATAGCCAGCGACGTGTCGGCCAGCACCGACTCGTGCGTTTCCTGGAAGCGGCCGTAATCCATCGACCACGAGCTCAGCTCCAGGTCGGCGAACCCGATCTCCGCTATCGTGCAATCGGGCCGCAGGCGCGACGCAGTTTGGCGGGTGGTGCTATCCAGCTTCTGGGTGGGCCGATCCAGATCTCGCACGTCCAGCGCGAGCAGGAGGTCAGCCTGCTCCACGATGTCGGTGAACGTCATGCACAGCGGGTGATTGGTGGGGAAGTTGTGGCGGGCTCGGCCGTCGATCACCGGGATGGCCAGCGTCTCCGCCAGCCGCACCAGCTCCGGCACGGCGGCGTGGTCGCGGCCGACGTACTCGGCCAGGATGACCGGCCGCTTCGCACCGGCCAGCAGCGCCGCGATGCGCTCCAGCGCGGCCGGATCGGGCGCCATTCGGGTTGGCACCAGCGCGCTGCCCGGCCGTGGCATCGCCACCTCGTGCGGCAGCGGGTCTTCCTGGAGCTGCGCGTCCAGGCACACGTACACCGGGCCTTGCGGCTCCGTCAGCGCAACGCGGTAGGCGCGGGCCAGCGAGCCCGGGATGCCGTCCACGCTCGATGGCTGGTCGTCCCACTTGGTGTAGTCGCGGATGGCGTTGCCCTGCACGTTGGCGGTGTGGATCCAGTCGATGTGCGGCCGGCGCTTCGCCTCGTTCATGGGGCCGGTGGCGCCAAGGATCAACACCGGTGCCCGGTCCAGGTAGGCGTAGTAGATGGCCATGCAGGCGTGCAGCAGGCCCACCGTGTCGTGCAGCACACAGGCGATCATCTGGCCGGTGGCCTTGGCGTAGCCGTGCGCCATGCCGACGGCGATCTCCTCGTGCTGGCAGAGGATCATCTCTGGCAGGGTATTGCCGCCGTAGTTCACCAGGCTGTCGTGGAGGCCGCGGAAGCTCGCGCCGGGGTTCAGCGGCAGCCAGGGGATCTGCACCTGCTTGAGGAAATCAACCACGAGATCCGACCCGTACCGCTGCCCATCCGCAGGCCCAGACGGGTCGAACTGCTCCCCGAGCGGGGCCGAGTATGTATCGAGCCCTTCCTGTGCGAGAACCATCCAGTGCCCTCCATCCGCCGGCGGCCGGCCTTCCGCCATGCTACGAAGGTCTGGCGGTCGGCACCAACTGGCGGGCGCGTCAGAGTGAGCCCGAAGCTGGCGGAGGCGCATTCTGCCAGCGAATGCCCGCGGGTGCCCCGAAACGGGAGCTGCCATCAACGCGGGCCCCCGGCGCTTCAGAGCCCAGAAGGGACGTGCCGTGCCGGCGGGTTGGGGAGGGCTCCGACGACGATCAGCCGCGCCGGACGGGTTCGACAGCGCGCGCACCCGTGAGCCTGGACAGCCGCAGGAACGCGGCATGCGGTGTGGGCTCGACCCCTGTGGCGAGGTCCGCCAGCACTTCGCCGATGACGGGCGCGAACTTGAAGCCGTGTCCAGAGAAGCCTCCGGCGAAGGCGACATTCGGGTGGATCGGATGCTGGTCGACCAGGAAGTGCTCATCCGGGGTGTTGGTGTAGATGCACACGCTCGACCGCGCGAGAGGTCCATCGAGGTCGGGCATAGAGCGACGGATGAGCTGGCGGACACGCTGCTCGTCGCGCGGGGTGGCGTCTCGGCTCATCTGATCGGGATCACACGGCTCTTCTGAGTGGTGGCGGCCGATCTTCACGCCCGGCCAGGCCAGGTGCGGGAAGCCGTAGAAGAATCCGAGGTTCGGGGTTTGCCAGATCCAGACCGGCAGGCGCTCGGGGAGGAAATGCTCGGGGTTGGCGGCAGGGGTGAACCAGAAGATGGGCATCCGCTCGGGCTGCAGGGGCAGGCCGACCTCGGCCATGAGCGGGCCGAGCCAGGCCCCGGCCGTGAGCACCAGCCGGTCAGCGTGATAGCTGCCCCGGGCCGTCTCGACCCGAACGCCGCTGCCATCCGCCGACCACTGCATCACCCGCTCGTCCCAGCGCAGCTCGGCGCCGTGCAACCGGGCGACCTCCTGGAAAGCGCTGATGGCGCGCTCCGGCAGCACCACGCCGGCTGTCGGCTCGAAGAGGGCAGCGGTCGCGTCGTCCGGGTTCAGGCCCGGGTGGCGGCGACGGATCTCGTCCGCATCCAGCACCTCGTGCTTAATGCCGTGCTCGATGGCGCTGCGCAGCGAGCCGGCCACGAGGTCCCCCGCGGCTGGCCCGAGGAATACGCCGCCGGTCTGCACCCGCACCCGGACCTTCGCTTCGATGGCCAACTGGTCCCACAGGGTGTACGCGCGCCGCAGGAGTGGCACGTAGTCCGGGTGCTCGAAGTACGCGAGCCGGATGATGCGCGACTCGCCGTGTGAGGAGCCCTGGGTGTGGCCCGGCTGGAAGCGCTCGAGGCCCAGCACCCGCGCACCGCGCCGGGCGAGCGTACAGGCGGCGGCGCTTCCCATGGCGCCGAGGCCCACCACGATCACGTCGAACGAGCGCACCTGGCCATTCATGGCAGCGCCCCGCTCGTGGCGAACAGGACGTTCGCTAGGGTCGAACCCCCTCGGGAAAGACCTGGCCCAGCAGTCGCTCGGAGACGCTGAAGACGTGCTTGCGAGCCTCGACGCGCTTCACCCGGCTCCACGCGCGCACCGCTACGACCGCCCACGCGGCGCCGGCGGCCAACCACAACAATGACTCAACTTCGCGGGCCGCTTCCTCGCGCTCGGCGCGCGGTTGGACGTACATGGGATCGATCACGGCGGGGCTCCTCCCGAAAGGATGGCCGACTATACGGAGCCTCCCGGAGTCGCACAAGCGCTTCGCCAAGCTGTTGCGCGACTGTGCCGGAGTGGCCCGAGCGAGCCTGCCGAGATAGGAGAAGGGCGTCCGTGGCGGGTCGCCGCGGACAGTCAGCGACAGCGGGGCCGCTGATGGCCTGACTCGGCGCGGCCGGCGCGCCCGCTGCCGCGGCAAACGTGCGAGCAGGCGAAGATTGCGTGGGGTGAGGCGGATTTCCTGTTGGCCCTGCCACAGGCACCGTCGCGGCCTGCGAGCGGAGCGGCCCCGGTGCGGTGCTCTGCACGGTCGACTCTCCCGTCGAACGCGGAACGGGGGGCTCGACCCACCCATGGCCCCAGCGCCGGCGCCCTGCACGGACGCACCCGAGACCCCCAGGCCAGACCAGCACAAGAGCAGTGCCCCGAAGAGCTTCACCCGATTGAACGGGTTGTGAACGCCGGCACCAACACGGGCAGCAGTTCACCGGCGAGCCGCGGGTTGCCCCCACCGGGCTCGTGTACCTGCTGGCTCGGAGCCACGACCCGAGCACGGGCAGGTTCCTGCAGGCGGCGCCTCAAGCCACCCGCCGCGTCTTCTGGGCCAGGTAATCCACCAGCACGTAGTCGCCCAGGTTTTCGGGGTCGGCGTAGAAGGCGCGGCCTCGGTTGATGCGCGTCAGCCGCTCCACGAAGTGCATCAGGCCGTAGCTGCGGTCCAGCAGGAAGGTGTTGATGCGGATGTTCTCGCGGGTGCAGCGCTGCACTTCCAGCAGGGTCTGCTCGATGGTGCGCGGGGTGGGCGGATAGCTGAACACTGGTTGGGAATGTCCGGGCTCCCAGTACGCGGTCGGCTCGCCGTCCGTGATCACGATGACCTGGCGGGTGCCCCCCTTGTTCCGCGAGAGGATCTTGCGGGCCCGCTGCAAGCCGTCCTGGAGGTTGGTGCCGTACTCCCACTCACTCCATTGCAGCCCGGTGAGCTGCTCTGGCTTGATCTCGCGAGCGTACAGGCTGAACGTGACCAGCGCCAGTGAGTCGCGCGGGTACTGGCTCTTGATGAGGCTGTGGAGCGCCAGCGCGACCTTTTTCGCGGCCAGGAAGCAGCCGCGGTAGATCATGCTGCGGCTCAGGTCTAGCAGTAAAACGGTGCTGGCCTGGCTGAGCTGTTCGGTGCGGTAGACCTCGAAATCGCCAGGCATCAGCCGCAGCGGCGTGCCCGGACCGTTGCGCTCGACCGTGCGCTGCAACGTGCCGCGCAGGTCCAGCAGGAATGGATCGCCGAACTCGTACGGCTTCGTCTCGTCCGTGCGGTCGCCGCCGCGGCCGCGGGTATCCGCCTCGTGGTTGCCGAAGCGGTCGCGTTTCACGTTGGCAAAGATGTCGCGGAGCGCCTTCTGCCCGATCTTGCGCATCGCCAGTGGCGTGAGCTCGAGCTCGTCGCCATTGCGGCGGATGAGCCCGGCCTCTTCGAGCTGGCGCGCAAGGTCGTCCAGTTGGTCCAGTTGCTCGTTGGCCTCGTCGCCCAACTGACGTGAGAGCAGCTCGCGGTCAATGCCCCCCGCGTCGCCGTCCTGAAGCGCTTCCCGGATCTGCCGCTCCAGGGAATCCAGCTCTTGCAGATCGCGCATGGCCTGCATTCCCTGCTCCAGGTTGGCGGATTCCTGGCCCTGCATCGGGTAGCGCCGCCGCATGTCCTCCATCGGCAGCAGCTCCTCGAGGTTCGCCGCCAGCATGGCGAGCTGCTCCTGCATCCCCGGGTCGCGGATGAGCTGCTGCATCAGGTCCTGGAGCTGGCGGCGCTGGTCGGCGCTCATGGAGTCCAGCATGTTCTGCATCTGCGCCTGACGCTGCTGGAGCTGCTCGATCAGCTCGTCCAGCGACTTCGCGCCCGGGAACAGCTCGCCCCACTTGTCCATGAACTCCTGGAAGTTCGGCTCACCGCCCCGGGCGCGCTCCTCCAGCATGGCGTTGAGGTCTCGCAGCATCTCCTTCATGGCCTGCATGTTCTCGGGCGTCATGCCCTGCATGGCCTGCTGCAGGCCCTGGAACTGCTGCTGCATGACCTGCTCGCGGAGCTTCTCCATGAGCTGGTTGAAGCGATCCCGAGCGTTGGGGTCCATGAAGTCGTACGACTGAAGCCCCTGCACCTGGCCGGGCACATCCTTCGGGAGCTGATCAAGCGTGTCGCGGTGCTCCTGGGCCATCCGTTCCAGCGTCTTCTGCAACTGCTCGGGCACGTCGCCGCGCCGGGCCTTCTCGCGGCCGTCCTCCAGCCGGCGGTCGATGCCCTGCCGCTCCTGCTCCTGGATCTGGCGCAGCTCGTCGCGGATGTCCTTGAGCACGTCGTCCAGGTTGTGCTTCTGCAACTGCTCCTGGCGCTTCTGGCGCAGGCGCTGGAGGAGATCATTCATGCCCGGCATCTGCTGGCCCTGACGGTCCTGCGCCCCCTGGCGGAACAGGCGCCGCAACGCGCGCATGATGTCGCCATCCTGCAACAGGTCGTCGCTCATCGCGTCCAGCAGCGCTTCGGCGTCCAGGCTCGCACCCTGCTGCGATCCGTCCCACTGGCTGTAGCGGTTGAGCATGGTGGTCGTGTGTCTGCGCTACGCCCGGTACTTGCTCTGCCCGGGCGCGCGGTCCTTGTTGAGCTTCTTGCTGAGGTGCAGGCCTTCGAGGACGAACTCCACAGCGCTGGCAATCAGCGCCGGGTTCCCCTGCCCGTCCAGCTTGCGGATCGCGGGGCTGAAACCGCTCACTTCCGCTACCTGCCGCACGTAGTCCAGGCTGGGCAGGTTCTCACCGGCGTCCACGCGCAGCCCATTGGCGAACGCCACGAGCAGCTCGTCGAACTCATGGAGCGAGAAATGTCGGTTGAAGACGTTCAGTACCGCCCGCTGGACGAGCTTTTCGACAATCTTCTCATCGTCGCGGTCGCCGACGGTCTCAACTTCGATCTTGCCGGTGGTACTCTGGGCCAGCACCATCAGGTCCGCGATGCGCGGAGCAACCTGCTGCTCGCGCAAGCGGATGGCACGCTTGAGGGCGCTGGACACCAGGTTTTCATAATTCGCCACGCTGACACGGACGCTGACGCCCGAGCGCTGCGAAATTTCCGGCGAGCGCCGAGCTAGGTGGGTGACCTCGGCCACGATCTCGCGCATGTACTGGGGCACCACGGTGAGGTACGCCTCATCGGCGAACGTGCCCCGCTCCTGCTCCATGATGTCCATCTCATGCTCGATGGTCCGCGGGTCGTGGGTGCGGATCTGCGAGCCGAAGCGGTCCTTGAGCGGCGTGATGATGCGGCCGCGGTTGGTGTAGTCCTCCGGGTTAGCCGAGGCCACGACGTAGACGTCGATCGGCAGCCGCACCTTGTAGCCCCGGATCTGCACGTCGCGCTCTTCCATCACGTTGAGCAAGCCCACCTGGATGCGCTCGGCAAGGTCCGGCAGCTCGTTCAGGACGAAGATGCCGCGATGGGTGCGCGGTAGCAGCCCGTAGTGGATAGTGAGCTCATCGGAGAGGTAGCGGCCCTCCGCCACTTTGATGGGATCGACCTCGCCAATCAGGTCCGCGATCGTGATGTCGGGCGTCGCGAGCTTCTCGCCGTACCGTCGTTCCCGCCCGATCCAGTCGATCTCCACCTGGTCGCCGTGCTCCGCAACCAGGTCCAGGCAGCGGCGGCAGATCGGGTTGAACGGGTCGTCGTTGATCTCGCACCCGCTGATCGCGGGCATCCACGGGTCAAGCAGCGCCACCAGTGAGCGTGCCATGCGCGTCTTGCCCTGTCCACGCTCGCCGAGAAAAACGATGTCCTGGCCAGAGAGGAGCGCGTTTTCGATCTGCGGCAGCACCGTCTGGTCATACCCGACGATGCCCGTAAAGAGCGGCTCGCCCGATTCCAGCCGGCGGATCAAATTACCGCGCAGCTCCTGCTTGACGGAGCGGGATGCATAACCGCTCTCGCGCAGCTCGCGGCGGTTCCGCGCCAGCGGCGGCTGATCGGCGGTCGCGCGAGCCTGGGTGCTGTGCGCCATGCTGTGTCTAGCCTACACCGTGCCGGAACGGCCCGCGCGGAATTGCGGAGCGACCCGACGGGCGTTCAATCATCGCCAGACTCCACGGCCCGCGAGCCGCCCTCGACGTGGCCCGTGAGCCGCTGACCTCGTACCTCAGGCTTGCGGCGCGCCAGGCTCTCAGCCAGGTCGTACAGCGGTTCCTCGGCATTCGGGCGGATGTGCGCGCCCGGGATACGTCCGCTCGGCGCGGGCTCGAGGATGAGCCGCGCAAGCAGGTCGCGCGCTTCGTATTCCCAGCCATCGCGCACCTCCAGCACGGTCAACGCTCCCATTTCGTCGTAGCCGAGCGTTGCCACCCAGCCACTGTCCGGACCTTCGACCTCAACCGTGGCCATCAGGGGTAGCTGGCGCGGACGGTGGTCTCGATGCCCCCGCGGACGTTCCACCGTGATTCGATGGTCATGCGGCGTGGCTGGATCGCTGCCACGAGGTCGTCCAGCACGCGGTTGGTTACGTCCTCGTGAAAGGCGCCCTGGTCGCGATAGCTCCACAGGTACAGCTTGAGGCTCTTCAGCTCCACGATGCGGGGGCCCGGTACATAGGTGATGGTGAAGGTGGCAAAGTCTGGCTGGCCCGTCATCGGGCACACGCAGGTGAACTCTGGGCACACGCACTCCACCTCGTAGTCGCGGTTGGAGTGCGGGTTTGGGACCGCCACGAGGTCCCGCGAAGGCTGCGAGGGCATCTCCGCCGAGTATAGAAACGGCCCGGCACGAGTGCTGCCGTATGCACAGCGTGCAGCGCGTTTCTCGAACTCGTATGGCCGGCTATGCGCTCGTGGCCTACGGGCTGGCCGGAGCGATGGTCACGATTGCTCTGATCTCGCTGGGCACGGCCACGTTCCGCCAGTTGTCCAGCCTCCGCGGGACGCTCGATCAGCAGCGTAGCTCCCTCAGCGACTCACTCCGGGTGGTTTCCAGGACGATTGCGACCACGGCCTCGGCCACCTCCGACGTGCAGGCCAGCCTTGACGGTGCCCGACGTTCGGCCGAGTCCGCGTCAGCCCTGGCCACGAACACTGCGTACACCTTCCGTGGCCTTGCGCAGGCGAGCGGCGTGCAGGTCTTTGGACTTGCACCCTTCGCCGCGATTGGCCCGCAGCTTGAGGCCAACGCCACCCAGATGGACGACCTGTCTACAGCACTTGCCGCCACGGGTACCGCGCTCCGGGCCAATCAGGGGGATGCGGGTCGGGTAGGCCAGAACCTGCAGGCCCTTCGCACCCAGGTGGACACTGTCGCGGCCACCATCGACCGCCTGCCGGCGGCCGCCTTTACCGGCGACCAGGGCCCCCTGGAGACGCTGTTCTACGGCATGTGCATCCTGTTTGCGATGCAGTCCATCTTCAGCCTACTCGCGGGTGCGGCGCTGGTCCGGGAGCAGGAATCGCTGAAGGCGCTGGCGGAGCTGGTTGCACTTCATCGCGAAGGCACGAAGCCCGGGGTTCTCGACGGTCGATCCATCTCCGCGTCCTCGCCCGCCGCTCCGGCGCCGGGCAGCACGAGCTCGGTCCGCGTCGAGCGTTTGAATTAACTCCGCCATGTTGCGGAGATGTAAGGTCCGCTCCTCGTCCGGGAGCCGCAACGCGTCGCCCGGTGGTGGGCCACCGAGCGCGTGGCGAGCCACTCGGGCGGCGGCGTCACGGTCATCGAGGTGGCCGTACCAGTCGCCGTCCGGGAAGAACGCCACGTTGGGGCCCTCATCGCACTGCCCGAAGCAGGCGTAGCCGGCCAGACCGACCGTGGCGTCGTCCGCCAGCAGCTCCACCAGGCGCTGACGTAGCGGCAGCCCGCCGTTTTCGCGGCAATGGGGTCCGCGGCAGACCACCACATAGGGCCGTTGGGGGAGGCTGTCGGAAGGTTCAGGCATGGTCTGTGGCCGGCACTGCTCACGTACGCGGATCGCCCGTCCCCCGGAACGGCCTCCGCGCGTTAAGGCGGACAGGGGAGCACGCTGTTGCGCTCGTTGTAACGCGCTCGGGCCGCTCAACCGTATCAATGGTGCCGAGCACGCTTGGGCGGACGCGCACCGGGAAGGCAGAGGCGAGATGTTCGCGCTCGACTTGATTCAACAGGGCGTCAACGCATTGGCCCAGTGGCAGCAGTCGCCCGGTGTGGTCGACGCGCAGATTGGCGCCTGGTCGCTGGTTTCCCGTTACGGTCTCCTTGTCCTCGCCGCCGCCGTCGGGCTCGCGGCGCTCGTGCGGTTGCGCTCCATGTCGTAAAGGCTCCCCAACCCGCGGCGCCCGCGCTACTTCTTCCGTTATCGGGGGGTCTCGGCCATAATCGCGCCGGCCATGCCGAGGCGGATCGTTCGCCGGTCGGCTCGGCGCGAAGCGCTTGGAATAGGGGAGCGGTAGGCACATGGACATGTCCTCTCCGGAGATGCGTCGGACGACCGGAAGTCTTGCGGGCAGGAAGACGCAGTGGCGCGTGCCTGTCGCGTTCGCCGCCGCCGCGGGTGTTGGGGCCCTGTGGCTCGCGGTCGGGACGGCGCGTGAGCCGGCCCCGGTCGATGTCACACCTGCACCGGCGGCCGCGCCCGCGGCAACCTCGGTGCCCCCTGTGGCACCCCCGCCCACGGCTCAGCTCGCACTGCCCACCGCCGTCGCCGTGGCCATGGTGCCCGCGCCGGCGAACCAGTTGGCGGCCCCTGCTGCCCCCGTCCTTGCACCTGCCCCCGACCTCCTGACGCCGGCCCGGCTGGCCGCCGCCCAGGCGCTCCAGGCGCCCCTGCGCGCCGACCTGGCGGCTGGCTGGGCGCGCGCCGCAACGCCCACCGCGCTCCGTGGCGGGCCCTCGACGCAGAGCGCCGTCTTTAGCGAGCTGCCGAAGGGTTCGGCACTCAAGCTCACGGAGAGCCGCGGCGATTTCAGCCTCGTATTTTACGACGGCGACGGCGCTTCGCGCGTCGCCGGACCAGGCTGGGTGCGGACCGCCGACCTCCAGCGTCTTGACGCACCTTCAGTGTGGCTGCAATCGCAAGCACCTACTTCCCTCTGGGCGGCCGCGGATTCAACGGCGAAGCTCGTCAGCAGCGTGCCCGCGGGGACCGGGATGGAAGTGGTGGCGGCTCGCCCCATGGAGGGCTCGCGGATCCAGGTCCGCCTGCCCGGCGACGGGCGCCAGGTGCAGCCTTCGCTGGGCTGGGTCGAAGCCCAGGATGTTGTCCGCATGCGGACTCCGCTGCCCCAGCAAATCCCGTGGAGCTTTCCATCGGTGCTGGATGCCTCGACGCGCATCAAGGTGCCGTACCGCACCCAACTGGACGGGACTCCCGCCGCGGGGGCCAATTGCGGGCCTGCCACCCTCGGCATGGTTGCCGAATCGTTCGGCATTAACGCAACCGTGGCCGATATCCGGACGCGCATCATGCTGGCCCAGGGCAGCAGCATGTACGACGTGGACAATGGCTCGTACGTATGGGCCCTGGCGGACGTGGCCACTCAGATGGGCCTGAAAGTCTTCGGCTTGCGGGAAGCGGATGGCACGACGCTCCGCCGCTGGACCGTGGAGGAGGCCCGCGCCGAGGTGCAGCGGGGCAATCCTGTCGTGCTCCAGGTCCGCTACCGCTCTCTTCCGCGTCGGGAAGAGGCGCTCTACTACGGCGATCACTACATCGTGCTCACGGGCATCCTCGGCGACAGCTTCATCTACAACGACTCGATCTGGGGTCCGGGAGAAAACGAGGGGCCGGGGTACGACCGCGTCATCACCGCCGCCAACCTGCGTGTGGCCATGAACGCGGCGGACCGCGAGTACGCCTACACGGGGTTTGCGCTCAATCGCTGAGGGCGGAGTTCCAAGTTCCAAGTTCCAAGTTTGGAGTTGTCGGGTGTCAGCCTGAGGCCACGGCCGAAGGATCCGAGCTCGTGCGTCCGAGACGGATCCTTCGCTGCGCCTAAGGATGACACTGACACGCCGTCTCCGTCTCCTTGGAACTTGCAACTTGGAACTCGTCTGACCACTCGTCACATCCGCGTCACAGGGTGCTCGAACACCGGTCCGAGGCCGGTTGCGCGGGTGGAGCGTACGGGAGGTGGCCGGCTAGCATCGTGGGCTTGACAGAACCGCGGCGCCCAGGCGCTGGGTTCGGCCCGCAACTTGTGCCCCAACCTCGACCTTTCCACTCCACGCCGTTCCTGGTGGTCGACCTCGAGACGACGGGCGGCTCGGCGCTCTTCGATCGGATCATCGAAGTCGCGGCGGTTCGTGTGGAAGATGGCCGGGTGGTCGAGCGGATCGAGACGCTGGTTGATCCTGGCACAGGCGTGCCGCCGTTTATCACCCGGCTCACGGGAATAACGCCGCACATGGTGCGCGGCCGTCCGCGGATCGAGTCGCTGCTGCCAGACCTTGGCAGGATGGCAGAGGGCGCAGTGCTGGTGGCCCACAACGTGGCGTTCGACGCGGGGTTCCTGGCAGCGACGTTCCGGCGCGCAGGGATCGCGTGGCTACCGGAGCGTCTGTGCACGCTACGCCTCGCCCGCCGGCTGATCCACGGGCTGCACTCGTACAAGCTGGACAGCCTGTGCGCGCACCTGGGCATCGACCAGGTGCAGACCCATCGCGCGGGTGCCGATTGCCGGGCCACGGCGGTGCTGTTGGACCACCTCCTGGCAGCGGCTTGCGTGGAAGGGCTGGATGATGTGAACCAGTTGCTCACCTTCCAGGAGCGACCGATCCAGCACAAGCGCCGGAAGGCGAAGGTCGATGAGTCGCAGGTTGCGGCGCTCACCACGGGACCGGGCGTGTACCTGCTGAAGGACGCGCAAGGGCACGTCGTGTACGTGGGCAAGAGCATCAATGTCCGGACGCGGGTGCGGACGCACTTGCGGCCGTCGGGCACGGCCGGGTCGATGGCTCAGCCACGGCTGCGGCGGCGGCTGCCCTATATCGCGGACGTGGAAGCGATTGAGACTGGCTCCGAGCTTGAAGCCCTGATCCTGGAATCGAAGCTTGTCAAGCGCTACCTGCCCGCTGCGAATGCCATGCTGCGCGACTATCGCGACTATCCCTTCGTGCGGGTGGACGTGGAGAGCGCGTTCGCACGCGTTGAGGCGACGCGAGAACGGCCGCGGCCGGGCGCCGTGTACCTGGGTCCGTTCCGGAAGGCGGGCGTGGTTGCACGCGCCGCGCTGTTCGTCTCGGAGGCCCTGGGCTTGCGCCAATGCCAGGGCAAGCTGCCCTCGTCCGCATGCCCCCTGCTCGACATTGGCAAGTGCTCTGGCCCGTGCATTGGCGGGATCGACGTGGCCAGTTACCAGTTGCGCGTGGCACGCGCGCTTCGGGTGCTGCGGGGGGAGGACGCGCAGTTCGTCGCGGAGCAGGAGGCGCGCCGCGATGCGCTGGCGGCGCAACTTCGCTTTGAAGCCGCCGCCGAGCTGCGTGACCGCTTGCGGGATCTAGCCTATGTCGTCCGCACCCAGACCCGACTGGACGCCTTCTCTGACCGCCACCTGGTCATCGTGGCGCCGGCCCCCGCGGGCGCCGGCGCACGGCTCTTCATCGTCCGAGGCGGGCGGCTGGTGCGCGACGTCTCGGTTGCCTTTACCGCGCGGCCGGCCACGCTGGGCGCCGCGCTGCGCTCCGCCTATGGCGGCGTCGATAGCACCGCGGTCTCGCGCGACGATGTGGACGACATGCTCATTCTTGATAGCTGGTTGCGCGCCGCGCGCACGGAAACCCACCAGGTAGAGGTAACGCCCGAGGAACCCGAGGCGGCCGTAGCCGGGATACGCACCGCGCTCGCGCGGCTCGCCGTGGCGCCAACGCGGTAGCGGCTTCCGTACGCGCTCCGGTGCTGGGAGCCTCGCGCCACCGTTCGCGTTCTCAGCCTGCCGCACCGTGTCAGCCAGGGGGCTCGGAAACATGCCGGCACCTTGCAGTGCTGCTCCAGCGCGCCGCTGGTCGTCACCATCGCCATGGCCATGGCGATGGTGACCTTCAAGATCCAGCGTTCACGAAAATGCGGGTGCACACCATCCCTGCGGACTCAATCCGGCAGGACGACCGTGCTGAGACGCTGAACCGAGCGTGTCGCGCCATCGGGGCGGGTAGAATCCCCCGTCTCGGCGCCACTGGGGCGCGGGGCTCGTTCACTCGAAAGCAGGTCCGGTATCCCACGCTCGCGCCGTGATGACCCCACGGTCATCCCCGACAACCCGAACTGGCACCGCTTCAAGATGGCGTGCCCGTTTTACCGCGAGCGCTGGGCACGCGGGGAAGAGGAGGACGAGGTGGGGCGCCTCGTTTTGTACGACGTGATCTGTTTGATGAACACGCCGCCGGGGACCCTGGACGAACAGGACCAGTGCATGGAGGCAACGGGATCCTGCTGGCGCACGCGCGTCCAGCAGCGCCGGTCGCGAAGCGCCTGAGCACACCGGGGCCGGCGAGAGACCCTCCTGGACTATCAGCGCAGGTCTGCGGTGTCGTCCGCCTGACACGCTCTCGCCCTCGCCGAAGGATCCGTGCCGACGAGTTCCAAGTTCCAAGTTGGCGACGGATCCTTCGCTTCGCTCAAGGATGCCAGCCTCGTGGCGATCCTGCCGTGACAGAGCGCTAGGCGCCGTGCAGCGCCGCCACGAGCTCCTCCGGCGTGACCGTGGCTACCCCCAGGCGCCGCACCACCACGCTCGCGGCGGCGTTTGCGATGCGGGCGGCCTGCAGGAGCGGGATGTGCGCGAGCCAGCACAGCGTCAGGACCGCGATCACCGTGTCGCCGGCACCGGTCACGTCGAACACGTCGGATTGACGCCCAGCGGGCACCAGGGTGCCGGAATGCTGTTCGTCGAAGAGCGCCATGCCGTCCGCGCCGAGGGTGACCACCAGCGCCTGGATCCCGAGGTCGCGACGCAGTCGGTCGCCCCCGGCGGCGACGTCGGCGGAGCCCAGCGCGGCACTAGCTTCCGCGTGGTTGACTTTGACCAGGTGTGTCCCCGCGAATTGCCGTAGGTCTCCCTGCGAGTCGACGCACACCGGCCGGCCGCTGGCACGAGCCGCGGCAATCACCGCCGGCGAGACTACCCCGCCACGATAGTCCGAGAGCAGCACGGCTTCGCAATTGGCCGCGTGGCTCTGCACAGCTGTGGCGCAGGCGGCCGCGCAGTCCGGTGGTACTGGCCGAACCCGGTCCACGCGCAGCACCTGCTGCCGTCCGAACAACCCACCGGTGAAGCCTTCGGCAAGGATGCGGGTCTTCGTTGGCGTCTCCCACGCCTCGGCGCGAACCAGACCCTGGACGTCTACGCCATGTGCCTTGAGGTCCCCCAGAATGCGCTCGGCCGCGGCATCGCCCCCGACGGCGCCAATGAAGACGGGGTACGATCCGAGCGCTGCCACGTTCGCGGCCGGGCTCCCCGCCGAACCGGCGCGGTACTCCCGGCCGCTCTCGTCCAGGACCAGCACCGGCGCCTCGCGTGAGACGCGGCTCGGGCGGCCGGTGAGGTACTCGTCCAGCACCAGGTCCCCGGCCACCAGGACGCGGCGTCCGGCCAGCGCCGGCACAAGCGCCGCCTCGGCGCTCACCGCGCGCGCGTCCAGGCCAGGAACCCACCAAGCGCCAGCGCCACGATCTGCAGAGGGTTGCCGATGAGGAAGAATGGGTAGGCCAGGATCGGCGCGACGCTGAATTGCCGCCCGGTGGCCACGGCCAACACAGATGGAGCCAGAACCTGGCCCGCCAGGAATGCCACGACCGCCAGAATCGCCAGGTCGCGCCCTCGGTTTCCGCGCACCGCCCTGGAAACGACCCAGCCAACGCTGAACCCGACCACCGCGTGTCCGATCAAGAATACGGGCAGCAGCAGCAGGAGGAGTGCACCCACCTCCGCCGCAAGCAGGGCCAGCAGGAAGGCGCGAGCGAGCTCCAGCGGCTTACCGACCGTGGCCACGCGCTTGACCCCCGCGCAGGTGCGGCACCGGGCGCCGACGGGTGTGGCAACCATGCACTTCGGGCAAATCGGCGTTTCGCACCGCCCACAGCGCAGCACCGTCTCGACCGACGGATGCCGTGCACAGCGGGTGACGTTCGCATCCACGTCTGGCGACTGTTCCTCGATGGTCATATACCGTCCTGAATCCAGTTCCATTCGGTCTACGACGCGCGTACCAGCGCACTGCGCGGGGACCCAGCGGCTATGGCTCGATCGGCAGCTTGCAGCACAGCATCTGGGAGCACGAATTGCAGGCACGTCCGGGCTTCACAGCCGGCGGGGTCGCCAAACTCGTGGCCGCGGTGGATGCAGGGCTGGCAGACGACGCGCTCCAGGACAACCTGGTTTCGGGGTGCGGAAGCGGGGTACGGCCCCCAGGCCCGCCAGTTTGTCGGCCCGAACACCGCTACGACAGGCGTCTGTACGGCCGCGGCGAGGTGCACGGGACCGCTGTCGTTGGCGACTACGAGGACGCAGCGTTCGATGAGCGCGGCGAGCGCCCGTGCGCTGGGTGCCGGTGGCACAATGGCGCGAGGGTCGCCGAGCGCGTGCGCCACGCCCTGCGCGAGGACGCGCTCCTCGTCACTGGTACCCGCCAGTGCCACCGGACGAAGCCCATGCCGCGCAAATAGGCCGCGTCCCACCTCGGCGAAGCGCTCCGCGGCCCAGCGGCGGGCCGTGCTGAAAGTGCCAGAGCCGGGCACCAGGAGCACTAGCTCCCGGCCCCCGAGCCGAGCATGCTCGGCTGTTGCCCAGGCGCGGTCTTCGGCATTCGGACGGATCTCCAGTTGAGGTGCTGTGGGTCTGGCCGCGCCGAGTGCCAAGGCCACGTCGATACCGTAGTCCACCTCGTGTTGCCAGCCGTAGCCATGGTCTGGCACGGGATGCGTGAGGAACCCCCTGCCGCGGCCATTCTCGAGCCCCGCCCTGATGGGCGCACCGCTCGCCACGGCCAGCGCCGCGTACTTCGCCACCCCGAACGGGGTGGTCAGGTGGTGGAGCAGCGCGAGACCGTCCCATCGACCCGCGCGAAGTCGGGCGGCGAACCGGGCGGCCACGCGCCCGCTGCCCAGGGCATCGGTAGGATGGTCGAAGGCGAACTTGTCGAACGAGATCACTTCGTCGACGCTGTCGAGGCCTGTCAGGACAGGGGCCGATCCGGGTGTTGTGAGCACCGCGATGTGGGCGCGTGGATACCGCGTCCGCAGCGCACGCAGCGCGGGGGTTGCCGTCAGCAGGTCGCCGAGAGTTGCGAGCTTGGCGACGAGGATGCGCTCCACGAGCCGATTCTAGGAAGCTCGGCGCGCTCGGGCTTCAAGTATCCCGGCCAGCGCCGCGGCTACCTCCGGCACGCTGATCGCCAGCATGCAGGGCGGCTCCACGCGTGCGCCGCAGGGAGGGTTCACCAGCGAGCCGCACGGCACGCAGGGCAAGGAGCGGGATTGCAGCACCACCTGCAACGGAGCGGTGGGGTCCGGCCCGAACACCATGGCGGATGCCGGCCCGTACAGGCGGACGGTGGGCGCTCCTCGAGCGGCGGCCAGGTGCAATGCACCGCTGTCCGGGCCGACCACCGCGCCCAGGCGCTCGAAGACTGCTGCCGCCATGCCGAGCGGGACGTCTGACAGCACCGCTGCTGGCGGATGCTGCATGCGAGCGCCGAGAGCGGTGAGCATGCCGCGCTCGCCAGGGGCGCCCGACAGCACGACCGGTGTGCCGGCCGCGTGGAGGCGGTCCGCGAGTGCCACCCAGCGCTCATCCGGCCACGTCTTCAATGACGCTCCGGAAAGGGGGTGGAGCGCGACAGAGCGGCTGGGTTCGGCGAGGTTCTGGTTGAGCCAGACCCGCGCCGCGTGAGAATCTTCCGCCGTCGGTTCGAACGACGCGCCTCCAGGTTCGCCGGCCCGCGCGGCAACGCCCAGCGTTTGGAGCAGCGCGACCACGAGCGCCGTGGCCTGGCCCGTGGCGTGCATGCGCTCGTCTGGCCGAGGCAACGCCTGCGAGAGCAGCGCCGAAGTCTCGGGCGTGGCATAGCCAACGCGGACCGGGATGCCGGCGGCGAGGCAGAGGAGTGCGCCCCACCAGTGGTCGGGCCTGAGCACCACCGCCGCCCTGTACGAGCGACGGCGGAGCAGGCGAGCGCTCCGCATCAGCTCCGCGTATGGCTCCAGCAGGTGCGCCTTGCGGCGGCCACCAAAACCCGGGAAGGGCAGCGTCTCGACCCTCTTCCCCAGTGGCCCCTGTCGTGCCGCGCCCGCGGCCCAGGGTCCGACGAGATAGGTGATGTGCTCCGCGGGCATCGTCTCCTCGAGCACCTGGACGGCTGAGGACGTCAGGAGGACGTCCCCGATGTTGTCCGGACGGATCAACAGGACCCTGACCGGTCCGTCGGAGACACGGACGAGCGGCCTCAGCGCCAGTGCCGCCAGGTGCAACAGGCCCAGCCGAAGCGTTCTAAGCGGTTGCGCGATCAGCTCACCGCGCAGCTGGGTCGATCAGAGCGAACGTGAGGTCGACTTCGCACGCGACGGTATCGTCGACCAGCGCCCTGCCGTGGCCTTTGCCGATCGGCCCGCGCATCCCGGTGAACACGACTTCGAGCCTCAGCACATCGCCGGGACCAACCTGGCGTCGGAAGCGGCAGTTGTCGATGCCCGCGAAGATCGGCGTTCGGCCCACGAACCGGAGGTCGGACAGCAGCCCAACGGCACCGGTCTGGGCAAGCGCCTCGACGATGAGCACCCCTGGCATCACCGGGTAGCCTGGATAATGGCCCACGAAGTACGGCTCGCCGGCCGAGACCGCCTTCACTCCGGTCGCCCGCACCCCCGGCTCAAGCTCCACGATCCGGTCCACCAGCAGCATCGGGTAGCGATGCGGAATGATGGCCTGGATCCGTGCCGACGTGATCGGCAGGGTGAGGTCAGGAAGCGTAGACACGGCCCGATTCTATGCCGCCAGCAGGCCGGCGCGACGGGCGGCCCGCGCCGGCCGAGTACCTGCCGACCCGCTACCTGGCCGCCGATGGCAGGTGCATCAGCGCACCGGCCTCGCCGGTGAGCGCTACCACGTACAGGCCGGCGTTGTAGTCGGTGAGAAAGCAGTAGCCGCGGTCGTCCACGTACACGTCCTGGCTGGAGATGGTCCGCGGGGCGTTCGGGCGAGGATCGACCATGTGCGCGGGGGCTGGTGGGATAAAGGACGCCACCTCGACGGGCACGAACGGGTCGCGGACGTCCCACACCCGTAGTCCCGCGTTGAAGAAGGCGTTGAAGAGCAGCGTGTCGCTCTGGAAGCCTCCCGGGCGGTTTTCGTGCAGGTTGTGTGGGCCGAACCGCCCGCCCTTCTCGCACCACTTCGGCTCACCCGAGGGCTCCGTGGGAAGCGGTAGCGTGCTGATGGGAACCGGGTTCCCGGGCTCGCGGACGTCCATCATCCAGATCCGCTTTTGCTGCTCCTGGCAGTTGTAGAGAATCGTTTCCTCCGCTACCACGAGCAGGTTTCGCTCTGGCAACGGCAGCGTGGTGTGGGAGTACCCCGCGAACGGCGGATGCAGGTTCCGCTCGCCCTGTAGAACGGGCCTGGCTGGATCGGCGGCGTCGAGGATGCGGATTCCGAAGTCCTCGTAGGCCAGGTACACCCGGTCGCCAGAAGGGATGACTCCGTGCAGGGTGTAATGGCCAACGCGGTGCTCTGTCGGCCACCACGGCTTCTCGCCGTGCTTCACCCCCTGGCCAGGGATCCACCATCGCCCGGCCTCGACAGGGTGCTCGGGATCGGCTACGTCGAGGATGACCAGGAAACGTCCCTCGAAACCGTCCTCGCTGGCGGCGAGGTACGCGTAGCGGCCACCTGCGTACCAATTGCGGTGGGTGCCAGACCCGCTGGTCTTCCACGCGCCCAACCGGCGCGGGCTGTGCGGATCGCGCACGTCGTAGAGCTGCACGCCAGCTTCGAACGGGCTGTCCGGGGGGAGCGTTCCCCAGCCGGGAATGATCCGTTCATTGGCGACCATCAACAGGTCATCCCCGACCTGGAGATTGATGTGCCAGGTGTTTGGCGTGGGGCTGGGGAGGTAACGGATGATCTCCGGGTGGGCTGGATCGGTGACGTCCAGGATGCTGATGCCGAGGCTCCAGAAGTGTCCGACGTACAGGTAGTAGCGGTCGCCGCGCTTCTGGCCGCACACCTGGAGTGCATCGCCACGGCCGGCGAGGTCGGAATAGCCCACCTGACGGGCGTTGACAGCGATCGCGTTCTCAGTCATGGATCCTCCCTGCGTCTTGGGTGCCCCGGACGCGGCGGAACATTCATAGCAGACGCGGACGCCCGTAGAATCGTGGGTACACCCACGGGGGGGTGCTATGGGAGGTTCAATGCGGACTCGCCGATCGTTCTTGCGTGTGCTTGCTCTGGGGAGTGGAGTCACTGTGCTGGCGGCCTGCCAGCAGGCCGCCGCGCCAGCGCCGACAGCGGTACCGGCCGCGAAGCCCACCGAGGCGGTGAAGCCGGCCGCGACCACCGCGCCCACGGCAGCGCCGGCCGCTACGGCGGCTCCCGCGGCCGCCGTAGCGAAGCCAACAGACGTTCCGAAGCCCGCCGCGCAGACGGCTCCGGCTCAGTCCGCCGGAATCGGCCAGATCCCGCAGACGCTCGTGGACGCCGCGAAGAAGGAGGGCGCTCTGGTCGCGTACGGCTCCGCCACCCAGGATGTCTACGACACGCTGGGCGCAGAGTTCAACAAGACCTACCCCGAGGTCAAGTGGACCGGCACCCGCGTGGCAACGGCGGGCCTCAAGGAGCGCGTGCTCACCGAGTTTCGCAGCGGCAACGTCAAGGCCGATCTTGTCCATTCGTCCAGTGAACAGGCCGACTTTGTTTCCGCTGGCGCGATCGACCCCACCACGGTCCCGTGGGAAAAGGCGATCTCGCTTGCTCCGGCGCCAGAGAAGCTCGGCATCGTTGCCGACTCGCTGCTCAGCAAGCACGTCGTCTTCAATTCCACCCTGGTGAAGCAGTCCGAGCTTCCGACGAGTTGGGAAGGCTTCACAGACCCGAAGTGGAAGGGCAAGCTGGCCATCGAGCTGTCCGCCTACGAGTGGTACTACGGACTTCGCCAGACTCTGAATCAGAGCCTGGGTGAGGCCAAGACCAGGGAGTTTTTCACGGCGCTGGCGAAGAACGCCGTTATCCGCGAGGGCTCGACCCAGATCATGGAGTTCATGGCGGCCGGCGAGTTTCCGATCGACCTCGAGGCCTACGGCCATCGGTATGTCTCGTTCAAGGCGGATGGCGCGCCGTTCGAGCTGCAGATGCCCCAATTGGCTCCGGTCACGGTGATCCCCGCGTACTGGGGAGCCATGAAGGGCGCGGCCCATCCGAACGCGGCCAAGCTGTTTCAGAACTGGGCGCTGACGGACGCGGGCCAGGCCGCGACGCTCAAGGCGAAGCGCATCCCCATCTCCAAAGCCGTGGCGAACAACCCGTACGCCATGCTCTTTGAGAACGTGAAGATCTTCCCCTTGAATGCGGGCGAGCTTGACTACGAGGCGATCGCCAAGGAGTTCAACGGTTACTTCAAGGCCTGAGTGCCGGCGCCGGCCGAGACAGCACCCGCCGTCTCGGCCGGCTGCTACGGAGTCCACGGCACGGCGCGCGGCGGCGGGTCTACGCCGGTCCTGCGTCCCGTTCAGAAATGCGAAGCAAGTGACTCTCGTCCAGCGGAAACGTGCCAGAATCGCGGCCCTCGGCTTCGCATGAGCGTTCAATCTGTCGTGCGTCGGCGTCCTGTGGCTCCCGTACTGAAGACGGGGCTCTTCCAGCGCCTCGAGGTGAAGCACGTGGTGCTGACCCTGGTGACGATCTTCCTGATCTACCAGGTCGTCGTCCCGCTGTTCTTCTTGATCTGGGGCAGCCTGAAGGTCGTCGGGCCAACGGATCTCACGTACTTCACGCCGCGGATCACCTTCGCGAACTATGTGCGAATCTTCTCGAGCGCGGAGTTCCTCACGCCGCTGGTCAACACGCTGGTCTATGCCCTTGGGTCCACGTTGCTGGCGGGCACCTTCGGCGTGGCGCTGGCGCTGGTGGTGGCCCGAACGGACGCGCCGCTCCGGGGCCTGATGAACGCCCTGACCTACGGCCAGATCATCATGCCGGGGCTGCTGATGTCCATCGCCTGGGTCTTCCTGGCCAGTCCCGAAATTGGCCTCCTGAACCGCGTGTACCGCGACCTCACGGGGGCAGCCACACCCGCGTTCGACCTGTACTCCTTGCTAGGCATGATCTGGGTCATGGCCCTGGACTCCTTCCCGCTGGTGTACCTCACCATGGTCGGCACGCTGCGATCGATGGATCCCTCGCTCGAAGAAGCCGCGTTCATGTCGGGCCGCACCGTCTGGTCCACGTTGCGGACGATCACGTTCCCGCTGATGCGGCCCTCACTCCTGGCTGGCATCATCCTGGTGTTTATCCAGGCCGTGGAATCCTTCGAGGTGCCGCTCATCATCGGCCTGCCCCGGAAGATCTCGGTGCTCAGCACCGAGATCTATTTCCGGTCCGTCCGCACCCCCGTGGACTTCGGCACTGCCGCGGCATTCGGGGTGCTGCTGCTCGTCCTGGCTCTAGGGCTGTTGGCGGTCTACCAGCGGCTTATCCGACACCAATCCTCGTACATGACTGTTTCTGGAAAGGCATTCCGCCCACGGGTTATCGCCCTGGGAGTCTGGCGCTGGCCGGTGGCGCTGGGGGTGCTGACCGTGTTGTCTCTATCGGTCGTGGCGCCAACGCTGGTCTTGCTGTGGGCTTCTTTCCTGCGCTTCTTTCAGGCGCCCTCGCCCGCGGCATTCAAGGCGATGAGCTTTGCGAATTACGAGCGTGTGTTTGCCAGCAGCACGGTCCAGGAGGGTCTGCGCAATAGCCTCATCCTGGGAGCAGGCTCGGCAACGGTCGTGATCCTCCTGGTGGCAGTACTGGCCTGGATGGTGTATCGCACCCAGCTTCCCGGGCGGCGCTTCCTCGACTGGCTTGCCTTCGCGCCGCGCGCGGTGCCGGCCGTGCTCTTCGCAGTGTCGATGCTGTGGCTGTACCTCGTAGTCCCGCTGCCGATTTACGGCACGCTGGTGATCCTGCTGTTGGCGTACATCACGCGCTATATGCCCGTCGCGATGCGCATGGTCTCGGCCGGCATAGTGCAGATCCACCGCGAGCTGGAGGAGGCTGCCTCGACCTCGGGAGCACCATTTGGCGCCGTGTTCTTCCGCGTGCTCTTGCCGCTGATGCGGCCGGTGCTGGTAACGGCGTGGATTTGGGTGGCCATCCACGCGTTCCGCGAGCTCTCGGTATCGGCAATTCTTGCGTCTCCCGGCAGCCGGACCGTGGCGGTGGCGATCTATGAGCTGTGGTCGGAAGGCTCGCTCGGGCTGATCGCCGCTTTCTCCGTGCTGGTCCTGGCGCTGCTGCTGGTGGTAACGGTGGGCGTTGACAGAATTGGGCGCCGCTTTGGCATTCAGGGTATTGAGTAAGCAGCGCGGCAGCGGGCAGTTCGGTGCGGCAAGGCTGGACGGTTGTCCGCCGCAAGGGCAGCGCGTACCTGTTTCCTGGGCAGAGGCGCGGCTCGCCTGAGTACCCTTCAGGCCACGCTCACCATGCCTTCCGGTCCCATCGCCCCCCAGCGGATGCCTTTCGAGAAATACCAGAGCTCCATCCCACTCACGCTCGCCGACCGCAACTGGCCGAACCAGCGCCTGGAGCGCGCTCCCGTGTGGTGCAGCGTGGACCTGCGGGATGGCAACCAGGCGCTCATCGACCCGATGGACCCGCAGCGCAAGCGGCGGCTCTGGGATGTGCTGCTGAAAGTGGGCTTCAAGGAGATCGAGGTCGGATTCCCTTCCGCCTCGCAGACCGACTTCGACTTCATCCGGCAGCTTATCGATGAAGATCTTATTCCCGCGGACGTCACAATCCAGGTGCTCACGCAGTGCCGCCGCGAGCTGGTGGAGCGCACCTTCGAGGCGCTGCAGGGCGCACCGCGTGCCATCGTCCACTTCTACAATTCCACGTCGGAGATCCAGCGGCGGGTGGTGTTCGGCCAGGGGAGGCCCGGGATCGTCAAGATCGCCACGGATGCGGCGACCTGGTGCCGCGAGCTGGAGCTGACCCTGCCAGGGACGGCCATCCGTTACGAGTACTCGCCAGAGAGCTTCACGCAGACCGAGCCCGACTTTGCGCTGGAGATCTGCACCGCGGTGATGGACGTTATCCAGCCCACGCCCGCCCGGAAGCTGATCCTGAACTTGCCAGCCACCGTGGAGGTCTATTCGCCCAACGTGTACGGCGACGTTATCGAATGGTTCAACCGCGGCGTGCCCAACCGCGATTCCGTCACCATCAGCCTCCATCCGCACAACGATCGCGGCTGCGCCGTGGCGGCGGCGGAGTTCGGGGTCATGGCAGGCGCCGACCGCGTGGAAGGAACGCTCTTTGGCAATGGCGAGCGGACCGGCAACGTCGACGTCATTACGCTCGCAATGAATCTGTTCAGCCAGGGCGTAGACCCGGAGCTGGACATCTCGAATATCGACGAGCTGCGCCGGGCCGTAGAGTACTGCAATCGGCTGCCGGTTCACCCGCGGCACCCGTATGTGGGCGACCTCGTCTACACGGCGTTCTCTGGTTCGCACCAGGACGCGATCAAGAAGGGCATGGCGGCGCTCCCGCCGGACTACCACCACTGGGAAGTGCCGTACCTTCCAATTGATCCCAAACACGTGGGGCGGACCTATGAGGCGCTGATCCGGATCAACAGCCAGTCAGGCAAAGGCGGCGTTGCGTACATCATGCACGCCGAGTATGGCCTTGACCTGCCCCGACGCCTGCAGATCGAGTTCTCCAAGACGATCCAGACGATCACGGAGGACTCTGGGACGGAGATTGCCCCGGCCGCGCTCTGGGATGCCTTTCGGGCCGTCTACCTGCCCCGCGATCCGCGCCTGACGCTGATCCACCACACCGTGACGGAGGGCGACGACGCGGCCGAGCTGACCGCCGTGCTGCGCAACGATGGCGAGGAGATCACGGTCCGGGGCCGGGCCTCGGGTCCAATTGCGGCGTTCGTGGATGCCCTCAACCAGCGGCTTGGTTTGAACTGCGACGTGGTGGACTACGCGGAGCATGCGATCAGCGCGGGCCATGAAGCCAGGGCGGCCGCCTACGTGGAGCTCAAAGACGCGGAGGGCAATCGGCGCTGGGGCGTTGGCATTGACCAGAGCATCCTGACCGCGTCGCTGCAAGCCGTCATCAGCGCGATCAATCACCTCGTGAAAGGCGACACCGCTACCACCGACGCCGCGCGCGACCGCATGGGCGCCGCGGCCCTGGTGCCGGAGGCACCGGCCGAGCGTGCCCCGGGCGGACCCTAGCGCCCGATCGGCCGCGCGCCGAGCCGTCGTACCCGCGGTTCAAGGTGCGGATGGCGATGGTGCCTGAGCGCTGGGGCGCGGCGCATTGAGGCGCGCCGCGACGAGCTTGCGGACGTCCAGCCAGTAACCGCTCACGAGGTCCGCCGCATCGGCGTCGCCGTTGTACGGGACCTCCATATTGATGTCTGGATAGCGGTTCCGCGCCAGGTCCCGAGCCGTATTCGGGTTCGATGCCTTGTTTGCATTGATCCACTGGACTCCCCCGTCGCCGCTCGCCGGGTCCACGACGTAGACCGTCCGGTCCAGGCTGGGTGCCGCTGCATTGGCACCAACTCCCCCGCCGTTAACGGCGCGAGTGGCAGCTTGAATCATGCGGCTGAAGTTGTTCACCAGGAGCGGCCCGGGATCGAAGTCGTACACGATGCGCTTCCGGCTGGTCTCCTCGTTCACGTACTGCAGAGCGCGGAACCAGAAGCTAACGTCGCGCGATTTCTCCTGGAGGCGCTCGGTGAGCGCACTCATCGCGAGGGCCTTGCGAGCATTTGGCTCGAGTCGCTTGTCGTAGGTGTCCTCAATAGCCGTGGTCTTGATGTACTGGAGGAACGCTTTCCCGTCCATGTTGACCGGCCCCGCCGGGAACTGGAGGGCCGGGTACTTCTGCCCATCCAGGTACATGGCGTTCACCGAAAACGCGGCCGGCACCTCCACCGTCACGCCCTGGAACACGGAGTCCGTCAGGGATGCCAGCGCCGATTCCTGGAACACCAGTTGAAAGTCCACCGAGAGACCGGTTGCGTCCTCGAGGACCAATCGCTGGAGGTTCAGCCCGCCCTCCCTGTAGACGCTCTCGATCCGCTGGGCATTCCCCTCCCAGCGCCCTTCGGCTTGGAAGAAGCGCTCGAGCTCCGGAGCACGCGTGTCGTGGGTGATCGACACCATGTCCAGCTTGCCGGCCTGGTAGTCGTACGACAGGATGGAGTGGGAGCCGGTGTAGGCGATCTCCGTGCGTGGTGGCTCGTGCGTTTCCCCGTAGCCGAACAGCAGGAAATTGACGCGGTTGCGGTTCAGCTCCGGGTCAACCCTACGGGCGTATGCGGGATCGGCGGCAGCCCTGGCGACCCGCCGCTTCTGTGCCTCGTCGATGAACGGCGCCATCATCGCGCCGAACAGCGACTGCGGTACTGGCCGTGGCTCGGCCGTGGGCGTCGGCTCCACGGGAGCCACCGGCGGCGTCCTCGCGGACTCGCCGCCAAGGCAGCCAGCCACGAGGACAAGGGAGGCGCAGGCAGAAGCCAGGCGGAGCAGAAGCGGCGTGCGGAGCATCAGCTACTGAGAGGGTGACGAATCGAATCGTGATTGTAGGCGGCGAAATCAGCGGTGATGCCGAACCCCCCTGCCGGCGGACCGTCGCTGGTTGTCTCCAGGTGCGACGGGGGCGCTGGTGGGGACCTACACGCGAGCCCTGGGTGGGTTCGATTCGGCAGCGGAGCCTCCGCCCATCACCGTTCCGCGGGCGTGGCCGGGCTGCGCCCGATGGCGCCTTCGCGCTCCAGGACGTCCAGCCGACTGGCGTCGAGACCCAGGTCAGCGAGGACGGCGCGGGTATGCTCGCCCAGCAGCGGGCCGGCGCGTTCCAGGCGCACGGGCGTCTTCGAGAGGCGCACCGGCGACCCCGTGCTCTGGATGCTGCCAACTTTGGAGTGGGGTAGCTGCACCACGAAGCCACGCGCCCGGACCTGCTCGTCTTCGACCGCCTGGTCCACGCGGTTGAGGACGCCGCATGGCACACCGGCTTGCTCTAGCAAGCGGTACCAGTGCTCGCTGGGACGGGTCGTGGTCACCTCCTCGATGAGCCGTGCCAGTTCCTGGTAGTTGGCACGCCGGTCCGGAACCTCCGCGAAACGGGGGTCATCCATCAGGTGCAGGAGGCCCAGCCTGGTGCAGAATGCCAGCCAGTTCGGCGGGCTCGTCGCGCCCACGGTGATGGCGCCGTCCGCCGTTCGCAGCGCCTGGTAGGGCGCGGTGACCCGGTGGGCGGACCCCAGCGGCTCCGGTACCTCGCCGCTCGCGAAGTAGCCGCTCGTCTCCCAGACCTCCAGCGCGATGGCGGATTCGAAAAGGCTCACGTCGATGGATTGGCCCTCGCCCATCTGATCGCGCGCGCGCAGCGCGGCCAGGATGGCGTACGCGCCAAACAGGGCCGCCGTCAGGTCCGCGATGGGCACGCCGATCTTCACCGGCGGCCGGCCCGGCTCGCCGGTGATGGACATAAGGCCGCTCATGCCCTGCACGATCAGGTCGAGCGCTGCCCGCTGGCTGTACGGCCCCGTCTGACCGAAGCCTGTGGCCGCTGAATAGATGAGCCGAGGATTGACCACCGAGAGGGTGTCGTATCCCAGCCCGAGATCGTCCATCGTGCCGGGCCGGAAGTTCTCTACCAGCACGTCCGCGGTGCGCACAAGCGCCAGGAACAGGTCTTTCCCCTGGGGGTGCTTCAGGTTCAGCGTGACGCTCTGCTTATTGCGGTTCAACGCCATGAAGCCGGCGCTCTCGCCCTGCACGAACGGCCCCGTCTGGCGCGTCAGGTCGCCGCCGCTCGGGTTCTCGATCTTGATGACCTCGGCACCCAGGTCTCCCAGAAGCATGGCGCAGTACGGAGCGGCCATGTAGTTGCCCAGCTCGAGGACGCGCACCCCCGCCAGCGGAGCGGTCATCGGCCCTGCCAGCGTGGCGCCCGCTTTTCCAGGAACGACGCCACGCCTTCCTTGAAGTCCTCGCTCATGTACGCCATCAGGATCAGGTCGTCACTCTCCTCAATGCGGCGCGCCGCCAGGATGCGGCGCACGCTCTCCTTCGTCGCGCGCAGGGTCAGGGGTGCGTTCGCCGCCAGTTGCTCGGCAACAGCGTGCGTGCGCTCCGCGATCTGCTCGGGTTCCACCACGTGGTTGAACAGGCCGATCGCACGCCCCTCCTCTGCTTCGATGAACCGCGCCGTGAACAGGAGCTCTTTGGTGCGGGCCGGGCCGATCAGGTCGATCATCCGCGCCAGGTTCTGGTTCGACAGCATGTTGCCCAGCGTCCGCGCGATGGGTACGCCGAACTTCACATCCGGGCTCGCCAGGCGCAGGTCGCAGGCCATTGCGATGGCCGCGCCGCCCCCTACACAGTAGCCCCGAAGCATGGCGATCGTTGGCTTCGGCAGCGTTTCCACGCGGCTCATGTAGCGGTTCGCGTTGCGCTCGTACTCCAGGGCCTGCTCAGGCCCGGTGAACGCGGTGAATTGGGAAATGTCGGTGCCGGCCACAAAGGCCCTATCGCCGGCGCCGCGCAGCACCAGCACTCGCACCCGCTCATCCTTCTCGACCCATGCGCAGGCGTCGTACAGCCCCTCGTACATCGCCCAGGTCAGCGCATTGCGCGCCTCGGGGCGGTTGAAGGTCAGGTAGGCAATCGCTCCCTGACGCTCGTACAGCAGCTCCGGCGTCGCCGGCTCAAACTCGCCCGCTCCGCTCGGGAGCTGCGCGGGGTGGACAGGAGTCGTCATGCGCGCGCCGCCGTTCCGTTCGGGGAGGCAGCCTCCAGGCCACGGGCACGCAAGGAAGGATCGAACGCCACCCCCACGACCGCCCCCTGGCGGCGCGGGTCTGCCGCGCCGTGGGCCACACCCAGGTCGGGTTCCCAGGCGACGGCCTGGACCGCGCCGAACCAGGGCGATTTCGCGTGTCGCACTTCCAGCGTGTGGCCCATTGCCCGTAGCCCTTCCAGCGCGTCGGCCGGGATGTCTGCCTCGACTTCGAACTCGTCGCCGGACCAGTGAATGCGCGGAAGATCCACCGCTGCTTGCAGGCACAGGCCGTGGTCGATGGTGTTGACCAGCGTCTGGGCGATGGCGTTGATGATGCGGGTTCCCGAAGGGCTGCCTAGCGCCATGACCGGCCGGCCGTCTTTTCGCACGAGCGTCGGACAGGGCGCGGTACCTGGTCGCTTGCCGGGCGCGATCGAGTTGCTGCCGCCCGGACGCGGGTCGAACAGCTTCATGGCGTTGTTCAGGAGGAAGCCGTAGCCCGGCACCACCATCGCGCTGCCGAAGGCGTCGCCCTGGGTTTGCGTCCACGAGACGAGGCCGCCCCACCGGTCGGCGTGGACATGGTGGGTGGTACACGCCGCCGGGTTGTCGGCGTGGCCGCGCTGATGGCTGTCCGCCTCGGCGCGAAGGCGCTCGCCCTGGTATGCCCACGGGTTGCCGGGCCCGGGGAACGTGGCTCGCCGCTCGTCGATCTCAGCGCGCCGAGCCGCGGCGTACTCGGCCGAGAGCAAGCCTTCGAGCGGCATGTCCACGAAGGCGTGGTCGCCCGTGTACGGCACGCGGTCAGCAAACGCGGGCTTCATGCACTGCGCCAGGAGGTGCAGCTTGGCCGTCGAGAGCGGCTCGTGCTGCGCGAGGTCGAACCCTTCGAGCAGGCGCAGGATTGGCAGCAGCGTGGCGCTGCTGGAAGGCGGGCTGACCAGCACCTCGAAGCCCCGGAACGGCGCCCGCTGCGGCTCCAGTACCCGGAACTGCTCGCGCGGGTAGCGTTCGAGGTCATCGCGGGTGAGGATGCCGCCCTCGGCCTGGACGTATTCCACCAGCGCCTGCCCAATCTCGCCGCGGTAGAACGCGTCCTCACCGCCTTCCACCAGCAGCTGGAGGGTCCGAGCGAGGTCCTTCTGCACCACTACGTCGCCCTCCTGGAGCGGACTACCGTCCGGCCGCAGGAACAGCGCGGCGCTGGCGGGGAAGCGCGCCAGCCGCTCGCGCGCCTCCTCGGTGAAGCGCGCCATGCGGAGCGTCATGGGCACGCCATCACGCGCGTAGCCAATCGCGGGCGCCACCAGGGTGCGGAGTGGCAGGGTGGTCCAGCGGCGATAGGCGTAGAACCAGGCGGCCAGGTTGCCTGGGACCGCCACAGAAAGGGCGCCGGTGTCGTTCAACCCGCCCTTCGTCCAGAAGCGGTAGCCGCCCTGGGTGGGGCTCTCGATCCATTCGTACATCTCCGCATGGGCGGCGCCGGGAGCCGTTGGGTAACCGTCGATGCCGACCGCGTCGGCGTCCCCGGCGAGCTGGATCAACATGTTTCCCTGGCCGCCCAGGTGCGACATCGCGGGCTCGCACACCACCAGCGCGAACGCCGTCGCCAGAGCCGCATCGACGGCGTTGCCGCCTCGCAGGAGCATCTGAGCACCGGCGGCCGAGGCGAGCGCGTGCGAGGAGGAGGAGAGGCCACCGGATCCGACGACGTCGTGATGGCCTGGCGAGGCGATGGCGAATTGAGGCACGCGGGCTCCTGGGGACGGACGGTTAGTTAGTTGCATCGAGGATACGGAATTCAGAATACTGCGCTCGTATGGCAGTGACCCAGGCGTGGCCCGTGCCCGATGCTGAGCTGGAGCGCACTGCGTCGCTCTCGGAACGGGTGTACGCACGTCTGCAGTCTGATGTGCTCGCGGGCCGCCTCCGGCCGGGCGAGCGTCTCCTCGACACACGCATCGCCGCCCAGCTCGGCGTCAGCCGCACCCCGGTCCGCGATGCCCTCCGCCAGCTCGTCCGGGACCAGCTGGTGCGCACCAGCGCGGGCGGGCGGTACCACGTGGCCGAGCCGGACCGCGCGGTATTCCTGGAGTTCGTGGCGTGCCGCGAGCTGCTGGAACCGGGCGCGGCGGCCGCGGCCGCCGCCATGGCGACCTCGGCTGATCGAGCTGCCCTTGCGGCCGCCCTTCAGCAGTCGTCCGGCGCGCTGCGCGGGGCCGACGTGGCGGCCGCCGCGCATGACACCCTGGACTTCCATGCGGCCCTCGCCGCGGCCGCGCACAACGGCTTGCTGGCCGAGCTCTTACGGTTCATCCGCGTGCCTGTGGCACCCTTGCGCGGTCTGATCTTCGCCAACGGCGACTCGGCCGCGGCGACAGACCGCGAGCACCACGCCATCTACGCGGCCGTGGCCGCTGGGGACGCCACCGCGGCCGCCGAGGCAGCGCTGCGCCACGCGCGGGGCGACCGTGACCGGGGGCTCCTCGTACTGGACCGAATGTTCATCTCGCCACCGCCGACGGGCCGTCCGGGTCGTGCGGAAGCCAGGCTCGGAGGGAAACCGGATAGGCAGAGCCTTTCGCAATGGGACATCAGCACCGCAAGTCAGGTGGGGAGCGCGACTAGCCCGGCAGCGCTTCAGCTCACCGCGATTGCACCAGGGGAGAATCCATGGCCCAAATAACCCGTCGACGCATGTTGCTATCGCTCTCGGCACTCGGGGCGGGCACCGCCTTAGTCGCCGCCTGCACGCCGGCCCCCGCGGCGCAGCCGCCCGCGGCCACTTCCGCAGCGGCGGGAGCCGCCACTCAGCCCACGGCCGCGGCGGCAAACGCGGCCCCGACGAGCAGGCCGGCGGCCCCGGCGGCCCAGCCTGCAATTGGTGGCCAGATCGTCGCGGCCATGCAGTACGACAACTCCAACATGGATCCGACCACCCTGACGACGGTCACCGACCAGCAGGAGGCCGGTAGCCTGTACGACGGCCTGGTGCGGTACAAGCTCGGGTCAACGGACATCGAGCCAGCGCTCGCGACGAGCTGGGACACCGCGGACGGCGGCAAGAAGGTCACCTTCAAGCTCCGCCCGAACGTGAAGTTCCATGATGGCACGCCACTCAAGAGCTCGGACGTGAGGTTCACCATCCAGCGCATCCTGGACCCCGCGACCAAGTCCTCCTGGGCGGGTCTGTACAAGCCCGTCACCTCCATCGACACGCCGGATGACCAGACGGTGGTGCTCAATCTCGCCAATGCCGACCCGTCGCTGATGGTGACGCTGGCCGGTGCCAGCGGCTACATCGTCTCCGAGAAGGTCGTCAAGGAGATGGGCGACAAGTTCTCGCAGCAGGGTGTGGGAACCGGGGCCTTCAAGTTCGAGCGCTGGAGCCCCGGCACCGAGCTGGTCATGGCGCGGAACCCGGACTGGTGGGGCGGGGCGCCCAAGCTGGACCGGGTCGTCTACAAGCCGATCACGGACCCGACCACCATGTACGCGGCCTTCGAGTCGGGCAGCGTCGACATCATCCAGGTCACCGATCCAGACCGGTACGAGAAGTACCAGAAGGAGGGCAAGGTCACCGTCTCGGAGAAGCCCGGCCTGATCACGCGCTTTTTCGGCATGAACACCCGCGCCGCGCCATTCGACAATCGGGACGTGCGTGAGGCGGTCGTCCGCGCGGTGAATCGCAAGGCGATGGTGGACGTACTGTTCAAGGGCATGTCCGAGATTGCCACGCAGGCGGCGGCACCGGGCGTGGACGCCAACGTGCCGGGCCTCGCTCAGTTCGACTACGATCCGGCGAAGGCGAAGGAGCTGCTCGCGAAGGCCGGGTTCCCGAACGGCTTCAGCACCCAGTTCTGGACTGCCAACATCGACCGCTTTACGAAGCCGGCGACGGTGATCCAGGAGGATTTGAAGGCTGTTGGCATTAACGCCGAGGTGAAGATCCTGGAGGCGAGCTCGCTGATCACGGCCATCGGTAAGGCCGAGGCGCCCATGTTCATGTTGAGCCGCGGGCAGGAGCCGGCCGCCGACCGGCTGCTGTACACCTGGTTCCACACCGCCAGCTTCCCGCCTGGCCAGAACTGGGCGTTCGTGGACAGCAAGGAAGTGGACGGCTGGATCGACGAGTTCCGCAAGACAGTCGATCCCGCCCGGCGCAAGGAGCTCTCCAAGAGCATTCAGCAGTTTGTCAACCAGGGCGCCTACTACGACTTCATCGATCACGAGAAGCAGATCTACGCCACCCAGAAGCGGGTCCAGGGCTACGTCACCGATCCGTTCCGGATGATGAAGATGTACCCCGTGTCCGTGACGCAGTAGCGGGCCGGCACTGCTGCGGCGGGCGGGTATCGGAAGGTACCCGCCCGCGGCATCTCCGATGCTGCAACATCTCCTTCGCCAACTGTGGCTGGCGGCGATCACGCTCTTCGGCGTTGTCAGCCTCGTATTCCTGATCATCCGGCTCACGCCGGGCGATCCGGCTCGCCTGATGCTGGGCGACCTGGCCACGCCCGAGGCGCTGGCACAACTGCGGAGCCAGTTGGGCCTGGACCGGCCGATCTACGAAGCCTACGGCGATTTCCTGCTGGACTACGCCCGCGGAGACATGGGCCAGTCGCTGCTCACGCGGCGGCAGGTGATGGACGAGGTCCTGGCCCGTGCCGGCTACACTTTCCAGTTGGCCGGTGGCGCGATGCTGTTCGCGATTGCGCTGGGCATCCCGCTCGGGGTGATGGCCGCGGTGCGGCGCGGCACCGGCTGGGACGTCGGCAGCATGCTGCTCGCAACCCTGGGCACGTCGACGCCGGTCTTCTTCCTGGGGATCGTCTTCATCCTGCTGTTCTCGGTGTACCTGGGCTGGCTGCCGGCGATTGGGGCAGGCCAGGCCGACGACCCCTGGTCGCTCGTGCAGCACCTCATCCTGCCGAGTGTCGCCCTTGGCTTCGCCACCGCGGCACTCCTGGCACGGATTACGCGGTCGAGCTTGCTGGAGGTGCTCAACCAGGATTACGTGCGCACCGCGCGCGCCAAGGGACTGGCCGAACGGCGCATCCTGTGGGCACACGCGCTGAAGAACGCGGCCATTCCTTTGACGACCGTTGCCGCCCTCAACATGGGCTACCTGATCGGCGGGGCCGTGATTACCGAGACCGTCTTCGCCCGGCCCGGGCTCGGCAAGTTCCTGGTGGATGCCATCGGCGCCCGGGACTACCCGGTTGTGCAGGGCGTCACGTTCAGCGTCGCGGCGCTCTTCATCCTGATCAATCTGCTGACTGACCTGGTGTACTCGTGGCTGGACCCGCGCATCCGGTACAGCTAGCGCCGCCGCCGGTCGAGCCGGCGCGCCGCGCGGCACCGTCGCGCACCGGGCGCCTCCAACGGCTGTGGCGGCGTTACCCGGGCCTGGCCATCGGGGGCACGGTGATCGTGCTGATCGTGCTCGCCGCGCTCCTGGCGCCCCTGGTGTCGCCGCGCGACCCGTCGTCCCAGTCGCTGCTGCGGCGGCTTTCGGCGCCCGGCGCCAACGGCTACCTGCTGGGTGCCGACGAGTTCGGCCGCGACATCCTGAGCCGTCTCCTGTGGGGGTCGCGCATCTCGCTGGTGGTGGGGCTGCTGGCGGTCGGCGTGGGGGCGGTTGTGGGGCAGGCCCTGGGGCTTCTCGCCGGGTTCTACCGGGGCTGGGTCGACGCGGCCGTGGTCCGCCTGCTCGACGTGCTGCTGACGTTCCCGCCGATCCTGCTGGCGATCGCGATCGTCGCGGCCGCGGGTTCTGGCGTGACCAACGTCATCGCCGCCATTGCGCTGACCAATGTGCCCCGCTTTGCCCGGGTGGTGCGTGCCTCGACCCTGAGCGCCCGTGAGACGGAGTACGTTAATGCCGCCCGCGTTCTCGGCGCCTCCGACTGGCGGATCGTGGCGCGGCACATCGTTCCGAACATCCTCTCACCGGTCATCATCATTGCCACTCTCAACATCGGCGCGGCCATTCTGACCGAGGCCAGCTTGAGCTTCCTGGGGCTCGGGGTGGCGCCGCCCACGCCCACCTGGGGCGGCATGATCCAGGCCGGGACACAGCAGCTAGAGCGCGCGCCGTGGATCGCGCTGTCGGCAGGCGTGGCGATCATGCTCACCGTGCTGGGCTTCAACCTGCTCGGGGATGGCGTGCGTGACGCGCTGGACCCGAGGCTCGCGGAGCGCTAACGCACCTTCAGGAGGACCCGTTTGTATGACGCTGAACACGCAACAGAAGCAGGCCGTCGTCGCGTACCTGGACCAGCACCGCGGCGACGTGGTGAGCCTGATGCAGCGGATGATCCAGACCCGCAGCGTGAACGTGCGTCTGGACCCGGACTCGCCGGGCGAGGCCGAGATGGCGGACCTGGTACGAGCGGAGTGGGAATCGCTCGGGTTCGACGTGGAGCAGGATGCCGCGGAGAAGAACCGCCCCAACACCATCTCAGAGATGAAGGGAGTCGGTGGCGGTCCCCGTCTCCTGTTCAACGCTCACGTCGACACCGTGGCCGTCAAGGACGGCGATACCTGGCTCGACCCCGAGACGGGCGAGACGAAGTCCGAATGGAGTGTCGATCCGTTTGGCGGGGTGCTGAAGGACGGCTACGTCTACGGCCGCGGGTCGTGCGACCACAAGTCGCCAACCGCTTCGCTCCTGTGGGCCGTCAGGGCGCTCCAGGCCAGCGGAGTCCGGCTCAAGGGCGACCTGCTGGTGGTCAACGACGTCGACGAGGAAACCGGTGGGTTAGCTGGGATGCGGTACCTGGCCGGGAAGCGGGCGTTCGACGTGGACGCGGCGCTCTTTGGCACCACCACGCAGTTCTCGAAGCCTTCCCGCCCGTACTTCTCGGCCATTGGCGAGACGAACGTGGTGCGCGCGTTTTCTGGGATGCAGCAATACCGGGTGGACGTCAGCGGCAAAAACTACCACAGCATGACGCCTCTGCACGGCACGACCGCGATTGAAAACCTGGCGAAGGTGATGCCCGCCATCCAGGCCTACATGGCGCGCGTCAACGCCTACGTCGATCCGGTAGTGGGCACGGGGAAGCCGCCCATGCGGCTGATGAACGTCAAGACGGCGCAGCGCGCGTCGAACCGCCCCGCCGACGTGGTGGAGCTGTACATCAACCGCCGCGTTGATCCGAGCGTGGACCCGCGCGGCGCCGCCGCCGAGCTGAAAAAGCTGTGCGAGGACCTCTCGGACCCCGCGAACGACCTGCACGTCTCGGCGGAGCTGCTGCGCGAGGTCCCCGCCAACGAGGTGGCGGCGGACCATCCGCTGGTGTTGTCGCTGGCCGACGGCATTCGCGAGACGCAGGGGGAGGTGCCCACGATCGCCGGAATCCCGGCCGCAACGGGCATCTCGCAGTTGATCTCCATTCAGCAGATACCGGTCGTCACCTTCGCCTACGGAACCCTTAACTTCCACCACAGCATCGACGAGCGCATTCCCGCCGAGGCGCTGGTCAAGACCGCGCAGGTGTACGCCGCGGCGCTGATGGACTACCTGGGCGTTGCGGAGTAGCACCGGAAGCAGCATGCCGTTCGAGTTCTCGTATGGGGCGCCTACCTGGCGTCCGGTCATCATGGGCTGGCGAGGCGCCGTGGCCTCGAACCAGCCGCTCGCAACGCAGGCGGGCGCGGAAATCCTGCGCGCCGGCGGGAATGCCGCGGATGCCGCGGTCGCGGTGGCCAGCACCCTCGGGGTGGTCGAGCCGCAGATGTCGGGCGTGGGTGGCGACGGCTTCCTGCTGTTCTACGACGCCCGCGCGCGCCGCGCGACCGTTGTCAACGGCACGGGGCCTACCCCGGGCGCAACGACGCCGGAGCGGTACGCGGGCGGCTTCCCCGCCAACCACCTGTCCACGTCCGTCCCGGGCAGTGTGGACTCGTGGCTCACGCTGCTCCAGCGGTTCGGCACGCGTCCGGCTCGCGAGGTCTTCGCGCCGGCAATCTACCACGCCCGCGAAGGCTATGGCTGCACCCGCCGCCTGCGGGATTTCATCGTGCGCGAGCAGCACCGGCTCCGCCTGGACGAGCGCGCGGCGGCTACATTCCTCCCCGGCGGCAGCGTGCCGCGAGTCGGCGGCGTGATCCGGCAGCCCGACCTCGCCCGCACGCTGGAAGCCATTGCCGACGGCGGACGCGACGTGCTGTACGAGGGCGAGATCGGTCGAGCCGTCGCCGATTTCTGTCGCCAGGAGGGCGGGATCCTCGCGTTCGAGGACCTTTCGCAGTACCACGCCGAGGTGCAGGAGCCAATCCGAACCACGTACCGTGGATACGAAATCCTGCAATCGCCACCGAACTCGATGGGTTGGACGCTGCTCGAGGAGCTCAACATCGTCGAACAGTTCGACCTCAGCCCGATGGGCGCGCTCTCGGCGGACGCTCTCCACGTGCTCGTCGAAGCGAAGAAGCTGGCGTTCGCCGACCGTGAACGGTACAGCGGGGACCCGAGCTACACCGAGGCCCCGCTGGAGCGTCTGCTGGACAAGCGCTACGCGGCGGAGCTCGCCGCGCGCATCGACGCGCGGCGCGCCACGCCCCGTTTCACGCGCGAGGCCGCCGCGGTGGGGGGCGGCGAGACGACGTACTTCTGCGTGGTTGACGGCGACGGGAACGCGGTGTCCGGCATCCAGAGCATCCACGATGCGTTTGGTTCGGCGCGTGTGGCGGGCAATACGGGCATCCTGCTGAACGACCGCATGCGGATGTGGCACCTGGAGCCCGGCCACCCGAACACCCTGCTGCCGGGCAAGCGCGTCCGCCACACCATGAACACGCCCCTGGCGATCCAGGACGGCCAGGTCCGGGCCGTGTGGGGGACGCCCGGCGGCGACGCCCAGGTGCAGATCAACCTGCAAACCATCACCGCCCTGGTGGATTTCGGCCTGGACCCTCAGCAAGCGGTCGAGGCTCCCCGCTGGTGCAGCTTCGAGCCAGGCCAGGAGTCGAATTGGCCGCACACCAGCACGGAACGGCTGGAGGTGGAGGACCGTCTCCCGCTCGCCGTCCGCGAGGACCTCGCCGGCCGGGGCCACAACGTGCAGGTGGTCGGCCCGCTGGAAGGCCCCTGCTCGGCCGAAGTCATCGTGCGCCTCCCCGACGGCCTGCTCGCCGCGGCGTCGGACCCCCGCCGGGACGGCTACGCGCTGGCGTGGTAGGGGAGCTGTATACCCACGTTTGCCTCGGTTCCATCCGGCCGTGCTCGCAAGCCACCGGAATTCCGTGCGCATGCAGGAAGCGGTCGTGAGTCCCGGGGTGCTGCGAGCCCGCCGCAGTTCACCGGCGAGCCGCGGGACAGCGAGAGCGGGTTCGTGTACTTGCGCGCGCGCAGGTATGTACGACCCCGGTGGGTTCGCCGTCTGCTCCTGAGCTACGCGCGATCCAATTCGCTAGAGCACGCGGTCGATCTATCTGTCCGCGCGGTCCGATGGCTGCGACCTGCACCGTCTCGCTGGCAGCGTGCACGGCGAAGATGATGCCCCAGCCGCCAACTCGGGATGACCGGAGATCGGCGTGACCTTCCGGGGCTTCGTGTTCACTCCGTACGGGTTGGTGGCGATTTCAGCCTACCGCGCGACGATTCGACGCTGTGCGTCCATTGGCAGTGGGTCGAAGTATCGCTCCGCGCGCTTCGAGAGATCGAGCCGATAGCTCACAAGCCGTGCTTGCGGCGGAGGGCCTCCAACGAGATGGACTCGCCGAACTGGATCTCTTCTAGACCCGGCGCGGGCCTCGGAAAGCATGGCACCGTCGATCACGTCAGTCTCGCGTCCTAGCCACGCGCCGTACTCGAGCAACTCGTCCACCGCCTCGTCGTCGATCTCGTCCACCATGTGATGCAACTGCTCTTTCGTGGTCATCGTGTCTTCCTCAATGAGTCTACGGGGAGGGTGCGCGTTCCCAAAGACGCCGCGGAGGAAGTACATGTATGGCGTACGAGGTGGGCTGGCCGCCGACGAGGTGGTCAACCTGCGCCTGGAGGACGTGCTGGATACGGCCGACCGCTCGGGGCTGCGGCTGCTCGGGATCCCGGGGCTACCAGGCGCGGCGTCTTGCGCTCCAGGCCGTGTTGGACGAGCCCACACGCGAGATGCTGCAGGTGCGCCCCCTGCTCACCGAAGGTGGCCGGCTGCCTCGGCCAGGGTTCCGCCGTGGGCGCGTCGTGGCCGTCGATGGGCACGGCAGCCTGCCGCCCAAGACTTCGAGGCAGCGCAGCGCTTACCCGCGGTACACGGGGTCCGGCTGGTTGAAGAACGAGTGCAGCACGTGGTGCACGAGCTGGTAGTTCTTCTGTTGGAAACTGGCGTGGGCGATGCCGGGCATCACCGCAAAGTGCTTGTCGGGGTTTGGCAGCCGCCTGAAGAATTCCAGCAGGTCGTCGAAACCGGCGATACCGTCGTACTGGCCGCGGATGAGGAGCGTCGGCGCCTGTAGCCGCTCCGGATCAACTACCGGCAGCTTTGTGCACATGTCCACGTAGGTACCCGTTGGGACTGAGTCATCGAGCGCCAGGATCGCATCTGCGAAGGCCTCAACAACGCGGTCCTCGGCGGTTCCCGGATGGTCGCGGGTGAAGATGCTGTGTACGAAGGCCCGGTCGATCGGGCGACGGTTCCGCGCTTGGAACTCGGGCAGCCGCTTTCGGCGCTCGGCCAGCGTGGGGCTGCCTTCGCCTGTCCAGACGAAAGCGTCAAGCGCCAGGCGAGCGACGCGTTCGGGGTGACGCTGGGCGAACAACGCTGCGCGCAGAGCGCCTGATGAGACGCCGTATACCAGAAGGGTGCTGGCGCCACTTGTCCGCGCGATGTAGTCGCTGGCTGCCACGAGGTCATCAGCGCCGGTAGCGATATCGGCGTTGATCGCGCGGTGCTTGTCTGAGCGACCGTAACCCTCCATGTCAACACTCCAGGTGGAGTAGCCTAGCCGCGCGAAGTGGTCCATCACCGAGGAGCCAGGCCGCCCGGGCACTTGGAGGTCAAAGGTCGGCTGCGAAGCCATGGACGAGCCGTGCACAAAGAGAAGGGTGCCGCGCCGCACGGCGCCAGCCGGGGTGCCATCCTTGTGCCAGAGGAACAGCCGCACGTCGCCCTCGGGCGTGGCCTTCGTAGTCCAGTGCTCGCGCCCGGGCATGGGTGTTTCGGCGCTCAGTCTGGAGGCGCCGTCCGTGTGCATGTCTGTGTGTGCCGCCACAACCTCACCTTACAGGCTCCCCGACCTCGGCGTGCAAAAGGATCAGCTGCATCCGCACACCTTTCCCGACCAGGTAGCTGACGAGGGGGGTGCCGTAGGAGGCGCTGGCACGGGCCTTCTCAATCACCAGCTCGCCCGGGGCGGGCGCGAGCTCCGCGACGATCGCGTCGTCCTCGTTCGCCTCGGCGGCCCCGATGGTCGCGCCGCCGAGGTGCTGTTCGGAGGCGCCTCGGGTGTACATGACTGGCCAGCCGAGCGCCCGCGCCCGCGCGCGGACCGGACCAATCCGCCCCACGGCGTCCCAGCCCGGCTGGCCGCAGGCTGTGCGCTTCTGGTCCACCGCCTGCCGGGTCGGCAGCCGTGGGCCAAGCAAGCCGTACGTCACGTCGATCACCAGCAGCGCGACGGCGTCCACGCTGAATGTCGCTCGGCCCGGACGGCGGTACAGCGCGTAGATCTCCCGCTCCTCATCGCTAAAGACCGCTCCCAGGGCCTGTTGGCCTGGCGGGGCGTGCCGTTCTGCATGTGTCACCTCCTGCGCGAATGTCGGTTGGTGCGGCCGGTTGCCCAGGCCCTCGAAGAGCCAAGCGACGTGGACCGTGGTTCGTTCGGCTCGCCAGTCCGTCAGGCACGCGGGCGCCAGCGGTCGAAGTGGCGCTCGGCCAGCCGGAACAGGACGCTCTAAGCGAGGGCCCGCGAGCGCGCGATAGCTATCCGAACCCCGGGCCGGGAACGGGCCGCCCGGGAGGCCGATGCTGCTCCGCTCGCCACGCCGACAGCCAGCAGCCAATGAGTGCCACGTTTGCGAGCGCATCCAGCAGGTAGATTTTCGAGATACGACCGCTAAGCGAGAACGTCACGTCGCTCGCGAGGAGCGCGGCGGCGGTGCTACACGCCACCAAGGGAATCTCCCTCGGCGTAGAGGCCTGCCGCGCCGAGTAGGCCAGCACGCCGCCGACGGCCGACAGCAGCAGACCAACGGTGCGGACGAGCCAGCCGTCCACCTTCGGTCCGGTGACCGCCTCGAACGAGCGAAGGTGCAGCAACGGCCAGATGCCGCTGATCAGCCAGTAGGCAGCCTGAACGGCCGCCACCCTCGCCAGCGGCCTCGAGGCGCGGCCGGATCGCGCATCTGCCGAGCCGGATTCCACCCTCTGCACGCTGTCGGTGCAGCACACCGCGTGCCGCGGGTTTCCTACCCGACGGATGCCTCACAAAGAGTCCAATCCCGCGGATCGTGCTTCCGTTCGGACCTCAGCGCGTCTCGTTGTTCAGGTCCACTACTGCCGCTGATCCGGAGCAGCCAGAACCCGCCGTCCTTGCCCCTCGTATGCGAACGGTGCGTTCGCGAGCCCAGCCGGGTTCGATAGTGCCGGGAGAACTTAAAGGTCCCCTGCGCGAAACGGCGGGCATGTATGGGTGGCGCGACGGCTGCGAGATGAGAAACGGGCTGTGGTAGCGGGGGGGAGAATCGGACTCCCGACACGGGGCTTATGAGTCCCCTGCTCTACCACTGAGCTACCCCGCCGGGGCTTGTGCATTCTACCAAGTGAGACCTCCGCGGCGCTGAGCAGCGACTGTTCGGACGGGGCGCGCCTGGTACGAAGAACGGCTTCAGGGCAATGTGGGAGGCCGGGCTTCGGGGCCCGGCAAGGCCGCGAAGCCGGGGTAGCGGCGTGCTTCTTCGCCACCACTCTCACGAACCGTCGGCCTCAGTAGCGATAGTCCAGGGCGGATGTCACTTCGCTCGGGTGGACCGTGCGTGATGTCGGGATCACCACGACGTAGGTCGGCACGCGCACGACCTCAGCCTGCACCCCTAGCTCGTCCAGGCGGTCCAGGAGCTCAGGACGCGGCTCGTCGGTGACCAGCACGAAGGCGGCGCGTGGGCTGCCTTCCACGACCAGGCGGTACTCCGGAAAGCGGTCGATTCCGCCTGCCTGCACGTCGTACCAGTCATACGCGATCAGCGGCTGCCCTCGCACCCGCGCGTCGAACATGACGGGAAACGCCGCCCAGTGGTTCAGCCAGATGGCATCGACTTGGCGCGCGGCGAGCGCGTCCAGCAGCGGCCCGTTGTCCACCGGTAGCTTTGGCCAGTACGGCGATTGGAATGCCTGGACTGGATCGGTACGCGACAGCCCCACCAGGTTCGACGCGACAACCATGCTCAGCAGCGTGAAGGCGATGAGCGGGCGAAACGGCAATGGGGCGAGCGACCGAGGCGGAGCTTCGAACGGCCGTGGCGCACGACCGGATGCAGAACGGCCCGCATCCCCTCCGTGCGGGCTCGGCAGAACCGTCCCGGTCGATCCTTCCCGGAGGAGGGGTGCCGGATCTGAGCCCGTCGACGCGCGCACGCGCCGGCCAGAGCGGGCCGTGCTAAGAGTGCCGAACAGAAGTCCTCGCCGCGAACTCGGCAGCGATGGGTCAGGAAGAACGACGGTGGAGCGTGTGTTAGGCGCTCTAAGCGAAGCCAGGAACGCCGCCAGAACCGGCACCAGCGCGAACCAGAGCGGTGGGGCATATCGACCCGTGGCATCGAACCCCCACGGGTTGAGTGCCGGCCCTCCAAAGCCGCTCAGCACCACCAGCACTGGCACGGCGACGAGCACGAGGAGCGGCGCATCCAGCGGCCGCGGGAATCGCTCGCGCCGGACCGCTGCCCACACAACTGCCGTGGCAAAGACCGCGGCGGCCGCAATGGCGAGGCCACGGGGTGTCGCTCCCCAGGGATTCCACAGTCCAAGCGCCCGCGGCAGGTCGGCATTCCACCACGCCTGGAACACCTGCCAGCGATCCGCGGTCTGGCCGCCGCTGCCTGCGGCGATGAACTGGAGCGTCGCGCCGCCGGTCTGGAGGTTGTAGAGCCACACCGGCGCGGCGGCCACGAGGAACCCCACTAACCCGAGGGCCCCGCCCCGCAGCAGCGGGATACTGCGCAGCCGTCCAGCCACCACCGCCGCGCCCGGTACGAGGTAGAACGCGGCAATGGGGTGCATCCAGAAGGCGATGCCACCCGCGGCGCCGGCCCAGAGGGCCCACCTTCCGCGCCGCTCGCGCGGCCCAAACGCAAGTCGAATGCAGGCGTGCACACACAGGGTTCCGAACAGGATCACCTCCGTGTAGGCCGCCCACGGTTTCAGGCCCAGCACCATCGTGTACGGTGGTGCTAGCGCGGCGAGGACCGCCGCGATCCTCCCCGCGAGGCTGCCGGCGACGGAGCGAGTCAGCAGCCAGGTGGCCCACACGACGCCCAGGGATGCGAGCAACTCGGGGAGCTTGGCGGCCCAGCGCGAAGGGCCCGCCACCGCAAAGAACGCGGCCATGGCATACGGCTCCCAGGCGCCGGCGTAGGTCTGATTCTTGAGCATGATCGGGAGATCACGCCGGTCGTAGATGGCCAGCGCCATCAGCGTCGAGAGCGAGTCGTCGCCCTCCAGCAGCCATCCCGACCGAACCAGCAAGCTCAGCCGTGGGATCAGCGCCAGCACCAGGACCAGCAGCCCGAAGCCCACAGTGGCTGGAGCTCCGGTGCGCGACCGCGTCAAGACCGCCAGCGTGACCAGCTCCCGCGTCCGCCCACGAGTCGCACGTAACCTGCTTCAGCCCCGCCAGCGCTCGAACGTCCGCGAAAGCAGGCGCGACTCGATCGTGGCGTCGGCGTCCAGGTGCTCGAACCGCAGGGCGTCCCGGGCTACGTCGGCCAGCGCGGCGGTGGGCACGAGGCCCACGAGCTCGCTTCCGACCACGGTAGCGCCCCGGGCGCTGGCCTCGCGCTCAATGGCCGCGAACAGAACGTGGAGCGGCGTCCGTGCTGTGTCCAGCACATTCGTCGAAACCTGCTGGATCGCCGGGTCGGCAGTGGCAAACCCGCGCGCCTGGACCGCTGGCAGGCCCCCGCTCGATTCGCGGATAGCGCGGGCGATGGCGGTCGCCGTCGCAAGCTCGGGCGTGCGCAGGTTGACGTTGTACGCCACGAGAAACGGGCGGGCTCCAATAGCGGTCGCGCCGGCCGGACCGAGTCGGCTCGGGCCGAAGTCGGGGCGGCGCAACGCATCGTCGACGATCGATTGCACCAGTCCCTCGTACTCCCCCCGCCGCACGTCCGCCAGGCGCTTGCGAGATGGGTCCTGCGCCGCCTCGCCGTACAGGAAGACGGGCAGATCCAGCTCCGCGCCGACGCGCCGCCCAACCCTCCGCGCAAGCTCCACACACACGGCCATCGGCGTCTCGCCGATCGGTACGAAGGGCACCACGTCCGCGGCTCCGATGCGGGGGTGCACGCCCCGGTGCGTTCGCAGGTCGATAGTCGCGGCAGCTTCGCGGATCAGGCGGAACGCTGCTTCTGCCACCGCGCCAATCTCACCGGCGAAGGTGAAGACCGCTCGATTGTGGATAGGGTCCGCATGCCGATCCAGGACCGCGACTCCCTTGACCTCCTGGATTGCGGCCTGGATCTGGTCCAGCACGTCCTGGCGCCGACCCTCGCTCACGTTCGGGACACATTCCACCAGGTACCCGGCCATAGACAGCGCATTGTGGCGGCGAGTCGCGTGTGACTACCAGTGGGCTGGTAACGCCTGCATCGAGACCGCGAGCAGATCCAGCGCTGCCGAAGGGTGGTCGGGGTCGAGCGCTGCCACCGAGATGCGATGGGCCGCGCTGCTGAGCCAGCGGAGCGCCCAGGTGGCCGAAGCGTCCTCGACCGGGCCGGGCGGCCGTTGCCGCTGGAGCAGGTCTGACAGCAGCACGATTGGATCGTCGCCCGCCGACGCGCGCGTGAATGCACGCACGCACAGGCGGTCAAGCCAGTACAGGTCTCGGCCGTTCGGAATTCGGACGACCACAAGCAGGCTGCTGGAGCGCGGATCAACGGGAAACCGTGCCGTGGTGACGTCGTACGAGCGAGCGATCCGGATCGACGATCGCAGCCGTGCCGCGAGGCGCGCGGAGCGATTCTGGATCGCCACATCAAGCTTCTCCGACAGTGCCTGAACGGCATCCGGCGTACTGCCTTCGAGGAACCGGTAGGCGCGCACCGTTGCCGCGCGATACGCCTCGACGTCACCGGCGGCACGCGGCGAGTCAAGCTCGAACGCGCACAGGGCGACGGCTCTCAGCTTCCAAGCAAGGTCGCTCGATCGGAATGGGCCGACCGCCCAGGCGTCATCCGGGGATGGCTCAGGCACCACCGCCAGGCGCGGCAGGGAAAGCGGTCGGGGGCGCCGTGCCCGCGAGACGCGTTGCGGTGGCAGCGTAATCCACAGGCGCGGCGTAGATCCGGTCCGCTGGGTGTTGTAGCGGGGCGACTGCCGTTCAATCTCGTATGCCTCGCGGATCGACGCTTCGAGCTCGGTCTCGCAAGGCTGGAGATCAATCGAGCGCACGGCTTCACCCAGGCCGTCCATGCGCCGCGAAGCGGCCAGCGGCCGGCCGGTGTACGCGGTCAGCCGGTCCGCAAGGCTGCGGGCTTTGCCGACATAGAGGGGTGCGTCCTGGTCTCCGCGGAACACGTACACGCCGGGAGCATCGGGTGCCTCGGCGACCCGATGGCCCATGGCAAGTGGGCGCGGAGCCGCTCTGGCACGCGCTTCCTGCGCGAGGTCCTCAAGCGAGAGCCCGGCCGCGAGCGCCCGCTCGGCGAGCGCTCGGCCAACCCGCGCGACGAGGCAAGCGCGCGTGTCGAGGCCTCTGCCGGCGGCGTGTGGGAGTGGCACGCCGACGGCCGCGGCAATGGCGGTGAACGAGGGCTTTCCAGGGACGACGCCCAATCGAACCGCGGCTCGCTCCACGCCCACCAGCATGACGTCCGCGCCGTGGCCGGTCTGGGCGGCTTCCGACGCGATTGCGGCCTGGAGCGCCTCCGGCTCGACACAGAAGAGCGGTGCCGCGCCGAGAGCCGCCTGGAGCTCTCTCCAGCGCGACTCGAGGCCCGGTGCTCCGTCCAGTGCCCCCGCGTCGCCGTCCAGCATCTCGCGGATGGCGGCTGCGATGCGCAGCCGTTGTCGCGGGCGGAACAGGCTGTGCCAGGTGGTTTCAACTTCGCCCGCGGCGGCCTGGGCGACGGCCACCCCGAGCAGGTGTGTCCGCTCGCCGACCCGGATCGTGGCCGCGGCAACACCACCAACCACGCCCTCACTCGCGCGTGCGCCCGGGACCGTGGCGAGATGCCAGCGACGATTGGTGTCGACGTGGAACCGCGGGTTACAGCGGAGCGGCTCGAGCAGCCGCTCGAGGAGGCCTGGCGGCGGATCGCCGCCAAAGAGACGGCGAGCAAGCGCGCGCTCGTCCAGGCCCGCGCTGTCGGCGAGCGCCAGCGCGGCTCGACTGGCGAGGGCTGCAGCTGAGATGGGCTGGCCTAGCTCGCTGGACGAGGTGTGCTCGGGCCGTGTGCGGGAGTCGGCGAAGCGTGGCTGCACGACGGCAATGTTGCCATGCGAATGCAGCCGCGTGAGCAGCGCCGCGCTACTGGGCGTGGCCGCGCAAGTGCTTGGCGCGGCTCGGGTGGCGCAGCTTCCGCAGCGCCTTGTTCTCGATCTGGCGGATTCGCTCGCGGGTAACGCCGATCTCGCGCCCGATCTCGGTGAGCGTCCCCTCATTGCCTACCAGCCCGAAGCGGCGCTCGATCACGCGCCGCTCGCGGGGGGTCAGGGTGAGCAGCGTGTCCTGGATCTGGTCCTTCAGCAGACGGTAATCGGCCGCGATCTCAAGGTCCTGCGCGTCCAGGTCTGGCACCAGGTCCGACAGGCGCGTCTCACCCTCCTCGCCCACAAAGCCATCCAGCGACACCGGCTGAGGCGTGACACGCGCCAGGTCGCGGACGCGATCCACCGGCATCTCCAGGAGATCGGCGATCTCGTCGAGGGTTGGCTCGCGCCCGAGCTCTTGCAGGAGGTGGCCGGAGGCGCGGGCGATTCGATTTACCACGTCCACCAGGTGGACCGGGATGCGAATCGTCCGCGCGTCGTCGGCAAGGGCTCGGGTCACGGCCTGGCGGATCCACCACGTGGCGTACGTGCTGAACTTGAAGCCGCGCCGCCAGTCGAACTTTTCGACCGCCCGCATGAGGCCGATGTTGCCTTCCTGGATCAGGTCGCCGAGCGGCACCCCGCGGTGCATGTAGCGGCGAGCGACGCTGACCACCAGGCGCAGGTTCGCGGACGTGAGGTGGACCCTCGCCCGTTCGCCCTCACGCGCCAGGTGCTCCAGCCGGTCCAGCTCCTCCTCGGCAATCTCATCCTGGGTCGCCTGTGCGGCGGCCTCCCGGCCCAGCTCGATCGCCTGCGCCAGACGGACCTCGTCGGCGGCGGTCAGCAGTGGAACACGGCCGATCTCCTGGAGGTACTGCGGGAGCGACTCGCCCACGTGAAGCGTCGAGGCGGCAGCGGATGTGAAGGATTCGCTCTCCGATTCGGCAGGCGCCTCCGGGTCCGACCCGCCTGCCAGCGGCAGACTGTCGAGCGCCGCGCCGACTGACACCATCGCCATCTGCTCTCTTGCCCCGCCCTTCTGCTGGACGGGCCGTGCATCCTGAGCGGAGGCCGCCGCGTCCTACCAGCGAGGCTACAGGGGACACGTAACCGATTCAGCGTACGGCTGAACGGTCTGATCTCCAGCGTTCTACCTACACGAGTGTGGGGAAACGGTACCCGGCATCGGCCTCAATCGAGCGGGCGCACCAGAAGCCCCGTGGGCGGCTTGGGAAAGAAGTAGGTGGACTTCTCTGGCATCCGATCGCCCGCGTCGGCCACTTCCAGCACCTGGCGCACCCGTGTGGGGTGTGTGATGAACGCCGCCGCCGCCGAGCCATCGTAGACCCGCTCCACTGCCTCCCGCGGATCGCGTAGGTACGCGAGCGCTTCCGCTTTGTCACGCCCTGCCCGGGCCACGAGCGGATCGACGACCGCCGCGTGGAGCAGCGCGAGGTCCAGCGCGCGCCAGGCAGCGGAGCGATCCGCCGGCAGCGCGGCCAGCACCTTCGCCGGGTCAGCGGCGCGCAGCAGCGTCAGCTCCGGTGTATGGGGACCGACGACGATGAATGCTGTCTCGTCCGCGTGCGCTTCGAGGCTGGCGACCGCTCGATCCGCATCCCGCGCCGGGTCGCCGGTCGAGTCGATCTCATGCACCTCGAACGTCGCCGACCATGCCGCTCGCAGGCCCTCCAGACGCACCTCGGCAGGAAGGTTGGCGAGCACCCGGTGGGTTGGCAGCACTACCAATCCCGGATCGTCAGCCCAGGTGATGACGGCGAGCGCTCCGCGGGCGCCGGGCAACGTTGACTCCGCCTCTGCTCGGAAGCCAAGCGCGGTCTCGAAACGGTGGTGGCCATCGGCGATGTAGAGCGGCCCGCCGCTCGCGAAGCCGGCTTCGATCAGGGCGACCAGCGCGCCGTCGTCGACGATCCAGAGGCGGTGGCGTTCCGACTCGTACGTTGCCTCGAGGGCGGGCGGGGTCTGGAGGGCCGCGTCCCAGGCCCGCTCCACCGCCTGCACCGGCTCGCGGTGCAGGAGCCAGACCGGACTCAGGTTGGCGTGAGTGGCACGCAGCAGCGCGAGCCGGTCTGCCTTGGGTCCCGCCATCGTGTGCTCGTGCGGGACCACGTTTCCGCTGGACCACGGCTCCACGTCAACCGCCGCCAGGACGTCGCGCCGTTGCTGGGATCCAGTGGGTGTGGTGAACGTCGTCTCGTGCAGGTAATACGCGGGCGCGTCGTCGCGTCGGAGCACGCCCTCCTCGATCCATGCCCGGAAGGTCGCCGCGGCGGTGACATAACGCGAGTCGTCCCCGTCCGGCGGCCCCTCAGGAAGCTCAAGGCGGACGGCGTTGTAGGGGCTGCGGGCCTGGTACTCGAGGCGCTGCGTCGGCGTGATAACGTCATAGGGCGGGCACAGGACGGCGTCGACGGGGCCGGCCACGGACGGGTCGTAGCGCACGGCCTGGAACGGACGGACGGCGGGCATGCGTCTCAAGCGTACCCTCCCGGGCCCGGTACCTGTTCACGCGCGGCCCGGTGGCCCTTGAGCGCTGGAGCCTTGGGGTACGAGGGACTGTCCGACGCGGCCGGGTGGTCGGCTCCGGCGTGTCGCGGACCTTTGGGCGGTCACCGGTCCGGGCGGGGCCCATATACTCGCTCCACTCGCGACATCATGGGGTGCCGACAGAGTGTCTGATGGACACGGAGGGATGCGTGCGCAAGGGCTTTCCGTCCCGCTTGTGCGGGGGTCGCCGCTGGGTAGCGACCGCTGCCGTACTCGCCTCAACAGGCTTGCTCGCGGCCTGTGGTGGGACTGCGTCGTCCTCCACGCCGACTCCAGCACCAGCCGCTTCGCCGGCCACGGCCGTGCCCTCGCCCCAGCGGCCGGGGCTGGCATCCCCGTCGCCCTCTCCCAGCAGCAGCTCCGCGGCGCCCACCCCCGCCCCCAAGCCAACGTCCGCTTCTGCCGAGGGTGGCGAGACCTACACCGTCGCGTCGGGTGACACGCTCCTCGTGATTGCTGAGAAGTTCTATGGTGACTCCACGCAATGGCGTCGCATCTACGACGCGAACCGCGATGTGCTGAACGACCCGGACACGCTGAAAATAGACCAGAAGCTAAAGATCCCGCCGAAGCAGTGAGCGCGGCGGAGCTTCCGGCAGCCCGCGCACCCGCTACGATGCTCGCCGCTCGCTTTGATGGCCAGCGCCTGGGCGTGGCGCAGGTGCCGGTGCCAGACGTCGAAGGAACCCGCGAAGCACGCATCCGCGTCACGCTCGCGGGCATCTGCTCCACCGACCGCGAGATCACCCGCGGTTACCTGGGATTCGTGGGGACGCCTGGCCACGAGTTTGTGGGGGTGGTGGAGGCCGCCCCTTCGGCACCTCAGTGGGTGGGGCGCCGCGTTGTCGGCGACATCAATGCGGCCTGCGGCGATTGCGCCACCTGCCGCCGCGGGTATCCTACGCATTGCCCTAACCGCACCACGCTGGGCATCGTTGGCCGCAACGGCGCCCACGCCGAGCTCCTCACGCTGCCGATCAACAACCTGTTCGCCGTCCCGCACGTGGTGGCCGATGTCGCGGCCGTTTTCGTAGAGCCGCTTGCCGCCGCCTTCGAACCCCTAGCGCAGGGACTCACCGTCCAGGTAGGCGCACCCGCTGTCGTCGTCGGCGACGGTAAATTGGGGCTGTTGCAGGCGCGCGTGCTCCAGCTCGCGGGGGCCGACGTGACGGTCGTCGGCCATCATGAGCGGAAACGGCACGTGGCGGAAGCCTGGGGCCTGGGGTTCATGCACGGCGACGACTCCGGCTTGCATGCGCGCCAGGTGCCCATCGTGGCGGAATGTACTGGCTCGCCGGCGGGCTTGGCGCGGGCACTGGAGCTGTGCGAGCCGCGCGGGACGTTGATCCTGAAATCCACCTACGCCGGAGCCGCGCACGTCGATCTCACGCCTGTCGTCGTCAACGAGATCACGCTGCTTGGCTCGCGCTGCGGCCCGTTCCCGGAGGCCATCGCGGCGCTGGTAGCCGGGCACGTGGCCGTGTCCGATCTGGTCGACGACGAGTTTCCACTGCGTGCCGCGGAAGCGGCGTATGCGCGGGCCGCGGAGCGCGGCGTCCTGAAGGTGCTGCTGCGCCCCTGAGTTGGGGCCCTGATGACCGCAATGCGGGTATCACAGACGTATCTCGGAGCGCACGGAGCGGCTGCTGTGCAGCGTGAGCGGGCGTTTCGCCCCACGGGGCGTGCGCCTATCCTGATCCCGCCCTCAGCACGTGCGTTGTTGCGCATGGCTACCAGGGGTTGGCACACGTACGCCAACCGTACGGACCCGCCGCGCGTTGCCGGGCCTCCCATCAGAAGCCATTCCCCATGGACCGCACCCCTGCCGTTCCCAGGACTATCCTGGCGCTGCTGTTGCTGGCTGTGCCAATCGCCGCTGGCTGCGGCCGTCCTGCCCAGGCGGCGGCCGCGAACGCCGAGCCAGCGCCGCAGCCCACCCCGGACGCAACCCTGGACGCCGTCATCCGTGGGCGCGCTCCTCTCGTGGTCGCCACGCCCACTCTGCCCGTCCAGGTAGCCACGCCCGTCCCGAGGTCGCCTGGCGCGGGGGAGTCGACCGTCACCGCTGGCACCCGCTCCGTGAACCCCACGGCGGTCGTCGTCCCCACCCGGGCCGTGCTGGCGTCGAACCCCACGCCCGTGCCCACGGTCGCTCCCCGCCCCACCGCCACCGTGGAGAGGCCAACCGTCGTCCCTGCAGCGCCTACCGTCGCACCGAAGCCCACCGTCGCGCCGACGCCTTCGAGCAGTGGCGGCTCGGTGTCAAAGCCCACTGGGGGCGCGGTCGTCCCGGCGCCAGTCGCCACACCCGCCGCCAACCGGCCCGCCGGACGCTAGCGCCGGATGGGAGCTCAGATCGAGGCCGGCCGGATGGCCGTAGCCACGCCGGGCTTCGTTCCTAGTTGCGTGCCCGCCGATGCCGGGGCGCGCTCCTCCAGGCGCCGCGAGAGGAGCGAGAGTGTGTAGTTGATCGAAAAGTAGATGAGCGCGGCCACCACGAGGCCCTGGATCGTGCCGATCTCAAAGGTGCTGTACAGCACCTTGATGCGCTGCATAAGCTCAGTTGTGCCGACGATGTACGCCAGGGACGTGTCCTTCACCAGCGTCACCAGTTGCCCCACCTGGGGCGGAACGATGCGCCGGAACGCTTGCGGCACCACGACGTGACGCATCGCCTGGAGGTGGCTGAGTCCCAATGAGCGCGCCGCTTCGATTTCGCCTCGATCGATCGACAGGATCCCAGCACGGATGATCTCGGCGTTGACCGCCGCGGTGTAGAGCGTCAGCGCCAGGGTCGCGGCGGTCTGCGGGTCTTGAAGCCCGAACCGCGCGCCGCCGAAGTACGCAAAGAAGATGAGGTACAGGACGGGCAGGGACCGCACGATCTCGATGAACGCCGCCGCGGGATAGTGGCTGAGCGGGTTTCGCCCGATCCGCGCGAAGGCGAGGCCGGTCCCGAGAATGAGACTGGCGACGATGGCCACCGCTGCCATCTCCAGCGTGGCCTGGAGCCCCGTCCACAGAAACTGCCAGATGTCGGGTTCGGTGAACGCCTTCCAGTAGCGCCACTCGATGAGCTTGTCGAGCTGCATCAGCCTTACCGCGGTCCCGCATCGCGCGTGGCACGGGCATGCGGCGGTTGGATGGCGACGGGATTACTCGCACACACCCGTTGCCGCTGTCGACCCGCGCGGTCACGCACGCGACACCTGCCGATAGCGGGTCATCCGCCGCTCGAGCACGCTCACCAACCTGCTCAGAGGGAGCGTGAGCACGAGGTACAGCATGGCGGACACGAAGAACACGGGGTACGTGGCGAACGTCCGAGAGTTGACCACCTGGGTCTGATACAGCAGCTCTGGCACGAGGATCGAGGTTGCCACGGACGTGTTCTTCGTCATGGCCAATGCCAGGTTTCCGAGCGGGGGCACCACGGTGGAGAACGCCTGCGGCAGCACGACCAGGCGCATCATCTCGACATAACTGAACCCGAGCGCCCGTGACGCCTCCAGTTGCCCGCGTTTCACGGACACGATGCCGGCCCGAATCACCTCTGCTACGAAGGCCGCTGTATAGAAGCCCAGGCCGAAGAACGCCCCGACGAACTCTGGCAGGGTGATACCCACGAACGGCAGTCCGAACACCCAGAAGAACATGTGCACCAACAGGGGCACGTTGCGGACGAACTCCACGTACACCGCGCCGAGGATCCGCAAGGGGGCAAGCGGGCTCACGCGGAAGAGCGCGATGAGGATTCCCCACAGCAGCGCGATCACGCCCGCCAGGAGCGCGAGCTGGATCGTGGTGACCAGTCCCGCCAGCATGAGCGGGAGCTGTTCGAGGACTGGGGTCAATGGAAGGTCAGGGTAAGGAGAAGCAGCGAACCGCGCCCGCGCGGCCCGCTGGCGGAGTGGTATCTCTTCCACCCCGCCAGCGGGCGCTCTGGAGCTGTAGGTGTGCTGACTCGGCTAACTGGTGTAGGTGCCCTTCGGTGGCTCGGGTGCAGGGCCGAACTTGCCCAGCCACTTCTCGTAGATGGCCTTCCAGCGGCCATTGCCCTTCATCTGCGTCAGGACACCGTTCACGAACGGGACGAACTGAGCGCGGCCCTGCTTGAAGCCGAGGCCGTACGGCTCCTCGGTGAACTTCTCGCCAACAATCTTGGTGTTCGGATCCTGGTCTGCCAGACCCGAGAGGATGACGTCGTCGGTCGACACCGCGTCCACCCGGCCCTGCTGCAAAGACAGCAGGCAATCCGTGTACGCGTCAGCCTGGACCACCTGCGCCTGCGGCTGAAACTTCGTGATGTTGGTCTCGCTGGTGGAGCCCTTGGTGGCGCACACCCGCTTCCCCGCCATGTCCTGGATGCTGGTCGCGGTCGAATCCTTCTTGACCAGCAGCTTCTGGCCCGCGGCGTAATACACCTCGGAGAAGTCGATCTGCTGCTTCCGCTCGGCGTTGATGGTCATCGTGGCGGCCACGATGTCGAGCGCGCCCTCCTGCAGCAGCGGGATGCGCGTCGACGAGTTGACCTGCCTGAACTCGATCTTCGTGTCGTCGTTGAAGATGGCTTTCGCAATCTCTCGAAGGACGTCCACGTCGAACCCGTCATACTGGTTCGTACGCGGGTTGAGGAAGTTGAACAATGGCACGTCCTGGCGTGCCCCCGCGATCAGGCGGCCGCGGTCCTGAATCTCTTTCATGAACGAGCCGGCCGGCATGTTGCCGGGCTGCGGCAACGGGGAAAGCGGCCGGGCACTGGCGGTGACGTCGCCGGCGGCAGGGCTCGCGGCTGCTGACGGCGAGGCAGCCGGTGCGGCTACGGGTGAAGCTGCCGGCTTGGGGGCAGCCGCGGGGCTGGCGGCGGTTGCCGGGCTGGCAGCGGCCGCTGGCGTGGGGGGTGCCGTTGTGGGCTTCGTGGCCTCGGCGGGCTTGGTGGCCGCTGGCGCGGCGGTCGGTGAGGGCTGCGCGGGCTGCGCGCACGCCGCCAGAATCACGAGCGGCACGGCCGCAAGAAAGGCAAATGCACGGGGTGCGTGGTTCAAGGGATCACTCCTTATGGCGCAACAGGAATACCTGAGTCAGAAGGGTACGTTACCACGCCGCTGCTCGTGACAGGACATTCCGTGCGGATGTACCTCCGCGCCGCGTCCTGAGGCTGGTTACACTCGGCGTCCGCTGCTTATCCCTCCCGAATCCGGAGTCGACCCAGAGGTACCAATGCGGGTGGAAACGGTTTCGCCTTCGGGAGCCACGAGCGAAGGTCACACGTGCGCAGTGGCGTTGCGGCGGCGGGCATCGGCGTGGTCGCTCGTGCGCGACTTGCTGCTCTTCGCGGTGGCGCTGCTGCTGACGCTCGGAGCATTTTTCACGGCTGATCAGTGGGCGCGAGGCCGGCAGCTCGACTCCGCGGGCTTGAACGTCCGCGGCTACCGGGGTGCGTTGCTCGGCGCGAAGCAGCCGAATGCGCTTCGCTATGTTCTGCTTGGCGACAGCGTGGCGTTCGGCTACGGCGTACGCGAGACGGAGACTCTTTCGACGCGGCTCGGAGAGTCCCTCACGCGGCTCCTCAATCGACCAGTGAACGTGGCGAACCTGGCCTTCAATGGCGAATCTGCCGTGTGCTACCCGTCGACGCTGGACCTGTACGCGGGTCTGGAGCCGGATGGTGTGGTGATCTATGCAGCCCGGACCGATAGCACGACGGAAGCCGCCGTTCGGGATCCCGCCACGTGCGCCCGCAACCAGGCGCCGTTGTCTCGGTGGACGGGGTATCAGCCGGCGCTGCCGCAGGCGATCCGCGAGAAGTACTTCCAGTTGCGCTACGGCACGATCGACGCGGGCTACGCGGAGCAGGAGCGGCGTGTTCCGCGAATCGACTCGAGCCAGTCCGCCCCCCGGATTGCGACCAGTTTGGAGGTGGAGGCCGTGTACCGAGCGCGGCTGGGCGATCTGATCAGTGCGCAGCTCCTGCGCGGTCGGCAGGTGGTGCTGGTCCGTGGCTTCCAGAGAGATGAGGAGCCGGTCATTGACTCGATTCGCGAACGCTTCCAGGAGAGCTCGGCATTCGTGTACGTCGATTTGCGAGGGCAAATTGATCCCAGCGATCCCGCGGAGTCCTTTGACGGCGTGCATCTGACGGCATTCGGCAGCGCGAAAGCCGCCGGTGTCATCGCATCCTCCCTGTCGGCGATGTTGGCAGGGGCCTGAGCCCCGGTGCTCTTCAATAGCCTCCAGTACGCAGTTTTCCTTCCCGCGACGTGGCTCGTGTACTGGGGCGCCCCGGCGAGGTGGAGGGTCCACCTGCTCCTGCTCGCCAGCTATGTCTTCTATGCCACCTGGAGCCCCCCGTATGCATTGATGATGTTTGGGCTGGCGGTGGCGAACTTTGCCTTCGGACGCCTCCTGGCCAGGTCTCACCGTCGCACAACGCTGGCGGCGTGTATCGCCGCTGACCTCGCCGTCCTGGGGATGTTCAAGTACTGGGACTTTGGGTTTCGGAGCGCTTCGAGCCTTGCCAGCGCTGCGGGGCTCGCCTGGGACCCGCCGTTGCTTCAGCTCGTCCTACCCCTCGGGATCTCGTTCTTCACCTTCGAGTTCATCCACTACCTCGTCGACGTGTACCGCGGCGCCCTACCGGTCCATTCGTTCACCCGCTTTCACGTCTTCGCCGCGTTCTTTCCCACGCAGGTCGCGGGGCCCATCAAGCGATTCCAGGACTTCGTGCCAGAGCTCACCCACCTGGAGCGCTTCGACTGGATGGAACAGCGAAGCGGCATTGCGCTCATCGTCCTGGGATTGTCGAAGAAGGTGCTCCTGGCCGACAGCCTCGCGCCCCTTGCCAATGCTGGCTTCGACGCCGGGGCCACGGGCGGGCTGGGCACGCTCGAGGCCTGGACCGCCGCACTGGCGTTCTCGCTGCAGGTCTACTTCGATTTTTCGGGGTACACCGACATCGCTCTTGGCTCGGCGCGGCTGCTGGGATTTCACATCCCGAAGAACTTCGACGCCCCGTACCTTGCCACCTCTGTCACGGACTTCTGGCGGCGCTGGCACATCTCGCTTTCGTCCTGGCTACGCGACTACGTCTACATCTCGCTCGGCGGCTCGCGGGTGCCGCTCCTGGTGGTGCTGCGAAACGTGGTGCTAACGATGGCCATCGGCGGGTTGTGGCACGGCGCGGCCTGGCACTTCGTCGCCTGGGGGGTGTTCTGGGGTGCGCTGCAAGCAGCGGAGCGCGTGCGGCGGACGAGGCTGAGGGAGGTTCGCGGGCCGTTGGCGGGTCCCACCAGTTGGGTTGTCACGCAGCTTCTGGTGCTGGTGAGCTGGGTCCTCTTCCGATCGGAGAGCATCCCCGCCGCGGGCAACATGCTTCGTTCGATGCTCGTCCCTACGGCGCCGTCCGGGGTCCTCAGTGGCAACGTGACGATCGACGTGGCCATCCTGGCGGCAGGGCTCACCGCGGTTTCGGTGTTCACCCGGAGAGTGTCGGTGCGGGTCCCGCGGGTGCTTCAGCCGATCGCGCTCGGTATTGCCGTGGCCGTGGCATTGGCGTTCACCCTGACAACCGGTGCCACGCCGGATCGGAAGTTCATCTACTTCCAGTTCTAAGCCGAAGGCGGTGGAGACCCAGCCCAGGGTCTCCGCGGCGGGCCGCTGCGCAGGCGAGCATAGACCGCGGCGTACCGGGCCACGCCTGCTGCCACATCGAGCAGTGACTCGGCCGTCGCCCGGCACCGCGGACGGAGTGAGGGATCGATGCTTGCGGCGTCGAATCGGCTCCACGTGGCGCGAAAGTCCTCGTCGCTGAATTGGGAGATGAGTGTTCCTACCCGGTTCCCCTGGATCATCTCGTCCACGTCGCCGACACCGGCCGTCGCAATTACGGGAAGACCGGTCGCCAGATACTCGCCCAGTTTGATCGGCGAGCTGGCGAGCTTGGAGAAGGCTGGCTTGACGAAGCACAGCCCTGCCTCGGCAACCGCGAGGTAGCTGGGAACCTGCGATGGTGGGACGGCTAGCACGGTGAACGCATCAGTGGGTAGCCCGGCGGTCGCGGCTCGCTCGCGGATCAGGTGGTGCTCGCCCTGGTTCAGGATCAGCAGGTGTACCCGGCTGTCCGCGGCATGTGCTGTGCGAACGAAGCGCAGCATCTCATCCGGCAGGTACCACGTACCGAGGGATCCACTGGATACCAGGATGCGCTTGTTCCCAAGCCCCAGGCGAGTCGCCATGAGCGTGTCAGGGCGCTCCCTGAATGGGAACTGCGCCAGGTCAACTCCGCACGGAATGGTGGTGACAGCGGCCTCTCGGTCCGCACCCGCGGGCCACAGAATGGGACGGATGCGGTTCGTCAGAACCACGGTCGCGTCCGCTGACCGCAGCAGCAGCCGCTCGGCTCGTTTGGTGAGGCGGTAGGGCAGGCCCTGGCGAGTCCACCGCCCTGCGTCGACGTACTCGTCTGCCATGAGCCCCCGCATGTCGAAGACGAACGGCACACGCACGGTGCGCTTGATCAACAGTGCCATAGCCGCCGGGGGGTACCCGCGCGCATGAACGAGGTTGATCCCCTGGCGACGAGCGAGCCAGGCGCCAACCGTTGCGCCCACCGCGATGTCATAGCCGGTGGCTGCGAGCGTGGGCCGCTGGTGGTACCGGACTGACACCGTGCGGATCCCTTCGGCCAGCAGCCGTGCCCGCGGTCCACCGTCGTCCGCTCGTGGAGGTTGGGGCTCGAAGGTCAGGAGGGAAAACTGTGCTCCGCGCTCTCGAAGCCCGAACAGGTACGGCACCACCTGGGACCGTACGAGCGCAGATTCGAGCGCGTTGTAGGAGATGTACAGGCACCGCACCCCCGCGAGATCGTCGGGGCGCGGCGTCACCTGGCCTCCGGGGACGAGTGGACCCGCCTTGAGTGCGCACGCACGGACACTACACTACGTTGCTCGCCGAATGCTGTACCAGGAGAAAAGTGCCTGACGGAGGCTCTGAAGGTCTGAAAGCGATGCGCGCGTGATCACGTTCAGCATCGTGACGCCGAGTTTCAACCAGGGCGCTTACCTTGAAGCGACGATTCAGTCGGTCCTGGAACAAGCGTATCCAGCGATCCAGTACATGGTGGTGGACGGGGGCTCCTCGGACAACAGCGCTGACGTGATCCGCCGCTACGCCGAGCGGCTGGCGTACTGGGTCAGCGAGCCCGACCGTGGCCAGTCGCACGCGATCAACAAGGGATGGCGGCGTGCCACGGGCGAGGTCGTGGCATGGCTGAACTCGGATGACATGTATCTGCCCGGCACCCTACGGCGTGTGGCCCAGATTTTCGACCGCGATGCCGCGGTTGGGCTGGTGTACGGCGATTGCATCATGCTGGACGAGCGGTCCGGCGAATCGGCCCCGTGCCCCGCCGGGCCGCCGACCCTGGCGAGCCTGCTGCGAGACGCGAATGGAATCCCACAGCCCTCTGCCTTCGTGCGACGAAGCATTCTGGACCGCGTCGGCCTGCTCGACGAGTCGCTGCACCTGGCCATGGATTACGACCTCTGGCTGCGCGTCCTGGCCGTCGCGCCCGGGGTACGCGTCGGGGGAGAGCCGCTGGCCGTGATTCGGGATCACCCGGGAACCAAGACGCGCCGACAGGCCACCGCCTTCCTGCACGAGTTCCGGCGTGTCATTGAGCGGTTCTACCGAAGCGGTCATGCGACGCCGGAAGCGAATCGCGTCCGAGCCGCCGCCCACGCGCGTGTCTATTACGCGCTGGCCGAGGCTACTCTGTTGAGTGAGGGCGATGCACGGACAGCGCTAGGGGCGTACCTGCGAGCGGTGCGGTGGGACCCCAGCCTGCTTCTGAGGATTCCGCGGGCAGCTCGGAAGTTGCGCGCACGGAGTGGCTTTCGGTGACAGCGGGGATGTCGCGCGAACCGCACGGTCCCCTGCCGGAAGTGCGCTTACCCCGCGTCTCACTCGTCATTGCCACGTACAACGCCGCATCCACACTGCCGGCGGCGATCGCGAGCGCCGTGGCGCAGACATACCCACACCTGGAGATCATCGTGGTCGACGATGGCTCGACTGACGGCACGCGCGAAGCCGTCGAGCCATTCCTGGGGTGGGTCAGGTTGATTCAAATCGAGCACGCGGGCGTGGCGTCCGCCCGCAACGCGGGGGTCTCGGGAAGCTCGGGAGCGTTCGTATGCTATTTGGACGCCGACGATACCCTGGCGCCCAACCGCGTGGAGCGCCAGGTGAAGTTCTTCGCAACTCTGCCACCCGAAGTGGGCATGGTGTTCACAAACGCCCTGGTGCGCTCAAATATCAGTGAGCGGCTCGCCTATGAGGTCCCGCCGGGCGTTGCACATGCCTACGAGCGCCTGCTGCTGGGCAACTTCATCTTTGCCGCGACGGCGATGATCCGACGAACGTGCTTCGCGGCGGTGGGACCGTACGACGAAGCGCTGGAGACCGGCGAAGACTACGACTTCTTCCTGCGGCTGGCTCGTTCGTTCGAGATTCGCTACCTGCACGAGCCGCTCTACTGCTGCTCCGAACACGAGCGTAGCCTGATGGCCTGCACGCCACCGGCACGTCAACGTAGAACGCTGCAACGCATCCTCGACAAACAGTTCTCTGATCCCGCGTTCCCGCCGACGTTGCGGAGACTCCGCCGGCCCGCCACGGCCAACGTGCTGCGCGAAGTTGCGCGGCAGCATCTCGCTCGAGGTGAGCGGCTCGCGGCCGTTGCGGCCCTCGCGGCGGGCGTGGCGGCCGATCCTGCCGCCCTGCTCAGCGGCCCACGGCTGGGGCGCTACGCGCGCGCGGCGCTCCGCGTTCGGCGCCCGTGAAGGCTTCGTTGCTAGCGCGCCACGTCGGGCCGCGGTGCCACTGATCGCTGGCCCCACTCATCGACGGGCACGGTTTTCCCGTTCGTGACAGCCTGAAGCACCGCCAGCAGCCTCGGGGCGTGCCGTTCCAACGAGTACCGCGCGGCCAGGATGTTCCGGCCGGCAGCCCCCATCTGGCGCAGAGCCGCCGCGTCTTCGACCAGCGATTCGAGCGCCGCGTACCAGTCCGCTTCCGTGCTCGGAAGGTACCCGTTGACGCCCTCCGTGACGACCTCTTCCGCCATACCCACGGGCGAGCAGACGACGGGAATGCCCACGCTCATGTACAGCAGCGCTTTGAATGCGCATTTCCCGCGGGCCCATTCGTTGTCCGGGTATGGCATGAGTCCCACGTTGAAGCTCTGCAACAGTGCCAGCTCGCGCTCGATCGTCCACCGGTAGAAGCTGACCCGCGGGAGTCGCTCGAGCGGCAGGGACCTTCCGCCCACCACCGCCACGTCTACGCTATCGTGCCGCTGAAGAATGCGCGCCAGTGGCTCGGCCAGCGTGTCCAGGTACCGCGAGGTCGTGCCGCTGCCGATCCAGCCGATGGTAATTCGCTCGCGCGCCTCATCCGCGGGTGCGGGTCGATACACGTCAGCATCAACGGGTGTCGGAATGACGACTGTCGCTGGATTGAATTGCCGCGCGTACTCCTGCAGGTGGTCGTTCCCAACCACCACGGCGGTGGACATGCGGACGAGCTCCTGGACCTTGCGCGGGTTTTTGAGGTGCCGCACGAACCCGTTCGGCTCGCTGCTGGACGGAAGGTAGATCGCATCGTCGAAATCCAGCACCATGGGCACGCCGAGGCGGCGAATAATCCGCTCGATCGTCAGCAGCCCGAACGGGAAGGCCTCGCGGTGGACGAACACGACGTCAGCCCGCGAGGCCGCGACAAGGTCCGCCAGCCGGCGCACGCTGCTCTCGACGACCTGCGCAACCTTCCACGGCAGGTGCCCGGACTCGTACACCCGCCCGTACAGGTCGGCCGACATGAATGGACGCAGGACCGGCTCCACGCCATGAGCCCGCAGGTACGGGAAGTACTGCTGCGCCCGAAGCCGGGTACTCGCCGCGGCTTCAGGCCACGGGACGAGAAACAGCGCACGGAGGGGGCTCATGGGACGGCTGGGCAGTGTACCCACCGTAGGAATGGCCGATCCATGCAAACGTCCCTCGACGTGCCTGCCTTCTGAGAGGATCCGGGCTCAGTGCTTGTGAGGCGCAGATGCTTCCGCTGCTTCCGCTTTGGAGCCGTCGTCCCAGGTTTCGCTGGCGGGGCTTGCAGGGCGGCGCGCCGAAGCCTTAGTGGCGGATGATGCGACTGAGGAACTCGCGGGTGCGCTCTTCGCGGGGGTTCTCGAAGAATTCGCGGGCGCTATTCTGCTCCACGATCTGGCCCTCGGCCATGAACACCACCCGGTCTGCGACCTCACGCGCAAAGCCCATTTCGTGCGTGACCACCAGCATGGTCATGCCGTCGCTGGCGAGGCCGCGCATGACGTCCAGCACCTCGCGGATCATCTCCGGGTCCAGGGCAGACGTGGGCTCGTCGAACAGCATGATCCGCGGTTGCATGCACAGCGCCCGGGCGATGGCTACCCGCTGCTGCTGACCGCCTGAAAGCATCATCGGATACACGTCGGCCTTCTCGGGGATTCCCACTCGATCGAGCAGTTGGCGGCCAAGCGCCTCGGCGTCCGTCCGGGAGACCCCCTTCACCTTCATCGGCGCCAGCGTCAGGTTCTGAAGGACCGTCAGGTGCGGGAACAGGTTGAACTGCTGGAAGACCATGCCGATGTCGCGGCGGAGGTGGTTGACGTTCAGCTTCGGGTTGTCCACCCGCTGCCCCTCCACCAGTAGCTCGCCGCTGTCGATGGGCTCCAGCTTATTGATGCAGCGAATCAGGGTGCTCTTGCCGGAGCCACTGGGGCCGGCGATCACGATCTTCTCGCCGTCGCGCACGTCGAGGTTGATGCCCCGCAGCACGTGCAGACGCCCAAAGCGCTTGTGGACGTCGACGAACCGGATGACCGGCGCTTCGTCGCGCGTGCTGGCTTCGGGAACCGGTATCGCCACGCTGCCAGTGTGGCAGGGGGCGGGTAACTCCGCAACTGGCTGTCACTGCGGACCCCTCGTAGGTGAGTCCGAACGTTGTCGCCGCTCGTTCGGCCAGCGAACGCGCACTCGTGCGCTGCACCTGGCACTACCATAATCGCCGACCGCGCGGACGCCACGCTGCGGAATGGCGGGCGCGATCTCCCTGTTACACGCAGGGAACGGGTCGGGACTGCGCCGCCCGTCCGACGGAGCGGCCTGCCAAGAGCTGAAACCAGCCGTGGCATACTGGACTGGCCTGGCGCGTTCGGATCGACTCGGTTCCCCGGCGGCGGGTCGAGCCAATGACGATAATCACACCGGCGCGTACGCGGCGCGTCGGACACTCTGGAGGCTTCTTTCAGGCCATGGCTGCCCCGCAATCGAATGAATACGACGTAGTGATCGTGGGGGCTGGCCCGGCGGGCATGGCCGCGGCGTTGTACGCGGGCCGCGCCCGGCTCAAGACCATCTTGCTCGACCGTATGGGGGCGGGAGGCGGCCAACTGCTCAACACGGAGCTCATTGAGGACTACCCCGGTTTTCGCTCCATCACGGGTGCTGACCTCGCGAAGGCCCAGGAAGATCAGATCAAGGACTTCGACGCCGAAATCGCGTGGGGCGAGGTGGCATCGATTGAGGCCCGGGGTAACCGCAGAGTCGTACGCACGGACGATGGAACTGAATACGTCGGCAAGACGGTCATCGTGGCCTCTGGCGGTTTGCCGAAGAAGTTGGGTGTCCCTGGTGAGGTGGAGTTTGCCGGCCGCGGGGTGAGCTACTGCGCCATCTGCGATGGCGCGTTCTTCAAGGGAAAGGTCCTCGCCGTCGTCGGCGGGGGCGATAGCGCCGTGGAGGAGGCCACCTTCCTGACCCGCTATGCCGAGAAGGTGTACGTGCTCCATCGCCGCGGCGAGTGGCGCGCCCAGAAGCTCATTGCCGAACGTGCGCTGAGCAACCCCAAGATCCAGCCGATCTGGCACAGCGCCGTGGAGGAGATCCTGGGCGAGCAGCAGGTCACTGGCATGAGGGTCAAGGACCTGCAGTCTGGCGCCACGCGCGAGATCCCCGTGGGCGGCGTGTTCATTTACGTCGGGTTTACTCCGAACAGTGGGATCCTACCCGGGGCGAAGACGGACGAGCAGGGCTTCATCGTGACGGATGACAGGATGGCGCTGGACTCGCTGCCCGGTGTGTTCGTGGCGGGTGACGTGCGCAGCCAGTACGTACGCCAGATCGCCAATGCGGTCGGTGACGCGACCACCGCCGCGGTGGCTGCGACCCGCTACATCGAGGAGCTCGACGCAACCGGTGACCCGGACAAGAGCCAGGCGAACGTGGAAGCGACGCTGGTCGCCGCGGGCGAGGCGGGCTATCCCTGACGCACCCCATACGGGCCCGCGCTACGTCCGGGTGGCGGAGGTCAACGACATTCCCGTCGGCCAGGTCCGAGCGGTGCTCGCCGAGAACCGCTCGTACGTGGTCGCGAACGTGGGCGGCGAGTTTCTCGCCGTTGACAACCGTTGCCCACACCTGGGTGGTCCCCTGGCGCGGGGCAAGCTCGACGGGGCGGTTATCACCTGCCCCTGGCATGGATGGGAGTGGGATTTACGCACGGGCCGCCCTGTCTGGCCGGCGGCAGCACGGGACCGCGCACGGCCTGTTCCGGTCCGGGTGGAAGATGGCGGGATCCTGCTGGGCCTGCTGTAAGCAGGCGGCGCTGCGATGATCCACCGGGTGCTGGCGCCAAACCCCGGCATGATGACGGGTGCCGGTACGAACACGTACGTGGTGGACGGCGGTACTGGCACGGTGGCCGTCGTGGACCCCGGCCCAGACGACGATCGGCACCTCGACGCCATCGCGGCCGCGGCCGCACCCCTGGGCCGAATCACCATGATCCTTGTGACGCACGGCCATGCAGACCACCTGCCCGCGGCGTTTCCGCTGGCACGTCGCACTGGCGGAGTGGTTCTTGGCCACCGGCTCCTCCCGGGCGTGCAGCGGACGCTACGAGAAGGTGACGTGGTGGAGCTTGGCCGATACCATCTTGAGGCGCTCGAAACGCCCGGCCACACCGACGACAGCCTGTGCTACTGGGATGCGGGCACCCAGGCACTGTTCACGGGCGATCTCATCGCCGGCGCCGGCACGGTGATCGTCGACGACGCCCCGGGCGGGCTGGGCAAGTACATGCGGTCCCTCGATCGGCTGCGCGGCATGGGCGCCACGCACCTGTACCCCGGCCACGGGCCGTCGCAATCGGACGGGCTGGCGAAGGTGGAGGAATACTGGCGCCATCGCATGGGACGGGAGGGCCAGATCCTTGCGGCACTAGCCGCCGGGTCAGCCGACGTGGAGGTACTTGTGCAGCAGCTCTACACGGAGACCCCGCGGGAGCTGCTCGGGATGGCGGCGCGCAACGTACGAGCGCACCTCGACAAGCTGCGCGATGAGAACCGCGTGGAACGAGAGGGCAGCCGCTGGCGCTTGACGTGACCCAGCGCGGCAACGCGTCTGCGACTCGCGTGGCGGCCTGCCCGCGGGCGCGCGTGTGATGGGGGTCCCGCCAACCGGATTCGAACCGGTGGTCTCCGCCTTGAAAGGGCGGCGTCCTGGGCCTCTAGACGATGGCGGGGGACGAGTTGTCAGTGATCAGTTGTCAGTATCGCGGTCGCCCAGCCAGCGCGCCAGTGCTCAAACTGAGAACTGACAACTGGTAACTGACAACTCGAACACACAGAAGGGGCGGCCCCAGGGGCCCCCCCTTCTGTGTGTTCATTGGTAGCGGGGAGTGGATTCGAACCACTGACCTTCGGGTTATGAGCCCGACGAGCTGCCACTGCTCCACCCCGCGGTGTGTTGGGTTGCTTCAGTATACCGCTATTCGCCGATCAAGAGGAGCACCACGCGAGGGCGGGCTCGTCAGCCCACCGAATGATCCTGGCACCGGCCTATTTTCCCGCGGCGCAATGCCGGAGTATCGTCGGCGCTGGAGCGTTTCACGACCGTGTTCGGAATGGGAACGGGTGGGACCACTCCGCTCTTGCCACCAGGATCATTCGGTGGGCTGACGAGGTGCGTCGCACCTCGCGGGCTGAACGAGTACGGCGGAGAAGAAGAAGAAACGTGATCCTGCCGGGCCTGAAGGGTTGAGCGATCGAGAACCGAGCCCTCGACCATTGGTAACGCTTAGCTGCACGGGTTGCCCCGCTTCCACTTGCGTCCCATCAACCTCATAGTCTGTGAGGGGTCTTACCTGGTTGACCCAGTGGGGTATCTCATCTTCAGGCGAGCTTCGCGCTTAGATGCTTTCAGCGCTTATCCCATCCGGACGTCGGCTACCCAGCGATGCTCCTGGCGGAACAACTGGTACACCGGAGGTCCGTCCATCCCGGTCCTCTCGTACTAAGGACGGCTCCTGTCAAATACCCCGCGCCCATGGCGGATAGAGACCGAACTGTCTCACGACGTTCTGAACCCAGCTCGCGTGCCGCTTTAATGGGCGAACAGCCCAACCCTTGGGACCTGCTCCGGCCCCAGGATGCGACGAGCCGACATCGAGGTGCCAAACCTCCCCGTCGATGTGGACTCTCGGGGGAGATCAGCCTGTTATCCCCGGGGTAGCTTTTATCCGTTAAGCCCGGACCCTTCCACGCGGGGTCCGAGGATCACTTGGCCCGACTTTCGTCCCTGCTCGACGTGTCAGTCTCACAGTCAAGCCTGCTTGTGCCCATGCACTCTGCGGTGGATTTCCCTCCCACCTGAGCAGACCTTTGGGCGCCTCCGGTACTCTTTGGGAGGCGACCGCCCCAGTCAAACTGCCTGCCAGCCGCGGTCCCACCACCGGATAACGGTGGATGGTGAGGACCAGCACTCGAGAAGGGTGGTATTTCACCGTTGCCTCCACGATCCCCGCAAGGACCGCTTCATAGGCTCCCACCTATCCTACGCATCTCGAGCACCGGCCCAACGGCAGGGTGCAGTAAAGCTCCACGGGGTCTTTTTGTCCTGCCACGGGTAGGCCGCATCTTCACGGCCAATTCAATTTCGCCGAGCCCCTCGTTGAGACAGCGCCCAACTCGTTACGCCATTCGTGCGGGTCGGAACTTACCCGACAAGGAATTTCGCTTGAGGGTGTTCCTCGCGCCGTTCACACTGCGCGAGTGAGCGGTGTTCCACGCCACTCCTGCATGTCGCCATGCAGTCCGGACCATATCTTCATCCGACCTCTCGGATGTCTGGCGTGTGGTCTCTGAGGATTCCGATCAGATTGGTTCTGGACTTGCGACGGTTCATTGTCTCCGCGATCTGGGCGACCTCGATGAGACCTTCGTACGTGAGGTGACGGTTGGTAGCAACCAACTCGACACACTGCACGAACCTCTCGAAGTCGCTCCGCTTTGACGAGCGCAGCGGGTACTGCTGGAAGAACGGAATTATCGTCTCCCGCAGGTCCGCGCGCCTGCGAACCACATAGCGGTACAGGTCCTCCGTGTGATTGTCCAGGCGCCGATTGATGAGCACCTGGCCCACTCCGAAGAACTGTCGCAGCTCGTGGAGGCACTCGACGCTCCTCGCGCCTTGTGTCACCGCGAACTCGTGCGACACCTGATACCCGGTCTTATAGCCCTGTCGGTTGGTGCGACCAGGTTGTCGCACGAAGCCGATGGAGAAGCAGCCTTCTCCGTCTACAAAGCCGATGATCCAGCCTAATCCAATCAGCCTTTCCTGCTGATTTTCCGCACCCCAAAGATTGTCACCACCCATAAGGTGGTACTCGGGGATACCCGGACGTTCCAGCATATAGCCAGATTTTACTAAGGCAGCGAATGCGACGTCACCTTAGGACCGTTATAGTTACGGCCGCCATTGACCGGGGCTTCGGTTCAGGGCTTGCACCCCTCCCCTTGACCTTCCGGCATCGGGCAGGCGTCACCCCCTATACGTCCGCTTCCGCGTTTGCAGGGAGCTGTGTTTTTGGTAAACAGTCGGTTGGGCCTCTTTGCTGCGGCCGCTTCCCGCTTCCAGGGCGAGCCTGTTCACGGTACGTGCGGCGCCCCTTCTCCCGAAGTTACGGGGCTAACTTGCCTAGTTCCTTAACGAGGGATCACTCGTCCACCTTGGCACACTTATGCCCGGCCACCAGTGTCGGTTTGCGGTACGGACGCTCTCAGCCTCCCCCCGGGAGCTTTTCTAGGAGGCGAGCGTGAGCCGAATCCCTTTGCAGGTTTCCCACGCCTCGCGGTCCGAAGACCGCTGCGCGCTTAGACGCACATCCAATCATGCGCTCGGCTTAGCCCACCCCGCACTCGCGGGGGACTTGATCATCTGAGAACGGTGACGGAATATCAACCGTCTGTCCATCGCCTACGCCCTTCGGCCTCGGCTTAGGCCCGACTAACCCTCCGAGGATGAACCTTGCGGAGGAAACCTCGGCCATACGGTGGGGACGCTTCCTCACGTCCCTTACGCTACTCATGCCGGCATTCTCGCTTCCGTGCGCTCCACCGCCGTTTCCACGACGACTTCACTGCAGCACGCAACGCTCCCCTACCACGCATTGATCCGCGGATCAATGCATCCGCAGTTTCGGCTTCGGACTTAAGCCCCGGTGGATTATCCGCGCGGGATCACTCGACCAGTGAGCTATTACGCACTCTTTCAAGGGTGGCTGCTTCTAAGCCAACCTCCTGGCTGTCTGGGCAATCCCACATCGTTTGACACTGAGTCCGAAATTAGGGGCCTTAACTGGCGGTCTGGGTTGTTTCCCTCTCGACGATGGACCTTCGCACCCACCGTCTCACTCCGTGGAAAGTACGTCGTGGCATTCGCAGTTTGATTCGGTTTGCTAACCTCGCGGCCGCTAGCCGATCCAGAGCCCTACCTCCACGACGCTTGTTCACGGGCTGCACCTAAATGCATTTCGGGGAGAACCAGCTATCTCCGGGTTCGTTTGGCTTTTCACCCCTATCCACAGCTCATCCCAAGATTTTGAACCATCAGCGGGTTCGGCCCTTCAGGCGCGGTTAAGCGCCCTGCAGCCTGGCCATGGATAGCTCACCCGGTTTCGGGTCTACTAAGTGCCACTGCGTCGCCCTATTCAGACTCGCTTTCGCTGCGCCTTCGGCCCTCCACGGCCTTAAGCTCGCGACACCTAGTAACTCGCCGGCTCATTCTTCAATAGGCACGCCGTCACACCTCGCGGTGCTCCGACTGCTTGTAAGCACACGGTTTCAGGATCTTTTCATCCCCCTTCCGGGGTGCTTTTCACCTTTCCCTCACGGTACTAGTTCACTATCGGTCACCAGAGGTACTTAGCCTTGGAGCGTGGTCGCCCCAGATTCCCACGGAATTTCACGTGCTCCGTGGTACTCAGGTGCCTCTCAGGAGTCCGGTGCGTTTCGCGTACGGGGCTGTCACCCTCTCTGGCCGGCCTTCCCAGACCGCTCAGCTACACACCGAATTTGTTACTCCTCTCCCGCTCAGCAGACGGGAAGAGAGGTCCTACAACCCCACGTAGGACAGAGGGCTGCCGCCCATTAGGTCCTACGGGTTTAGGCTCGTCCGCGTTCGCTCACCACTACTAGCGGAGTCTCGTCGATTTCCTTTCCTCCGGGTACTGAGATGTTTCAGTTCCCCGGCTTACCTCCTCACAGCCTATAGATTCAACTGTGGGTCACCAGCCATCACGCTGGTGGGGTTGCCCCATTCGGACATCCACGGATCAAAGCTTGCTGGCAGCTCCCCGTGGCTTTTCGCAGCCATCCACGTCCTTCATCGGCCTCTGGTGCCAAGGCATCCACCGTGTGCCCTTAATCGCTCGGTCACTCGATCGCTCGACCTTCCAAGCCCGGCAGGATCATGTTCCTTCTTACATTCATTCGTTCGTTCGTTCGTCGTCCAACAACAGCCGACCTACGCAGCGGAGGGCAATGCCCACGCTGGCGAGCGGCCGATCCATTGCGGGATCGATCGTTTGATGCCTTACTCGTTCAACTACTCTTGCTTTGTCGAGGTGCGGTTCTCAGGTCCGGACGGACCTGATCTCGGCGTTGCTGGGGTTCACCCACCAGCGCCGAGATCAGATTCTCTTGACAACACGATGGCCCGACTTCCGTCGGGCCATCCAGGCACGATTGGGCAGTCGCGAAATGCTACGCGCTGGGCGTCCGGCCGATCGTGGGGATGGTTCTGACTCCGTCTCTGTGCGGCGCTTCAGGCGCCGCGGAAGTGAATAGTAGCGAATGCTCTCTGGGCCCTGCAACCCATTTTCTGGCCCACTGCACGGCCCTGGCGCGGGTGGAGCCGAGGGGGCTCGAACCCCTGACCCCCGCCTTGCAAAGGCGGTGCTCTCCCAGCTGAGCTACGGCCCCGCGGTACCCGGTGCCGCACAGTGCAGGGATCTGGTGGGCCAGCCTGGAATCGAACCAGGGACCTCAGTCTTATCAGGACTGCGCTCTAGCCGACTGAGCTACTGGCCCGCTGCGCGGCGAAGACTAAGTACGCATTGTAGCGTAGCGCTCGGCCTCAGGCCACCCAGTAGCCCGTGGCGAAGAACGCCATCAGCAGCCCCGCCAGGATGGGGCTCGCCACCAGATAGGCGCGCACGGCCGGGTGCCGCTCTCCCCAGACGCCCGCCAGAAGGAACACCGGGAATACGGCCAGGCAGAATCGGGTGGTGGATTGCAAGCTGCCGGTGCTCAGCACGGGCAGGTAGAGCGCTGTCGCTCCCAGCGCAAGCGTCCGAGGGAGCTTCCACCAACTGACGATGACGAGCAGGCCAAACGCCAGCGCAAACGCAACATCCATGCTGGAATTGCCATAACCATGCGGGGCGGTGGTGCGGGTGAGGAGGTCGCTGAGCGTTTCCCAGGGCCAGGTGAGGCGCCGATTCCACGCGGCCTGCGCCGTTAGCGCGGTAAGCGGATCGCCGGAAATCCACCCGAGGTATCCATCCCAGGCCAGGTAAACGGCCGGCAGCAGGAGCACCCAGAGGCTCTCAGCGCCCCGCGCTCGGCCGGCTCGCCACTGCGTCCACCACTCCAGCGCCAGGGGCGCCGCCATCACCACGCCCACCGGACGCGCCAGGGTTGCTGCCGCCCCAAGGAGCCCGGCCACTCCCCAGCGGCCGGAGCGCGCCGCGAGCAGCGCACCGACGGCAGGCGCCAGAAAGAAGGACTCGCTGTAGGCCGCGGAGAGGAAGAAGGCGGTGGGAAACACGGCGAACGCCCACCCGACGACCGCCGCCCGCTCCGCTCCCAGCTCGCGCCGCGCGAGGGCCACCAGCAGACCGAGCGCGATCAGGCCGGCCGCGTTCGCGGCAAGGATCCCTACCCGCAGCAGCGTGTCCGCGTCGTCGCGTCGGAGAAAGAACCCGCCGAACTTCATGACCAGTGGCAACACCGGGGAAAAGGCATAGTTGGTGTAGCCCCGCTCTGCAAACCCACCGTACCCGGCCTGGGTGATGGACAGGTACCACAGGCTATCGGAGCGCGCCAGCACGTTCACCAGCCAGTTGTTCGGCGAGGTGCGCTCGGGCCCGGCCGGTTGCAGCAGGGCGTCGGACAGCCACGCGACGTAGAACAGCCCGAGGCGGCTTGCGACGAACGGCAGGAGGGCATCCCGCCAGATCCAGCGAGCCGGAAGTAGGCCACGAAGCACACGCACGAAGGGCGAGTGTAGGCGCGACAGACATCGCGCGCGGGCGTGAGCGCCGCGGCTCACGGGTTGGGCGAGCGAAGAGTAGGGAGGAAGGAGCGCCGGTGCAGGAGTTCGGAGGGATGCGTAGACGAGGCGGCGGGGGGCGAGGG
>JACPOP010000007.1 GCA_016191465.1 Chloroflexota bacterium | reverse complement strand
GTCCCACATCCTCCACTACGAAGTCGGCGGCGCCTCCGCGATCGGCGGCGTCCTCTTGCGGTCCGTCCCGAACGACAGCCGCGGACGGCTTGACTCGGCCGACATCGAAGCGGTGATCCGCCCGGACGATGTCCACTTCCCCCGGACCGCGCTGCTGTGCATTGAGAACACGCACAACCGCCGCGGCGGCACGGCGCTCTCTCGTGACGATCTCGGACCTGCGATGAGCGTGGCGAAGCAGCATGGCATCCCCATCCATCTCGACGGCGCCCGTATCTTCAACACCGCCGTCGCCCTGGGTGTGCCGCCGGCGGATCTGGCGCGCGATGCTGATTCGGTGATGTTCTGCCTGTCGAAGGGGCTGTCGGCGCCGGTCGGGTCGCTGCTGTGCGGCACGCGCGACTTCATCGAGCGCGCCCGCCGCAACCGCAAGATGCTGGGCGGCGGCATGCGCCAGGTCGGCACAGTGGCGGCTGCCGGGATCGTGGCCCTCGAAACCATGATCGATCGCCTGGCCGAGGACCACGCCAACGCCCGCTACCTGGCCGAGCGACTGACCGAGCTCCCCTACGTGGACATCGACCCGGCCTCCGTCGAAACCAACATCGTTGTCTTCAGTCTGCGCGGCACGACCGCGGACGACATCATGCCACGGCTGGCGGAAGCCGGCGTGCTGGCAACAAACTTTGGGCCGCGACGGCTGCGCCTCGTTCCCCATCACGGGATCGAGCGTGCGCACATCGACGCGGCAATCGAGCGGATGCGCGCGCTCTCCCCCGCGCCGGCCGCGGTGTAGGCGGCGCATGTGACCAGATTCCTCCCGCGTTTCTTCGCGCTTCTGGTTGCCCTCGCGGGCTTCCTCGTTCTTCCTTCCTGTGCAGAAGACGTGACGACGCAGGTGTTTGCCGTCGCGAAGCCCCTGCCCCGCCAGGAAGAGACGACGTATACCCTACTTGACTCGAAGGGTGACAGGGTAGGCACTGCTCGGTTCACGATTACGCCCGAAGGCGAGGCGCTTCGCGCCGGTATCGCCTACGACTTCGGGCCAACCCAGCAGGACACGAGCAGCATCGTGCTCCAGCCGGACACCATGAAGCCGGCGTCCTCCGAACGCACCGTCGTTGAAGGCGACAAGCGCTCCGTCACCCGCGCCGAATACACCGGCGACAAGGTTGCGACCATCTTCGACGACGGCAAGCGCAACCAGCGCCGTGAGGCGAAGATCTCGGACACCGCCTACGACAACCTCGCGTCGCTGTTCCTGTGGCGTACCTTCGATATGACACCAGGGCGCGAAGTGCGCTATGCGAATATCGTCGTCGATCCGCGCAACGGCACCATCAGCCGCGCCCTCGCCACCCTTACCGTCGCCGGCCGGGAAGAGGTGCGCCTGCCATCGGGCACATCGGTACAGGCATGGCGGGTGCGGTTCACCTCGGCCGGCACCACCAACACCGCCTGGTACCGCGACGACGACAGCCGCGTGCTGGTCAAGTATGAGATCACCCGCGGCCCGACGCTCTTCCTCGACGCCGGTCCGTAATCCTGAATCAGCCAAGAGGGTTGGCGCCGGTAGTGGGCTTGGGGCTGTGCCGGCCCCCCAACCCCCAACCCCTTCCCCCCAATGCTGGGGGGAAGGGGAGTGATTGTCCTGAAGCTGAGCGATGGCGGCGTCTCCCGGTCGTACATGTCAGGAGACCGAGGGAACCAGCTCGCGGCCAAGCTCCGTACAGAGTGGGCCCTCGCTCCCGGTATCGGGGGGAGAGGGTTGGGTGAGGGGGCCGGCACGATCCCAAGCCCCACCACCCCACGGCGAAGCGGCTCAGCCGTGTCCGCGGCAAGGCACTCCCCCGCCCAGCAGATCGGGGGCGTCCGCGATGTACATCGATCGTCCCCGCCCGAATGGGAGCGCGCTGGCGGCGCCGGTGTGCATCGGCCTGTTCTTCGCGATAGATGGGCTGGTGTTGGGTACCCTGGTGGTGCGGTTCCTGCCGCCGGAGCTGTGGATGTTCGCCGCGCCGGTGTTGTTCGTCTGTCTGGCAGTGGCCGCGGCGGCAGGGTGGTACGCCGTCATGCTGGGACGGATCGAGTACCGCATCGGCGGCGGCATGCTCGAGATTCGGGCGTACCGGCGCGTCTGGTCGTTTCCACTCGAAGGCATCCGCGACCTGCTGCTCGATGACGCCTCGTTCGATCCGAGCACGCTCGGCGCCGGCCTTGACACCTCGGAACGCGGAGGCCGGCGCTCGGCCCGGCGGTTTGCCAATCGCGCTGCCGGTATCTTCATCAACGCCGGCGGTGAGTGGCTGCGCTTGAGTCCCTCCGATCCTCAGCACTTCGCCCACGAATTGATAGCGGCCCGCGATGCACGGGCGATGCAACCACCACCAGGCTCGTGGATCGATCCTGAGCTGAGGTGACGCGGGTGCTGCTCATGCGTCGTGGCCGGTACGATGTGACGAGCACGCGCTCTGGTCGGTATCATGCGCCGGTTCCGTGGCAGGTTGATGTTGGTGGCGGTTGGCAGCGCCGTAATCGTGGCGGTCGCGCTGTCGCTTATGCTCGTGCGGCTTCGCCGGAGCCCCCCTGAGTCCGCGTCGCTGTGGGAGTTGACTGTCTATCGCGGCACGATCAAGGGCTTCGCCGACAGGGTGAGCGCGGCGGACGGCGAGCAGGTGCGCCTGTTCGTCACCACGCCCGCCGCGGTCTTCGACATAGAGATCTATCGTCTGGGATGGTACGACCAGGGGACGCGCGCGGCCCGGCTGATCTCACGGCGGCGCGGCATCTCCGGCCGCGTCCAGCCCGCGCCACAGACCGATCCGGCCACGGGTCTTGTGAGTGCCGCGAACTGGAGCGAGAGTACGACAATCCGCGTGGACGGCTGGCAGTCCGGACTGTACCTGCTCAAGCTACGCGCCGCGGACGGCGATCAGAACTACATCCCCCTGGTCGTGCGCGATGACCGTCGCCGGCATGACTACCTGTTCGTCCACTCCGCCAACACCGACCAGGCCTACAACGGTTGGGGTGGCCGCAGCCTGTACGACTTCAGCAGCACCGGCGCTGCCACGATTGCCGGCGACCGGCGCGCGGTCAAGGTCTCCTTCGACCGGCCGTACGACGGCGCGGGCGTGGGTTATTCCCTCCTCACCTGGGAGATGAACATGGCGCGCTGGCTTGAGTCGGCAGGGTACGACATCGGCTACGTCTCCGATGTTGATCTGAACCGGGACCCCGGCCTTGCTACGCGGTCGCGGGCCGTGCTGTTTGCCGGCCACAGCGAGTACTGGTCGAAGGAGATGCGTGACAATCTCGAAGCGGCCGTCGCCGGCGGTGTCGGGCTGGGCCTGTTCACGGGTGATACCAGGGGCGGGGCGGTGCGGTCCGTGGACTCACCGCTCGGCAGCGGCCGGGTGATGGTGTGTTACAAGGATGCCGGTCTCGATCCGATCGCGTCCGTGGACCCGTCGCGCGTGACCGGCCGGTGGTACGCGCCGCCGCTGAACCGTCCCACCCAGGCGCTGCTTGGCATCGGCACCAACGGTGAGATCCGCCGCAGCGCGGACTGGATCGTGGCAGGCGTCAACCAGGAGCCGGAGCTGTTCGCGGGGACCGGCTTCCGCGGCGGGGATCGGGTACCGTACCTGATCGGCTACGAATACGACGGACTGTGGACCGCCGGTTCCTCCGGGGCGCTGCCCGATGGCGTGAGCGTGCTCGGACAGGGGCAGGTGATCCCCACCGCCGCCATTGCCGAGATGTTCGACTTCGCGGCGCAGCGCACCATCGCGCCCGGCAGTCGCCCTGCTGCCGGCAGGTTCACCGCGAGGCTCGACCCAGGCTCAACCTGGAGCCTGTACGTCGAGCTGGCCGGCAGCGGCGGGCGACGGTATCTGCACTACCAGCCGGGAGAAGACCCGCCGCATGTCAACCCCCTGGACCCATCGGAGTTGATCGTGCCGCTCGGTCGCGCCTACGGCCTTCCCGGATGGCGCACGATCGAGCGCGACCTTTCCGCTGATATCCGCCTTTTCGCGGGCGACCCACCGCGCGATCTCCGCGTCGCATCAGTGATCGTGCGCGGCGCTCTCACTCTCGGTACGGTGACGTTTCGGGGTGGCGAAGGCGAACAGGCAACATGGAGCAGCAGTGACACGGCCGGCGAATCGGATTGGACCATCGTCGGTGGCAGCGGTGAGCTGGAGATGGCCGCGGACGCCGCCACCGGTGAGCGCCTGCTCACCACACGTCCGTCCATGCCCGTCCGTCGCATCGACGAGGCGCACAGTGTGGTCGTGCGGCGGCCGGGCCGCGGCACAGTCGTTGCCGTGGGGACGATGCAGTGGAGCTGGGCGCTCGATGGATACGGCCGCCACACGGACGCCTCGGGCCAGCGCACGGAGGTTGAC
>JACPOP010000004.1:17974-59459 GCA_016191465.1 Chloroflexota bacterium | reverse complement strand
GTGAGCGCTACAGCGCGATCGCCACCCCGTTCGAGTGGCGGTTCACACGACTCGACCTTCACCGTGTCCTGGCTGCCCTGACCCCGTCGGCCCGGGCGGCGTGACGATTACGTTGCGCGATTTGCGAATCGCCGTACTTAGTTAGGTACTCGCTTCTCGGTCGGTAGGTGATCCGACCCAGATGGCCGCTCGACGATCACCTGATCAAACTCGCGGACAACGATGCCGATCCAGATCCCGGCTTCGAAATAGGGGTCAGATCTGGCCAACGCCTCCGCCTCGGCGGCGCTCGACACGTTGGCGATCATCACCGATTCCGAGAGGTCGGCAAGCGCTCCCGCCAGCGCAATCACGCCGCTATCGAGTAACCGCCCGACTCGTTCGAGATGGCGCGCGCGTAACGGCTTTCGTCGTTCAGCGGCATCAGGTCCATACGACGCCTCGATGACGAATGCTCGGCGGATGGCGACATTCGTTGGCAGCTCGAGCGACGCATCGACCTCAGGGGTCTCCTGACTGGCGGCAGCACGCCCAAACGTTCGGGCAACCTGCCGACGGCTCACCTCGCCAGAACACGCTTGGCGCCACGAACGACATCAGGTTGCTGGGGTAGCCAGGCGGATTCCAGCGAGGCAGCATAAGGCACCGGGATGTCGAGTCCGCAGACGCGACCGACCGGGGCACGAAGGTCGGCTCCAGCAAGTTCAGCAACACGGGCGGCGATCTCGGCACCCACGCCGCCGGTACGGTGCCCCTCGTGGACAACCACGAGGTGCCCCGTTTTGCCCACCGACTCGAGCACCATGTCCCAATCGATTGGCATGATCGTTCGGAGGTCGATGACCTCGGCCTCGATGCCCGAGGCGGCCAATTCCTCGGCCGCCCCAAGGACCGTTTGCATACTCCTCGAATAAGAAACGAGTGTCAGGTCGCTGCCAACGCGACGGATTGCCGCCTGCCCGAAGGGAACGAGGTGCTCCCCCTCCGGGACTTCGCCTTTGGACGCGTACAGCATCTTGTGTTCGATGACGATGCTCGGATCATCGGACCGGATTGCGGTTGCGAGAAGCCCCTTGGCGTCTGAGGGTGTCGATGGGAGAGCGACCGCAAACCCTGGGATTTGCATGAAGAGGGCCTCGAGCGACTGCGAGTGCTGTGCGGCCGTGCCCGATCCGACACCTTGCTGCGTGCGAATGGTGAGCGGGATGCGCAATTGGTCGCCGGAGATAAAGCGGAGCTTCGCAGCTTGGTTGAACAGTTGGTCTGCCGCCACGAGGGCGAAGTCCATGAACATCAATTCGACGACCGGACGCTTGCCCCTGATCGCAGCTCCGATCGCGGCCCCCACGAACCCAGCTTCGGCGATCGGCGTCTCGATGACTCGCTCCGGTCCGAAGGCGTCGAGGAGGCCGAGCGTGACCTTGAAGACTCCGCCGTAGTCGCCGATGTCCTCGCCCATGAGGATGACATTCGCATCGCGCTCCATCTCGAGCTGCAGCGCTTCGCGGATCGCCTCGCGATACGTGAGCGTTCGAGTTGGCGAAGTTACCAGCGACGTCATCGCTCGACCTCCATCCAGTTCGCGGCGCCTAGGCCGATGTCGAGGACAGAAGGCAGGGTGGCTTCGCGTGCCGCGACTTCCGCCTCCATGACCGCGGTGCTCACGGTCTGCGAGATTGCCTCGAGCTCGCCCGAGGTCCGGCCCTTCTCCTGGAGTTCTCTACGAACTTTGTCGATCGGGTCCCGGTTGCGCCACTCTGCGACCTCTTCCTTCGTGCGATACGGCTCAGAGTCGCCCGCCATGTGTCCGCAGAAGCGGTACGTCTTTGCCTCTATGAAGGTTGGTCCCTCCCCTCGCCGCGCCCGATCGGCAGCCCCCGAGACGGCTTCCGCCACCGCAGTAACGTCCATCCCGTCCGCGATGGCGGAGGGCATCGGGTAGGCCCTTGCGCGCTCGGAGATGTCAACGTTTCGCGACATTCTCGCGATCGGCGTCATCTCCGAGTACAGGTTGTTCTCACACAGGAAGATGACGGGCAAGTCCCAGAGGACAGCGAGGTTCATGGACTCGTGAAACACGGCCTGGTTCGTCGCCCCTTCTCCGAACGGCACGAGCGTTATTTCCTCGCGACGATCCAAGCGCGCAGCGAACGCCGTCCCGCAGGCGATCGGCAGCGATGCCGCCACGATGGCGTTCGCGGGCAACACGCCACGATCGAGATCAGCAAAGTGCTTCGAACCGCCACGGCCACGGTTCGATCCGATCGCGCGACCGAACAACTCACCGAAGGCCGCGAAGAGCGGCATGCCCCAGGCGAGCGCATAGGCGTGCCCGCGATAGGTTGGCGCGACGAGATCTCCTGCCCGGAGGGCCGCTCGTGCACCAACGGCGACGGCCTCTTGGCCAATTCCGAGATGTACGGAGCCACGCACATCATTCTGGTAGAAGAGCTGCTCCGCACGTTCCTCGAACGCCCTGATCGTCAACATCTGCTCGAACGCCGATAGCAGCGAGTTCCCATTCATGCGCCTGTCTCCTTGGATCCTCGTTTGCTGCCGCTGACAACGGGGCGTCCGGCCGGCTGGTCGTTGAGCGTAGAAGTAGGGTCACGGGCCTCTCGTGTTCCGGAAATCGATGACCAGGTTCGTAGGGCGACATCGACCTGAATTGGGGCCTCGCCCAGGTACCCGACAGGATCGAATGCCAACTCGATCTCGGGAAGCCGGCTCATTTCTTCGGCTCCGACGAGCTGCGCGATAGCCTCGCGAAGGGAGATAGATTGGAGGCGGGCGCTCTGGCTAGCTTGGTAGACGAGAGCATGGGCCCTGTCACGGCCGACAGATGGCGCGAGTGCCATCATCACGGCCTCAGCCATCACAGTTCCACCTTCCAGTCCGAGATTTGCCGCCATACGATCCCCATGAATCACGAGGGTTCCACTGAGATCGGCGAGGTGCGCCAGCGCCCCCGCGGTTGCTGCAACGAGGATCGGGAGCACATCCCACTCGACTTGCCATTCGCCCGCGCTTCGTTCGTGCTCCACGCGCATGGCGCTGAGCATGGCGTCGAGCTGGGCCGTCGCGATGTGGCTCATGCCGACCACCACCTCCGAGGAGATGGGGTTCGCTTTCTGGGGCATCGTAGAGGAGGCCCCGCGGAGATGTCCGGCGCGCTCCGCGACCTCGCCGATCTCAGGACGCGAGAGGTCGATGACTTCGCGGGCAATGCGACCTGCGGTTGCGGCGCTGGCGGCGAGGACGAATGCGAGTTCGGCGAGCCCATCGCGGGAGGAGTGCCACGGGATCTCTATCGATTGGAGGCCAAGGCGCGTCGCGACATGCGCCCGGATTTGCGGTGCATGTGGCCCGAGGGCGGCTGCCGTGCCGCCCGCTCCGTGAAGTGAGACGAACATGAGCCGCTGCTCGACCGACTCGAGTCGAGCGACATGGCGAGCGACCTCGGTCAGCCAGACGGAGACTTTCGCCCCGAACGTGGTCGGGACCGCCGGTTGCGCATGCGTTCTGGCGGTCATCGGCGTGACCCGATGGGCGCGGGCGAGAACGGCCAGGTGATCACCCACGCGGATCAGGAGGTGGCGGAGCCGATCGATCGCGCGACGGAGCACCAGGACAAGGCCAGTGTCCATGATGTCCTGGGTGGTTGCACCCCAGTGAAGGTACCGGCCAGTCGACGGGCCCGAAGCGTCGATGAGCTGTGTCAGGAGGGGCAGGATTGGGTACCCCACCTGCAGCGTCGCCTCGTCGAGTGTCACGAGGTCGATCGGTGCTCGACGGATGTCATCGGCGACGCCCTGTGCCTCATCCAAGGGGATGAGGCCGACCTCCGCCGCTGCAAGGACCAGCGCCGCCTCAACCTCGATCCAGGCCTCAACGTGCGCTTGGCGGCCCAGAATGGTCGCCATCATTGGGTCGCCAAAGACACCGATCAGGGGCAATGCCGGCGCACGGTTCAGACCGGCCGCAGGCGATTGATCCGAGTCCAGCATTCTCGATGGCTCACGCTCGCGGCCTCGGTTCGTCGGTTGCGAAGCGCCGTGGCTGCGCTGTCGAGCGGTCGACTGGGTGCCTGACCGGAACCGGTCCAAGGTGGCGAGGAGATCCCCAAGCCGCCTTTCCTCGTCCGAGGTCAGTCTCACCGTGGGGCCGCGTGACGGGCCGAGGGAGATTCCGAAGCGTTCGGATGCCGCACGAACGACAGCTAGTTCGAGACCGGGCCGCGATCGCCGCAAATCGGCCATGGGAAATGCATGCGCACGCATAACGATTCGCGCGCGCCCGACATCGTCCGCCTGGAGCGCATCGAACCACAGCGGGGCGTACCAGGGCGCATACGCGGCGGACGCGGGTGCGAACGCATCGCTGCCTAGAGTCCAGTACGGAAGCGCGAGATCCTCCCACGCGGCGACGGTCAGCAGGTCTGGATAGGCCTCCCGCAACCGACGGAAGGCTCGGAGGTCTCCCTGCCCGTCCTTCACCCCGATGATATTGCCGACGGTGAGGAGCTCTGCGAAGTTGGCAAGGTCCAGACGGAGTGGCGCGACGTTGTACAAGATGACGGGCAGCCCCTCCGCCGCCTCCCGGATGGCGCGCACGGTCGCGCGGGGTGGCTCGGGTTCCCGCGGGACAAGCAGAATCGCATCCACGCCGGCCTGCTGCGCCGCGACGGCGGCGTGGGTCGACCCGTCGCCCTGATAGACCGTCGCGACCACCCGAGCCGAGTTACCCGCGGACTGCACGGCCAATCTCGCCAACTCGTCGGACTCGTCGGGTAAGAGTTCCGCACCCTCACCAATGGTGCCGCCCACGCAAATCACGGAGTACCCGTTTGCGAGGGCGCCCTCGATCATCCGATCGAACGTTCGGGCCGCGATCCTGTCCGACTCGAGCGGGGTTGTCAGAAAGGCCCAGAGTCCACCGTAACGGCTGCGCACATTCTTCATCAGAAGAGTTGGTATGCGCTCCAGCCGCCGTCAACGACGAGAATCTCCCCGGTCACGTACGAGGCGTCCGCTGACGCCAGAAAGAAGACCGCCTCCCCGACTTCGCGCGGCGAAGGTTGGTGCCGAAGGGGGATCCGCTCGATCCCCGAGTCCGCCTTATCGAGTACGGCGACGGCATTCACGCGAAACCCCGCGGGGGCCCAGCTGACAGCGAGCGTCTTTGTGAGCATGCCGGCCGCGGCGTGAACCTCGGACGCGATCCCGGGGATAACGTCGGCAAACGCATGGAATGCTGAAATCAAGTTGATCAGGCTGCCACCTGTTGGCATTGCCTCGGCTGCCGCCTCGCACTCGCGAGCAAGGTCAGTGATCGGATCCCAGGCTCCTGCTCGAGACTCGATGGGTTTCATCATCGCGTTTACCCACGCGGCAGGATGACCGTCGCGAGGCAGGTCCTCGAGACGGCTCACCGTCTTCCAGCCGTGCGCGTGGAAGACGACGAGGATGGCTTCGGACAATGGATCGTCCGCAGCGCGGACTACGCAGACGGGTGCGGGTTTGCCCATGGCACCCAACCTCCATCAGCCCGCAGCGTGATTCCCGTGATGGCCGATGAGGCTTCACCAGCGAGGAACGCGACCACTGCGGCGATCTCCGAGGGCTCAGCAAGGCGGCCCATCGGTGTGCGGCGCACGTAGTCGAGTTCGGAGGCCACTCTCTGGGCAACAAGCTTGCGGAAGATGTCGGTCCTCGTCACACCCGGAGCCACCGCGTTCACGCGAATGCCGTATGGCCCCCACTCCGACGCGAGGGTCTGGGTCAGATTGATCACACCGGCCTTAGCGGCGTTGTATGCGGCTCGCTGCGGCCACCCGCCCATCCCGCCGATCGAGGCTACGTTCACGATCGTCCCGCACCGCCGCGGAATCATGTGTTGGGCAACGGCCTGGCAGCCGTAGAAGACGCCGCTCAGCATGACGTCGATCTGGCGATCCCAGTGTTCGATTGCGGCCGACTCGGAGGGTTCGACATAGGCAAGTCCCGCGTTGTTCACAAGGACGTCGACTGGCCCGAAGCGTCGGTCCACGGATTCGATTCCGTCGCGCCAGCTGGCGACCGACGAGACATCGAGACTCAACGCATCCGCACGATGCCCACGGTCGCGGAGGTGGCCGGCAGCTTCGTAGGCTGCGGTCTCATCGACATCGGACACGATCACCGTCCGTCCGTCGCGCGCCAGCCGTTCAACGATCGCGAACCCGATCCCACGAGCCGCACCTGTCACGAGAGCCATCCCTGTGGACGGGGCTTTCATGTTCGGGCCTCGAACAGCTCGATCGTGAAGCCGTCCGGATCTCGAAGGTAGCAACCCAGCGCGCCCTGGTTGATCCCGCTCGTGATTGGCTCCGGTGGCGACACGAACTCCACTCCACGTTGGGACAGCGCGGCGTAGATCTCCGAGATTCCGGAGACGGAGATGCACAAGTGACCGCTGCCAGGCTGGTTGGTCATCGGTTCCAGTGGCCGCCCCGGATGCGATCGATACTCGAGAAGCTCGAGAACGTAGAGGGCCGCGTCACTTGCCTTGAGAAACGCGGTTCGAAGGTAGACGTCGGCAAATCCGGTTATCACGGCCAGGTAGGGGCGCTGCCCTTCCTGGGCGTGGACCAGCGTCATGCCGAGGAGGTCCCGATAGAACGCAATCGAGCGATCGAGGTCCGAGACCGTGAGTCCCGTGTGATACGCATCAATCAGGCGCCAGCGAACTGCGTTCTCGGTCGGTGCGTGGCCGTCAGTCACGATGGGGGATACCTCCAGGGATTGGATCCGGCTTGCGTCAGCCTCAGCCATTTTGTATGATGAATACATGGACCGTCAAGATATCAGGCGCATCAACGCCGACGGGCGACTAGCGAGGAAAACCGCGCTCATCACGGGCGGCGGTCAGGGCCTCGGACGGGCAATCGCCTGGGAGCTTGCACGCGAGGGCGCATCGGTCGCCATTCTCGAAATCGACCCTGCGAGTGGCGAGCAAGCCGCTCGAGAGCTCGCGGGCGCGGGGGCTCAGGCCCGCAGCTACACGGCCGACGTTTCTCGAAGCGCCGACGTGGATGCGGCCATCTCGGCGGCGATCGCGGACTTGGGATCGATTGACATTCTTGTGAACAATGCGGGCATCAGCCGAGTGGGATCGCCGACGCACGAGGTCGACGATGGCCTTTGGGACGCGTCGATTGGCGTGATGCAGTCGGGAGTCTTCTATGCCTCCCGCGCGGTCGCGCGAGATCTGATCGCCAAACAACTGCCGGGATCGATCATCCACATCTCCTCGATCCGCGGATTCACGTCGAACCCTGGTCGCATCGCCTACTGCGCTGCAAAAGCGGCAGTGATCATGATGGCCCAGGTCATGGCAGCCGAATGGGGACGGCATGGCATCCGGGTGAACGCGATTGCCCCCGGCGTCCAGCGGACGCCCATGTGGGAGCGGGATGTCCAACGCGGCCTGTTCGACGAGGCCGAGTACCTGAACCTCATCCCCCTCGGGCGTCTCGGAGACCCTCGGGAGGTCGGCCGGCTGTGCGTCTTCCTCGCGTCCGACGACGCCGCGTACATCACGGGCTCGTCGGTGACGATCGACGGAGGCCTGACCACCATTCCGTCCGGGTGAGCCAGCCCGCGACGCACGATTGGCGATCAGGAGTCATCGCAGGTGTCGTCACGCCGTTCGGGCCTGACGGAACTGTCGATGCAGGAAGCCTCGCCGCCCACCTTCGATATCTGGCGGCCGCAGGCGTAAGCGGCATCGTGGTGAACGCGGACACCGGTGAGGGACCACAGCTCGATCAACAGGAGCGGGAGACCGTCCTGGGGATCGCGGTCAAGGAGGTCGGCGCTGACGTCGCGGTGCTCGTTGGCCTGATCGCGTCGCACACCGCAACAGCGGTCGCATCCGCACGCCGTGCCGAGGCCGCCGGTGCGGTCGCCCTTCAGGTCTTTCCTCCGGCCGTCTTCCTCGGGTGCCCGCTCGACCCTGGACTCGTGGCCGGCTACTACGAGGCGATCGGCGCGTCTGTGGGCATTCCGTTGGTCGCCTATCGTCCGCCGACCACCCTCGGCTACGGCATCGACACGGCCGTGATCCGCCGACTCGCATCCATCGAGGCCGTGGTGGCGATCAAGGAATCATCGTTCGACGTTGACGCCTACCGCGACACGGCGGTGGCCCTGCGTCCATATCGTCCGCGGGTCGCGCTGCTATCCGGTGCCGACACGTTCGTGCGGGAGTCCCTTCGGATCGGCGCGGACGGGCTGATGCTGGCGGTTGCCGCGTTCGCGCCCGACAGGTGGGTCGCACTGGCGCGCGATACCGGTCTGGATCCGCCGGCTAGTGACGATCCGTACGCCGACCTCAGTTCGCTCGCGGCGGCCGTCTTTCGCCCGCCGTTCCGCGATTTCCGGGCGCGCCTCAAGGCCCTCCTCGTTCACGCCGGCGTGATTGCGGACGGCCGTGTGCGCCCCCCTCTGATGCCCATCGGTCAGCGCGAAACGACCGAGCTCCACCGGCTCGCGGATCATCTGTCGTCAATCCACCGAGGAGAGCAGCCCGGATGAAGATCGTGGATATCGAGACCATCGTGGTCGCCAAGCCTGACCTCGACCTCACGGCTGCCGATGCGACGCAGGACGCGTTGATCGTTCGAGTCACGACCGACGAGGGCATCGTCGGATACGGAGAGGCCAACCACGCTCCGGCCGCCATCCACGCCTACATCCAGTCCCGTGGTTCCCATAGTTGGGCGCGCGGCATCAAGGATCTGCTCGTCGGGCAGGATCCATTGGCCGATCCGGCCGCACTTTGGGCACGCCTATACCGAGAGACCGTCATGTCGGGGCGACGTGGCCTCGGCGTGGCCGCGCTGGCGGCAATCGACGTCGCCTTGTGGGACATTCGCGGTAAAGCCGCGGGCAAGCCGATCTATGAGCTGCTCGGAGGACCGACAGGTAGCCCTGTCGTGCCGTACGCCTCGATCTACGCCGGCCCGAGCTCGTGGCAGCGTTCACTCGAGGCCCACGCCGCATTGGTCGACCATGCACGCGGTCTCGGATTCCGCGCGATGAAGCTCGAGGCGCTGGTCGACTGCGTGCCGACCAACGACAACGTGGTGGACTTCGTGCGCCACCTGGCGCCGCACGCGGGCGATGCCAAGCTCATGGTGGACGTGGGCCATCGCTTCGAGTCGAGCAGTCAGGCTCTGCACTATGCGAACGCGTTGGCCGAATTCGGCACGTATTTCCTGGAGACGCCGCTCTGGCTCGACGACGTGGATGGATACCGCGAACTGTCCGCTGAATCGCCGATCCCCATCGCGATCGGGGAGCTGTTCGTGACCCGGAATGAGTTCCGGGAGATGCTCGACGCCGGTGTACATGTCGTCCAGCCCTGCGTGGCGAGGGTAGGGGTGACCGAATCTCTGGCGGTCGCAGCTGATGCCAAGGCCCGCAGTGCACAAGTCGTCCCCTTCGGCTGGGTCGCAACGACCATCGCGGTCATGGCCAACGTTCACGTGGCAGCCGCCCTGGATCACTCCCCGTTCGTCGAGTTTTGCCCGGTGGAGGTCTATCCGAACCAGGAGCTGCGTCGGAATGTCGCCGGACCTGAACCGACGCTGAAGGACGGCGCGTTCGTCCTCCCCGCCGCACCGGGACTGGGTATCGAAATCGACGAAGCCGCACTCGACTTCTATCGCGTCCAGTAGCGAGTCGTCAATGCAGGATTCGCTTGTCATGCTCCGAAGCGATGCGGTGGACGTCACGATCGATCCGATCCACGGCGGTGAGGTGCGGTCGATCCGGCACCGTCCTTCGGGAACGGAACTCCTCTTCCGATCGCCTTGGGCCCCGAAGCGCTCTCGTCGTGGACAGCCTCTCGATGAGGAGGGCTGGGTCGCGGGTTATCGTGGCGGGTGGCAGGTTCTCTTCCCGAACGCCGGCAACGCCTGCGTCCACGACGGCCGTCGACATGGATTTCATGGCGCCGCGTCGGTCGATCCGTGGGACTGGGACGGGGATGCCCTGCGCTACGTGGACGAAACCTTCGAGTACGTCCGACGACCTCGGCTCGATGGGGTCAGGTTCTGGTTCGAGGAGCACATCCTCAATCTAACGTCGCGGCCGCGAGCGTTCGTATCCGTCCAGCATCTGGCGTTCGGCCAGGGTCTCCTGTCACCGACCGTCTACGTCGACGCCGATGTTTCCCGGGCCGAACGACTCCTCGAAGATGAGGTTGCGTTGGAGGCCGCCGGCGATCGACGGCTGGACTGGGACCGATGGCGCCTGCTCTCGCTCGCCGACAGCGAATCCCGATTCGGGGTGATCGAGGTCCCAAGTGCCCGCTATCGAATCTCAAATCCGACACGAGGATTGGGCGTCGAGGTCGCTTGGACCGCGACGCTGTGGCCATTCGCCTGGTACTGGGCTGAGGTCCGATCGATCCAAGCTCGCCCCTGGGCTGGCCGAAGCGAGGTGCTGGCGCTGGAGCCGGCATCGACACCACATTCGTTGGGCCTGTCGGTGAGCGAGCGTCGTGGCGACGCCACGGTCCTTGAGGGTGGCCAGCAACTCGACGCCCGGATCGAGGTGGCAATTCTCACGTCGTGAGAGACGGCCCCTGGGTTCCTGCCCGGGAGGCGACGGGGTTCGACAACTCCCCGATGCCTTCGATCCTGACGGTCACGGCGTCGCCATCACGAAGCAGCCGGCGCGGCTCGCGAAAGTAGCCGGCTCCAGGCGGCGTTCCGGTCGCGATGATGTCTCCCGGACGGAACGTGAAGGAACGGGACAGGCGCGCGATCAATTCGGCTACGCCAAAGATCATGTCTCCAGTCACTGCGGACTGGAGTGTTTCGCCTGAGACGACGCCTTCCACGCGCAGCACTGTGAGATCTGGCATCTCGTCGGCCGTGACGATCCACGGGCCGATCGGGCAGAACGTGTCGAGGCTCTTGGCTCGCACCCACTGGCCATCCTGAAATTGGAGATCCCGGGCCGAAACATCGTTGAGGCACGTGTATCCGAAGACGTATCCCAGGGCCGTCGCGCGATCAACATTTCGTGCCGTCCGCCCGATGACGACGGCGAGCTCAGCTTCGATGTCGACCTCGGAAGTCAGGCTCGGATCCCAAACGATGGTCTGTCCGTGGCCGATCACGGAACCCGTCAGCTTCGCAAACACCAACGGCTCGGTCGGGATCGCCATGTTCGACTCGTGAGCGTGGTCCGCGTAGTTCAGTCCGACTGCGATGATGTTCGTGGGCCTGAGGGGCGGCTCGAAGTTGATGTCGGCGATTGCCATGTCATCGACGCTCGGGCCGTCCTGGAGGATCGGGAGCCACCGATCGGGTTCGGCGATCAGCTCGAGCATCGACGCCGGCCCTCCCGGAGGGCTTGGCAGCGGACGCACCACGTCACCGAGGACGATTGCGACGCGCGATCGGCCACCGAGGCGAATCGTCGCCAATTTCACGATTGACCCCGGATTCCGAAGCGATCGGCCAGGTCCGGGTCCGGATCGTAGGCGATGACACGCGCGGATGCGCCACCGTCGACGGCGATACATTGCCCCGTCACGAAGGACGCATCCGGCGACAGGAGAAACGACACGACAGCCGCCACGTCCTCGGGTTCGCCCATCCGTCGGACGGGGTGCAGAAGGGCATCGGCGCGCTCCGCGGCGACCGGGTCCTCCGTTTCCTGCCACCCCGTGATCGACATCGGAGTGCGGATCGAACCGGGCATCACAGCATTCACGCGGATCCCGAAGGGAGCGTATTCGACCGCCATCTGACGCGTCAGGGCATTGAGACCGCCCTTTGTCGAGGCATAGACCAGCGATCGAGGAAACGCCGCGATGCTCTGAATGGAACTGACGTTGATGATGGATCCTGAGCCGCGCGGAAGAAACCGACGTGTTGCCTCGGATGCACCGAACATCGCGCCGATCAGGTTCACGTCGATCTGTCGTCGAATGTCCGCAGGCGCGACGTCGTGCGCAGAGCCCGGCGCGTAGACCGCCGCGTTGTTCACCCAACCGCCGAGAATGCCCAGCTGATCCGCAACAACGGCAGCTTCCGCGCTCGTTGCTGGGTCAGCCACATCGCCCACAACGGATCGGACCTGGCCACCTGGGTGGTCCTGGACGAGTGAATCCAGGCCTGACCCGTCGACGTCCACGGCGATCACCGCCCAACCATCGGCCAGGACGCGGTCCGCGATGGCTCGACCGATCCCGGCCGCCGCCCCGGTCACCACGCAGACGGTCATGCGAGATTCGGCCGATGCGGCGCCAGACCGGCGACTCCGAGATGCAATCGGCCAACGTGTCGGTCGCCGAGATTGGCAAAATAGAGATCAGTCATGCTCGGCCCGCCGAATGCGATGTTGGTCGGCTCGTTGAGGAGGATTCGTCGTGGGTCCTGAATGACAAGCTCCAGCGACCCGTCGAGTCCAAGGACGAAGATGGCATCAGGGACGTAGCAAGCGATGTACAGGCGACCGTCGGCGTCGAGTGCCACTCCGTCCGGCAGCGCGCCAGGAAGCTCAAGGACCGTCTCGAAGTGGACGACGGACGCCGCATCCAGATGAAGGACGGAGATCCTGGAGGCGGTCGTCTCGCAGACATACACCGTCCGCCCATCGGCGGAGACACAGAGGCCATTCGGGAACGACGAGGGCAGGTCGGACAGGACGCGGGCGCTCCCGCCGGGATCGATCGCCTGGATCGTTCCGTTCGGCTCCTCCCAGTCTCCCGAGTCGCTGACAAGAAGTGTGCCGTCGGGCAGGAATGCCGGATAGTTGGGAACCCGGAACGGTCGCGCCTCATCCCCGCGGGAGTAGAGCGAGACCTCGCCAGTCGGGGACACGCGATAGACCCCGGGGTCGGTCATGTCGCAGCAGTACGCGGATCCGCCGCCATCGAAGGCGATGCCAAGGGTCCGACCCGGCAGCGTCGCGATGATCTCCCAGGTGTCACCGTCGGTCGCGCGATAAATCTGGCCGGCGTCTCCGCCGGCCCACAGGGAACCGTCCGGTGCTACCGCGATGCCCTCGACGTGATCGACGTCGGCCATGGCGATGTCGATGTCACCGACGGCACGCCATGGGTTGGATGTCGGCAGGGCCGTGGTGTGACTCATGAATGGGGCACCTCCGAGGGCGGACGGGCTGTGTGTGGTCACCGGGCTCAGACCTCAACCAGGTTGCGGGCCGCGGCGACGATGGCCTCGGCCGACGGGAGGGTCGCTCGCTCCAGCGTCGGGGCAGACGGCTTGGGAATGTCCGGGCTCGTGATCCGGCGCACGGGAGCATCGAGTGCCCAGAAGGCATGCTCGGCCACGCGCGACACGATCTCTGCCCCGAATCCGGCCGTTCGCACCGCTTCGTGGACCACGATCAGCCGGCCGGTGCGCTCGACCGAAGCGAATATGGTCGCGTCGTCGAACGGCGAGATCCAGCGGGGATCGATCACCTCGGCGGAGATCCCCTCGGCCGCTAGTTGCTCGGCCGCGTCAAGGGCCCGATCGACCATGCTGGACAGCGCGACGATCGTCACGTGCTGGCCCGACCGTCGGATCGATGCACCACCGATCGGTCGGATCTCGGCGCCAAGGGACACCTCGCCCTGCGTCTGATAGAGCGAGCGGTTCTCGATGACGATCACCGGATCGTCGTCGGCGATTGCTGTCAACGTCATTTGGTAGGCGTCCTCTGGCGTCGACGGCAGCCCGATCCGGAGGCCAGGGATGTGAGCCAGGATCGACTCGACGCAGCGCGAGTGATGGGCGCTCGACGCGGCGAACGCACCTTGCTGCGTCCGGATTGTCATCGGCACGGACGACCGGCCGCGTGACAGGTATCGAACGGTTGACGCCTGGTTCACGAGCTGATCCAGGGCGACGAACAGGAAGTCGGCCCACATGATCTCGACGATGGGCCGGCTGCGCTGAAGCGCTGCGCCGACCGCGGCGCCGAGCATCGCGGTCTCCGATATCGGGGTGTCGAACACCCGCGGACCGAACGCATCGCGAAGGCCCTTGGTCACCCCGAAGACACCGCCCGGGATCGCGACGTCCTCTCCGAAGACGATCGCCTCCGGAAATTCGGAAAGCGCACGGTGGAGAGCCTCGTTGACGGCCTGACGATAGGAGATCACTGTCGCCACGCCTGCGGTGGCCTCAGGCATAGACGTGCTCGAGGAGGGTTGACGGATCCGAGAGCGGTGCTGCCATGGCTTTGCCGACGGCGGCATCGACCATCGCCTCGGCCTCGCGATCGATCTCCGAAAGGCGATCCGCGCCGACGCCGCCATCTCGCAACCGTTCACGCAGTCGGACTATGCAGTCAGCCGCCGCCCAGCTCTGCTGCTCGCCCTTGGGGCGATATTGTTGGGCATCGAAAGTGTGGTGTCCCCCGAGTCGATGGGTCATTGCCTCGATCAGCGTCGGGCCCTCTCCGGCTCGCGCACGCTTGGCGGCGAGGGCGACGGCTGCGACAACGGCTTCGAGGTCGTCGCCATCGATCTGGATTCCCGGAAATCCGTACGATGCGGCGCGGTCGGCGAGCCTCGGGATCCGGACCATTGCGGCAGCGTCGGTGAATTCCGCATACCCGTTGTTCTCGCACATGAAGATGACCGGCAGGTCGCAGACAGCCGCGAAGCACATCGCCTCGTGGATCGCTCCCTGGTTCATCGCGCCATCACCGAATGACGCGACCGACACACGACCCCGACCTTCGAACTGGTGGGCGAGTGCGGCGCCGGTCGCAATCGGGCCCGTTGCGCCCACGATGCCGGACTCGCCGAGGAAGCCGTGCTCGATGGACAGGAACAAACCGGCCCCGGCTCGCCCGCCGTTCAGGCCGCTCTCCCGTCCGAGGAACTCCGCCATCAGGGCGTCGAGCGGGAGGCCCGTTGCGATCGCCCAATGGTGCCCTCGGTAGGTCGCAGCGACCGTGTCGTCGTCCCGGAGCGCCAGCCGCGCCCCGACGGCTATCGCTTCCTGGCCATTGCAGGGATGAACCGAGCATGCGATGTCGCCGCTCGACCGCAGCCGGATCGCCCGCTCCTCGAAGGCCCGGATCAAGGTCATCTTCCGCAGCGCGCCAAAAAGGTCCGACTGGTTCGCGGTCGCCGATCCGTTGCGCTCCACGCCATTCATCATATGATATTGTCGCGACTGGTGGCTGGCATGGGCGGCTCGCCTCGCGGCCCGAACCAGAACAGTTCGGCCGTCCGCCCGAGAATCCAGTCGCGCAGATCTCCTGCGATGAACGGAATCGAATCGAGCACTCCGAGCTGTCGCGAATAGAGCTCACCCTCCGTCGCCAGCGGCCAGTCCGAGCCCCACATCGTGCGTTCCGGACCGAGCGCGACGAGCGCGTGTTCGATGAGGTCCCATACGTCACGGTACGGCCACGGTTCGCGGCTCATGGCGTAGAAGCCCGATAGCTTCAACGCGGCGGACGGCACGCCTTGAAAGTCGCGCAGCCAACCTCCGCCGATGCGGAGATCCAGGCCCGGCCATCCAACGTGATCGACCACTTGGCGCACGCCCGCAGCCCGAACGGCGACTCGCTCGACCAGGTGATGCGAGCCGATGACAAAGCTCCAGTCCACGGCGAGGCCGAGCTCTAGGCACACGTCGGCGAGGGCATCGATGGCCGCCCGTCCCCGCGGTTCCCCGAGGTCGAGGTCGTCGGACACGCGGATCCCGATTGCCCCGGCGCCCGCCCACATTCGGGCATCCGGGACAAACGACACCGAGGTGGGGTCGAGTCGGACAACGGCCGAGAGGCGATCCGGGTAGCTCGCCGCCGCGCGTACGATCTGGGCGTTATCGGGCACTGCCCCGGCTGGGCTGACGACTGCATGAGCGACGCGGCTCCCGTCCAGGCAGCGGATCAAGTCCCGGGCCCCAGCCCGTAGCGGCGTGTCCGTACGTTGTTGCGGATGCACCCAATGCTCCGGCCACAGGTGGGCATGGGAGTCGATGCGCGTCCCGGCCCCGTCGCCGACCATCCAACAACGATTGTGCTGCATAATCATCATATGATAATGCGCGACGGCGAGCCACGAACCCCTCCTCCGGTGGCTCGCCGTCCCTCCGGATCGAGCAGATGCTGATCGAGTCCCCCTCAACGCCGCCGTCGGTGGCGTTCGTCGGCATGGGATCGATGGGCCGGCCGATGGCGATCCGCCTCATCGACGCTGGATTTACGGTCCATGTCGTCGATCGCCGCGCGGCGCAGCCGCCACCACGGGGGGCGGTCGTCCATCCGACCCTCGCTGGCGCGCTTGGCGCCGTGCAGGCCGCGATCACGATGCTGCCGGATGACGCCGCCGTCCGGGACGTGGCAGGTGGCCGGGATGGGATCCTGAGGAATCTCGCCTCGGGTGGCCTGTGGATCGACGCGAGCACGGTGTCACCGTCAGTCATCGCCTCGCTCGCCATGGCCGCCGCCGAGTCGGGCATTGACGTCGTCGACGCGCCCGTCAGCGGCGGCGTCGAGGCGGCCGAGTCCGGTACGCTGTCCGCGATGGTCGGAGGTTCGGGCGAAGCGGTCGCCCGTGCGCGACTGATCCTTGACACACTCGCGGCTGCCGTAACGCATTTCGGACCCGTGGGCAGCGGCCAGACGGCCAAGGCGGTGAACCAGGTTATCGTTGGGGGGACCGTCGCGCTGGTCGCCGAGGGGCTCAATCTTGCGAAGATGGCAGGGCTGGACCAGGTGCAGGTCCGCGAGGCCCTCCGGGCCGGATTCGCGGGGAGCCGGGTCCTTGAGGTTCAAGGCCAGCGCATTCTGGATCGGGACTTCCGACCGCGATTCAAGGCCAGACTCCAGCTCAAGGACCTCGACATCTCGCTCGCACTCGCGGCCCAGGTCGGTGCCGCGGTGCCGCTCACCGACACCACGGCACGACTGTATCGGTCACTGATGCAGGGCGATGACGAGGAGATCGACCAGTCGGCGATCATCCTTGCGTTCGAGGCGGGATCTGAGGGGTCATCTCTGACCGTCCTCGATGGCCGCATCGTGGAATGAGGGGTGTGCGACCCTTGCCTGAATCGACGGATCGCCAGGCTCTGAGGAAACCTCCCAGTGCGCGACCGATATCGTCGCCAATCCAAAGGAGGTGTGGCATCGGGATGGACGGTCCAGCGGCCCGCCCGCCTCGTCGTCGGAAGCTGGCCGAGATCGCGCGCGACCAGATGCTGAGCAACATCAGGTCCGGCCGATGGAAGGTGGGCGACCGCATCCCGACGGAGCAGGCGCTGACAGTCCAGTTCGGCATGAGTCGAGCTCCGGTCCGCGAGGCGGTCCAGTCCCTGACGCTGCTGGGGATCCTCGATGTGGCGCCGCGCAGAGGCGCATTCGTTCAGGCGTTGCCCTCCTCGTCAGTCGTGGACCTCGGCATTCTCTCGAGCGTGATGCGGGCAAACAACCCGATCGCCGACCTATTTGAATTCCGGGCAGGGACGGAGGGAGCGATCGCCGAACTCGCAGCACGGAACGCCAGCGGTGCTCAGATCCGACAGCTGCGCTCAATCATCGACGCGAACGTGGCCGCAGTTGTGGCCGACGATGCCGCCGAGCTGCGGCAGGTCGACGTCGCATTCCACGCCGCGGTGTCCGTGGCGTCGGGGAATGTCGTATATCAGGGCGTGGTGGCAGCGCTGAGCGGTCTGCTAACCGACCTGCGGCGAACGATCGGCGGCATTCCGGGCGCCTCGTCGGAAGCCATGGTGGAGCATCGCGCGATCCTGGACTCGATCGCGCGTCACGATACGTCTGCGGCGCGGCTCAGCGCGGAACTCCACGTTCGAAATACGGAGGTCCGCTTCCGACGCGCCGAGCTCGCTCAACCCAGTCGGTCGGGAGAGGCAACCGAAGAGCCGTCGCGTGATCCGCCCTGACCACCGAGCAAGGGTCCAGGTCGGACTCGTCGGCTATGGTGCGGTTGCCGCCCTCCATGTCGACGCCCTTGCTGATCTCGGATCCATTCGCTGGGTCGCCGGTCCGAACCCGGCGTCCCGTGATGTGTTCGCAAAGAGGCACCGAATCCCGGCGTCGTATGGCGATATCCAGGCGGCCGTACGCGACGCGCGAGTCGATGCCGTGGTGATTGCGTCCCCGAGCGCAGCCCACGCCGAGCAGGTTGAGTCCGCCCTCAGTGCCGGTGCCCACGTCCTGTGCGAGGTTCCCTTGGCGCTAAGCGCGCGCGAGGCGGTCCACCTCGTCGAGTTGGCGGATGGTCTCGGGCTTACGCTCGGAGTCTGTCAGACGCTCCGCTACTTCGAGCCTTTACGCGTCGCCATGACGCTTCTCGACGGAGATCGCGTGACCAATGTCGTTGCTCGCGACCTCTCGCTTCGGATCGACGACGTCGGCTGGACCGGCCGTCCGCGTACGTGGACCGACGATGTGCTCTGGCATCACGGCGGACACGTCATCGATGCCGTGATGAGGTTCATGGGTTCGACTGATGTGGAGGTCGAAGCGGTGGCCGGGCCGCGGCCATTGGACGGTCGACCTCGGCGCGATTACGGAGTCGTCCTTCGGTCTGCCCATGGTGCCATTGCGTCGGTCGCTCTCTCCTACTCGACACGCATCTCGGCCGGCGACTACGTGATCACCGGCGATGTCCACACGGTTCTGGTCGCTGATGGTGCCGTGTCCACTGAGAACGGCCCGGTGCTCCCACCTCCATCGAACTTCGGCTCCCTTCTCGCCTCGTCGATCCGAACCCAAGACGCCGACTTCGTCGAGAGCCTCCGAGGCGACAGGCGGATGATCGCTGATGGGCGCTCGATCCTTCCGACCATGCGGGTGCTCGAGAGGATCGCCGTCGCCGTCGGCGACGGCGCCTCGGCTGCGTCGTCCTAGCGAGTTCCGCTGTAGTCGCCAGCGGGCCGCTCCCGGAAGGCTTCCTCGCGCACCGCCGCGCCGAGTCCTGGCCGCTCACCATCGAGGATCAGGGCGCCCTCTTGGATCAGGGGCGGGTGGTCGACGATTGCGGCGAAAGCCTCGATGTCGCTCTCGGAGCCAAACGTCTCGAGAAGGTAGGCGTTAGGGATCACGGAGAGTAGGTGACCGGCGGCAAGGGTGGCGATCGGGCCGTTCGGATTGTGAGGAGAGAGCGGAATGTAGTGGGCCTCGGCCATTGCGGCGATCTTCCGGGCTCCAGTTAACCCTCCACAGGTCACGATGTCGCACTGGAGGATCGACAGCGCGCCCTTTGCGAGGAACGGTCGAACGTCGTACATCGACGTCAGTCGTTCGCCGGCCGCGATCGGGACGGGACTGCGGCGCGTCAGGCGCGCGTACTCCTCGACGGCCTCGGGCGGCAACGGTTCCTCGATGAAGAGCAAGCCGAACGGACGCAGGGCGTCAATCAGCCGGACCGCAGTCGGTAGGTTGAGCCGGCCGTGACAGTCGACCATGAGCTCGAATGCCGGTCCAACTTCGGTTCGGGCGGCTTCGAACCACTCGGCGATGCGGTCGATCACCGAGACCGGAAGGAAAGACGTCTCTGGCAGCGACGGATCTATTGGCCCGATCCCATGCCTGTAATCACCCCCGACCGGTGACGTCTCCGACCCATAGAACAACGGCAACCCGGTCTTGGCTCCATGGAAGCCGCGCGCTTTGAGCCGAGCGACGTTGGCGGCGAAGGCACGCGGTTCCGGGCCGGAAGGGGCATGAGCGTAGACAGGTATGGAGGTTCGAGTTCGCCCACCGAACATGTCGAAGAGTGGGGCGTCATAGCGCTGGCCCGCGATGTCCCAGAGGGCGATGTCGACCGCACTCCTCGCTGCCGCATGAAGGGGACCTCCCGACCAGAAGCTGTCGCGGAACAGCTTCTCGGAGTGGTCCTCGATCGCCAACGGGTCCTTGCCCAGAAGGTACCGGCCAAGCTCCTCGAGATTCGCATGGACCGTGGCGTCGCGACGCCGAAGGACCGTTTCGCCCGTTCCCACCAAACCCGTATCGGTCTCGATTGTTACGATGTGAGCATTGCGTTCGCCCAGGTCGACAATGTGGGCCTGGACGCGACCGATCTTCATTCGAGCGACCGGGCCGTCATAGAGGCTCCAACCGCCGCGGAAAAGTGGCCGTCGATTGGCTCCCGGATCGCCTCGTCGTCGACCGTTTCGAGGATCTCTGCTAGGCGCCCAAGCTGCGCCGCCGCAACGTCACGGATGGGTGGCCGGCAATAGCCCGCCACGCCGCCGCGTATCCTAAGAATGGCCTTGTAGATCGCCAGATCGCTGACGTCACCGACGGCATGGCTCAGGAAGCAGTCGCGGATCGGACGAATGCGGGACCAGGCCTTCCGTGCCCCGGCAATGTCGCTGTTGGCCATCGCCACCCACAGGTCGCGCGCGTCGGGCATCGTTACGTTGAGGATGCCGCTGATCCAGCCGTGCGCTCCCGCGGCCATCCCCTCGAGCGGTGCCATGAAGCTGCCGTAGAAGACTCGAAGGCCATCGTCGATCTCGGCCCGCAGGTCATGAACCTGGTGGACGGTGGCGAAGGTCGACTTCACGGCATGGACACAGCCCTCATCGTAGAGCCGCCGAATGTCGTCAGCCATTAGTGGCGGGGCGGCTGAATTGGCCGGGTTGTTGTAGACCATGAGCGGCAGGCCGACCGAGCGGCCCACGGCCCGGTAGTGTTCGATTACTTCGGCGCGATTCGGCTTCTGGAAGTAGGGGAGGATCACGATCGCGCCATCGGCGCCCTTTGCGGCGGCGTGCCGGGTGAGCCGGATGGTCGCGGCCGTCGAGAAGTAGCCCGTCCCGGCAATCACGGGCGCGCGCCCGCCGACGACGTCAATCGCCGTTTCGATGAGTCGGCGCCGCTCGAACTCGGACAGTGCGATGAATTCCCCACTGGTGCCCCCCACCACCAGCCCATCCGCGCCCATGCCAACCAGGTCATCGATGTGGGCTGCGGTAGCGTCCAGGTCGAGCCGACCGGACACGGTGAACATCGTCAACGCGGCCGGCATGATGCCCCCCCACCGAGGGCCAGGGTGACTCACGAGGGCTCTCCGCATAGGGGCTGCCTCGGCCAGTTCATCTGATGATAGTGGCTCATGAGTCCGAGCCCGATCCCAACTCCGCAAAGTGGCACGCGACGGTTCGGTCGTCCGGCAGCAGCCGGAGTTCCGGACGCTCGGTCACGCATCGCTGGGGGTCATTGAGGGCTGCGCGAAGACGGCATCTTGGCGCGAAGACGCATCCAGCCCGGTTGGGCGGCATTTGGGCGATGTCGCCGGTGATGACCTCGCCCGGACGGCTCGACGGAACGGACGCGATGAGCGCCTTCGTGTAGGGATGCGTCGGTCGCGTGAGCAGGTCGTCGCGGCTCCCCGCCTCCATCACCCGGCCGAGATAGAGCACGATGATCCGGTCGCACAGGAATCGGACGACCCGCAGATCGTGGCTAATGAACAGAACGGTGAGATCGAGCTCTGCACGGAGCCTCACGAACAGGTTGAGAACCTGGGCCTGGACGGAGACGTCGAGGGCGGACACGGGCTCGTCGGCGACGATCAATGACGGCGCCGCCGCCAGACTCCGTGCGATGCCGACGCGTTGCCGTTGTCCGCTGCTCAGCTCGTGGGGGTACCGGTCGACGAGGTGGTCGGCGAGTCCGACCAGCCGGAACATCTCCCGAACGCGCTGGTTCCTGGTCGTCGGGTCACCGATCCGATGAATCTCGAGGGGATCGCGGACGAGATCACCGATGCGCCGCCGAGGGTTCAGCGACGCAAACGGGTTCTGGAAGACCATCTGGACGGCGCGCCGATAGCCCGCGAGCTCAGAACGCTTGAGGGTCGAGATGTTGCGACCCTGGTAGATCACCTGTCCGCTGGTCGGTTCCTGGAGACGCACGATGATCCGGCCGACCGTCGTCTTTCCGGACCCGCTCTCCCCGACGAGGCCGACTACCTCGCCGCGCGCGATTGCGAAACTGACGTCGTCAAGGGCGATGACGCCCTCTGACTTTCGCCAGGGCCAGACCGGTGCGGCGAAGGTCTGCGACAAGTGCCTCACCGACATCAGCTCCGAGGTTGATCCGACCGTCACGGCAAGCTGCCCGAGGCGAGGGTCCCGGCGCCGACGACGGGAAATCCCTCGTCGACGTGATGGCACGCTGCAAGCCGTCCATCTGCGACCGGGCGGAGCGGCGGATCGGATGACACGCACTCGCTGGGCGCACCCAGGAACTCGAACACGGGGCAGCGTGCGCGGAACCGGCATCCCTGGTCACTCACGCGAAGATCGGGGGGAGCCCCCGGGATCGTAGGCAGAGTTGTGGTGATCTCACGATCGAGGGTTGGTGCTGCCGCCAGGAGCGCCCGGGTGTATGGGTGAGCCGGCGCGGACATGACCGCTAACGTCGGACCCGATTCGACGATCCTGGCCGCGTACATCACGAGGATGCGGTCACTGATCATCGCGACCGTCGCGAGGTCGTGGCTGACAAGGATGATCGAAACGCCGCGCGTCTCCCGGATCGAGGCGAGCAGCCGCAGGACTTGCGCCTGGATCGTCGCGTCGAGTGCAGTCGTCGGCTCGTCGGCAAGCAGCAAATCGGGCGTCAGGAGGAGCCCCGCGGCGATCACGACACGCTGTTGCATACCGCCGCTCAGCTGATGCGGGTAGGAGCGGAACCGCGACTTCGGGTTCGGCAGGCTGACTTCGCGGAACGCTTCGAGGACCCTGGCAGTCGCGATGGACCGTCGCGGCTGGGCGTCATGGTCGACGATTACATCGGCCGTCTGTTCGCCGACTCGCAGGACAGGATCGAGGGCGCCAAGTGCGTCGGCCGGGATGAGCGCGATACGGCTTCCTCGGAGTTCGCGCCGTGCCGGTTCCGACAGGGCCAGGAGGTCCCGCCCCTCGAACGACAAAGATGTTGCCGAGACCAGCCCTGGACGCGGTACTGCACCGAGGATGCTCAGCAGCGACATCGACTTGCCGCTTCCGGATTCGCCAACGAGACCAACGATCTCCCCCCGGCCGACATCGAACGAGACGCGTTCGACGACCGCATACGTGCGGTCGGGTGCCGCCGGGAATGTCACGGAGAGGTCACGGACCCGAAGGAGCGGTTCGATCTCGCTTCTCACGCCTCGGCACCTCGCTGCGCCAGTCGTGGATCGCCTGCGGCCCTGATCCCTTCCCCGATCAGATTGGAGGCGATCACGGTCACGACAACGGCCAACCCCGGGATCAATGCAAGACCCGGATGGAAGAGCAGCACATCGCGGGACGCGCTCAGCAGCGATCCCCAGGAGGATGTGGGAGGCTGCACACCCAGACCGAGGAAACCGAGAGCCGCTTCATCGATCAGCGCGGCGCCTACCAGGGCCGTCGATTGCACGATCATCACCGGGCGGATGGCCGGAACGATGTCGAGGCGAAGGATCCGCGACGTCGAAGCACCAGCGACCCTTGAGGACTCCACGAAGGGGCGGTCGCGCACGGATACGACGGCACCACGGATCACGCGCGCGTAGGTGGGCGAGTAAGCCGTGGCGATAGCTACGATCGTTGTGAGGATCGACGGACCCAAGGCGGCGACGACCGCGATTGCGACCAGGAGAGTCGGGATCGCGAAGAAGAGATCAATCAATCGCGCGGCGAACAGGTCCACGACGCCGCCGATGTAACCGGACACGATCCCGATCAGGGACCCGATTAGCGTCGCCAGCGTGACCGCGGCCAGGCAGATCATCAGCGACACCCTCGCGCCCTGGAGAAGTCGCGCGAGCAGGTCGCGACCGAGGCTGTCCGTGCCGAGGAGATGTTCCGCCGATGGAGACTGCATCCGCGCTGTGACATCGATGGAATTGGGATCGATGCCGATCAACACGGGGCCCGCGACCGCGGCGACGACGATCAATCCCAAAATGCCGACACCGATCCGGGCGTCAAGTGACTGACTCGATGCTGGGAAGGTCATCGAAGGCGGACCCGCGGATCGAGTGCTGCTTGGGCGAGCTCGGCCGCCAGATTGATAACGACGAACAGGCATCCATACAGCAGGATGAGCGCCTGAACGATCGCATAATCTCGCTGGGCGACCGCCCCGACGAAGAGGCGCGCCATACCCGGCCAGGTGAACAGGATTTCGATCGTGATGGAGCCGGCGAGGAGCAGCCCGATGTACAGGCCCAGGACGGACATCAGTGCCGGAAGCGCCGCGCGCAGGATGTAGCGCACCTGGATTGTGCGGGCTCGGAGCCCCCTGGCGAAGGCGTAGGCGACGAACGGCTCCCGTCGGATCGAGATGACCTCGGACCGGGTCAAACGTAGGAGGTAGGGCGCGCTCGCTATGCCCATGACGGCGGCGGGCATCAGGAGCAGGCGGAGGTTCTCGACCGGGTCGGCCGCGAAGGCCTGGTACCCGCCGGCGGGCACCACCCGCAACCAGAGAGAGAAGACCACGATGAACAGCATCCCGAGGAAGAAGGACGGAATGCCGAGTCCGATGAAGGACAGCAGGGACAACGTCCGATCAATCCTGCCGCCCTCGTTCATTCCGGCCACGATTCCGCCGGGGATCGCGATACCCACGGCAATCAAGAATGAGGCCAGCATGAGCTCAATGGTCGCCGGAAACCGCTGCGCGATCAGCGGTCCGATCTCCTGTTGCGAGCTCACGGAGACACCGAAGTCCCCGCGCAGGGCGGCTGCTAGCCAGATCACGTACTGCTGGAGGAGTGGCAGGTCGAAGCCGTACCGGTGGCGGAGCTTGTCAACGAGTTCCGGGTTGCCCGCGATACCGAGCATCGCCCCGATCGGATCGCCTGGGAGCAGGCGAATCCCGAAGAACGCGATGACGGACAAGGCGACCAGGAGGGGAACCGTTGTGGCGATCCGGATCGCGGCATAGCGAAGCAACGAGGATTACTCGACCCTGGGTACAGACGAGCGCCGGAGCATGTCGTGCGAACCGGCGCTCGTCGCTGAATTGAAGGCTATTACTGCTGGACGTAGTCGGTATACATCAAGCCTCGCGACAGCGCTGTCGAGGGAGTCGTGATGAAACCATCGAGCTTGGATGTGAACAGGATCGGATTGAACGTCTGCCCCCAAACCAAGGTGTACAACTCGTCAACTGCGAGTTTTTGGAGCTCAGCAAGCGTTGCCTTTACGGCCGCGGGGTCCGTCGAGCTGACCGCCGCGTCGATCTTCGCATCGATCTGAGGATCATTGAGATGCGTCGTCAGCGCCGTCAGACTGCCTCCCGACCGATACCAGGTGTTGAAGAAGTCCAAAGCGTCGGCGGCCCAAGCGCCACCGTGGTACATCGCGAACTTTCCTGCGGCAACGTCGCCCCAATAGGCTGCGCGATCGTAGGCTTGCGGCACGATTTCGATGCCGACGTCTTTGAGCGCCTGCTGCAGGAGAAGGGTGTTGCACTCGGCGACCTTCCAGGTGCCCTCATATGGGACCGTGACCTTCAGCGGAGAGCCGTCGGGCATGCCTTCAACACCATTGGCGATTCGAACGCCATTTGGGCCGGCCCTCCATCCAGCCTGGTCGAGAAGCTCACCTGCCCGCTTGACTGCGGTCGCGCGATCGACCTTGTAGGTATTGATCTCGACGTAGTTGGGATCGCTCGGTGACGGACCGGCGCCCCATATCACCTTCTCGGGACCTCCATATACACACGCCGCGATGCTGCCCTCGCGATCGATGGCAAAGGCGACAGCCTGTCGCACGAGCTTGTTGTCGAACGGCGGCTTCGTCCAGTCCCAGCCCCAGAACAACGGGGACAGGTTCTGGGTGGTCACGATTTTGAACTGATCAGAAGCACCCATCTCGGCAGCGCCGGCGGGCGAGATGGGTGCGATGTCGGCGGCTCCGCCGGCCACCATCGTCTGCCGGACAGTCGCGTCCGACTGATAGATGTACTCGATCGTCTTGACCTTCGGGAGGCTCTCGTGCCAGTAATTCGGGTTGGCCTCGAGCAGAGCGCGGCTCTGCGGCACAAGTTCCTGCAGCGTGTACGGACCTGAGGTGATGGCGGGAGAAGTGAAGTAGTCCGGCCGGCCTTCTACGGCGGCCTTCGACAGGATTCCTGCGCTTCCCGCGGCGGCGAGAACAAGAGGCAGCTGGCCATTGGGGGCAGACAGGGTCACGGATACCGTCGCCGTGTCTACGATATCAATACTTGTGATCAGCGAGAGCTGGCCCTTGAGCACGTCACCGTTGCGGGCGCGGTCCAGCGAGAACTTAACGTCATCGGCCGTGATCGCCGAGCCGTCGCTGAACCGCGCGTTCGACCGCAGGGCGAACGTCCACGTCAACCCATCGGTCGACGTCTTGACCGTCTCGGCCAGCCAGGGCACGAGTTGGCCAGCCTCGTCGAAGTCGTACAGGGTATCGTACAGGAGCGCCATCAACTCGATCGATGCGCCAGCGCTGGCGATCTGCGGATCCAGCCCTTGGCTCGGCTCGTCGGCGGCCCACCTGATGGTCGCGTCCCGCGCCGCGGCTTTGCTCGGCGCGCCAGATGCGGATGGCTGCCCGGCGGAAGGCTCGCTGGATGAGGGGGCGGAACCCGAAGGTACTTGCGACGCATTACAGCCAAGCACCGCCAATCCGACAACCAAGGACAGGACGAGGCTTCTCGGCCCGCGTTCCACTAATCGCGAGTGCATGCCATCTCCTCCTCGACTTTCGTCTAGTGACCATCGTCCGGTCGCCAGGCATCCTCGTCCCCTCGGTACCCAAGGTCCGAACCGATTTCGCTATTCATCATATAAATGGCGGCCAATTCGTCAAGCAGGATCCTGCGGACCCCTCAAACCTTGCCTCCAGCAGATCGGCCGCCGGGGGAGCCGCACCGGCTGGGGCCCGAGGTCGCCGAGGACCAGGACGTCTGATGCAGCGTGCCGCACGGACTCCTCGGCGAGGGCTGCGACATCCGCGTCACGGCCGCGATCGTGCCTGCGCAGCCCTACGAGTTTGCGGTCTGGAAGGCCGCCACCGCGCTGCGCCGTAAGGGGCGGCCATCTCGGCGTAGGTCGGGTTGGTGTCCGGCTCGTGGCAGTGGGCCCGGGTGACGCCCGAGCGGAGGTTGTCCGGCACGATCAGCCGGGCACAGCCGCCCATGAAGGAGAAGGCGTGGACGTGCGCGGCGATCCAGTGCGGCAGCTCTTGGCTGGGCACCGCCTCGGCATACGTGTAGTTCGACGCCGAGGACCGCCACCAATAGCTGGGCCGCCGCGATCTGCCGGTCGCGGGGTCGGTGATCGGGATGGTCCGGCCGGCGAAGTCGACGAACAGCTTCTCGCCGGCTCGGTGCTCCTGGCGCATGACCACGTCGAGATGGCGCTGCCCAGGCCCGGTAGTGGCGGCAGAACTGGGTGTACAGGTAGCCCGAGGGCTGGCGCTCCTTGTACTCCATGTGCAACAGCTGGAAAGTCATGCCCTGTCGCCGCAGCTGCGCTGGACCGTCGGCCAGTCGAGCAACGGCCGGCTCGCCGATGGCGGCGGCTCGGCCTTGGCGAAGAGGCGGGCCTTGAGCTGGGCGTCGTCGAGGCCATCGGGCAGCGGCCAGCCGACACTGGTTCTGGCAGTGACAGCGGCCATGGAATCCTGAACGCGGGCGGCCATCTGCCTGAACGTTCGCGGCCACGAAAACTGCCCGCCGGCGGCCACGAGATCTGCACGCCTTGAGATGAAGACGCGTCCCTCCCGGTTCACTGGGGTTGCTGAGAACCCAGAAACCAAGGAGGGACGTGGTGAAGTCTGCCGGAGAGGCCGTGGAGATCCTTGAAGCGTTCGACCTGACGGGCAGCCTGCGGGCGGCGAGCGAGCTGGCCGGCTGTTCGCCGAACACGGTCGCGAGGTACGTGCGCCTGCGGGCGATCGGCCGGCCATCAACCGAGACGACCCGGCGGTCCCAGCTCATCGATCAGCACCTGGCCAAGGTCGAAGAGTGGGTGGAGCGATCTCACGGCAAGGTCCGGGCCGATGTCGTCCACGACAAGCTGCGGACGCTCGGCTTCGAAGGCTCCGAACGGACGACCCGACGAGCCGTTGCCCAGGCCAAGAAGGCGTACGCAGCCGGTCATCGACGGGTCTTCCGACCGTGGATCCCTGAGCCTGGCATGTGGCTCCAGTTCGACTGGGGCAAGGGCCGCGGATCGGCCGGCAGGAGACGCTGCTGTGGTGCGCCTGGCTTGCCTGGAGCCGGTTCCGGGTCGTCATTCCGACTCACGACCGGACGATGCCGACAGTCATCGCCTGCCTGGACGAGACCCTCCGCCGATTTGGCGGCAGTCCGACGTACGCACTCACCGACAACGAGCGGACGGTCACGATCGATCGGGTCGCCGGGATCGCGGTGAAACACCCGGTGCTGGTCGCCACCGGTCGCCATTACGGGCTTCAGATCCACGCCTGCGTCCCGGCCGACCCCGCTTCCAAGGGTGGCTCGGAGAGCACGGTGAAGATCGCCAAGGCCGACCTCGTTCCCACCGACGCCAACCTCCTGCCGGCGTACCAGTCGTTCGCCGACCTCCGTGGCGCCTGCGACGCCTTCTGCGACCAGGTCAACGCTCGTGAGCATCGTGAGACCCGCCGACCGCCGATCGAGCTCCTGGCCGAGGAGCGCCAACGCCTTCACCCGGTGCCCGATGAGCCGTACACCGTCGCCTTCGGTCTGACGAGGGTGGTCGACGACGAGTCGACGATCCGCTATGGCTCGGCGCGGTACTCGGTGCCCCACGAGCTGGTCACGGAGCGCGTGTGGGTCCGCGTTGACGGTGAGGAGCTTGTTGTCGTCCACCGTGGCCCGGCCGGCGCCAGAGAAGTCGCCCGCCACCGACTGACGACGCCTGGCAATCCCCGGATCGATCCCGCCCACTATCCCGAGCGCAGAACCGACCCGCTCCATCCGCGGCCCAAAGCCGCCAGTCCGGACGAGACTGCGTTCCTCGATCTCGGCGAGGGCGCTGAGCGTTGGCTCATCCTGGCGGCGGCATCGGGTGCCGAGCGGATCCGGACGAAGATCCGTCGGGCGACCGAGCTCGCCGCACTTGTCGGCCCGGACCAAGTCGACCGTGCCCTCGGGCTCGCGGCCGAGGCCGGTCGGTTCGCCGACGGCGGACTCGAGTCGATCGTCGACCACCTCCGGCTCATGGGCGATCGGCCACGCGAGCCTCTCGAGCGATCCGATGACACGCTCCAGCCGGGGAAATCGGCCTGGGAGCTTGTCGGACGATGAGAGCCCACGGGCCAGCCCACGACCCATACGAGACCCGTGGCCGTCTCCAGGGCGCCGAGGCGAGCGACGAGTTCGCCCGCTGGCGCGAGCTGCCGCCCCGACTCCATCCAGTCGAACCGCAGCCGCTGCCGCTCGATCTGGCCCGCCTGCTGCACCGGCTCCGGCTGCGATACGTCCGCCAGGCCGGCCCGGCGATCCTCGCCCGAGCCCGGGAGGAAGGATGGGACTACGCCCAGGTGCTCAAGGTCCTGTTCGCTGAAGAGGCGGCCGGCCGTGACCGCTCGACCCGCGAGATGCATCGCAAGACCGCGCGGCTGCCGTCCGGCAAGACGTTCGAGGCCTGGGATCCGAAAGCGTCGGCGATCCAGGGCGAAGCCCAGTGGGCCCTCCGAACGCTCGACTGGATCGGCCGAGCCGAGAACCTCGTCCTGGTTGGGCCGTCGGGAACCGGCAAGTCCCACTTCGCCGAGGCGATCGCCCACGCCGCGATCGACCGCGACCTCCGGGTGAGCTGGTTCACCCTCGAGACGCTGACCGCGACGATCGCCCGATCGCGGATCGACGCATCGACCGGCAAGGTTGTCGAGCGGATCGTCCGCTCGGAGCTCGTGGTCGTCGACGATATCGGCCTGCTACCCGCCGGTGCCGACGAGGCCGAGGCGCTCTATCGACTCGTCGACGCCGCGTACGAGCGCCGCTCGCTGATCCTGACCTCGAACCTCCACCCGGCCCGGTTCGACACGATCTTCCCGAAGGGCCTTGCGACCGCTGCCGTCGACCGGTTGCTGCACCACGCCCATGTCATCGTCACGGAGGGTCAGTCGCACCGCCTCTCCGAGGCGATCGAGGGCCGAGGTGTCATCCGGCTCGCGTTCGGCGACTCCGACGAGCCGACTTAAGCGCCGAGTGTCGGTTCTTGTTGTCAACGGTCCGTCGGCGCTGCTCGTGCGTCAGAAAAGCCGGTTGGCCGTCACCGACCGGATGGGAAGATGAGCGCGCGATGGCGACATGGCGACGACGAGCGATCGAGGAGTTCCCGGACCTACGGGACGAGATGAACCAGCCGGACTACACGATCTACCGGCTGTTCTTCGACCTGCTGCCCGCCGTCCGGGAGGCGCACCGTGCAAACGACGAGACCCGGCTTCGGGCGATCTACGGCTTGCAGAGTGGTGCGCGCGTCAGCGATCACAGCCGCTCTGGAACGCGGCAGGTGTCGCCTTCTACGAGCACCTGTTCGATGAACGTTGGATGTGGGAGGACGCCGCGGCATGGCTGCCCGCCGATGTTCGCGCGAATTGCGAGGGTCTGTGGGAGGCGAGACTCTCCTCGAAGGACCTGGCGGAGGTCAAGCGGGTGCTCTCCAGCACGCCCCGGCGGACCCACTGACGCGACGCTTCGTCGGCTCGGTTGTTCGGAGCATCATCCGGAACCCGCTCTGCGCGGGCATTGAAACTCGACAGGTTCAACCGTGCAGATCTCATGGCCGTGGGCGTTCAGGTCTCGTGGCCGCCGGCGTTCAGTTGTCGTGTCCGCCAGTGTTCAGATCCTGCTGTCCCTGTCGACGGACAGCGACTCTGACCGATAGCGGGACAGCGACTTTGTCACCGCGGTCGGACCGCAGCGTAGCGGCGCCAGGGATGGTTCGGATCACGATTGCCCGGAGCGGCCGTCGCCGCCGAGGGCAGGGCCGGCCGCGGCTCGGGCCGAGACGCCGCGACGAGATCGGCGAGCGGCTCCCGTCGGAGGTGACGGGCCCGCAGCGTGACCGGCGTCGGTGGTGCCTCGGCCAGGCGATAGTCGCGATCGGCGTGACCGACCCACAGGCTGGCGTCGAGCCGCTCCTGGAGGATGACGCCGGCGCCGGCCCAGGAACGGCCATCGGCCCGCGGCGGCAGGGCGAGGGCTCGACCCTCCCAGCTGAGCGTCGCATCGGGCGCGACCCGGCGCGGGTAGTGGAAGCACAGCACGGCCTCGATCGGCGGCCCGGCGGGCCACGGCCGCCACGCCGGCTCGGGATCGCCGGGCGGGACCGCGAAGCGATCGTTGTGGCGGCGCAGCCAGCCCGGCAGGACGGTGTTCGCGTCGTCGATCGTCGTCGCCCCGGCCCGCCGCAGCTCCGAGCGGAGGCGATCCTGGGCCGTCCCCCAGCCGCGCTCGATGCGGCCCTTGGCCTGGGCGCTCAGCGCCCCGATCCAGCCGATCCCGAGGTCATCGAGCGCGCGTCGGACCTGGGTCGCGCTGCGCTTGCCGGTGAGCTGCTCGGCGAGCGTCGGCGGCCGGTTGGGGTTCTTGACGAAGATGCCGTGCTGGTCGGAGTACAGCGCCACCGGCAGGCCGTACCCGACGGCGGTCTGGGCGAGGACCGTGAAGTAGCCGGCGGCGTCCTCCTGGGCCCGAAACGTCGCGCCGGTGAAGATGCCGGTCGCGTCGTCGATCGCGCCGACGAGGGTCAGCATCGGACCCCGGCCCTCGAGCCAGTCGTGACGGCTGCCGTCGACCTGGAGCAGCATGCCCGCCCGGGGCATCCGCTCCCGCCGGCTGCGGTGCTTCCGGGGTCGCCTCGTTCGAACCGCCGGGACGCCACCGGCGACGAGGATCCGCCGGATCGTCTTGGCCGAGAGGGCGATCTCGCTCTCGTCGGCCAGGGTCTCGGCCAGGTGGACCGGGTTGAAGCCGGCGAAGGTCGTCGTCGCAAGCTCAACAATCCGGCTGCGCATCGCCTCGCCGATCCGGTTGGCCGGAGTCCGGCCGCGGTTGCCGTGGAGCAGCGCCGCGGCACCCTCGAGCCGGAACCGCTCGACGAGTCGCCGGACCTGTCTCACCAGCCAGAACATGCATCAGCACCACCAGGCGCCGTTGAGCGTGCTCGTCCAATGTGATTGCCTCCCTCGTCTCCATGGATTCGAGGGTGACAAAGTCGCTGCCCCCTTAACTGGGACAAAGTCGCTGTCCTTCCACACAGATCCTGCTGTCCCTTGACAGGCAGCGCGGGCCAGGTTATCGGACACGGTGGTGATGGCCGCTTTCATCTGGATACCCCCGACTAACTACACAACATCATACACTGAACGCTACTTCACAGACGCGGTAGTGAGCGGTAGGGTCCTGAGTAGGCGGCCGGAGCCGAAGAGCGTCGTACCTCGCAGGGTCCCGGCCGCCGCCATCGCCCAGATCGGGTAGTGGAGGAGCCCTCCGGCACGGGCTCCGCGCGGCGACCGCCGCGACCCATCCAGCGCCGGCGCCGGGATCCAGAGCGGTCCGCGGCGATAGCCGCACCTTTCCAACCACACGTAGACGCTGCTAATCGCGCTTCTCTCGATGCGCGATCGATGGCGAGGCGCGCCAGTCGCTCACCCGAATGGGTGGAGCTCCGGCCGGGCCGAGACGACCGTCCCCGAGGACACCTCCTCGAACGATCCGACCACCGGTTGGCGCTCCGCTCCTCGTGGGCGGTGGCGTGACCGGCTCGAATCTTCGGGGCTCCTCGTCGACGGCCAGTGCTCGTCCGATCCGGGCTTCGCTCGTTCGGGTGGCGGACCTACGTCCGCGCCGGAACGGAGGTGATGTCCACCGAGGACGACTCTGAGCCGGCGGCGAGCGCGCCCGTCGGTGCTAACAGCAGTTGCGCGCCGGACCCGGGCCGATCCTCGTCGATCGATCAGAGGCAGCGTGCCGCGACTGCCTTGCCTGCCCGGTTCCGCCTCAAGTGAGCGGCACCCCGAACACGGAGGCAATTGAGCCATGCAGGCAATGGAAGCAACGACGCCAGCGACGAAGGTCATCTACGGCGTGAACGAGCTCGATCTCGATCTCGCCGGGAAGTCCATCCGTGGGATCTGGAAGGTCCTCGAGCAGGTCCTGAACATCCCGCGCGACGCCGCGGTGTCGGTCAACGGCGAACGGGTCCAGGACGACTACGTCGTCCGCCCGGGCGACGAGATCGAGTTCCAGAAGCAGGCCGGCGTCAAGGGCCGCTGAGCCGCGACGTCAGCCAACGCGGATGCCCGGAGCCGGTGGATCCTCCCACCCGGCCCCGGGCTCCCGCAGCAGAGAGGAGCCCGACCGCCATGCAATCGCGCACGTTCCTGCGCATCGAGGGCGACCTCGTGAGCCTGGTCACCGAGGTGATCGACCGGGAGGTGACTCTCCCGGACCTCCTGACCGAGCTCACCACAGCACAGGTCGCCACCACCCCCCGGCTGCCGACTGGCTGCCGCTTCTGGATCCGCTCGGGGACGACCGATCGATCGGTCTTCGTCGTCGAGCAGCCCCCGTCGCGGCGGACGATCGAGTATCACGCCAGCCGCCGTCACGACAGCGAGCCGACGACCTATCGGCTCGCCGTGCCGTACGTCGTCTTCGTCGTCTCGACGATCGGCGACCAGATCGAGGGGCTGTCCACGTACTTCCGGACGCAGCCGATCGCGTCGCTCGACGCGACGCTGCTGTGCTCGACCCTGCCGAACACGAGCGACGACGGTGTCGTCTGCCTCGGATCGGTGCGAGTCGCAGGCAGGAGCGTCGGCGAGCGGGTCGACGCGCTCATCGGCGCGTTCTGGGCGAGCCGCTTCAACCAGGACCTCCGCCGGCACCCGCTGCCCTTCAGCGGCGGGTTCCGGGCCTGGGCATCCCGCTCCCGGCGCGACCCGCTCGCCGCCCTGTCTCTGCAATACGACCCCTACTGGCGGACCCTCCGCCAGGTCGTCGCGCAGATGGCCGGGCTGGCGATCACGGACTTGCCGGCCGGGACACCCATCCCGGAGGAGCCCGCGGAGTCGGAGGTCGTGACCCCCGAGCCCGTGGCCGATGGCCCGGCGCTCGTGGTCGACCTGACCCCGGATCCCGACGTCGGAGGTGAGACCGATGCCATCGCTTCGTGATCACCTCAACCGGACGCCGGCTGTCCGAGCCAGGGACCTCGGCGCCTGGATGGCGCCCGCACTCGGTGAGCGGGCGATACCGCTGGCCCCTCGATTCTTCGAGGAGGCCGCACTGACGGTGCTCGCCCACGTATTCCGAGACGCGGGTCCCATGCGGGAGCAGCTCGTCTACGAGCGACGCCGCTTCGAGCGGTTGGTTCAACTCATCCACCGCCTGCCCGAGAGGGGAGGAGGTGGATGATGTTCCCGATCATCGAAGCGGGTCCCTCGCTCGAAACCGCGTCCCTGCCAGCCTTCGTGGTCGCTCGCGACGGGCTCTACCTGCGGAAGCGAAGCCTCCTCGGGTTGAGCCAGACGAAGGTCGGGCGGGTCGCCCACCTGCCGGACGGCAAGGAGTTCGTCGACTACGCATTGCCGAAGGTCCCGGCAGACCTGATGGCTCGCGCGGTCGGCTTCTTCCGCGCCGTCTACCGGCTCCACCGGACCGAGGCGGCGATCCTCCTAGTCTGGCGGGACGCAGGTTTCGGCCTCGTCGTGCCGGCCCAGAAGGTGTCCAGTGTCTCGGTCAAGTTCGACCTTGCGGACGGCGACGTGCCGTCCGGCGGTCGACTCGTGGGGACGATCCACTCGCATGGGGGCTTCGGCGCTTATGCGAGCTCGATCGACGAGGACGACGAGGCGGAGCTCGATGGGCTCCACATCGTCGTCGGCGACTTCGATCGGCGACGGCTCGGCTATTCGGCCGCGATCGTCGTCGACGGCATCCGCTTCTCCCTGAAGACGGGCCAGCTCATCGAGCGGCCTCGGCGCCTCGCCGAGCCACCCGACGAGTGGCTCCGCAGGGTGAAGCTGGCGCCGCCACCACGGTTGAAGGGCACGCCGGCGATTTCGGAGTACCTCGCCCGGGGGCTCAAACCCTCGGACGAGATCTCCAAGCCAAGTCGGCGCGAGCTCGACGACGCGATCGGGAAGGCGAGCAAGCTCGCCACGGCCCTCGGCTACCGCCTCAGCTACTGGCTCGTGCCGGTCTCCGGCCCGAGCGAGAACGGAGGCGCGGTCGATGGCTAGTCGGATCGTCCTCGTCGGCTGCGGCGGGATCGGGAGCCAGTTGCTCCCGCCGCTCGTCCGCTACCTCTCGAACCGGCCCGAGCCGCGCTCGCTTCTCGTCCTCGTCGACGGCGACGTCTTCGAGCCAGCGAACCGATCGCGGCAGGCCTGCTCGAACAGCGACCTGGGCTCGAACAAGGCCGAGGCCCTGGCCCGGGTCGCACGAGACGATGGGCTCGCCTGTCAGGCGATCCCCGAGTTCCTCGATGAGACCAACGTCCGGTCCATCGTCCGCGAGGGCGACATCGTCCTTCTCGCGGTCGACAACCACCGGGCGCGGGCCCTCGTCGATCGACATCTCGGATCGCTCTCGGACGCGACGCTCATCAGCGGCGGCAATGACGAGACGGACGGCAACGTTCAGCTCGTCCGCCGCCGTGACGGCACATCCGTGGACGGCCATCTGACCGAGATCCACCCGGAGATCGGGATGGCCACTGAAGAGGAACCGCGCGGCGACGGCTGCCAGGTGCTGGCCGCCGAGCGTCCCCAGCTCCTCGTGACGAACCTGATGGTCGCCAGCGCGATGCTCAGCTGCCTCTGGCAGATCACCGAGCGCGGCAGCGTCCCCTACAGCGAGGTCTACCTCGACGCGATCCAGAACGCGGCCCGCAGCCGCTCCTGGTTCCGCGTCCCGGCCGGCGCGCAGTAGGGGGAGTGTGGATTTCAGGTGCACAACCCGGCCGAGGCGGCGCCCACTGGCGTCCCTCGGCCGAACAACACACGACAGCGGATACATGACATGACTCAGGCCGAGCCCAAAGCCCGAACTGAACAGCTCGCGAACCCGTTCCGCCCAGGAAACGGCGTCGTGCCGCCGTACCTCGCGGGCCGCGACGCGATGCTCAACGCATTCGACGAGTTCCTCGCCGAGCGCCCGCTCCACGCGAACTGGGCGCTGACCGGGTTGCGCGGGACAGGCAAGACCGTGCTTCTCGGCGTGTTCGCGGCTCGAGCCGAACACGCCGGCTGGCTCACCCTCCAGCGAGAGCTCGGTGAACGACACCGCGACGACGAGCGGCTCGCGGAGGCGCTTGTCGAGGACGCGGACGCGCTCCTTCGCCGGGCGAGCATGCTCGCAGGCGTCGGACAGGCGCTGGAGCAGGGCGTGCGGTTCCTCCGGCCGCGGCGCGTCACGGTCGGCGAGGTCGGCTACGAGCCGGCGTACGCGGAACGAAGCGCTGCCCCGGCGGACCAGATGCGGCAGGCGCTCTCGGAGCTGGACGTGGCCGCCGGCGACGCCAGGCCACGCGGCGTGCTCCTCCTGTATGACGAGGCCCACTTGCTTGCGGACGACCGCGCGCGAGAACGCTTTCCATTGTCCGGCCTGCTCGCGGCCCTGGGCGCGGTCCAGCGGGCCGAGCCCCGCGTCCGGGTCATCCTGTCCGGGCTGCCTACGCTCAGCCTGAACCTCAAGCGCGCTCGCACCTACGCCGAACGCATGTTCCGGCATCTTGTCGTCGGCAACCTCGAGCGCGGTGACGCCTGGGACGCCCTTGGCATCCCGTTGGCGACCAGCGGTCGACGGTTTGCGCTCTCGGTCGTCGGCGACATCGTCGAGCAGACCGGCGGCTATCCGTACTTCCTGCAGTTCTTCGCCGCTTATGTCTGGCGAAGCGTCAGCGCCAACGAGGTGTCGTTGGCCGACTACCGGGCGGTCGAACCTTCGCTCCTGCACGAGCTCGACCTCGCGTTCTTCGATGATCGCTTCGAGGTCGCGAGCCCGACCGAGCAGCGGATCCTCGAGGCGATGGCCCGCGAGGCGGGAGCCATCCGACTCCCACGACTTCGCCAGCATCTACCAGAGCAGGCTGGGATGGACCTCCTCGTCCGCCGGCTCGTCGAGCGCGGACTTATCTATCGAGCAGGTCGCGGTGCCTACGACTTCGCTCTGCCGCTGTTCCGGGACTACGTACGGCGGCGGGCGAAACTTACAGAACTAACGAGATCTGTAAGAAGCGCCGCCACCGGTGTCGACCGAGCTGGCGACGTGCAATGAAGCGGCCTTCGGATCCTCGAGAGCGATCCCTTCGAGCGCGGGTCGCCGCGTACAGTCTCCACGCCAGGTACGACCCACGGCAGACCACTGCCAACGCACGGGCGACCTTCATGAACTCGTTCGAGCGGCTCGTTGACCCGGCCGGGAAGCTCCCGCCTGCCGAGCGGCTGCGTCGTGCCGAGGCAGCGCGGAAAGCGCACTACGCTCGGCTCGCGCGGCTCAGCCACATGACTCGCCAATCACGTCGCCGTGCCGAGGCTGATACCGACTGAAGTGCGGCTCTTCCTTTAGAGCTGATGATTCTGCCGGTCCTGAGCTTGGAAGAGCTGATAAGTATTGCCGCTGGGCAAGCACGACGGCAATGCGGACAGAGGAGAAGACCGCTGAATCGAGCGTGGAGCGCGGTGGAATGGCATCCGATTCAGGTCATCTAGGTCGTCTCGGGGACGATCGGGCCGCAGCGTCCGTCTATCGCCAGGAGGCTCCGGACGCGAATAGCTGATAAGTGTGCCCGTTTGTATCGGCCTTCCACGCTTGTAGCACTGCGCAGAGGGCTAGAGACTTACGAAACAGCTGCTCTACCGCTGAGCTATGTCGGCGCCGATCAAGAATAGCCGATGCTCGATGAAGTCAGCTGTTCGCCCTCGTGCAAGCACGCTTGAGATCATGCTCAGACCGTCGCACTACGCTCGAACAGCTGACAACTGCTAGACTCGAAGTCGAGACTCAGACCGATACGAGAACGGTCGTTCGATACCGGCACCGCGCTCGGCCCGGAGCCGAGATGCGATCGATGGTCCGGACCATGGTCGGTGGCTCGATCGCGACTACCCGTGACAGTCGGCCTGGCTCGTCCCATCCCGCGCCCACAAGAACATGGGCACGGCCCATTGACCGATGGCCACGCCGGCCGGTCGTATCTCCTCCGCGAGTTGATGAGCGATCGAACGTGCGGCCCCGATTGACGAGATAGCCGAGGCTGTCCTCGATCACGAACTCAGCCGGGGCGGCGGTATCGCCTGAGGTTCGCCGTCACCCTGCCCCTGCGTATCGCCTCGAGTCCGAACCGACCACTCGCTCACGCGTGAGAGGACCCGGCGTCCCGCACCTGGATGTAGCCGTCGATGCCCGCGATCCGGAGCAGTAGTCGCTGCACGGGATCGAAGGCGGTGAGGACGGTCGCGGCGTCGACTCGCTCCGGCGCCGTCGCGGAATTCACGTTGCCGCGCCAGCGGATGGCCCCGCCGCCCGCGGCGACCAGATTCTGGTACCTGTCGACCTGCGCGCCGAAGGCAAGCGCAATGTTGAATCCGCCGGCGCTGCGCCGGGCGGCCACCGGCGTGTGGTAGACGCGGCCAGTCTTCGGGCCGCGATGCTCGATGACCGCGAAGATCGGATTCCAGCGCTTCCCCGCGAGAGGCAGGGGTCGCCGGGCTGGTCAATCGGCTGATGCGCCACAGAAGTGCGCCAAATCGCGGCTTGGCGGCCGGAAGCCGGCATCGCCTTCGAGGAGCACGAGCGAGCCTCGACCCCGCGATGCTCCGGGACGACCCGGGGTCCCTGCACAAGCTTGCGATCGGCTGGGTCGGGTCGCAGACTCTGGCCCTCGGCTCGGAGGGACCAGGCTTGGCGGATCGGGCAGGTTCGACCACGGTCCAGGTACGGGCCGGCCGTTCTCGAGTGGGACCGGCCGGGCCTGGTGGCGTCGACGGGGCTTCCGCTGCCCATGTCATGGGCCGCGCTCTTGAGCTCGCGGCGATCGAGCGCGTCCTCGATGCCGTCGACGACGGCCTCGCCGGCGTGCTCCTCGAGGGCGACGCCGGGATCGGCAAGACGACGCTCTTCGAGGCGGGTGTCAGCGCGGCGATCGGGCGGTCGTGGCACGTCCTCGCGGCGCAACCGACCCCGGGCGACGCCGACCTGTCATTCACAGGGCTGATCGATCTCTTCGACGGCATCGACGACGCCGTCCTGGCCGAGCTGCCGCCGCCGCAGCGACGCTCGCTCGAGGTCGCCCTCCTCCGGCGGGACAGCGAGGAGGCCGCGGAGCCGGGCGCCGTCTCGGTCGCGGCGGTCCGCGTCGTCCGGGCGCTGGCCCGGATCCGACCCGTGCTGCTTGCGATCGACGACCTCCAGTGGCTCGACCGGCCAACCCGAAGGACCGTCGAGTTCACCATCCGCCGCCTCCACGCGGAGCCCGTCATCGTCCTCCTGAGCCAGCGGCCCGTGTCCTCGCCCGTCGAGTGGCCGAGCTCCGCCGCCGGTTCGACATCCCAGACCGTGGAGTCGATGATCGCGGCCCTCGGCGGCGACGCGATCACCCGGCTCCGGGTGGGGCCGCTGTCCATCCAGGCCGTGTACCAGCTGCTCCACGAGCGGCTTGCCCTGACCCTCGGGCACCCCGCGCTGGTCCGGGTCCATGAGGCGTCAGGCGGCAATCCCCTCTTCGCCCTCGAGCTGGCTCGGGCCCTCATCGAGAGCGGCGGCCGCGTCGTACCGGGACGCCCGTTGCCCGTGCCGGGCCGGCTCAATGACCTGCTGCACCAGCGTCTCGGCCGGCTCCCGGCCCGGACCCGCCGCGTCCTGCTCGGCGTCGCAGCGATGGCGACTCCCGGGCTGGACGAGCTGCGGCGCGCCTTCGACCTGCCACCCGGCCCGCGCCTGCCGGATGAGCTCGAGCGGGCCGAGCGGGCGGGGCTGATCGAAATCCGCGGGACCGTCGTCCGGTTCAGCCACCCGCTCCTCGCCTCGGTCGTATACGCCACGGCCACGCCGGCCGAGCAGCGGCGCCTGCATCGACGCCTGGCGGAGGTCGTGGCCGACCCGGAGGCCCAGGCCCACCACTTAGCGCTGAGCACGGTCGAGCCCGACGAGGCCGTCGCCGCCATCCTGGATCGGGCCGTCGCGACGGCCACGGCCCGCGGCTCGACCGACGTCGCGGCGCAGTTCGCGGAGAACGCCTTCGCCCTCACTCCAGCGGGCGGCGTCGGCGCCGCGCGACGGGCCCTCGTCGCGGGCTCGCTCGCCGTGGCCGCCGGCGACCAGGTCCGCGGCCGCGAGCTGTTCGCGCAGGCGCTCGAGGCGGCCGAACCGGGCGCCGAGCGGGCCGAGACCCTCCTTCGGATGGCCGAGGTGGCCGAGCCGCTTCAGGCGGGGATCGAACTGTGCGACCGGGCGCTCGACCAGGGCGGCCTCGCCGGATCCCTCGAGAGCCGGCTGCACCGGGCCCGGGCCGGCCTCTCGTACTTCGTGGGGAACGTCGGTGACGCCCGGCAGCACGCCCAGATCGGGCTTCGGCTGGCCGAGGCGGCGGGCGATCCCGCGGCCGTGGCCATGGCCACGGCCGAGCTGGGCCATTGGACGTTCTGCGGCGGAGGCGGCGTCCAGCGCGAGCTGTTCGGCCGGGCCGTGGACCTGGACCGATCCCCCGGGGCCTACGCGCCGCGGAGCCACCTGGCGAAGGTGCTGATGGATTCCGGAGAGCTGGGTGAGGCGCGGCCGATGCTCGAGCGCCTCGTGGCGGACGCGACGGCGGAAGGCGACCTGCAGGCCGCGGCGATCCACGAAGTCCACCTCGCGGAGCTCGAGGTCTGGGCCGGCAACTGGTCGACGGCCCTCGACCACGCCGACGAGAGCCTGCTGCTGCGTCAGCACGTCGATCGGCCGGCAGCGCCGCGCTACGTCCGGGCGATGGCCCTCGCCTGCCTCGGCCAGGCGGACGAGGCTCGGGCGGAGGCGGAAACCGGCCTAGCCGAGGCGGAACGGACCGACGACGTGGTCGACCGGATGCAGAACCTCCACGTCCTGGGCTTCGTTGAGCTCTCGGCCGAGCGGTATGGGCCGGCCCACGCCCACCTCGGCCCCGCGGTCGACCTCCTCCGGCCTCGCTGGAACCGGGAGTTCGGCGACGCCCACTTCGTGCCCGACGAGATCGAGGCGCTCATCGCCCTCGGCGACCTGGAGCGAGCGCGTGACCTCGTCGCCTGGATGGACGAGGTCGGCGGCAGCACGCGGCGGCCGTGGACCCTCGCCACTGGCGGACGTTGCCGGGCCCTGCTCCTCGCCGCGGACGGGGACATCGAGGCAGCCAGTCGCGAGCTCGGGCGAGCGCTGGCCGAGCACGAACAGCTGGCGATGCCGCTCGAGCTGGGCCGGACCCTCGTCGTCGACGGGATCGTCCAGCGCCGCCGCCGTCACCGGGCCGCGGCGCAGGCGGC
>JACPOP010000004.1:0-17944 GCA_016191465.1 Chloroflexota bacterium | reverse complement strand
TGGGGTGATGGTCGTGGTTGCTCGGCAGCGCTACCGGCAGTTGGCGGACGAATCGTTCAGGCGGGCCGAGGAGCTGTTCCGGCGGCACGGCGCGACGGCCTGGTCGGGACGGGCCCGCCGCGAGCTCGACCGGATTGGAGTCCGCAGCGGGCCACAGCACGACCTGACCCCGGTGGAGACGCGGGTCGCCGGTCTCGTCGCCGAGGGCCGGACGAACCGCGAGATCGCCGGTCGGCTGTTCGTGAGCCACAAGACCGTCGAGGCCACCCTCACGCACATCTACCGGAAGCTCGATATCCGGACGCGGGCCGAGCTCGCGGCATCCATCTCCCGGCCCGGGCCGGCCGCCGACGCGGGGGAAACCGACCCACCGATGTAGGGACTTCCCCGATTACGGGGGCTCTTGCCGCCCGTAGCGTGCCCGGTGCGGGGTATCCCGACGACGGCCGGGCTCGGGAAGAGAGCCATGAACAGCGCGGGACCCGGCCGGTTCACGGGTGCCTCCGGCCATCTCAGGGGTCGACGGTCTGGCCGCATGGCCACGGGTGCGCACAGCCAATCGCTCGCCGGCAACCTGACCGGCCACTGATGCCCGTGGAGACGATGGGTTCGAGCAAGGAGGACGGTGGGATGACGGACAAGGTGATGGACCAGCTGCGGGTGCCGGACGCGTCGTTCACGGGCGAGGTGGTCCGACCCGGGGACCCAGGCTACGAGGATGTCCGACGCGTCCACAACGCCAGCATCGACAAGCGACCGGCGCTGATCCTGCGGTGCCGCAGCACGGCGGACGTCGTGGCAGCCCTCGCCGTGGGCCGGGAGAGCGGCCTCGAGGTCGCCGTCCGGGGCGGCGGTCACAGCATCGCCGGGCGGTCGACCACCGACGGCGGCATTCTCATCGACCTCTCGCCGATGAAGGGGATCGTCGTCAACCCGACGACGCGGACGGTGCGGGTCCAGGGCGGCGCGACCTGGCGCGAGCTCAACCGCGAGGCGGCGATCCACGAGCTCGCCACGACCGGCGGTGTCATCTCGTCGACCGGCGTTGCCGGGCTGACCCTCGGCGGCGGGCTCGGCTGGCTGATGGGCACGCACGGCCTGTCGGTCGACAACCTCATGGCGGTCGAACTCGTGACCGCCGAGGGCGAGGTCCTCGACGTCACCGAGGCTACCCAGCCGGACCTGTTCTGGGGCCTGCGCGGCGGCGGCGGCATTTTCGGGATCGCAGCGTCGCTCGAGTTCCGGCTCCATCCGCTGGGCATGGTCACGGCGGGACTCATCGCCCATCCGTTTGAAGCCGCCCGCGACCTGCTCGCGTACGTCCGGGAGTACACGGCCGGCGCGCCCGATGAGCTCGCTGTCATGCCCCTCCTCGTCCACGCCCCCGATGGCTCCGGGACCCGCCTGGCCGCCGTCGCGGTCTGCCACGCTGGATCGCCCGAGCAGGCGGAAACGGACCTTGCGCCGCTTCGGGGATTCGGCTCACCGGTCCTGGCGCAGGTGGGCCCGATGCCCTACCCGGCGGTCAACACGATGCTCGACGATGGCTTCCCGCGGGGCGCCCGCTACTACTGGAAGTCCGGCTTTGTGGCCGCCCTGGGCGACGGGGTGATCGATGCCCTCGTTGAGGGATTCGCCGCCTGTCCATCGGCGATGACCGGGATCGCAATCGAGCACTTCCACGGCGCGGTGACCCGGGTGCCCGTCGACGCGACGGCGGTCCCGCATCGGGAGGCGAGCTTCAACGTCCTCATCGCGGGCGTGTGGAACGACCCGGCTGGAGACGAGGCGAATGCCGCCTGGGCCCGCGCCACGTACGAGGCCCTGGCTCCGTTCCTCGTGGGCCGCCGCTACGTCAACTACTTGAGCGCCGACGACACGGCTGCGGCGCCCGACGCGTATGGCGGCAACCTCACTCGGCTCGCGGAGCTGAAGCGTCGCTACGATCCAGACAACGTCTTCCGGCTCAACCAGAACATCAGTCGGGCCTGACGGGGCTCGCGAACGCCTGGCACAGGCGCGCCGTTCCGAGCGACGACTCGAGGCGTCTCGGCCGAATGGATCCCCGGTCGACGCGAGTCGACGGGTAGTCGGGGTCGATCCTGGGCGGGCACCCTCGAAAACGAATAGGTGGTACGTCTGCCCGTTTGGATCGGGCCTTCCAGGCACGGCCGCACTGCGCATGGCGCGGGAGACGCACCACACCCTGCTTCCGAACTCACGGCGCCGTGCTGTCCTCGAACGGGGTGATGTTATACTCCCGTGGAGTATCCCACCATGATTGGAGCACAAGACATGCAACTGACGATGGCGGACGCCGGCGACACATCCCTGCGAGCCGGCTACAGCTGTCCGTGCGGGTGCACGCCATCGGTCGAGTATGCCCGCGGTGCCGAGATCGCTGAGGAGGGCTGCTGCTGCGGCAATCACTTCGCGGTCGGTCCCGACGCGGCCGCGAGCCTCGCGCCGAAGCCCGGTTTCACGTCGGAGCTCCAGACCTTCGACGCGCCGTGGGGCCAGCGACTCGAGGCGGCCTGGCTCGTCGGCCCCAGCGTCCACGGGCCGAGCGGCGAGGCCGACCATGACCACGACCACGATCACGATCACGGCGACTCGGCCTCCGTGTCCTCGATGGACCCCGTCTGCGGCATGACCGTGAATTCGGCCGGAGCCCGGGACCGGGGGCTGCACAGCGTCCACGGGGAGACGGACTACTTCTTCTGTGGCAAGGGTTGCAAGCTCGAGTTCGACGAGGACCCGGGTCGCTACCTCGACGGCGACTACATTCCATCGATGTGACTGAGATGACTGCTGAAACGGCTCCCTCCGGCGTTCGCTTCCCCGTCGAGGGCATGACCTGCGCCTCCTGCGTCAACCGGATCGAGCGCTACCTGCGCAAGGTTGACGGCGTCGCCGAGGCCAATGTCAACCTCGCCACCGAGACGGCCGCGGTCCGATTCGACCCGGACCGTGTTGACCTGGACGTTCTCCGGCGAGCCGTCGAGGCGGCCGGGTACGAGGCGCGCATCGAGCGCGCCGAGGTGTCCGGGGCCATCGCCCCGCAGGTGGTGGAACTCGCCTTCAGCGCGCCTCCCGGCGCGCTGACCGGTCCCCGGCCTCTGGCCTTCGACATCGAGGGCATGACCTGCGCTTCATGCGTCAACCGGATCGAGCGCTACCTGCGCAAGGTGGACGGGGTCATCGAGGCGAACGTCAACCTGGCCACGGAACGGGCGTCGGTCACGGCCGGGCCTGAGGTGACCACGGACCAGCTCATCGCGGCGGTCGAGGCTGCCGGCTACGAGGCACGGCTCCGCGCGGACGCTGCGCCGATGCCCGCGGCTGCGGTCGCCCCGGCTGCGGACAACGAGCCGGCCACCGCCCGGCGCGAGGTGGTTCGCGAACCCGAGACGAGCTTCCAGCAGCGACACCTTGCCGATACCCGGCGGCGGTTGATCGTGGCGGCGATCCTGACGACGCCTCTCCTCGTGGGCCTTGCGTCGATGACGATCGCGCCGTTCCTCCCGGACTTCCTGATGAACCCCTGGCTCCAGCTTGGCCTCGCGACGCCGGTCCAGTTCTATGCCGGCTGGCCGTTCTATCGGGGCGCCTGGAAGGTCGCCCGGCACCGCGCCACGGACATGAACACGCTGATCGCCGTCGGGACATCCGCGGCCTACTTCTACAGCCTGGCCGCAATCCTCTTCTCCGACTTCTTCCGGGCCGCCGGCGTGGTCACGGGAACGGACCTGCCCCTCTACTTCGACACGTCGTCGGCGATCATCGCCCTCATCCTGCTGGGCCGGTTCCTGGAGGCCCGGGCTCGAAGCCATACCTCGGACGCGATCAAGAAGCTCATCGGCCTGGCGCCTCGAACGGCACGGGTCGTGCGAGATGGACGCGAGACCGACATCCCGATCGAGGACGTCGTCCGGGGGGACATCCTCCAGGTCCGACCCGGCGAGAAGGTGCCGGTGGACGGCGTGGTCAGGGATGGTCGCTCGGCCGTCGACGAGAGCATGGTGACCGGCGAGTCGATCGCGGTCACGAAGGAGCGAGGCGACGAGGTCATCGGCGGCACCATCAACACGATGGGCAGCTTCCGGTTCGAGGCCACCCGGGTCGGCAGGGACACCGTGCTGGCCCAGATCGTCCGGCTCGTCCAGGATGCCCAGGGATCGAAGGCTCCCATCCAGCGTCTTGCCGATCTCGTCACGAGTTACTTCGTCCCGGTCGTCCTCGGGGTCGCCGCGCTGACGTTCGCGGTCTGGTTCGCCTTCGGGCCGCAGCCGGCGTTCAACCTGGCGCTCCTCAACATGGTCGGCGTCCTGATCATCGCCTGCCCATGTGCGCTCGGCCTTGCCACACCGACGTCGATCATGGTCGGCACCGGCAAGGGCGCCGAGAATGGGGTCCTGTTCCGCAACGCGGAGGCTCTCGAGCGCCTGCACAACGTCCGGGTCGTGGTCCTGGACAAGACCGGGACGCTGACCGAGGGCAGGCCCCGGGTCACCGATATCCTCCGTGCGGACGGAGCCCCGGAGGAAGCGGAGCTGCTCCGCCTGACCGCGTCCGCCGAGCGCGGCTCGGAGCATCCGCTGGGCGAGGCCATCGTCCGGTTCGCGCGTGACGACCGGGCCCTCGACCTCAGCGACGCAACGACGTTCGAGGCCGTCTCCGGCGAGGGCATCGCGGCCCTCGTGGATGGACGCGAGATCCTCGTCGGCCGGCCTGGCTATCTCGTGGCCCGGGCCATCGATCCGGGCAGCCTCCGCGACGCCGCGGAGGCCCTCGCCGCGTCCGGCAAGACGCCGGTGTTCGTCGCGATCGACGGCCGGCCCGCCGCGGTCATGGGCATCGCCGACACGCTCAAGGCGGGTTCAGTCGAGGCGGTCGCCGAGCTGCACCGGCTGGGGCTCCGCGTGGTCATGCTGACGGGCGACAACGAGACGACCGCCACGGCCATCGCCCGCCTCGCCGGCGTGGACCGGGTCCTGGCCGACGTTCGCCCCGACGAGAAGGCCGCCCAGGTCCGGAAGCTCCAGGCGGAGGGCAAGCTCGTCGCCATGGTCGGCGACGGGATCAACGACGCGCCGGCGCTGGCCCAGGCGGACGTGGGCATCGCCATCGGAACCGGCACGGACGTGGCCATCGAATCCGGTTCGGTGACGCTCATGAGCGGCGACCTCCGTGCGCTCGTCACCGCCTTCTCGCTGTCGCGCGCGACGATGCGCAACATCAAGCAGAACCTGTTCTGGGCGTTCGCCTACAACGTCGCGCTCATTCCGCTGGCCGCGGGCGTCTTCTACCCGTTCACGGGGATCCTGCTCGACCCGATCTTCGCCGCGGCGGCCATGGCGCTCTCGTCCGTGACGGTCGTCTCCAACGCCCTTCGGCTCCGTCGCTTCCAGCCACCGCGCGTGGGGGCACGGGCCATCGGTCAGCTCGGCGGCCAGCTCTCGGGCGCGGACGCCTGAGACGGGCGGTCCGTCCCGGTCATGGCGAGACGTCCAGGACCAGCATGAGACCGCCTCCACCCGCCTCCTCGACGTTGTCGTTGGTGGTGTGGTGGTTGATGTGGCAGTGGAGGAGCCAGCGGCCGGGCTCGCGGGCCGTCCACACCACGTCATAGCGCTCGCCGGGTGCGATGTTCAGGGTGTCCTTCTCGTAGCGCGCCGAGCCGGCCAGCGACACGCCGTCGGTCGCCACCACCGTGAAGGGGCCGCCGTGGACGTGCATCGGGTGGATGAAGGCACTCTGCGATCCGATGAACCGGATGAGGAGTCGCTGGCCGACCCGGAGCGGAACGGATTCCGTGGATGGGTATGACTTCCCGTTGATCGTGAAGAAGTTGGGCATGACGCCCTCCATCGGCATCGCCGGGAAGGTGTAGCCCTCGCGCTCGTTCCATTCCTGGAGCTGGACGACGAGCTCGCGATCGGCCTGGGGGGCCTGGGCCGGATCCTGGGGGGCCACGATCAGCGCTCCATACAGGCCGAGGGCCTGCTGGCGGTCAACGTCCGCATGGGAGTGGTAGAAGAACGTCCCGGCCTGCCTGACCTGGAATGCATAGGTGAAGGTGGCGCCGGGCGCGATCGCCGGCTGGGTGACCTCGGCGGCGCCGTCCATCTGGTTCGGAACCTCCAGGCCGTGCCAGTGGACGGACGTCGGGAAGGGCAGGCGGTTGGTGACGTTGAATCGGACCTGGTCACCCTCCACCAGCGTGATCCGCGGCCCGGGCACCTGGCGATTGAACGCGTAGGCCATGACCCGTTCGTAGGGCAGGATGTTCCATTCGATGACCGACGCCTCGAGGTCGTAGACCTTCACGCCACCCTCGAGCCGAGCCTCGAGCGGCTGGTCGCCGCGAGCGTCGGCCGGGGCACGGTAGGAGACGGTCCTCGGGTCCACCGCGGCCATGTCCTGCATCGCGCGCCCGGGCGTGTCGCGGGTCATGATCATCCCGGGCGGCATGACGAGGCCGCCGACGTCCCGTGCGCCGAGCGAGAGATTGACGGTCGAGGCGGCGAACACGAGGGCCGCAGCCAGTGCGACGAGGGACGAGGTCGTCACGGCGACGAGCTGGGGCCTCGTCACGCGATCGGCGACGTCGAGGGAGCCGCGGGCGCCGGACGAGGTGCCGGCTCGCGGTCCGGCCGCGCCACGGGAGCTGCCGCCCCGTCCGCCGGTGCGTCGCTTCTTGGGTGGATCCTGCTGCCCGTCGCCCATCGACATGCCGGCATGGCCGCCCATCCCGCTCATCGTCCAGCCCCCGCGACGGCGGTCCGTGCTCCGTCCGCCGGCTTCCAGCGCGCAGCCTCCGCCGCCATCGAGTGGCCCCCGTGACCCAGGGCGCGCTGCGTCCCCATGCCATGCTTGAGCCCCTTCTGGACCATCCAGACATTGACCGGGTACGACACGATGAGGCCGACCATGACGGCCGCCGACATGGCGCCCCAGAACGTGAGCTCCGTCGGCACCATGGCCCGCATGTCGCGACCCATCATCAGCACGACCATCGCCGGAAACATGCCGGCCATCATGAAGTTCATCGACAGCCATTCGGGCAGCACCGTCCGGCGAAGGGCAGCTCGGTAGGAGCCGCCCATCATGTCCTTCATGAAGAGCGCCTGGAAGATGAACAGTCCGAAGGAAAAGCCGGCCACGTACTCGATGACGAGGTCGACGCCCATCGGCAGGCCGATCAGCCCGGTGACCGCGGCGGCCACGATGATCCCCGTCGCGTCTCCCGCGGCACAGTGGATCACGGATCCCAGGCCCTGCTTCCAGAGCGGCTGGACGAACGTCTCGTGGGCGCCCTTCAGCGGTTCCTTGCAGGACATCACGTAGAGGGCCATCCCGACGGGACCCGTGTAGAGGGTCACCAGCAGCCAGCCCCACTTCATCACGGTCAGCTCCGGATTGTTCCGGAACGCATCCCAGGCCACGTAGGCCGCGGACAGGACCGTCAGGGAGACCCAGACGATGAGGATGAGGTCGATCCAGGGCAGCGGCCCCAGGGGCCCGAATCGGATGTCGGTCACGGACAGCCTCCGTCAGCGTGCCCAGGGGCGGGCCGCACGCCTGCAACGTAGCAGGGCGTCGCTACAGGCGGGTCGCAGGATCGAACCGCGCCGTGTCGTCCTCGCGAGAAGGGTCGGCGGCGGGGGCCGGGGCGTGGAGCGTCAGCCGGCCATCGCTCGGACGGCGAGGACGATGAGCGCCCCGACCGTTGCCAGGCCCACGAGCACGGGACCGCGCCGGGGCTGATCGTGCTGAGCCTCGGGCAGCAGATGCCCGGCGCCGATGGCCAGGAACACGCCGGCGAACCAGGCGAGCAGGAGGCCGAGGACGCCGGGTGAAATGGAGACCCACCGGCTGAGGCCGGCCCCGACGAGCGGCGCCAGAGCATCGAGGACGAGGAGCACGGCAGCCAGCTTGATCCCCCGGGCCGCCTCCAGCGCGAGGGTCACCACATTCAGCCCGTCGGCGAAGTCATGGGCGAGGACGGCGAGCAGAACGATGAGCCCGGTGTCCGCCCCGGCCTGGAAGGCGATGCCGATCGCCAGGCCATCCAGCGTGCTGTGCAGGATGAGGCTCGTTGGCGGCAGGAGCGCGGTGATCGACGTCCGGGGGGCCGTGATCGGGCCCGCCTCGTCGTGATGTTCCCCTGCCGCGTGCTGATGCTCGAAGCTGCCCTGGTGGATGAACGCCTCGATGAGGCTGAAGAGCAGGAAGCCCGCCACCGCCGCGACGCCGATCGCGCCGCTCTCCGTCTCGCCGGCCAGCCTGAGCGCCTCCGGGAGCAGGTCGGCGACGGCGGTCGCGACGAGCACGCCCGCCGCGAGGGCCATGAACGGATGAAGGCGATGGCGGAGGCGGAAGGCGGCGATCCCACCGAGCATCGTGGACACGAAGGGCAGGAGCGCTGCGAGCGGCATCGGGCGCGGACCTCAGCGGCTGGGCGCGGGAGTGGCGGGCGGGACGGGCCGGCTCACCTCTCGACCCACCACCGGCAGGCGCGCCACGAGGCGGGCGCACTCGGCCTCGGCGAACGGATCACCGCCCACGACGGCCAGGCGAACGGTGGTCGAATTGTAGCGAGCCCAGATGCGGCGACGCGGCCGGAGCAGGCTCACGCCGACCCCGGCCACGAGCAGGATCGCGCCGGCCCAGATGAATCCCTGACCTGGGTCGCGCTTCACGATCAGGCCGATGTAGCTGCTGGGGCGCAGGAACTCGATCGCGAGGGCCGGATCCGGCACGCGATACCCCTCGCCCGTCTGCAGCACCGCCCCGAAGGCGATGACCGGTGCGGCATCCGGCCGGGGTGACGGGCGAACCCCGATGACCGTCAGTTCCGCGACGTTGCCCGGGCCCTTTCCCAGGAGCAGCTCCAGCGAGACATCCCTGCCGGGGAGCTTGACGAGGCCCTCCGGCCGGCCGCCCAGGTTGCCGTCGAGCACCACGGCGCCCGAGTAGAGGGTCAGGCCCGTCGCGTCGCGGACCACGATCTCCACGGCGGGGCCGAAGAAGTTCTCATGGATGGACCAGCCGTCGACCGCGAGCGGATCGTTGACCGTCACCTCCTTGCGCGCGATCTGCTCGCCCCGGCGATAGACGGCCAGGGTCGTCCGATACTCGACGGGGATGCCGGCGCGATCGAACTGGGCCACGAAGGCCTCGTTCTGGACGAGGACGGTGCGTGGATCGTCCGGGAAGCCCGTTGGTCGGCCCTCGCCGACGGGAACCTTGATGGCGGCCTCGTAGCCGAATCGAGGTGTCACGACACCCATCCCGATGACGAACAGGAGCAGGGCGCCGTGGCTGACGAGCGAGGCCAGCGGGGACCAGCGGTTCTGCTCGGCCAGGAGGTGCGTGACGCCGTCGATCGACTCGGTCGTGACTCGGTAGCCCGAGGCCCGGAGCATGGTCGGCAGCACCGAGCCGTCCACGCCCTCCAGGGGCCCCGTCCGTGCCGGCACGGACGACCGGAAGAACGCCCGGGCCCGCCGTATGGGCGGTCGCCGGATGTCGCGAAGGATGCGCCCCGCCCGCGACAGGGTGTTCCCGACGAGGCTGACGCTGAAGAGCCCGACGAGGGCGGCCCACCACACGGAGGTGAAGATCCGGTACATGTCGAGACGCTCCAGGATCGGCGCCATGACGGGGCCGTACTTGTCGGCTGAACGCTGCAGCGCCAGGGCATAGAGGACCGGGTCGGCGAGCGTGGACGTCCCGAACTGGGGAATGAGGATGCCCGCCAGCCCGGCGATCATGATCGCGCCGAGGAGGGCGTTTGCCGCCCGAGCTGACGTGAACCCGTACCACCCTCGTCTGGTCGTTCGCCACCGCGCCCGACGTGGCGCGGCGAGCGTCGAGCCGGCTCGCTCGCCCAGCGCGGTCATCGTTCAGGTGCGGATGGGCTTGGCGAGCCGGATCCTGACGAAGAACGCGGGCAGTTGGCCGAGGGCGACCAGCGCGCGCTCCAGGGGAACGGCCTCCAGCGGCGTGCCGGCGACGAAGACCTCGAGCTCATGGCGCGTGTAGGCGAACGGGCGAAGGTCGTAGATCAGGGCCGTGCCGCCCGGGCGCAGCACGCGGCCGATCTCGGCAAAGACCGCCCCCGGGTCCGACCAGTGATGGAGGCTCAGGGTGGAGACGGTGATGTCGATCGAGTCGTCGTCGAGCGGCAGCCTGGCTGCGTCGGCGAGCACGAACCTGACGCGCTCGTCGAGTCCGGCCGCCCGCGCTCGATCCGCCGCCGCACGGATCATCGTCTCGGCGAGATCGATCCCCACGACGTCGCTGCCGGGCAGGCGCCGGGCGATCTCGATGCTGAGCTCGCCGGGTCCGGATCCGATCTCGAGGACGCCGGCGATCGCTCCGGTGCCGCCGGCAACGGCCGCGGCTGCGGCCTCGTCCGCGGCGCGCCGGTAGAGGGGCCGGAGGAGGAACGGCGCCACGGCGTCGTAGACGGCGGCCCCGTGGGGCGCGAACAGGCCGGATCGCTGGTCCAGCGTCCGGAGGAACCGGGCCACGTGGCCCCGGGCGGCGACGAGGAGCCCGCCCGCGGCAGCGGCGGCGAGCAGGCGTGACGAGCGTGACATCCCTAGATGATCCCCACGTTGAAGAAGCCGGCGAGGCGGGCGAACGCGCCCGAGAAGACGAGGACGCCGACGGTCGCCACCAGGATCCCTGTGACGACGTCGACGATCCGCCGCCGCTCGGCGAGCCAGCCGGCCAGGCCGCGGAATCGGCGAAGGGCCACGAGCACCAGGAGGAAGGGCACGGCCAGGCCGGCCGCGTAGGCCACCAGGAGGAGCAGTCCCGCACTGGCAGTCGGCGCGGAGGCCGCCAGGGCGAGGATCGCCCCGAGCGTCGGGCCGATGCACGGCGTCCAGCCCACGGCGACTCCGGCCCCGAGAAGGAGCGGCCCGCCCCGTCCGACGGTCGCCAGGCGGGTCGGGACCCGGAGCATCGGGTGCCGGCCGCTGATCATCAGGAGCCCCATCGCGACGATGAGGGCACCGGTCACCTGCCGCAGCAGGGGCACGGCCGACATCAGGGCGAAGCCCACGACGCCGATCGAGGCCCACAGCGCCACGAAGACGCCGAGGAATCCGAGCAGGAATCCGACCGCCCGCCACGTTGCCGAACCGCTCACCGGCGCGGCGAGCGCGCCGCCGGGAATGGACGACCAGCCTGTTCCGCTGCCGCCGGCGACGAAGCCCGCGTAGACGGGGATGACCGGCAGGACGCACGGCGAGATACAGGACACGAGGCCGGCCAGGAACGCCACGGCGAGCGTCACGGCGTGGGCGAGCCGGAGGCGCCCGGGGACGCGGATCCGATGGGCCCTTCGACGGCGGCGTCGAGGAGGCCCTGGGCCATGGTCCGGCGCACGTCGTTGGGTCCCGTCACGAGCAGGAATCGCTCGGCATCGCGCCGAACGTCGGCCGTCGCCGCGCCGTCGATGCGGAAGCGGGCCACCGCCCGATAGAGGAGTGCGTCGGCCTGGTTCGGACTCAGCGCGACGACACGATCAAAGAAGGACCAGGCTGCCTCGGGGCGGTCCGAGGCGAGGAGGATCGTCCCCGCACCGAGGAGGGCCCCGATCCGGTTCGGATCCACCGCCAGCGCCTGGCGGTAACGATCCGCGGCTTCCGATGGACGGTCGGCGGCGAGGAGGGCGTCGCCGAGGGCCACGAGGGCGTCCACGTCCCGAGGCGAGGTTCCGACGAGGGTCGTGAGATCCTCGATGGAGGGCGTTGCCTGCGGCCGGCCGCCGGAGATCTCGAGGCTCGGGTTGCGGGGGCCCACGGCGGCCGCGATCGGGACGGTCAGGGCGAGGGCCATCGCCCCCCCGATCCCGAGTCGCGCGAGCCGCGGGAGGGGCAGCATTCCCGGCGCACGCCAGCGGGCCGGCCGCCGTGGCGCCGGTGCCTGGCCAGCGCTCGCCACCTCACTGGTCCCGGCTGACGCCGGGCCGAGCACCGGCCCGAACGCCGCCGGCCGCCGTGCCCCGGCCCGGCGAACCACGAGGATGGAACCGGCGGCGAGGATGGCGGCGGGTGCGATGAAGAGCGCGAGATCGACGCCCGTCGCCGGGGGATCGAGCAGGATCCAGCGGCCGTAGCGGGCAACGAAGAATGCCCGGATGGCCTCGTCCGAGGCCCCCGCGTCGATCTGCTCCCGGACCAGCGTGCGCATCTGCGCCGCCGATGTTGCCGGCGAATCCCGGATCGACAGGCCCTGGCAGGTCGGACAGCGCAGCTGGCCGTCCAGTGCTCGCGCCCGATCGTCCGGCGCGCCGGTCCTCGTCGAGGCCAGGGCCAGTGTCAGGCTCAGCGCGAACACCGCGACGGCGAGCAGCAGGAGGGCGTCGCTCCGCGCGAGCCGCCGGACGGCGGTGGTCATGGCAGGATCGCCTCGATCTGGCGACGCATGTCAGCGCCCGTCAGGGCGCCGACCTGGCGCGATCGAACGACCCCGGATCGGTCGATGAAGAACGTCTCCGGGATGCCGAACACGCCATAGTCGATCGCCGTCCGCCCGTCCTGGTCCAGAAGCCCCGGGTACGTCTGGCCGTAGCGGCGCATGAAGGCGCGGGCATTGTCCGCGCTGTCCTGGTAGACGACCCCCAGCACCCGCAGCCCGTCCGACCGATAGTCGGCATCGGCGGCCGTGAGCAGGGGCGCCTCCTCCCGGCACGGGATGCACCAGGATGCCCAGAAGTTCAGGACGACGGGCACGCCCCGAAGCTCGGCGAGGGAGAGCCGTCCGCCGTCGAGCGTCTGCAGGTCGAAGGCCGGCGCCGTGCGCCCGACGATGGGCGTGTCGACGGGGCCGGGCGCGCGGCCGACACTCACGGTGAGGAAGGCGACGACGGCGGCTGCACCGGCCACGAGCCACGCCGCGACGATCAGGCGGCGCGGGCTGCGACGCCGGGGTTCCGGGTTCGTGAGCACCTCATGCGCCGACTGTACCGGCTCCGCCGGTGCCGCGGGTTCAGCCGCTGACGACATCGAGGCCTCCGTCTGGTGCCAGGACCGCCGGCCTGGCCGGCTCTTCCGCCTCGGATCGAACCCGGCGTGGGTACGGCCACCCGCCGAGCGCCAGCAGTCCGCCCAGGGCGACGATGCCCCCGGCCGGCCAGACCCACGAGACGAGCGGGTGCGTACCGATCCGGATCGTGGCCGTGCCCGTCGCCTCATCGAGGTTGAGCAGCGTCACGTAGACGTCCGCCAGGGTGCCCGACACGATCGCGGGCGTGGCAATCGCCTGGGTCGAGGCGCCGAAGACGTTGAGCGCGGGCCGGAGCTCCGCGCCGCCGGCGCCGGATCCGAGCCGGAGGCGTGCCGCGATGACCATCCGGTTCGGACCGGGACGCTTCTCGCTGCCGAGGTAGGCCACGGTCTGGCCCAGGACGGTCGCCGAGGCACCGGGCCGCAGGGCGACGACCGCTTCCCGGGTGCCGGTCGCGGATGCGACCACCGCGATCGCGAGGACAGCCACCCCGATGTGGGCGACGAGTCCTCCCGCCGCCCGGGTCGTCGATGCCCGGAGCCGGATGCCGGGGAGCCTTCCCGGCCGATCGATCCGGAACAGCCGCCGAACGAGGATCGAGAGGGACTGGACCAGGGCGAAGGCGCCCGCTGCACCGCCGGCGACCGCTGCCGGGTCGGACCGGATCGCGACGAGCAGGCCGGCCAGGATCGCGGCCGCGAGGGCGCTCGGGACGAGGGCCCGCCGTGCCGCCGGCGACCAGTCGCCCCAGGGCAGCGTGGGGCCGATGCCGACGAGGACGAGGAGTCCGATCCCGAGGGGCCCGGTCAGGCGTTCGAAGTAGGGCGCGCCGACACTCACCCGCGTATTCGTAACCGCCTCGACGAGGAGCGGAAACACCGTTCCGAGGAGCACGGTGGCGGCGAGTGTCGCCAGGAGGAGGTTGTTCAGGAGGAATGCCCTGCCCCGCGCCCCGAGCCGCGCCCCGTCGCCGGCCGCCGGGAGCCGGAATGCCAGGAGCCCGACCGTTCCGACGAGAACCGCCCCCAGCAGGCCCACGAAGAGCGACCCGATGACGGATCTCGTGAAGGCGTGGACCGAGTCGAGGACACCGCTCCGGGTCACCAGCGTTGCGAACAGGGTGAGCATGAAGGAGGCACTCACGAGGGCGACGTTCCAGGCCAGCAGCGACCCGCGCCGCCGCCCCACCATCGCCGAGTGCAGGAAGGCCGTAGCCGTGAGCCACGGCAGCAGTGCGACGTTCTCGACCGGGTCCCAGCCCCAGTAGCCGCCCCATCCGAGAACGGCGTACGACCACCAGGCACCGGCCACGAGCCCGAGCGTCAGCAAAATCCACGGCCCGAGGGTCCAGCGGCTGGCTACCCGCAACCAGGCGTCGTCGAGGCGGCCGCGAAGCAGCGCATCGACCGTGATCGCAAAGGGGACCGCCAGACCGACGAAGCCGAGGTAGAGGAGCGGCGGATGGAGGGCCATCAGCGGATGGTCCTGGAGCAGCGGGTTGGGCCCAGGCCCGTCCAGCGGGACGGGGAAGACCCGCCGCCATGGATTGCCCGGCCCGGCGGCGATGAGCGCGAAGAACGCCGTGAGCGCGAGAAGGACCGCCAGCGAACCCGGCAGCCGGGCGTGCTCCCCCTCGCCACGGGTCCGCTTGACCAGGAGGACCGCGACGCCGGCGGCAAGGGCCGACCAGAAGAGGATCGAGCCCTCGAGCGCCCCCCAGAGCGACGCCACCGTGAAGAGGAGCGGTGTCGCCCGGCTGCCGACCTGGGCGACGTAGGCGATCGAGAAGTCCCGGCTGACCAGGGCGACGACCATGACGAGGTTGGCCGCCGCGAGCGCGGCGAAGGTCGCCCAGGCCGCTCCGATGGCCACCCCGATGGGCCATCGGCTTCGCGCCGCGAGCGTCGCGGCGACGATCCCGAAGAGGCTGGCCGCCGCGCCGAGGATCGTGGCTGTCAGGCCGAGCGCGCCGATCAAGGCGCGGCCTTCCGGATCGACTCCACGAGGTCCGGGGGTGGCGTCTCGCCGGGCTTCAGTGGCGCGTAGACCGACGAGTGCTTGACGAGGACCTCGCTCGCGGCGAAGACCCCGCCCGTCGCGAGGCGGCCGGCGAGCACGACGCCGATCCCGTCCCGGAACAGTCCGGTCGGCAGCGCCTGGCTGGCGACGTCGACGGTCGTGCTGCCGTCGGTGACGCGAAAGGTGAGGGTCGCGGACGCCGTGTTCCAGCGGACCGAACCGGGCTCGACGATGCCGTACAGCCGGATCGCTCCGGATGGGGTCGTGGCCGCGAGCTCGGTGGGCGTGACGTAGTAGGCCACCGCGCTCGTGAGGGTGATGCCCACGAGCGCGACGAACGCGGCGGCGACGAGGCCAAGGGCGGCCAGCGTCGCGAGACGGGGCCGCCTCATCGCGGCCCCGGAGCCTCGGGCAGGGCCGCCGCCGCCGCCGGCGCCGCTTGGCCGGCAGCCCCCGCGGTGTCCATGCCCCCTGCCGCGTCCGCCTGTCGGGCGCGCTGGATCGTCGATGCCCTTCGCCGCCCGGCTGCGGTGCGGCGGCCGACGGAGACCGCATAGATGGCGATTCCACCCAGGACGACCCCATAGGCCGCGGCGACGAACGCGGGATCCGTCATGGGGCGGGCTCCAGCTGAAGCTCGGCGTCGTCGTGGGACCGCTCCAGGTCGATCCGCCCCCGAAGCAGCCAGACGTAGACGAGCGTGAAGGCGACCACGCTGGCAAGCAGCTCGATGAGGAGGAGGTGGTCGATCGTCGGATCGCCGGGTCGGACGATCGTCGGCGCCTGGTGGAGTCCGCGCCACCACAGGACCGAGAAATGGACGACCGGCACGTTCAGGAACCCGATGATCCCGAAGACGGCCGCCAGTCTGGCCCGCCGTCGCCGCTCCACGATCGACTGGCGCAGCAACAGGTAGCCGGCATAGATGACGAAGAGGATGGCCGTCGTCGTGAGGCGCGGGTCCCAGTCCCACCACTTGCCCCACGTCGCCTTGCCCCAGATCGCGCCGGTCACGATCGTCAGGCCGGTGAAGACGAGCCCGATCTCCGCGCTCGCCGCCGCGACACGATCAAATCGGAGGTCCCGTCGCACGAGGTACAGGAGGCTGCCGACGAGGGTGACGAAGAAGGCCGCGTAGGCGAGCCAGGCACTCGGGACGTGAACGTACATGATCCGCTGGGCATCACCCTGGGCGGCATCCGCGGGGACGATGAACAGGCCCACGACGGTGCTGATGGCCACGGCCACGGCGGCGAGCCAGCCGAAGGGCAAGCGGCGATCCATGATCGTGATCCTCATTCCGGGTTCGAGGCGGTTTCGTAGGTCAGGAGGCCGACCCCCAGGAACAGGGAGGCCTCGATGAGCAGGGCAGATCCCCAGCCGACGGCATCGCCGGCGCGACCGCCCAGCAGGGCGGCACTGGCCTGGACTCCCGCGAGGAAGGTCGGCACGAGCAGGGGCAGGAGGGCGACGGGAAGGAGCAGGGGCCGATGCGCTGCGTCGGCGACGAGCGCCATCACGAGCGCGGCGGCGGCCGCGGCGGCGACGCCCGTCAGGACCGCCAGGGGGACCAGCGCGAGCGCCTCCACGCGGAGGGGCAGGTCCAGCAGCACGGCGGCCGCGCCCCAGATCGCCAGCTGGAGGAATGCCAGGACCGTGGCCAGACTGCCGACCCGGCCGAGGTAGAGCGCCCGCCGATCGGCGAGGACGAGCCACAGCCCGGCGAACGCATCGTCCGCGCGATCGATCCGCTCCATGCGCTCAGCGACCGCGATCGCCGCATAGAGCAGGGCGATCCATACCAGCGCCGGCGCGAGCGACCGAAGACGGTCCGGATCCGGTCCCACGGCGAGGCCGACCAGGACCAGGGCGATGCCGGCCAGCGCGATCGCGCTGGCCATCGCCTGGCGGGCCCGGAACTCGACGACGAGGTCCTTGCGGCCCAGCGTGACCGCGTCGGCGATGAGGCTCATTGCGCGGCCCGCATCGGCGCCAGCGGCCGGGCGAGATGGAGGCGACCGCGGTCCAGCCGATACCCGCCCGTGGCGATGGCGTCGCTCCGGGCATCGTCGTGCGTCGCGATGACGACGATGCGTCCCTGTTCACGGGTCTCCGCGAGGACCTCCTGGACCCGGTCGGCGGCCGCTGAATCGAGGCCCGCGAACGGTTCGTCCACGAGAATGGCGTCCGGGTCGGTGGCGAGCGCCCGCGCCAGACCGACGCGCCGGCGCGTCCCCGCCGAGAGCGCGCCGGCCCGGGCGGCCGCCCACTGGCTCACCCCGAGCCGGTCGAGGAGGTCGATCGCGATCGACTCGTGGACCCCCGCGAGCCGGGCGGCGAGCACCACGTTCTCCGTCGCCGTCAGCTCCTCGAAGAGGTGACTCGCGTGGCCGAGAAGCCCGATCCGCGGTCGTGCGCCGGGGGTGTCCACGGTCCAGGCGACCTGTCCCCGGGTCGGCGCGGCGAGGCCGGCGATCGTGCGCAGAAGCGTCGACTTGCCCGATCCATTCGCGCCCTGGATGGCGATGAGCTGACCGGATCTGCCCTCGAGATCGACGTTCCAGAGGGCCACCGTATCGCCGTAGATCCTGGTCACCGCGGCGACCCGGAATGACACCATGGGGCGGAGGGCGAGTCGGAGCGCTTGCACGGGACCTCGCGGACGTCGATCCGAGCCGGGTGACAATGGGACCGCAGTATAGCGGGCCGTCCCGATCCACCCGCCCGGGGAGGCTTCGCGGCCGGCGAGCCGAGCGGCTCCTCATGTCGTTCTCAGCGTCGCCTCAGGTTCCGCAGCGACCCTGTCGGCGTCGCCGCCTCCCTGGAGCCGCCGTCACCGGCCCGGCCGGCGGCTACGATGACGCCCGGCATGCCGGCGCTGCCGGGCATGGATCAC
>JACPOP010000014.1:275772-276789 GCA_016191465.1 Chloroflexota bacterium | reverse complement strand
CCTCTACGACGAGTTCTTCCTGGTCATCGAAGGCCGCGGCACCACCGAGGTCTGGCGCACCGGCGACGAGCACCACCCGCAGGTCTTCGAGTGGCAGCCCGGAACCCTGTTCATGGCGCCGCTCAACGCCCACCATCGGCTGGTGAACGCCACCAACAGTCCCGCGCTGCTGCTGGCCTCCAACAACGCGCCGCCGATCATGAACATCTTCCAGAGCCGGCGCTTCATCTTTGAGCACCCGTACCAGTTCACCGAGCGCTACGGCCTGGAGCAGGACTTCTTCCGCGCCCGCAGCGAGATCGAGGCGGAGCCGGTGCGGGGGCGAGCGGCCATTCGCAGCAACCTCTTCCCCGACGTGGTCAACGCCCAGTTGCCGCTGGACAATCAGCGTGCCCCCGGCTACCGCCGCATCCAGCCCTACTTCGACGGCTACATGGCCGACGCCTCCACCGGCGGCTTCCTCGCCGAGTATCCCATCGGCCGCTACTCCAAGGGCCACTACCACCTCTCGGGCGCGGTCCTGGTGTGCTTGAGTGGCCAGGGGTACACGTTCAATTGGCCGGTGGAGCTGGGGCCGCGGCCGTGGGAGAGCGGGCATGGCGACCAGGTGAAGATCCAGGAGTACACGGCGGGTGGGCTGGTGGCCGCCGCACCCGGTGGCGGCAACTGGTTCCACCAGCACTTCAGCGCCGGCGCTGAGCCCATGCGAATCCTCAATTACTGGGGCGGCCCCACCAGCAATTGGGGCGGCATCTTCGAGGACAAGGGCGGCGAGGAGGTCAAGGCCGGCAACCTCTTTGGGATCAGTGAAGGGGGCCGGACGATCATGTACCCGGAGGAGGACCCGTTCATCCGCCAGGAGTTCGCCCGCCGCCTGGCCGCCGTGGGCCGGAAGTCCGCCATGCCAGAGTCGCTCTTTCAGCAGCGTCAGGCAGACGACTCCGCCGCCCACGACGTCGAGCACCAGCACGCCCACACCCACTAAGCGCGGGTGATCCCGGTCGGCGCGGCGCCTTT
>JACPOP010000014.1:0-275760 GCA_016191465.1 Chloroflexota bacterium | reverse complement strand
CGCCTTTCGAGTGAAATGGCGCCGCGCCGACCCTTCACTTCGCGCTCGCGCACAATCATGCGGTGAGCACAAACCAGGAAGCAGCGTCGGAGCCCCGGGCTTCGACCGGCGCGCTCCGCGAGCAGTTGGCGCTGGCCTGCCGCATGCTGGCGAACGAGGGTCTCTTCGACCAGAGCGGCCATATCAGCGCCCGCCACCCTGAACGGCCGGACTGGCTGCTCATCCACCCGCACACCCTCGCGCGCTACGAGGTCACTCCTGAAAGTCTGCTGACGGTGGACCTCGACGGCCACGTGATCGAGGGCGACGACCGCCCGCCAAGCGAGGTGTTCATACACACGCAGCTGTACCGGGCTCGCCCTGACGTGATGAGCGTCTCGCACATCCACGCGCGGATGGTCGTGGTCTTCACGATCGCCGGCCGACCGCTGTTCCCCATCACGAACTACGCCGCCTTCCTGGGGCCGGGGGCGGTGCCGGTGTATCCGAACCCTCGCCACGTTCGCACCGCCGGCTCCGGCGATGCGCTCGCGGCCGCCCTGGGTACGGGCTCGGCCTGTCTCATGCGCGCCCACGGCGCGGTGGTGGTAGGCGCCGACGTGCGGCAGGCGTTTGCCGGCAGCATCTACCTGGAAGAGAACGCGGCCCGAGCCCACCTGGCCCTGCAGATTGGCGACCCGGCTGGCTACACCGATGAGGAGCTGCGCGACGTGGCCGCGGGCAACTGGGGGCGCGGCCTGGACAAGACCTGGCAGTATTACGCCACCCGTGCCCGGCGGGCCGGGCTGGGCTGAGCTGGTTGCATTAGCGCGGTGCTACACGTGCGAGCTCTGCCGACGAGTCGGCAGGGTCCGGGGCGGACGATGGCCGCGAGGTCACCACGCCGAGGATGCCGAGGGCCGTAATGGACACGGCCATCCCCTGCATGGCAGGTCCTATCCCGAACCGGCCGGCGGCGGCTCCCGCCACAATCGGAGCGAGGATGGAGCCGAGATCGCCACCAAGCGTCATGAGTGCGGAGGCAACGCCCCGGTTCACAATACCTCGCTCGGCAAGCTCCGAAGTCGTGACGATATTGGCGAGATAGGCGCTCGCGCGGCCCGCGCCGATAACGACGGCTAACGCAAGAAGCACGATTGGGATGGTGGTGAGCGGTAGGCTGAATACGCCCACGGCGTACAGCAGTAAACCGAGAATTGCCATCCCCGACGCGCCAAATCGCCGCACGAGCCCCTCGCCGAACGGTCGCGTGATGGTGTTCGTGAAGGCGTGGGTGGCGCGCACGCCGCCCGCCAGGGACAGGCCTGCCCCGATGCTGATGGCGTACAGCGGAAACAGCGTGCCCCACGCCGTATGGATGAGGTTGATGGAAATCGCCAGCAGCAGCACCCCTCGCACCTCGCGACCGCGGAGCACTCTCAGCCAGTGCGTCCGCACTCCCGTGGAGGCCTTGGCAGCAGCGGGCGCCGCGATGGTACTGCCAAAGAACGTCGCGAGCAGCGGGAACACCCCGATCGCCACAAACGTCGCGCCATAGCCCGTCAGGTCCGCCAGGGCGCCGCCGAGCAGATTTCCGAGCGTGTACCCCGCGGCCATGGCGGCCGCGTACAGCCCCATGGCGCGGGCGCGCCCCTGGCCGCTGCCGAGAGTGAGCACCACTGCCAGGTTGAGCGTGGTGGCCGTGCCATACGAGAGGCCGTGGACACCGCGCACGGCCCAGAAGGACCAGGATTCGGTCGCCACGGGGTACAGCGTCAGCGAGATGGCGAGTACGACACAACTGACGGAGAACCACAGTCGGGCGCGACGCCCATCCGCCAGGATTCCAGCCGGGAGTCTGGATACGAGGCTTGCAACCGCGTAGATCGACAGCAGCAGGCCTATGCTTGCGAGTGGATATCCGAGTGCGCTCAGGAACGCCGGGGCGACGGTCGAAACGCCCGCGTCGGCCGCGTTCAGCAGGAAGACCGCGGCGCACGCGCGTGCCAGGCTCCGCGCCTGGGGATCGGAGCGGAGCGCTGAAAGAAGGCCCCTTAGCGGCATGTGGCGCTCATGATCCGAGGCAGCCCGTCATTGTGACAAGGTGCATCGGGCGTCCAGGCACGTCGTGGCGGCCCGTCGGGGACCGTCCGTGCAGTGCCACGAACCGCGCACCGGCTGGCCCGGAGCAAGCACGTCCTACAGCGCGCCTGCAAGCTCCGCGTAGTACGCCCAGCGGCCGGCCGGCGACGCGAGCCGCTTCCGCAGGTTGGCGATCTGGTCGGTCGGAATGACGCGCGGCGAGCGGCCCGTCTGGGCGGCCTTGACGCACACCTCGGCGAGCTGCTCCAGGTGGATCGCCCCCAGCGTGGCCTCTTCCACGGAACCCGCGACGCTGACGATGCCATGCCCCTGCAGGTGGCAGAGCGACGCTTGACCGAGGGCCGTCGCGAGCTCCGCCCCAAGCCGACTGTCAACCACCAGCTCGGCTACCGGCCACAGGGGAACGGGCTGCTCAAGCAGCGGCGCCGCCACGTGCAGCACCGGCAGGATCGGCAGCTCGATCACGCCGGCCAGCGTGGCCTGGGGCTGGTGGGTGTGTACCACCGACGCGACGTCAGGCCGGGCCCGGTAGATCTCGGTGTGGATGAACCGCTCGGTTGGTGGGATCTCCTCGCCCTCAACCAGGTTGCCCTCCAGGTCGATGATCACCATGTGCTCGGGGCGCATGGTGTCCATGCCACGCACCCGCGGCGAGTGCTTTGGCTTGATGACAACCAGGTCCGTGCCGGGAATGCGCGCGCTGGGATGCCCCAGGTAATCGGAAAGTCCCTGCTGGTACAGGATTCGGCACGCCTTGGCGACCAGCTCGCGGAGCTGATCGACCGTGGGCGTGGGCGCAACGATGACCGCGCCAGAGGCAGGAGGCGAGTGCGTCACTTAAGCAGCCAGTCCCAGCGCTCGCGGGTGATCCGCTTCTCCTCCGGTGTGGGCCCGATGGCCGGGGGAAACTGGTCGCGCCACTCCCAGGGCCGCGTCGCGTCAATAATCATGCGGCTGTTGAAGCCCTTCTTGCCGGGCTCGATAGCCGGGTCCAGCGGACCGCTCCAGGCGCGGTGGATGAGGTCCAGGTCACGCTCGGGGTCGGCGCGGGTGCAGACGGCCCAGATCACCTCGTTCAGGTCCGTGATGTCGATGTCCTCGTCGACCACCACGGTGATGCGGCCCAGGTAGGCACCGGCGCGGGTCTGGCTGGCGATGTGCCCCGCCTGGCGCGCATGGCCGGGGTAGCGCTGCTTGATCGCCACCACGTTGAACAACCGACAGCCGCCGACGGTGTGGCACCACGCACCCACCACGTCCGGCACGCCCGCCAGGCGCAGCTCGCGGCGCAGGTTGGCGCTGCGCAGGTACTGCCGAAAGCGATGCGCCTCGTACGGCGGCTTCTCCGGCGGCACGCCGAGGATGATGGGGTCGTTGCGGTGGTAGAGCGCCTTCACCTCGAAGACCGGCTCCTCCCGTGAGGCCGACGCGTAGTAGCCCGTCCACTCGCCAAACGGACCCTCCAGCCGCTTCTGGTCGCCGTGCAGGAAACCTTCCAGTGCAATCTCGGCACGCGCCGGGATGGGCAGGCCAGTGTATTTGCCCTGGATCACGTCGAGCGGCTTGCCGCGCATCCCGCCGACCCAGGCTAGCTCGTCCATGTTCGGCGGCATCTCCAGGCAGCTTGCAATGAACAGCAGTGGGTCCATGCCCGGCACGATCACGGCCGGCATCGGCTCGCCGCGCTCGAAGTACTTGTTGCGATGGATCATCCCGTGCTTGCCGGGCGAGATGTACAGGCCGGTGTGGTTCCGATCGTGGACCATCACCCGGTAGGTGCCCATGTTGACCCAGTCCGACTCGGGGTCCTTGGTGATGATCCCCACGCCCGTTCCCAGGTACCGGCCGCCGTCCAGCTCGTGCCACTTGGGCGCGGGGAACTTCGTCACGTCCACGTCGTCGCCCTCGAAGACGTTCTCCGTGATCGGTCCTGACTCCACGACCGTGGGCGCGACCGGCTTGACGGTGTCCATGCGCCGTTCCCACTCGTCCATCAGCTCGAAGGCGCCGATGTCCGCGGGAAGGCCCAGGCTCACGGCCACGCGCGGGCGCTCACCCTGGGCATTGAGCAGGATCCGGTACCCCTCGGGGTACCCCGGTACCTTGTCGATCAACACGGCTGGTGCGCCATCCGAGTGCACCAGCATCTCGGCGATCCGGCCGATGTTCTCCTGCCAATCAACGCCCTCCAGGACTTTCAGCTCACCCAGGGCGTCGACGTGTTGCAGCCAATCGCGCATGTCCTCGTGCGGCAGTCCTCGCCTGGTTGCTTCAGGAGCGATCTACTGAAGTGCCGAATATCCAGTCCCGCCCGAGCCCGCCCCTTTGCCTCGTGCAAAGCGCCGGCTCGGGAGTGATCTAGACGCGCGTGAGGGCGCCTGCGCACTTCAACGCGTCGGCCCTCACGGCCAATCTGAGCAAGCCTGGCGGCACGCGCGCCGCCAGGTCTGTGCGGCGTCTATTCGGCTGCGGCGGCTCGGCCCGGATCCAGACCACCTGCGACGTGCAAGCTGGTCCAAAGGTATCATGGTCTGACCTTCGGATCAAGGAATCGGCCACTCCCAGACCTCCGCCTGCGCCGCGGTTTGAATCCTTGCGCTGCATGCCGTATGTTGCATGCAGTTACGCCAGGCGCCAGTTCAAGGTTTTTACTCCGTCCACGCGCTCGCTCTCAACGTAAGGAGATACTCGTCGATGGCTAAGTCTGAGCTCGAGTTCCAGGTTCACCCGTACGTCCAGTTCATGACCGATCGGCACGACCCGTATCACCGTTGGGTCCAGAAGGAAGGGTTGCCGATCCTGACCGGTGAGTACATTGCGGACGTTAAGGATGCACAGCTCGCCCCCTGGGAGCGCAAAGGCGGCAAGGGGGCCATCCTCAGCTTCACTGACCAGCTCATCGCTGACGGCTACATCTGCGAGATCGGGCCCGGCGGGCAGCTTAAGCCGCAACACCACATGTACGAGGAGATCGTCTTCATCTCGGAAGGCCAGGGGGCTACCTCCATCTGGTACGAGGGCGGACCCAAGCACACGTTCGAGTGGAAGGCCGGCGCCCTCTTCGCGATTCCCCTCAACGCGCATTACCAGCACTTCAACGCCAGCGGCACAGAAGTCGTGCGCTACTTCGCGCTGACCAGCGCACCCGTCGCGTTTGAGATGTTCCGCGATGAGAGCTTCATCTTCAATACGAACTACGAGTTCCGCGACCGCTTCGACCCCACGGACAAGGAGTACTTCTCGCGCGAGGGGCAGTACTTCACTGAGTACTACGGCGGCATCCTCCACACCAACTTCATCGCGAATATTCGTGACATCAACCTGGTCGCACGCGAGAAGCGCGGCAAGGGCAACCGCAACATGTACATCCACATGGCGGGCAGCAGTATGTTCGCGCATGTCTCGCGCTTCCCGGTCGGCACGTACAAGAAGGCGCACCGCCACGGCCCCGGCGCCCACGTATATATGCTGGACAGCACCGGCTACACGCTGATGTGGATGGAAGGCGAGGAGCCCAAGCGCTTCGACTGGCACGAGGGCTCCATCGTCTGCCCCGCTGCCGACAAGTGGCACCAGCACTACAACACCGGCTCCGAGCCGTGTCGCTTCCTGGCGTTCCACGCGAACACGGCCGTGCAGCGCGAGGAGAAGGGGATCGAGCAGATCAACTTCCAGGACGAGGACGCCCGCCTGCGCGACATGTACTTCGAGGAGTGCCGCAAGAGCGGCGTGCAGGTCGATATGGCCCACGCCCTCCAGCCCGCATAGCGGCAGAGGACTCATTTCGGAGGGCTCTGGGCTCCGTCATCTCGCGACGGAGTCCAGAGCCTTTTGCCTTCACAGCTTGGCATTGGAGCAGCATGCACGCGCATTCGCACGGCAACGGCCACGAACACTCCCCGGCCACCGGCCAATTCCACGACCATGGTGAGGACGACGACTTTGGGGACGAGGACGTCGAGCTCGATGACACGTACCTCCTCTCCGGGGATCACATTGAGCTGACGACGGTGGGCATCGACATTGGCTCGTCTACCTCGCACCTGATGTTTTCGCGGCTCAAGCTGCGCCGCCTCGGCCAGAACCTTTCCAGCCGTTACGTGATCGTCAGCCGCGAAGCGCTGTTTCGCTCCCCCATCCTCCTTACGCCCTACACCCCGGACTATGCGATCAACGCCAGCGTGCTGAGCACGTTCGTCGAGGAGGCGTACCAGGCGGCGGGCCTGAAGCGCGAGGACGTGGACACGGGCGCAATTATCCTGACGGGCGAGGCGGTCAAGCGCTCGAACGCCCAGGCGATCGCGGAGCTGTTCGCCAGCGAATCGGGCAAGTTCGTGTGCGCCACCGCGGGGCACAATCTGGAAGCCGTTATGGCCGCGCACGGCTCCGGCGCCGCGGCCCTCTCCCGCGAGATCGAGGGCGCGGTACTGAACGTGGACGTTGGCGGCGGCACCAGCAAGCTGGCGCTGTGCATCGACGGGCAGGTGGTCGAAACGTCGTCGCTGGCCGTGGGTGGACGCTTAATCGCGGTCGACGAAGCGGGGCGCGTGGTCCGCATCGAGCCCTCCGCGCGCGAGGTTGCCGATGCGATCGGCCTGGACCCGCACCTGAACCAGGTACTTGCCGAACCCGACCAGCGGGCGATCGCCGAAAAGCTGGCCGACTGTCTGATGGAAGCCGTCCGTCGCGTGCCGCTCTCGCCGCTGGCCGCGAGCCTGATGGTGACGCCGATCTTGACCCGCACAGACCCGATCGACCTGGTGACATTCTCTGGCGGCGTGTCCGAATACATCTACGCGCGCGAAACCGAGAGCTTTGGCGACCTTTCCCTCCACCTGTCGGCGGCCATCCGGGCCCGCATCGACGGCGGTCAGTTGCCGGCGCCGCTGCGCGAATCGGGCGAGCACATCCGCGCCACTGTCATCGGCGCCTCGCAGTTCACCGTGCAGGTAAGTGGCAATACAGTCTCGATCTCGAACACCGAGATTCTGCCCATCCACAACCTTCAGGTCCTGTATCCGCAGCTCCCGGCGAAAGACCCGTTGACACCGGGCGACATCCGCCAGGCGGTTCAGGAGAGCTTCACCCGCTTCGACTTGGAGGAGGGCGCCCAGCCGGTGGCGCTCGCGCTGGACTGGAACGGCACCCCGACGTACAGCCGCCTGCGCGCCCTGGCCGATGGCGTGGCGCTGTCGCTGCCGAAAACCATCGCCGCCGGCATGCCGGTCGTGCTGGTCTTCCACTACGACTTTGGCGCACTGGTGGGCCGCATCCTGCGCGAGGAGATTGGTCTCACCAACGACGTGATCTCGATTGACAGCGTGACCGTCAAGGACTTCGATTACATTGACATCGGCAACGTGATCATGCCGTCACGAGCAGTGCCCGTCGTCATCAAATCCCTCGTCTTCCCGCACTCGCACGACCCACGAGCGGAGCTCGCGGAGTGACGAGAAGCGAGTTGCGAGTTTGAAGTTCCAAGTTCAGAGTTTGAAGTTTAGAGTTTGGAGTTCAGAGTTGTGCGGTGTCATCCTGAGGCCGCGGCCGAAGGATCCGTGCTCGTGCGTGGCAGACGGATCCTTCGCTCCGCTCAAGGATGACACTGACACGCCGTCTCCTTGGAACTCCAAACTCTGAACTTGGAACTTGGAACTTGGAACTTGGAACTTGGAACTTGGAACTCTAGAAAGGTCCCCGATGAGCACCACCACACCCACGCCCTCGCACGAAGCCCCTGGAACCACCCACAACGGACAGGCGCCGAAGGCCCAGGGACGCCGGCCGATGTTCACGTATGAGCGGTGGCGCGAATCGATCGGGATCCCCATTCACCGCGGGTATTACATGGAGGACCTGACGACGCTGGAGCTGGGCCTGTGGAAGGAGCGACAGGCGCAGGCCGCGTTCATCGAGCTGGTGGGCCAGGAGGGGATCACGGAGACGCGGGTGACGGAGATCCCTCCGCGAGGGAGCCTACCCGCCGTCCAGCTCGCCTTCGACGAGGTGGTGTACGTCCTGAAAGGCTGGGGCGCGACCACGGTCTGGCGGCCCGGCAGCAGCGAGAAGAAGAGCTTCGAGTGGCACGAGGCCAGCATGTTCATGCTGCCCCGCCACTACCTGCACGAGATCCACAACACCCACGGCTCAGAGCCGATCCGCCTGCTGCATTACAACTACCTCCCATTGGCGATGTCGGCTGTTCCAGATCCGACCTTCTTCTTCGCCGACGGTGCTGACGCCGAGGACCGTGCCCGCGACCTAGACCTCAAGCAGTTTTATGGCGAGGCCACGCTGCGCAAGGAAGAGCATGAGGGCGTGCTGTGGGGCCGCCGCAAGGAAGCCTGGGTAGGCAACTTCTTCCCAGACATGCGGGTCTGGGATCGCCTGGAGAGCAACGCCACCCGCGGAGCCGGCGGGCGGAGCGTGTTCATCGAGTTCCCGGGCTCCGAGATGACCTGCCACATGTCCGTATTCGCGCCGCGCACCTATAAGAAGGCCCACCGCCACGGGCCCGGCCGGGCGATCGTGATCCCCACCGGGGAAGGCTACTCCGTGATGTGGCAGGAGGGGAAAGAGAAGGTCGTGGCGCCCTGGCGCCCTGGCAGCATGCTGACCCCGCCGGACCGCTGGTTCCATCAGCACTTCAACGTCGGCTCCGCACCAGCCCGATACCTTGCCCTGCATCCGCCGATGCAGTTCTACGGCCACGCCGAGAAGATCGAGGACCGTGCCAAGGACCAGATCGAGTACGTCGACGAGGATCCCTGGATCCGCGAGAAGTTTGAGGGTGAGCTGCGCGCCCGAGACCTGACCTCGCTCGTCCCCGCCGAAGCGTACGAGCAGCGCGATTACACGTGGTCCACGTCAGCCGCGGCAAGTCAGGCGGACTGAGCGAGTCCGACTCGCCGAGCACAGTACGGGAACTGCTGCAACACGGCAGCTTCTAAGCCGATCGGGTAGTCGGAGAAAGGCCTCGCTCGATCAATCGCGGTAGGCTCGGCCGCGCGGGAGGACGCGGAGAATCGCAATCGCTCCGCTTTCGGGTTGATAGCGGAAGCGAACCCGCAACTCGCCGATCCGCAGCCGCTACTCCGCGTGTTCACCGTGGAGCTTCTTCACATCGCCACTCTCGGATTCAGCGAATCGCTCTATGCCGGCCACAGCACGTGCGCGGTCTTGTGCACTGAGCTTGCGCGCGTCCTTGAAGGCACGCGCCGTCCAGATTATGTCCCTGCTCACTCCACGCCGAGCAGCAGGCGCCGCACTTCTCGATGCGAATGGATCCGTCCGTTCGCCAGATCCTCGCGCGCTTCGAGCACGGCTGCGAGCTCTTCCGACGCCTCGGGTTCGTCGTCGAACGGAGCCTCTGCCAGGACTGGCGGCAGCGTTGCCCGGCATTGAAGGAATTCGAGATACCGCTGCGCGGCGGAGGCCTCTTGCTCCGGAAGGTCCTCTACCATCTGATGCAGACGCTCTTTGACCGTCATCATAGATTCGTCCCCGCCTCGATCCTTCAGTCCAACCGCTCAGCAGGCAATTCTGGTGCTCAATAGAGTATGCCAGGTCATGATCGGGATTGGCTTGGTCAGTTCGAACGTCGCAAGCCACACCTCACCCGACGGCGTTGAGCCTCGCTAACGCCGTTCGGATCGCGTCGAGCGCCTCCCACTTCGGGCCGCCTTTGAGTGCCGCCGAGCGCGGAGCGGACGGTGTCGAAGCGTGCTGCTCGTCCCGTTGAAGGTGCGGAGCAAAGCGCCGCAACGGCGCTCTGGAGGCGCTCAGCCGTGGCTGGTTGCCCCTGCCCAGGATTTCGTGTCCGTCCCTACTGGAGAACCGCGATGGCCTCGATTTCGACGAGCGTGTCGTCAGTAGCAAGGCCGGTGACACCAACGGAGGTGATCGCCGGCGGCTCGACGCCTTGCTCCGCGAAGAACGCTGCCCGTACTTCGCGGACGCGCGGGAGGAACCGCATATCAGTGAGATAGATCGTCAGCTTGGCGACGTCGGCCCAGGTGCCGCCGCCCGCTTCCAGCACCGTGGCGATGTTCTCGAGGGCGCGGCGAGTCTGGGCGGCGATGTCGCCGGGCGCTACCAGGCTCCGATCGACATTCCTGCCGGTCTGGCCTGAAATAAACAGCAGGTTGCCCGCCTTCACCGCGTGGGCGTACCCCGTGGCGGCGTGGTGATTCTGCGGGGTGATGCGTTCGAGCACAGAGCGAGCGATCAGTGCCCAGCGGGCACCTGGCCGTGTGCAGTGGTGCCGGTTCTACCCATGAGGCTGCCGGCGATGCTGGCGTTGACGTGCGAGCCCAGCGGCAGGCCGCGCGGACGGTCCTGGTTGCACAGGTCCATGGCAATGCGGGCATAGACGATCGAAGCGTTGTGCAGGTCCTCGATCTTGAACGACTTCTTGGCAGCGTGGGTGGCCGAGCGTGGGCCGTAGCTGAGCGCGGGGATACCCAGCTCGTTGAAGACGTTCGCGTCCCGCCACATGCTCGAGACAGCCGGGCTCACGGCCTGGGGCGGGGTTTCAAACACCTGGTCGTGCTGGCGGCGCACGGTCTCCACGAACGTCTCGATGCCCTTCGCCTCGAAACCCGGCCGGTACAGGAACAGCTCCACCTTCCCGGGCACGCCCACTTGCTTGAGGACCTCCCGTAGATCGTCGCGCAGGTCCAGCGGATTCTGGCCGGGCAGGATGCGCGTATCCACGTAGAAGCTGCACACCTGGGGCGTGCTGGTCAGATTGAACGGGTACCCGGAGCGGATGGCGTTGATGCTGGCCTTGGGCACCACGGTTCCGCTTTCGCCGACATACGTGTGGCTCTGCTCGTAGGTATAGGCCCACTCTTCAAAAGCCTGGATCACCGCGCTGGTCCGCACGATCGCGTTCGGCGCGTCCGTGATGCCCGTAGGCCGCGGCAGGTAGGGCGAGTAGAAGCGTGGCTGATCCGAGTAGACCGTGACCTTGAAGTGCGCCTTGCCGGGCTCGATCCAGACAATGCCGAAGCCGGTTCCCTCGGCGATCAGGCAGTAGTCGGCCACCGCGCCGTGGGTCACCATGAAGCGGCCGCCGAGATCCTTGCTCAGGTACGGCCAGCCCTGGAACTCCTCCACTGGCTCGCGCGAGATCTCCCCGCAGGAAGCACTCACAATCAGGTCGCCCTTGAGGGGGAAGCCAGCATCGCGGATCGCCTTGGCGGCCATCAGGAAGGCGGCCATCGGGCCCTTGTCGTTGACGACGCCGTCGCCAAAGATATCGTCGCCCTCCACCCACGCCGAGTGGTAGAGCGGGTCCTTCGGGTCCTTCGCGGACCAGGTTGCATCGGGCCGCAGCGTGGTATCCAGGTGGCTGTTGAAGATCAGGTTGTAGCCCCCGCCCGAGCCGTCGAGCCAGGCGGCCACGTTGAAGCGCTCTGGCACCAGCGCGAACTTACGCGGCTCGAAGTCGTTCTGCTCCAGCCAGTCGTAGACGAACTGGCCCGCCACGCCCTCGCTGCCGGTGGGGCTGTCAATATTGCCCAGCGCCAGCGCCAGGTCCACCAGCTCCTGGCGATCAATGCGCGCAATCACCTCATCGGGCGTCAGCTCAGCCACGAATCTCCCCTTGTGCCGACCGGCCTCAGGCATGACGCCAGTCGCATGATGCATGCAATCTTACAGCCCTCGGTCATCCCACCAAACCCAGCCGCGTCATTGTTGCCCGGCGCGTCGGTAAGTTCATCAAGCCGGGCACTCTGGCGCCGATGCTCAAAGGTGCTGGCCTTACCCCCGAAGCACTGCAAGACCTCCTATGAACCAGCGCGAGTACGCCTACGCCATTGTTCTCGAGCCGGATGCCGAGGAGGGCGGCTACGCGGTCAAGGTTCCCGCGCCTCCGGGCTGCGTGACCCAGGGTGACACGCTCGACGACGCAATCGCCATGGCCAAGGATGCCATCGCCCTCTACCTGGCATCGCTCGTGGCCGATGGACAGTCGACCCCCATGGAGCGGGCGCGGCCACAGGCAATCACGGTGAAAGTGGCAGCTTAGCGCGGCGCCGCGAGGATTTTCCCTTGCGCGCTCGTCCGCGGCGCCAGCAGCGCCGCCCGGTGGGGCTTGCAGCAGCCGCTGCCTGGCGCCATTGCCGAACAGTACGGACCGGTCAGCCCTGTGCCTGCGCCGCACGCTGTTCCCGAATCGCGCGCCATACGCGCTCTGGCGTGAACGGGGCGTCGTGCAGCCACACGCCGGTAGCCTGGTAGATGCCGTTCGCCACCGCGGCGCAGATGACGCTCGTCGGACCGTCGCCGATGCCCTTGGCGCCGTAGGGCCCGATCCCATCCTGGTTCTCCACCAGGATGCCGTGAGAATTGGCTGGCACATCCGAGAAGCGCGGGATGCGGTAATCCAGGATCGAGCCGTTGGACAACTGCTGGCCGTCGTAGACGAGCTCCTCGCCCAGCGCGACGCCGATCCCCATCGTGGCCGACCCGAGGTCCTGGCCCTCGGATGTGGCCGGGTTGATGGCCAGGCCGATATCCGCCACCGTCACCAGCTTGTGGACCGTGACCTTGCCGGTGTCCGGGTTCACCTCCACCTCCACGGCGGCGATGGCCGGCTCCCACCACGGCGGGAGCTCCGCGAACTCGTCCTTCTGGCGGATGTGGGCGCGACCGGTGACCTCCATGTCGGAGAGGTCGAAGTACTTCCCGATGACTTCGCCCCAGCCCATCCGCCGGCCCTCCGACATGACGCCAGTGGGCTCCAGCACGATGTCCTCGGGTGCCGCTTCCCAGATGTCGGCGGCCATCACGCGGATCTGCTCCTTGGCCTCCACGCACGCTTGCAGCACCGTCCTGCCTTCCAGGGTCGTGGTGCGGTCGGCACCCGTGGAGCGCGCGAACGGCACGAGTGCGGTGTCTGACTGCATCACCCGCACGTTGCCCATGCTGGTGCCAAATTCCTCGGCGGCAATCTGAGCGAGCACGGTCATGCTGCCCTGGCCCATCTCCGTACTGCCGCTGAAGACCGTCACCGACCCGTCGCCATAGACCCGCACTTCGCTCCGCCCGACCGGCACGGCGCCCGCGTCCGTCACCAGCACCCCGAGACCGCGGCCGCGGTTGGGCGGCAGCGGGTCGTTCCAGCCCAGCGCCTCGGTGGCCTTGATGATGTCGCCCTTGACGTCCGCGGTGAGCGGCCGCTTCTTGGGAAAAAAGCGTTGGCCGCTGTCAGCCAGGTTCTTGAGGCGGAACTGCAGCGAATCTTCGCCCAGCATCGCGGCAAGCTCGTTCATCTGCCCCTCGGCAGGCAGTCCGATCTGGCTAATACCAAACCCGCGGTACGAGCTGGCCGGACAGGTATTGGTGTAGATGGCGTAGCTGGTGATATCGACCGCGTCGTACAGGTACGGGCCGATGATGCGGATGGCCGTCTTGGAGGAGACCAGCGGGCTGTTCTCGGCGAAGGCTCCCGTATTCAGGTAAATCATCGCCCGCCGCGCCAGCAGCTTCCCGTTCTCGTCCACGGCCGTCTCGATGTGCACCTTCGAATCGTCCGCCCGTGTGGTGAGGATCGACTCCTCCACGGTGAGCTGAAGCCGCACCGGACGGCGCGCCTTCCACGAGCAGACCGCCGTCAGCGGCTCGATTTTCGTGTACGACTTTGCCCCATAGCCGCCGCCGATGAACGGCGTGATCATGCGGACCCGGTTCAAGGGTAGCCCGAACACGCCGGCCACATCGTTGCGCACCATGTACAGGTGCTGGGCCGCCGAGTACATGGTGAGGCCCTCTTCCGTGTAGTCGGCGATGCTGACGTACGGCTCCATGGGGTAGGCGAACGTCATCGGATAGGTGTAATCACCTTTGATGACCCGCGCGGCCCGGGCAAAGGCCGCATCCACGTCCCCCCAGCGCACGTGGTTCTCCTGGCACACGTTGGAGCGCTTGTTGGAGGTGTCCACGTCCACGTGGCCGGGCGAGACACCCTGGTCGTACCCCTGCTCGTGGACGAGCGGGGCGCCCTCGGCGAGCGCCTCCTCCACGGTGATGACGGCGGAAAGCTCCTCGTACTCCACCACGATGTCGGCCAGCGCTTCCTGGGCGGTCGTCTCGTCCTCGGCAACCACGGCAGCAACGGGCTCGCCGATATAGCGGACCTTGTCGTACGCCAGCACGGGATGGTCCTTCACGGCGTGGCCGTAGTTCCGCATGTTCAGCGACATCAGGTCCTGGCCGGTGACCACCGCCACCACACCTGGCCGTTGGAGCGCCGCCGACGTGTCGATGGACACGATGCGGGCGTGCGCCAGCTCGCTGCGAAGGACCTTGGCGTAGGTCATGCGCGGAATGTGGACGTCCGCCGTGTACGTCGCTCGGCCGGTGACTTTCTGGGGGCCGTCCTTGCGGGGAACCGAGTGATGCACCACCCGGAAGCCGAGCTCGTCGGGGACGGCCTCCTGGGACGCGGCCCCGTTGGCGGCGCTCGGGCTCTTGCGAGTGTTACTGGCCATGCTTCTCGTCAGCTCCCACGTCCGCCCGAGGCGGCGCTCGTATCAGCGGTGGCTTCCTCGAAGGCTTGCTTCAAGAAGACGCCAATCAAGTGTCGCTTGTATTCGGCAGACCCTTCGTGGTCATCCAGCAGGTCGGCGTCGTCGGCGAGGGCATTCGCCGCCTCGTCGAGCCGGCCCCGAACGGCGCCCCGTTCGCCCACAAGCAGCGCTTCAGCTGCCTCCGAGCGGCGCGGCGTGGGACTGACTGAGCCGATGGCAACACGCGCCGAAGTCGTCACCGCGCCGCGCTGGTCGAGATCCAGCACGAGCGCCAGGCCGAGCATTGGGTACTCGTGAAGCTGAAACTTTCGGTACGCGGCGCGCTGGTGGGCGCCCAGCAGGGGTACGGTGACGGATTCCAGGAGCTCGCCGGGCTCAAGTGCAACCTCGTACGGACCCACCATGAACACGGGTAACGGCACCTCGCGGGAACCGTCGGCGCCGGTGACCCGCAGCGTGGGCTCCAGGCACAGCAGGAGCGTGGCCGGATCTGAATGCGGCTCGCCGAAGCACAGGTTGCCGCCGAGCGTGCCGCTGGCGCGGACGCGCGGGTTGGCGACGCGCGCCTCCACCTGGGCAAAGATCGGCAGCTTCGAGCGCACCAGGCTGGAGCGCTCCAGGGCCATGTGCGTCGCCAGCGCGCCGATGCGCACCGCGCCATCCTGCTGTGCCACGGCGTCCAGACCCGGCACCGTCTTTATGTCCACCAGGTGGCCGTACCGGAGGCCGCCCTTTTTCATGGCCAGCAAGAGCTCGGTACCGCCAGCGTAGACACAGCCATCCTCGCCGTACTCACGCAAAAGGCGTGACGCTTCGCCAAGCGTGCTGGGCTGATCGATCGTGAAGCGCGGAAGGAACATGGGCATGGGGGCTAGCGATCCCTGGCCAGAGTGCGGTGTGACGCGAAAGCGTGGGGAGACTGACGGACCGAGCGCCGCGGCGGGGGTGTTGGGGCAGAGCCCCAACAGAAAGAGGCTCTCCCCCTCCCGAGGGAGGTGGCGGGGGGTGGGGAATTCCGCCTCACGCCAGTTCCCCCTGCACCCGCTTGATCGCTGCGACGATGGGGCGGTAGCCCGTGCAGCGGCACAGATTGCCGTCCATGTACTCCACAATCTCTTCTTCGGTCGCCGTGGGATTCGTGTCCAGGAGGCTCTTCGCCGTCAGGAGCATCCCAGAGGTACAGAAGCCGCACTGGTAAGCGTTGTCCTCAAGAAAGGCACGCTGGAGGGGGTGAAGCTCGCCGTCGGACGGGGCCAGACCCTCGACTGTCAACACGTCCCGATCGCGCGCTTCGTACGCCAGGTATGTGCAAGCGCTCACGGGGAGTCCGTCCACCAGCACGGTGCACGCGCCACAGACCTGCACGTCGCACGAGACCTTGGTTCCCGTCAGCCGCAGGCGTTCACGCAGGAAGCTCGCGAGCGATTCCTGCGGCTCGATCTCCTGCTCGACAGCCACGCCATTCACACGGGTCCGTAATCTCATCGTCGGCGGGTTCGGTGAACCCACGGCGTCTGGAGGCGCAATCACGCGCGTGCTCCGGCGGATGGCTGTGGCTCAAGCTCAGTGCGAACGCGCTTGACGAACTCGCTGAAAATGTCGTCGGCGCGCCGCCGCATGGGAGCCGCCCCCAGCGCTGCCAGGCGCCCGAGCACTTCGAGCTTCATGGTGAACTGCAGAGTGGTCGCGGTGTCGCCCCCGGCCGTGCTCTCGGCGATCGCCTCGAGCGTTCCTCGCACCCGCGCCGCGCCCTTGCTATCGTTGCCGCTGAGGTGGGCCAGGATGCGACGCGGCGCCTCGATTGACTCGATGTCAATCTGGACGGGCACACTCAGGCCAAACGGGCCGAGCTTGTCGGCAACCACCGCGGTGTAGCGTCGATCGGCCTCAACAGTCGCCAGGTCCGTGACCTTCGGGATGCACCCGCCCAGCCGCGGAACGTCGCGCAGCAACGCCCAGGCAGCCTGCTGAGACGCCTGCACGTGCGTCTCCTTGTTCACTTCAAGCAGCAACCGTGACACCTCCCTCCAGCGCGGCACGCGCTGGCCAATGGCCAGGCAACCGGCCACACGCGGCCAGCCAGTGCTGCATGTTTCATGCAATGTATCGACGGCGGCGAATCCTGGTCAAGTCCCCGTGCGCGGGTGGTCTCGCGGTCCAGCCACCGTTCCCCCGAGCCCAAGACGGTTCCGCCATGATAGCATGTTGTGCTGTCATCATATGAAGGCATCGGCGCGGACTCCGGCGACACGGCCCAGCGCGAAAGGCGCGTTAGAGCGTGACGTACTCACCCTACGGCTTCCGCCAGCGCTGCTTTCGGACGTGCGCACGCTGAAACAGCCCGACGAGTCCATGAACGCCTTTATTGCCGCCGCGGTGGGTCGTGAAGTGCGCCGCCGCCAGGCGCTCGCGGCGCACCAGGTGATCGTGGCGCTTCGCGATCAGGTCCGGCAGCGAACTGGCGTCCACCCGGATGCAACGGCGCTCATTCGCGCCTTACGGGACGGCCACGCGCGGGATGCCTGAGCGGGTAGTCTGCCTGGACACCAGTGTCCTGGTGAAGTACCTCACCCCCGACGAACAGGACGCGGCCGCGTCGTCACTCGTTGAAGAAGCGCTGCTCGAGGACGCGCGGCTCGTAGCACCAGCCTTCCTGTGGGCAGAAGTCGGGTCGGTTCTACGCAAGAAGCTGCGGCAGCGGCTCCTGGAGCCGCATGAAGCACGGAGCCTGTGGCAGGCGTTTCTCTGGCTCCCCATCCAGTACGTCGATCTCCCGGTGCTGCGTGGCCGCGCGTGGGATCTGGCGGACCGCTACGCACTGGCCACCCTGTACGACGCGGCGTTCCTCGCGTGCACCGAGGTGGTGGCGGCCGACGCCGGGGACAGCGTCGACGCGGAATTCTGGACCGCCGACGCGGTCCTCCTGAAGCGGCTCGAAAAGGAACCGCTGGCGTACGTACGACGTCTGGGCGGCCTCTGATGCAGCCTTGCCTCGCCTTGCGGCAAGCTCGAGTGCCGAGCGTTTCCCTCGCTGCCGGTCCTAACGGCTGGTCCACGAGCGATAGCGCGGGCCGGCGCTCGGCGCTCGGCACGTCGTGCTCAATCTTCTTGCGAGTTGCTGAGCAAGCGCGTGCGGTTCCGCAGAAATATGTCCGCGTTCTTCTCACGTGCTTCGTTAGCGGGTACCGCTCGCGGCCAGTACGGGTGCACCACGCCGCCGCCGCGTCCGGCTTACCGGCAGCTCACCCTCACCCAGATCGCGGACCGCCGCGAGGACCCGATCACAGACCCGCGCCAGGTGCTCGGCAACAATCGTGGCGGCTTCCTCGGCCTGGCGAGCCTCACACGCTGCCACCAGCGCCTGGTGGCCCAGGTGGGGACGGTCGAGCGGCACCAGGTACCGCTCGACCTCGCGCTCCAGCTTCTCCATCAGGTACCGCATCCGGGTCCGATTCAGGTTCTCGAACAGGGTGGCGTAGAACGCGCCGTTGAGCTTGAGGCGCACCTCCATGTTGGATTCGCTCTCCTGTCGACGAGCGATCTTCTGGAGGCGCTTGACCTGATCGTCGGTTAAGTGTGGCACGACCTTCCGGATGGCCTCGGTCACCAGCAGGCGCCGGATCTCGAAGATCTCTTCGATCTCCTCCGGCGGCAGCCACACCACCGATGCGCCCCGATGGGCCTCCATGTGCACCAGCCCCTCAGCCTCCAGTTGCAGGAGCGCCTCCCGCACGGGCACGCGGCTGACACTCAGCTCGGTGGCGATTTTGTCCTGGATCAGGTGTGAGCCGCCTCGCAACCGATTGCTCAAGATGGCGTCGCGCAGAAAATTGACCACCAGCTCCTGGGTGGTCTGGCGCTGTCGCACCGCCGCGGCCCCGTCCAGCGAGCCAAGCAGGGTTGCATTCCCATCCGCGCTATTACGTCGATTTCGCATGTGCAAACTCGTTCCTCTACCCATTAAGGATAGGCCTACCGGCGTGAGCTTGGTCCGGAGACTACCCCGTGTCTGCCCCTCGATGCGCCGCGCCCACGGGCCACTAGCATCGGCGTCCGCCCTCCGCGAGTGAAGTACCCGGTTTGCCGCTGCGGCACCACACTGTATCGGTCCCGCCTCTCCCGGGGGTCTCACCCTGACCGCTGGCGGCCGGGGCGCGAGGATGCGCATGCAATATACAATCCCTCTGCGGTAGCCTTCGTGACGTTCGTGCCTCCAGCTATGTCCCTGCCTACAACGGTCGATTTGCTCGTTCGCTCGCGCCGGATCCTGGCCCACGACGGCTGGCACGACGGAGCGGTCGCCGTGATCGGCGAGCGGATCAGCGCACTCGTGGATTCTGGCGGGCCGTTGCCGCAAGCAGGCCGCATCCTGGACGTCGGCGACAGGGTCGTGATCCCCGGACTCGTGGACACCCACATCCACCTGCGAGATCCCGGCTTCACCGACAAGGAGGACTTCGAAAGCGGCACCCGGGCCGCCGCGGTGGGCGGTGTGACGACGGTCATGGACATGCCCAACGTGGAGCCCCCCACCAACACCGTCGAGCGGTTCAAGGCCCACATCGCGAACGCGGCCCGCAAGTCTCTGGTCGACTTCGGCCACAACGCGGCGGGGACCATCCCCGAGAACATCGCCGGGCTTGCAGAGGCCGGCGCCACCGCTTTCAAGGTGTTCATGATGCGCGACATCGGCCGCGACTATCCGCACATGCCAGGCACACAGGTCGACGACCACGCCACGTTGCTGCGCATCTGCGAAGAGGTCGCCAGGACCGGCCGGCCGCTCTACATTCACCCGCACGACCAATCGCTGTACGACCTGTTCGTGCATCGCGCCTGGGAGCGGTGGGGGCGGGATTACCGCTCCTATGCCCGCGCCTGGCGGGATGGGGATGGCGTGGTGCTTGACTCCGGCATCGCCACCATGCTGCGCCTGCAGAAGGCGACCGGTGTGCGCCTGCACATCCTGCACATGTCCACCATCGACGGCTTCAAGATGGTCCGGGCCGCCAAAGCCGAGGGGCGTGACGTCACCGCCGAGGCCAACCCGTTCGCGCTGTTCGTCACCAACACCTGGGACGCCGTCGAACGGCTCGGCCCGTACTGCCTGGGCATCTGGATTCCCGACCACCACGCCGCCGCGAGCTGGGAGGAGGTCGTGGACGGGACCATCGACGTGATAGGCACCGACCACGCCCCGCACACCCGTGAGGAGAAGGAGATCGGCTGGACAGACATGTACGCTTCGCCAGGCGGCATGCCCATGGTGGAGAACTACCTGTCGCTTCTCCTGACTGAGGTGAACGCCGGCCGCATCAGCCTTGAGCGCGTCGTGGACCTGTGCGCCACGCGCCCGGCACAGCTCGCCGGACTTTTCCCGCGTAAAGGCAGCATCGCCCCCGGCAGCGACGCCGACCTGGTCGTGCTGGATCTCGAACGCCGCCACACCATTACGGCAGCGTCCAGCCACTACAAGTGCGGCTGGACGCCACTCGAAGGCCGCGAGGTCCAGGGGCTGCCCGTGACCACGATCCTGCGGGGCCGCGTGATCGTCGACGATGGCGAGGTGTACGCCGAGCCGGGCTCCGGCCGGTTCCAGCTTCCCGTCGAGGGCCTGGCACCCATGGCCGCGCCCCGGTGAGATTCGCCCATCGACCCCCGCGGTGCGCTGCCCGAGCGCTGTCCGACCAGGCCTGGGCTCCACCCCGCCGAAGAGGAACCCGCGGGCTCCCTGCCGCAAGCATCCATGCCCCCGCTGGGGCCGCGCCCCAGGCCCGCTGGGTGAGACGGCGGGGCCTCACGTTGGCCCCGGGCCTCGTCGACTGAAACTTGGAACTTGGAACCCACTAGGAGGACGTACGACGTCGCATGGCCACTGATTCGAACAAGGAACAGGAACAGCCCCTCACGCGCCAGAGCGTGAAGCCCGAGGAGAACCTACCGCTCTCCGAGATTCTCAAGGTCGAGATCAGCGACGAGCGCGTCGAGCGGCTGAAGAAGCTCACGAGTGTCGACTCGCCTGGCGTCAGCGACGAAGTCTTCACCTGGCTGGTCCGCCAGCAGGCCCAATGGGCCAACATGCAGTACGCCCGCTTCCTGGCCGGCGCCAAGTTCACCGAGCAGGACGTCGACGAGCTGCTCACGAACGGCGTCGATTGCCACACCCACGGCGGCTCGGACCCGATGGAGCGGCTGCTCCTCGAGGACGACATCGGCATTGACTACACCGAGGCCGGGATGCGGGCGATGGTCGTCAAGACCTGGTACACGCCCTCTGCGTCGCGTAACGCAATCGTCCAGCGGATTGTCAATCGGTATGCCGAGGCGCGCGGACTGCGGCCAACGCTGTGCTACGGCGGCATTGTCCTGAACTACTCGGTGGGCGGCTTCAACCCCGAGGCGGTCAAGAAGTGCCTGGGCTTCCCGGGCATGAAGTACGTCTGGATGCCAATGGTGGACAGCTACCACCACCGGCGCGTGGTCTACGACGACTGGTCCGGCTACGGCCTCAACTTCCTCGACGAGAACCGTAAGGTCGTGCCGGCCATGCAGGACATCCTGCGGATCATCGCCGATAACGACCTGGTGCTCGCCTCGGGACATTACCCGTACGTGGACACCGCGGTTCTCGTCGAGGAGGCGCGGCGCCTGGGCGTCAACCGCATCGAGATCATCCACCCGGCCCACATCCACTCGAAGCACACCATCGAGCAGATGAAGCTGCAGGCGGAGCGCGGGGCGAAGCTGATGCTGAGCGGACTGGGCGCCATGGCGTTCCCACTGCACGAGAGTGGCCCCCTCTACGCAGCTCGGATCGTCAAGGAAGTCGGCGCCGAGAACCTGATGTACGGCAGCGACTTCGGCCAATTGCAGAACTTCCCGCACATCATCGCCAACCGCTGGATGATCAAGCTGCTGCTGGCATACGGCTGCACGAAGGACGAGATCCGCACGGTATTCCAGGTGACCGCCGCACGGCTGCTGGGCCTGCCCGATCCGCCACCGCTTGGTACTCCGGTCCACCCTGGCGTTCCCGTCCCAACAGACGAGAAGCGCTACGTGGGCCATCCCCAGGCGGATCCGAATGCCCGCCGCTACAGCCACGGCATTCACCCCATTGCGCCCACGCCAAACGCGAAGCCAGACCCCAACGACGCCTGCCTATGCTGACGAGTTTCACGTTGCAAGTTCCAAGTTGCAAGTGGGAAGTTGGGAGACGAGCGGCCAGCGGTTGCAGGGTTCCGTCTACTTGGAACGCTGAACTTGAAGCTTGGAACTTCTGAAAGGGCTCCTTAGCCTTTACCTGCCTTCGCTGATCATGGGGCTGGGCGCGGGGATGGCGATTCCCACCATCCCCCGCCTGGCCACCACATTCGAGATCGTGCCCGGCCTGGCAGCACAGATCGTGACCGCGCAACTGCTGGGACGGGTGCTCTCATTGCTCCCTGGCGGGATCATCGTGGACCGTTTGGGGACCCGGCCGGCCATGCTCATGGGCTCAGGCATGGTCGCGGTGGGCGCATTCGGTACCGCGGTCGGACCCACGTTCGTTTCGTTGCTGGTTGCGCAGCTCGTTGCCGGAGGCGGCACCAGCATCTGGCAGTTGGGCCGCGAGATCGCGGCCGTCGACATGGTCCAGAAGCACCAGCGAGGGCGCGCCCTGAGTGGCTTCTTCGGGCTGTCATCGGCAGGCTCGGTGTTCGGCCCCGTGCTGGGCGGTATCGTGGCCGACCGGGCGGATTTCCGGGCCGTGTTCTGGATCTACCTCGCCCTGGCACTGGTCGTGTTGGTCGCTGCCCTGCCGATGCGCGGCCGAAGGGCGCACGTGGCCGCCGCCGCCTCGCCCGTCCTGTCGCTGGCCGCATTCCGCTCAATTGCGCCGGTCTACCGGGCGACCTTCGTGGTGCTCATCATCGCCACGTTCGCCGCGATGCTCCGACAGAGCTCCATCAACAGCCTCCTGCCACTCCATGTCGGGTCCGTGCTGGGGTACTCCACCACGGAGCTTGGCGGGCTATTCGGGATCATGGGCGTGTTCAGCATTGTGATGATCGCCCCCGTGGGGTTCCTCTCGGACCGCGTGGGCCGCAAGGCCGCCGCGCTGCCGGCGGCCGCGCTCTCAGCCGTCGTGTTTATAGGCTTTCCGTTTGCGCGTGAGCTCTGGCAGCTCAGCGCGCTGTCGGCGCTCGCGGGGATCGCCAATGGTTTCGCCCTGGGCGCCATGACCACGTATACCTATGACATCGCCCCGAGGGAGAGCCGCGGCAAGCTGCAGGCATTCCGACGTGCCTCGGGCGAGCTGGGGGGGCTCGTTGGACCCTCCCTTGGCGGGTTCATCGCCACAATTGCGACCCCGGGAGTCGCATTCCTGGTATTTTCGCCTCTCCACATTGTCTCAGCTGCGCTCCTGCTGTTTGTGGCGCGCGAAACCCTTGGACGGACAACTCGGGACATTGATCCCTGATTGTGCATTCAGTATCCTTCATGCAAACGGAGGGGCACCGTTGACCACTGGGGGAAACTCGTGAATCCGGAGACCGCACTACGGTGACCGCCGCAGCCGCCACACAGTCCGAGTCGAAGCTACTGGATGTCCGGTACGCGGGCCTCCCTCCGCTTCTCCGCTGGTATCTGATCAACGAGCGCGGCATCCTGGGAGCGCTCAGCTTCGTTGGCTTCTTCCTGTTCTGGGAGATTGGCTCCGCGGCGGGGTGGATTGACGCCTACTTCTTCAGCTCGCCAGCACGGATTTTCAATGCTGGGGTCACGGAGGTCCAGAACCCGCGGCTCTGGAGTGACCTCCAGATTAGCGGTACGGAGCTGGTTGTTGGGTACGTGGCGGCCGCTGCCATTGGGGTCCCGCTGGGGATTCTGGTGGGTTGGTACCGCAAGCTGAACTACTTCGTCGATCCGTGGCTGAACTTTATGAACGCGCTGCCCCGCGTGGCGATGATGCCGCTCATCGTGCTATGGGTAGGGATCGGCATCTGGTCCAAGATCGTCGTGGTCTTCCTCGGCGTCTTCTTCACCGTCGTCATCAACAGCCTGTACGGCGTGCGCACGGTGGATCGGCGGCTCCTGGACGTCTCGTCCAGCTTCAAGGCGTCCCAGTGGCGGGTGTTCACGACCGTGGTCCTGCCGGGCAGCGTGCCGTTCATCCTGGCGGGCTTGCGGCTGGGCATCGGGCGCGGCCTCATCGGCGTGCTGGTGGGCGAGCTGTACTCCTCCAACGCCGGAATCGGCTACATGATCACCGTCTCCAGCCAGACACTGCAGACAAGCCGTCTGCTGTTCGGGGTCCTCCTGCTCACCCTTATGGGTGTGATCGGCGTCGAGCTCGTCCGGCTGCTTGAAAAGCGCGTCGAGCGCTGGCGCCCGAAGGTCGGGGCGCGATGACCCTCACGTCGGACCTACCTACCAGGAGCACAACACCCACGATGTCCATGGCCAAGCTGGAAGCTGCCGATGTTTGCATGGAGTACTACCAGCCCCGCACGGGCAAGCGGATGCTGGCGGTCGATCGTTTCTGCCTCTCCGTCGACGAGGGCGAGTTCGTCAGCATTCTCGGGCCGAGTGGTTGCGGCAAGAGCACCTTCATCAAGATCGTCGACGGCCTGATCTCGGCTACTGCTGGCGAGCTGCGGCTGGACGGCAAGAAGATCACCGGCCCTGGCCGAGACCGCTCGATGGTCTTCCAGGACTCCTCCCTCTTCCCCTGGTTCACCGTGATCCGCAACGTTGCCTATGGCCTCGAATGCCAGGGCCTGAGCGGCAAGGAGGCGGCCAAACAGTCGCAGCCATTCATCGACCTGGTCGGGCTCACCGGCTTCGAGCACCACTACCCGTACGAGCTCTCAGGCGGCATGCAGCAGCGCGTCAACCTGGCGCGGGCGCTGGCCGTGAACCCGCAGTTGCTGCTGATGGACGAGCCCTTCGCGGCGCTGGATGCGCAGACGCGCGAGGTGATGCAGCACGAGCTGCTGAACATCTGGCAACAGACGCGCAAGATGGTGCTCTTCATCACCCACCAGATCGACGAGGCGATCTACCTCTCAGACCGGGTCATCGTCATGAGCGCTCGGCCGGGCCGGCTGATGGCCGACATCAAGATTGACATTCCGCGTCCGCGCCACCTGTGGGTCAAGCGCGACCCGAAGTTCCTTGAATACACCGACCAGATCTGGCACCTCATCGAGAGCCAGGTAAAGCGGACCATGGCGGCCGACCAGGTCGTCGCCAGTCGAGACTGAGCACGGGGTCAACGTAGAACATGGCTGCCGCGTCCACCGGCGAGGGTGAGCTCCTCGACGTCCGCCTTGCCGGCGTAGCACCATGGAGGCGCTGGTATGCCCAGCACGAGCGTCTCACGCTCGGCGTCCTCGGGTTCGTATCGGTTCTTGCCTTCTGGGAGCTCACGGTCCAGGTCGGCTGGATGAAACGGGTCTTCCTCAGCTCGCCCACCGCGATCTACACGGCGTTTCTGAATGAGGCCCGCGCGGGGACGTTGTGGACGAACATCTCGGTGAGTCTTCTGGAGTTTCTGCTCGGCTTCTTCATAGCCGCTGTGGTGGGAGTCACCATCGGGCTGATTGGCGGCTGGTTCCGCCGCGCCAATTACATCCTCGATCCGTGGCTGTCGGCGCTGTACGCCACCCCGGACATCGCGCTGGTGCCCCTGATCATCCTGGTGCTCGGCATTGACCTGCAGGCAAAGGTGTTCGTGGTGTTCCTCACCTCGCTGTTTTCCGTAGCGGTAAACACGCTGATCGGAGTGCAGAGCATCGACATCCGCATGCTCGAAGTCGCGCGGAGCTTTGGCGCGAGCCATCTGCGGGTCTTCCGCACCGTTATCCTGCCCGGTACCGTGCCGTTCATGCTGAGCGGCTTGCGGCTCGCCAGCGGCCGGGCCCTCGTGGGCGTGGTGCTGGCGGAGCTGCTCGCGGCCAACGCGGGCCTCGGGTTCATGATCAATCTCGCGGGCTCCACGCTCAACACCGCGCGCATGATGGTGGGCGTGCTCTTACTCGGCTTCTTCGGCGTGCTCCTCGGCGAAGGCTTGCGCCGCGTGGAGCAGCACTTCGAGGTCTGGCGCCCCAAGCGGCAGGACTGATAGATCGCGGAGCGCGCCTTTGGCGCCTTCGCTACGCGGTACTTAAGACCGGCGCCGCAAACGGCACCGGCTACCAGTTCGCGGGAAGGGTGCGGTCCTCCACCAGGCTGGTGTAGTACGCCCAGCGGACCTTGTAGCCAACCATGGGGGCGTGAAGCCGCTCGATCTCGTCGGTGGGTATGACTCGGGGCGTCCCACCAATTTGCGCGGCCATGTAGTTCGCGCGGGCGAGCCGCTCCAGGTGAATGGCCGCGATGGTGGCTTCCTCCACTGTCTTTGCCACGGTCACGATGCCGTGGCCCTGCAAGTGGCAGAGGTCGTAATCGCCCAGCGCCGCGGCGACGGCCGCGCCGCGCTCGGCGTCCTCGATCAGCTCCGGCGAGGGGTAGGTCGGGATGCCCCGGGCGACGAGCGGCGCCTCCACGTGGAGGATCGGGAGGATCTCCTTCTGGACCACCCCGAAGATCGTCGCCAGGCTCTGATGGGTATGCACGACCGCGCTCACGTCCGGCCGAGCCCGGTAGATCCCGGTGTGGATGAAGCGCTCCCCCGGCGGGTGGTGCGTGCCTGCGACGAGCTTTCCATCCAGGTCGATGACCGCCACCTCGTCTGGCTGAATCGAGCCCATTGCCCGGATGGCCTCGGAATGGCGGGGCTTGATCGCCACGTACTCCGTGCCCGGAACGCGCATGCTCGGGTGGCCCAGGTAGTCGGTCAATCCAAGGCGGAAGAGCACCGCGCACGCCGTGGCGACGCGCTCACGCGTTTCGCGGCTGGCCTGCCCGATGTCCGGGCCCGCGGCAGCCCCGGTCTGTGCGGTGGATGGCACGCGCGCCTAGACCGCCGCCGTGACATCCTGGCCCGCCGGAACGGGCGGGCGGGCACCCTTCCAGCCGTGTTCGGCGATGTCGATCATCACGCCATCCGGACCCTTGTACTTCTCCTCGAAGAACGTAGTGGTTGCTCCGGCCGCGCGCTGCTCGCGGTGCTCCGCGCCGGCCTCGTCGAGCCGACGACGGGTGTCCTCGACATCCTCCACCCAGAACCCGAAGTGGTGAAGCCCCATCACCGGGCCCATGCCATCGTGGCGATCCGCGGCTTCGGTGGTCTTGAAGCGGAGAACCGCCAGGTTCATGTCGCCATCACTCAGGTAGACGCCGACGGCGTAGGGTGAGTCGGTTCGACCGACTTCCACCATCTCGAACGCCTTCTTGTAAAACTCCGCCGTGGCCTCTGGGTCGCTGGTGTGTAAGGCGATGTGCCGTAGTTTTGGCATGCCTGCCCCCGATGTGCAGAGATAGGACGGGCTGACCGGCCCGGCCGCAAACGTCGGATGCGCAGCATGTACGCACACCTGTGGCCGGCTTTCCGGAAGTGATCGCACATGCTGAGCATGTCTGAAGTTGAAGCACGAAGTGCTTCGCCGCTTGAGCGGCCATACTATTGCACACTGCATGCACTCCGAACGCGCGATGGGGGCTTCCATACGCGATCCGGCGCGGGAAAAATGGAATGCCGGCGGGGCCTGAACCGGCCACCCTGACGCGGCGCGGGGCCAGGAGGCCCGGCTGGGGGGAACCGGGACGCGCCAACGCGGCGGTCTTCCTGCTCAATATTGGGGAAGCCGTTGCCTCCACCTTGACGGCCGCCTACCTGCGGAGTCGGGGGTATCCGCTGAGCGAGATTGGCCTGCTGGTCGGCGCCTACGCGGTGGCCAGCCTGATCTCGCGTATACCGGCCGGCAAACTTGCGGACCGGCCGACCTCGCGGCGCTGGTTCACCCTGGCGTGTGTCTTCACCGCCGGGACGTTCGCGCTGTACCCGTTCGCGCCAGGGGCTGCATGGTTCCTGGCGGTGCGCCTGCTGCACGGGTTCTTTTCCGGCATGACCAGCACCCTGAACTTCGCCACCTTTCTGGGTGTGGCGACCGGCCGGAACCGCCTGCACGCGACTGCCCACTACACCGCGTTCATGTCTGGTGGGTTCGCTACTGGGAACATCCTGTCGGGGCTTGTGGCCGACAACCTGGGCTACACCGCGGCGTTCCTCCTGGCGGCGCTGTGCCCGGGGTTGGCCTTGCTCGCCGCGCCCCACGCCGCGCCCACGGCGGGTGTGGCTGCCCGCGTAACGGACGCCGCGGCGCCTGATCCGGCCGCATCAACCCTCTTTCGCGCGGACGTCGTGGCGATCCCGGCACTGGCGTTCGCGGTCAACTTCACCCACCAGGCCGTGGGGACGCTCTTCCCGCTGTACGCGCTTTCCATCGGCCAGAGCCTCACCGTGGTAGGCAGCGCACGGGCCGTCCAATCGACCGCCAATACCGTCATCCGGCCGTTCGGGGGCTGGCTGCTCAGAATCCTCGGGCTGGTGGGGCTTGCCTGTTCGGGCATTCTGCTGCAGGGCTTTGGCGTTGCCGCGCTGCCCATGACGTCGAGCGCCCTGGCCATTTCGGCCCTGTTCCTCCTCGTCGGCATGGGACGGGGTTTTGGCGTCGTGGCCAACGCCTTGAGCACCGCGCAGATGACCAGCCGTGGCGTGCTCAAGCGGGGCACTGCCTCAACGCTCGCGTCCATGGGCAGCGATTCCGCGGCAGTGATCGCGCCGGTGGTGAGCGGATTCTCGGCTGCCGCGCTGGGCATCGGCCCGGCACTCCAGGTCCTGACCGCGGCGTCGACGCTCGCCGGCCTCACCGTCATGGTGCTGGCTCGGAAGGGGTTGCAATCTGAGCCCGCCGAGCCGGGGTGAGGCGCGGTCCGGGCGTTCCCCGTACCATGACCATGGGCCTCGGGTGTATTCTTCATGCACTCAGCGCGCTAACACCCTGGCGGCGCGGCGGCACGATGACCGGTTCGGGCCCGTGCGTGGTCCAGAAATGTTGAACACCTTGGGGGCAGAAAATGTCGCGGTTGATGACAGCGAGAGCACAGATCGAGACAGTTGGGCTGGACAATCTCACGTGGCTGAGCGCCCGCAGCTGGGTGGTGTCCGCGTGACCCGCGAGCGGGTCTGGGACCGATTCCTTACCGAACAGGACCGCGCGTCGGTGGAAGCGGCGCGAGACGGACGCGTGGGCCTCGGAGAACGGCCTGCCCTGCTGCTCGTGGACCTGTACCGCTGGGTATTCGGGGACCAGCCCGAGCCGTTACTGGAATCGATGAAGACATGGCCCGGCTCATGTGGCCTGGCCGGGTGGAATGCGCTGCCGTCCATCCAGCGACTGCTGGCGGCGGCCCGCGAGGCTGGCATTCCGGTGGTCCACCTCACCGGCCTCGACGGCGTCGGCGTAGCGGGCTGGCGCGAAGCGATCCACGCCGGGCAGCAGCGCCAGGCAATCGACGCCAGAGAGAGCCGGCGTGCCGAGCGACAGGCCCGCCGTTACCAGATCGTGGACGAGGTGGCGCCGATCGAGGGTGAGGCCGTGCTGCGCAAGACAGCGCCCAGCGCATTCTGGGGGACACCGCTCATTGGCCACCTCCACCACCTGGGGGTGGACTCGTTGATCGTCGCCGGGGAGAGTACGAGCGGCTGCGTACGCGCCACGGTGGTCGATGGCGCCAGCCACCGCTTCAAGGTGACGGTGGTGGAAGAATGTGTCTTCGACCGGCACGAGGCGGCGCACGCGATCAACCTCTTTGACATGCACCAGAAATACGGCGACGTCCGCGCCCTGGACGAGGTGCTTGACTTCCTGCGAGCCTTCAAGGGGGGCCAGGCCAATGGCGTGGCCCAGCCGGGGCGCTTAGCAGTCGCATAGACCGCGACCAGACACTCCCTCCATGCGCATGGCCATGCCTCTCGAGGCGCTACTACTCGGCGCCTCGCTGTTTCTGGTCGCGTCCGCTGGGAACATTCTGACGCCGCTCCTGCCGCTGGTGCAGGGCGAGTTCAACGTGGACTACACCACGGCCGGCGCGCTCGTGTCCGCCTACGGTTTGGCGCGGCTCTCGCTGGACCTGCCGGCTGGCTTTCTGGAAGAGCGGCTGGGGGTCCGGGTCCTCGCCGCCGTCGGCTTCGCGCTGGGGCTGGCGGGGGGCGTGCTTGCCGCGGTCGGCCCGCGCTTCGAGCTGGTGGTCGTCGGCCGGATTGGCATGGGCCTCGGCGCCTCGTTGGTAGCCCTCGTGGTTCTCACGACGCTCAGCAAGCTCTCCACGTCCGAGAACCGGACGCGGATGCTCTCCGCGTACGCGGTCGCCAACAACTCGGCGATCGCGTTTTTCCCGATCGTCGGCGGCCTGGTCGGCGCCTGGTGGGGCTGGCGCGCGGCGGCGTGGATCAGTGCCGGCCTCACTTGCGTGGGCGCCGCCATTCTGGCCTGGGTGCTGCCGCGCGTCAACGAGCAGCGTCGCGCCGCGAAGCAGCCGGTTGGACCAGAGCGAGACTTCAAGCTCGACGTTCGCACCTTGCTTTCTATTGGAACGATCTACTTCGGCGTGATCCTGTACATGGTGAACCGCCACGGCTTCCGGAACACCGCGCTACCACTTTTCGCGCATGACCGCCTTGGCCTGGACACCCTCTCGGTGGCCTCCGGCATCACCACGATGGCGGTCGTCGGCCTCCTGGTCGCCATTCCTGGTGCCATAGTGGCCGACCGCTGGAACCGGCGTCTGGTTATCGCCATCGGGTTCGTCGTGCTGGCGCTGGGCGACTTCAGCTTTCTGGGTGCCAACAACTACCTCTCGTTCCTGCTCGCCTCATTCCTCCTGGGCTTCGGGGACTTCTTCTCTGCCAGCCAGACCTCTGCCCTGGCCGAGCTCGTGCCGGCGCGGCTGCGTTCGCGCATGCTGGGCGGCTACCGCTTCTTCGTAGACCTGGGAGCGACCATCGGACCCGTGCTCGTGGCGGGCCTGCTGCAGTTCACGGGCTACGAGCCGATGATCCTGATCCTGAGCGGCCTGCTGCTCGTGGCCGCCCTGGCCGCGTTCATCGGCGCCCAGGCGACCGGAGCGCAGCGGCGGGCAGAGGTCGCGCCGGCGGCCTCGGGGTAGCGCGCGATACCAGGGTTCCGCATCCGGCGTGCCGCTTTGGGATGATCGGCGAGGGCCGCCGCAACGGAGTCCTGGGATGGAGGGCCATTCGGCAGCGAGCACCTTACCCCAGCCCGAAACTGGCGTCTGCCCCGTCCGACGTGGCTTTTAGCTCCGGCGATATGCCTCCAGAAACTCGTCGCGCGTGATCCCCGCCTGGGTGCAGATCGTCCGCAATGTCGAAGCCTTGAGATGCGAGTGGTTCGGCATCGTTAGTGGGGTCCGGCTGCCGTCGGCATTTTGACGCACCAGCGAGATGTGCTCGCGCTCCCGGACTACCGTGAACCCGGCGGCCTCGAGTGCTCTGATGACACGCCGCTTCGGTGCGTCAACCGGGAAACCAACCACTACCGCTCAATACCGGCCTCGGCGAGGAACACCTCGAGGACGGGCGGCTCCACCCGTAAGACCTCGTCCCCGAAACTCTCCACGTGAAACTTGAGGGCAGCTGTGACATCAGCAAGCGCCTCCTCATACGTGGCGCCTTCGCCGACCACGACCCCTTGTACCCCAAGTGGGTAGGCGATGTACCCGTCTGAATGTTTCTCCACGATGAGTTTGACCTGGTGCATGCGCTGCTCTGCTCCTACCCGCGACATCGCCGATGCTCGCCGGATGGTAGCCGCCCGGGCGCCAGCAAGGCGTCGGTCCCTCCGTCCGCCTCACGCTCGTGCCACTCAGTACGGACCTACCCCAGCGTATCCAGCACCAGTTGCGTCACCACCTCGGCCTCGGCGTAGGCGTGGGAGAGCGGAATGAAGTCGATGCCGAGCGGCCAGTCGCCGGCGCTGGCGCCGAACATCACCGCCGGCACGCCGGCGCTTACGGGGCCGCCCGCGTCGAACGTACCGCCGCCGTAGAACGTGCGCGGCTCCGAACCAAGCACGGTCTGGTAGGCCGCGCTCAGGTCCTGGACGATGCGCTCGTCCGGCGCTACCAGAGCGGGGACCATGTGGACGCCCTGTTCCACCGTCACCCCGTACGGCGAAAGATCGCCGATGGCGGCGCGGACACCGGCCACCGCCTCGGCCGGATCGTCGCCCGGGAGCAGCCGACGGTCCACCAGCAAACGGGCGGTGTCTGGCAAGGTGTGCGGTGCCATCGGCGAGTACGTCACCTGGTACACCACCGCGTGCTGCCCCCCCAGAATGGGGTGCTGCACCTCGAAGCGCATAGCGCGGATGCGGTTGATCGCGTCATTCGCGCCATTGATCGCGGACAGGCCGTTCCCGGGTTGACTGGAATGGGTGGCCTTACCTTTGACGGTGACGACCGCGTCAACCCGGCCTCGGTTGCCCAGCTGAATGCCGAAACCAGTCTTGGTCAGCAGCACCGCGGCATCCGGCTTCTCGGGGAGCGCGTCCAGGATGGCGCGCGAGCAGGCGTGGCTGCTGCGACCTTCGTTGTTGATCGCGACATAGAGCGTGCCCTCGAGATCCTGGCTGGCGTCTCGCAGGTACTTCAGCAGGCTCAGCGCCACGGCGTGGTGGACCTTGTTCTGGCTGGCACCCTGTCCGAACGCGCACGGCTCATCGTAGCCCCACTGACGGCCGTTGGCGACCTTGCCGGAGAACGGATCCTCCATCAAGTTGTGGTGCTGCGTAACGGTGTACACCATCAGCAGCAGCGAACGGCCACTCCGTCCCCGTCCGACTCGTGCCACCAGGTTGTTGCGCCCCGCGTCGATCAGGTCCAGCGCGCCGATCCGCACCAGCTCCGGCCGCAGCTCCTGTTGCACGTACCGGACGAGCTTCGGATCGTCTGGCTCCATGAGGGTGGCCGTGCCCAATGGCACGTGAGTGGGTACCCTGAGGAGATGCGTGAGTTGGTCGACGAGGTATTCGCGATCAATCCGCTGCGCTTGCACATCCATTTCGCATTCAGTATTGTGCATGCAATCTACACCTAGCAACGCGCGCGCGAAGGAGCCCCCTTTTCACCATGCCTGATCATACCCGGCGCTACGGCCTGCTGCTGCCTCACTTCGGCGAGCACGCATCGCGGAAGAACCTGCTTGCCATGTCGCGCAAGGCCGAGGAGTACGGCTTCGACTCGCTCTGGGTCCGAGACCACCTGGTGTTCCACCCGCACGGCATGGAAGGCCAGGACCGCACCCACATCGAGCCGATGGAAGTGCTGGGTATGGTCGCGGGTGTTACCGAAAAGGTGCAGCTTGGCACCGGCTCGCTGATCCCGTACCGCAATCCGATCCACGCCGCCCTGTGCCTGAGCTCGCTGGAGCGGCTGGCTGGTCCCGGCCGTGTGATTGCCGGCTTCGGCATCGGCACCTTCGATCATGAGTTCGTGGCCTCGGGGCTCGGCGGCATCGACCGCAAGGAGCTCGTCGAAGAGCAGGTCGCCGTCATGCGCAAGCTGTGGACAGGTGAAGAGGTCAGCTTCGAGGGGAAGTTCTACAACTTCACCGACGTCGACATTCACCCGTCGCCCGTGAGCGAGCGCAGCATTCCCATCTGGTACTGCGGCAACTCGCCCGCCTCGGCCCGCCGGGCCGTGGAGTACTGCGACGGCTGGATGCCCGGCCGCATCACCATCAAGACCTTCGCCAAGCGCGTCGAGCGGCTGCACAGGCTGGCGATGCAGCACGGCAAGCCCGTCCCCACCGCCTCGGCCATCCCGATCACCAGCCCCGGCCGCACTCGCGAGGAGGCGATCAGCAAGGTGAACTGGAGCGAGATGATGGAGCAGGCCATCCGGGCCAAGTGGGAGCTTCCCGATTCCGGCAAGTGGGAGGCGCCCGAGGACCTGGAAGGCGCCCTCATCGCCGGGCCGCCGGAGACCATCATCCAGGAAGTTCGCAAGTACCACGCGGTCGGCGGCACCCACCTGGTGTTCGACCTGCGCTTCCGCTTTGACGAGTGGGAGGAGTGCGTGGGCATCCTGGGCGAGGAAGTCCTGCCGGAGCTGCGCCGCGGCGACGCCGCCGGCGAGGCCAAGTTCGAGGCTCCCGCCGAGTGGTCCCAGCCGCTGCCCGCCAAAGCGTAGGGACGGACACCCCCGATGCGCGAAGAGCGAGTTGACTTTCTCAGCGACGGCAACCGGCTGCGCGGCATCCTGCGCCTGCCGGACGAGGCGCCAACCGAGCCGCTGCCGGTCCTCATCCAGGGACCGGGCTGGCTTGGCCTGGCTGACGCGAAGACCTACGTGCCGTGGCACGAGGGCTTCACGCGCAACGGCTACGCCGTGCTGGCGTTCGACTATCGTGGTTTCGGCAACAGCGAGGGCGAGCGCGGCTGGGTTCGCCCCGAGTGGCAGCTCGCCGACATCCTGAACGCCATCACCTACGCCGAGACCCGCGAGGAGCTGGATCGGCGACGGATCGGCACCTACGGCATCGGCGGCACGGGGGGCGGCAACGCCATCATGGCCGCCGCGGTGGACTCTCGGGTTCGCTGCGTGGCCGCGCAGTCCGTGGTCGCCGATGGCGAGGACTGGCTGCACCGGATGCGGCGCGAGTACGAGTGGGTTGCGTACAAGCAGCGCATCGACGCCGACCGCCGCCGCTGGGTGACCGAGGGCACGGGTGAGAAGGTCAACCCGCGCGAGGACTTGATGGTGGAGACGCCAGAACGGCGCGAGATCGGCCCGAAAGGCGACGTGGACGCCCGCATGGACAAGGAGTTCTTCCTGCGCAGCGCCGAGTACATCATGCGTTACCGTCCAATCGACGTCGTCCACAAGCTCGCTCCCCGGGGTCTGCTGATGACCAGCGTCATCGACGACGTGGTGACTCCTTCGGACCACGCGGAGGCGCTGTACGAACGCGCTGGTGCACCGAAAAAGCTGATCTTCCAGACGGCTACCACGCACTACCGCTCCTACGTGGAGAACTACGCGGTGCTCCTGCCAGAGATCCTCGCCTGGTACGACCGGTATCTCAAAGCGACTGGGCCACTCGAGACACGCGAGTCCCATCCATCCGAAGAGATCGTCTACCTTCAGCGGCCGGCCGCCACCAACACGGAGTAACGGCTCTTCCGGGCAGACGCGCCGGGCACAAACAGAGCGGCCCGCCTCGCTTGATGAGCGAGGCGGGCCAGTACCCATGGACTGGCGCCCTTGACGGTACCCTGTCTATGGCGTAGCACGAGGCGGTGTCGAAACTCCCTGCCGGGGTGACCGGCGAACAGTTGTACGCCGCATTCCTCCGGGCCGGCTGGCGCCTCATTCGCATCAGGGGGTCGCACGCTATTCTGGGCCATCCAACCGATGACAACCGCCGCGTGCTCATAGCCCGGCATCGCACGCCGGTCCCTGTTGGCACGCTGGCCACAATCCGCCGAGAATCGGGCTACACCGTGGCTGAGCTCAGGAGGCTTCTATGAGGTCCCAGTCAGAGACCCTTGCGCATGCATCCGAACGCGCCTACACCGTCAGGCTCACGCAGGAGCCAGGGGTGGGCTTCGCCGTGGAGGTGCCCGCTCTTCCCGAGGTCGCCACCTATGGCGCCACGCGTGAGGAGGCAATCGAGAGCGCGCGCGAGGCCATCACGTTATGGATCGATGACCTGGAGGCGCGCGGGCTTCCGGTACCGGAGGACGCCGAAGCCGCCACGACGTACGTCATCCGCATCGCCGCCTGAGTTCACGTTCGGCCACGTGCTGCGCTCACGCTGTCGTGAACATCGAACGGACCGCGGCTATCCCCTCCACACTCTGGTCTGGGGTCGATTCGCTCTGCGCGACGTCAGGGTGATTGGCGATCCCCGGTTGCGGCCAGCACGTTCGGCCAGTGCCGAGGTTGCGAGTTGCAAAGAGACAGCGTGTCATCCTCGAGCGAAGCGAAGGATGCGACTCACGGAGTGATCAGTCTTCAGTTCTCAGTTACGTGGAGGCGAGCCGTCCCGGACTGGCCAACCTGGAACGTGGAACTCGTCTGACAACCCCATGGAGTTGAAGGGCCGCGTTGCGCTGGTGACCGGCGGCGCCACCGGCCTGGGGCGGGAGATTGTCGCCGCGCTGGCGGCGCGCGGCGCGTCAATCGGCATCGGGTATGGACGCTCCGGAGCCGAAGCGCTGCAAGCGGTCGTCCGAGCCAGGCAACATGGCGTAGAGGCCGAAGCCTTTCCGGCTGACCTGTCGCGCGCGGGCGACGCCGAGCGACTGGTGAATGCCTGCGCCGAGCACTTCCGTGGTCGGCTAGACATGTTGATCAACAGCGCCGGCACGACCGCCTGGATTCCGTTTGCCCAGGTGAAGGCTGTCGACGACGCAACCTGGGACCGCATCCTCGCAGTCAACCTGACCGCCCCGTTCGCCTGCGCCCGCGCGGCCTCCGATCTGCTGGCGGCGCAGAACGGCGCCATCGTCAACGTCGCCTCCCTGGCGGGGCTCGCGCCGCGGGGGAGCTCAATCCCCTATTCCGTCTCCAAGGCCGCGCTCATCCACCTGACCCTGTGCCTGGCCGCCGCACTGGCGCCACGGGTCCGCGTCAACGCGGTTGCGCCGGGCGACATTGCCACGGACTGGGCCGCGAGAACGGGCCGGCCCGAGCATCCGTCCACTCGCCCAACGCTTCCGACCGCCGAGGTCGTGCGAGCGGTGATGACCCTGCTCGAATCCGACGGGTCGACGGGCCAGGTGGTAACACTCGATCCACAACTCGGCTGAGGAGGCGGCATCCACCGAACCCCTCGTGAGCCAGCACGAGCGCGCGCCCAACGCCACCCCGAGGCAGCGTCAACGAAGCGCGTCGTACCCTATTCCGTAGGAAGCATTGATGATGATGAACCCTACACCGCCTGTCACGTACCGGAGCGCCGTGTATTCCGACTCCGGGGTCGTCGCGGCCCCGCACTACCTGGCGTCCCTGAGTGCCGCGGGCGTACTGCGGGACGGCGGCAGCGCTGTCGACGCCGCGATCGCGGCCAATGCGGTCATGGCCGTGACGTGGCCGCAGATGTGCGGGCCGGGCGGCGACCTGTTCGCCCAGGTGTGGGACGCGCGCGAGGGCAAGCTGATGGGCCTCAACGCCAGCGGGCGGGCCGGATCAAAGATGACCGCCGAGGCGTACCGCGAGCGCGGGGTGCGGTCGATTCCCCAGCGCGGGCCGTTCGCCGTGAGCGTGCCCGGCGCCGTAGATGGCTGGGTCATGCTCCACGAGCGCTGGGGCCGGCTGCCGCTGGAGCGCCTGCTGCGCGACGCCATTCGGCATGCCGAGGACGGCTTCCCGGTCACCGATCGGCTATCGGCGGCGATCTCTCGGCAGGCCCGTATCCTGGACGAAGGAGGCGCGGGCGACGTCTACCTCGCGCGCGGACGGGCACCAGAGCCAGGCGAGCGGCTGGTGCTGAAAGACCTCGCCAGCACCTTCCGCCGTATCGCCGAACACGGCCGAGATGCGCTGTACGGCGGCGAGCTCGGCCGACGGATCGCCGAGCGCCTTCAGGCGCAGGGCAGCCTGCTGGAAGAGGCAGACATCGCCGCGCACACCTCCCAGTGGGTAACGCCCCTCTCCGTGGAGTACCGCGGCACCACCGTGAGCCAATTGCCGCCCAACACGCAGGGGATCACCCTGCTGCAAATGCTCACGATGCTCGAGCCATCCGACGCTGCGGCCTGGGGGTACGGAGCTGCCGAACTGATCCACCAGGTGGTGGAGCGGAAGAAGCTGGCGTTCCAGGATCGGAACCAGTATCTGGCCGATCCGGCGATGGTGGATGTCCCCGTCCAGCGGCTCCTTGACCCCGCCTACGCCCGGCAGCAGGCCGAACGCATCGGTGGCGTCAGCGGCGCCAGCCCCAGCGTCAGCGGCGGGGTGCGCGGCGGCGCCGGCGACACGATCTACCTGTGTACGGCCGACCGCGACGGCAACATGGTCAGCCTCATCCAGAGCCTGTTCAGCGACTGGGGCTCTGGCGTGTACGTGCCCGGGACGGGGCTCATGCTCCACAACCGGGCCCACGGCTTCACGCTGGAGGATGGCCACGCCAACGTGCTGGCACCCGGCAAACGGCCCATGCACACGCTCGTCCCCGGTTTCGCCCTTCGTGACGGCAAACCCTGGTTGGCATTCGGCACGCGCGGAGCCGACGGCCAGACGCAGACCGGCGTTCAGATCCTGATGTCAATGCTGGACTTCGGCCTGCCTGTCCAGGCCGCCATCGAGGCACCGCGCTGGGTTCAGGGTGCGCCAGGAAACGTCTTTCCACCCACGGCCCTGGTGCTCGAAGCGGGCTTCGGCGCGGACGTCGCCGAGGACCTTCGCGCCCGCGGCCACGAGACCATCGAGACGGGTCCGGTGGATTTCACCATGGGCACCGTCCAGGCGATCCAGGTCGATCACGCCCGCGGCTGCTACGTCGCCGGTTCGGACCCACGCGGCGACGGCATAGCGCTGCCGGGGTGAGAGGCAACGTGTCGCTGCCATCTGCTCCTCGCGCACCGCGACGCATCGTGTTGGTGGCTGGAGCTGCACGCGCCACGGCAGTCTGGCGGCTCCGCGGCATCGAGCACTCCTGGCTTCGTCCATGCTCGCACCAACGGACGTGTACCCCATAAACCTGGCTGTTCAGCAGGGCGCCAACCTGCGCTACGCACGCGCACTGGACGCCGCCGTGGAGGCTGCGCACGCTGCCGCGGAGGTGCTGCGGGCAGAGTGCGCCCGGCCCGAGGGCCCGCGCGGGAAGATCGGCCACTGTCCCGCGGACGACGCCGCCGAGGGGATCATCCGCGAGATGCTTACCACGGGGTTCCCTGAGTGGGGCTATCGGGGCGAGGAGACGCGACCGCACCTGCCCGCCTCCGCAGACGGGCACGTATGGCTGGTCGACCCCAACGATGGCACGATGGCGATGCAGGAGGGCTTCCGCGGCCACGCGGTTTCGATCGCGCTGCTCCGCGATGCGGTTCCGGTGCTGGGCGTAGTGCTCGCGGTCGATGCTCCCGACGATGACGGCGACCTCATCACCTGGGCCGAGGCCTGCGGGCCTGTGCAGCGCAATGGCGTTCCCGTGGAACGAGCGCCCTGGCCCGACACACTCGGGCATCAGGACGTTGTCCTTGTGTCGCAGGCCGCCGACTGGTCCCCGAAAGCCAACCTCGCGTGTGTGATGCCGGGGCGGTTCATCTCGGTGGCCAGTATCGCTTACCGCCTGGCGCTCGTCGCCGTTGGCGAGGGCGCAGCGGGCGTATCGCTCAGCGGCCCCGGAGATTGGGATTACGCGGCGGGACACGCCCTGCTCCGTGGCGCGGGAGGCGTGCTCCTGAACGAGCACGGCCAGGAAGTCACCTATACACGGGATGGAGTGAGCAACACGCGACGCTGCTTCGGCGGCGGCCTGGCGGTGTCGCGCGAGCTCGCCGGCCGCGAGTGGGCTGCTGTGCTCCGTTCATCCGACGCACCGTTCGGTCTCGCAACCCCACCGTTGGCGTACCTGCCGGCTCGCCTCCACCCCGGCAGCCTCATTCACGACGCGGGCGTGCTGCGACGGGCTCACGGCTGCGTGCTGGGGCAACTGGCCGGCGACACCCTCGGGAGCCTTGTCGAGTTCCAGGGACCGGGCGAGATCGCTCGCCGCTACCCCGAGGGCGGTCCGCGCGTATTGGCAGCGGGCGGCTCGTGGAACACCATGGCCGGGCAGCCCACCGACGATTCGGAGCTGGCGCTGCTGCTAGCCCGCACGCTCGTGAGCGAGCAGGGCTTCGATCAGGAGGCCACGGCGTTCGCCTATGGCCGCTGGCACAACGGCTGGACGCACGAGGACGGCCCCACCGCGTGTGAACACGCCTGGTGTGAGCCGTTCGACGAGGGCACCACCACAGCAGCCGCACTGGGTGCGATCACGTCCGAGAGCGTGCGGCGCCGCGGCGCTGCCAGGGCCGCGATGCACGCCGCGCGCCATGACAGCCAGGCTAACGGCGGTCTCATGCGCGTCAGCCCGATCGGCATCTGGGGCACCTACCGGGACCAGCCCGAGGTCGCGGAGGCCGCTCGTCGCGACGCTCAGATCACGCACCCAAACCCCGTCTGCCAGGATGCGTCTGCCATCTTCGCGGTGACAATCGCCTGGGCGATTCGAACCGGAGCCGATCGACAGGCCACCTACGACCACGCGCTGCAGTGGGCGCGAGAGCACGGCTGTCAGCAAACAGTCGTCCAGGCAGTCGCGGACGCCGCGGTTGGACCGCCCCCGAGCTATACGACTCAGGAAGGATGGGTGCTGATCGCGCTGCGCAACGCCTTCTACCGGCTGCTCCACGCCCCGACGTTCGAGGAGGCCGTCGTCCAGACGGTCCGCTCCGGTGGCGACACCGACACGAATGCCGCGATCTGCGGCGCGCTCGTCGGCGCGGTCAACGGCCGCGAAGCGGTGCCCGCCCAGTGGCGGCGGATGGTGCTTTCGTGCCGCCCCTTTCCTGGAGCGCCGGAGGTGGAGCATCCGCGCCCTGCGATGCTCTGGCCCAGCGACGCTCTGGTCCTCGCCGAACGCCTGCTCGTAGCCGGCCGCACTGACACGGGGGCGGCTCCCGGTGGCTGAGGCCGGTCAGGCGCCGTGGGGAAGGCGGCTCGGCACGTCCACCCCCTGCGCCGCCAGCTCATGGCGGTTCCGGGTGAACACGGGGCTCCCTCGCATCGCCGCCAGCGCCGCCAGGTAGGCGTCCGCGAAGGACAGCCCAGGTGTCTGCGCCCAGCGCTGGACGGAATCGGCCATGAGGTCCTTTTCACCCAGCCCGCCTCTCCAACTGAGGACCGTGAGAAGGTAGATCGCCACGTCCGCGCGGGTCAGTTGTTTCAAGTAATGCGGCAGCGCGTACGAGAGCTCGTGCAGCACCAGGGTCTCCAGGACGGCTCGAACCGTGCCCGCCTCCAGCGCTGCGAGGAAGCGCCGGCACTCCTCACTGTGCGAATCGCTCGTGGGGGCGTGAATGAAAATGTTGGTGTCGAGCAGCCCATCGGCCATCGAAGCAGCTCAGTCGGCCTGCCCGAGAACCTCGCGAGCCGCTTCAGCTTCCCAGGCCCTGCGGTCGACAGCCTCGTCGACGATCCCATCAATACGGTACCGATCGAGAAGCTCTGCCATGGGGAGTGCTGGCAACACCCTGACCTCGACGGTTCCAGGAGCCGTGACACGCGTGATGACGCGATCGCCCGGCCGGATCCCGGCGTCGCGTCGAATGTCGCGCGTGAGGGTGATCTAGCCTCGAGCCTGGACAGTGTGAAGCGGCATACGTTTCAAAAAATGTATGTCACGAGCTGGGTTGCGGACAAGGAACGTACCTGGCCTGATCCAACTCCTGCACCTCAGCCCGAGGCGTCTGAGTCCAACGCAGCCGTGGCAGCAGACTGAATCCCCGCAGTGCGCATCTCGTTGCACCAGCCCGATTGAAACCGAGCCCAGAATTGCATACATTCTGCAATACATGGCCGACTTCTACGAGAACTGGCTGGCTCAATCCGAGCGCATTGAGCTTGAGGTGCCCGAGGCACCGCGCGTTGCCCACGGCAAGAGCCTGGAGTGGGTGCAGACCCGCCAGGATGCGAAGGCCGCGCTGATGATTGCACCCGAGACCGGGTTCACGACCGGCGGTAGCCTCCTCATGAAGGCTGAGATCCCCGTGGGGTGGCACACCGGCCTGCACGCCCACGGCGAGGAGGCCATCTACGTGGAGCAGGGCGACGGCTTCCTGGTACTGGACGGCCAGCGCTACGAGTTCCACGCCCGCACGGTGCTGCACGTGCCTTATCGCTCCAAGCACCAGCTGGTGAACACCGGCTCGACCCCCGTGGTGTACCTCTCCGGCCTGGCCTGGCCACTCGAAGTCGGTGTGAACCTGGGCCACATGGAGCAGATCGAGGAGGCTGGCGCGAACGCCGACGGTGCGTACGACTCAGTGCCCGCCGAGGAGTCGCAGTACTGGCCAGAGGACGGCCGGCGCATCGCCATGCACGAGCACCAGTACGAGCTCTCCAACGAGACCAAGCACGGCGCCACGTATTTCCTGATGGGCCGCAACGGCAACAAAAACGGCTTCAAGGCCACCGCCGCTGCCATCAGCTCGATCTTCGTGGAGCTCCCCCACTCCAAGAGCCACAGCCACGCCCATCCAGAGGCGTACCTGTACGCTTTGCAGGGCCGCGGCTACTCGAAGATCGGCGACAAGGAGTACACCTGGGAGCAGGGCGACGCGGTGCACGTCCCGCCGGGCATGATGCACCACCAGCACTTCAACCCCTCCGATGGCGAAACGCGCGAGCTGCGCTTCGAGTTCGGCGTGCGCTACTGGTTCACAGAGCAGTGGAAGGGGTACCGGACGATCGACAAGGACCTGAAGCACTCGCCCCTCCACGACGACGAATGAGGAGCGAGTTTTCTAGTTCCAAGTTCCAAGTTCCAAGTAGGAGACGGATCCTTCGCTCCGCTCAAGGATGACACCGACACTTCGTCTCCTGACAACTCCGAACTCCGAACTTGGAACTTGCAACTTGCAACTTGCAACTTGCTAGTGAAACTTGGAGAACCCCATGTCCCTCCCACTGAAACTGGGCTACAAAGCCTCGGCCGAGCAGTTCGGCCCACGCGAGCTGCTGGAGTTCTCGGTCGATGCCGAGGAGCGCGGCTTTGATAGCGTCGTCATCAGCGACCACTTCCAGCCCTGGCGCCACACCAACGGCCACTCGCCGTTCTCGTTCGCCTGGATGGGCGGGCTGGCCGAGCGCACCAAGCGGGTGCAGATCGGCACCAGCGTGGTCACGCCCACCTTCCGCTACCACCCGTCCATCGTGGCTCATGCCATGGGCACCCTGGCGCTGATGGCTCCCGGCCGCGTGATGCTCGGCATCGGCACCGGCGAGTCGCTCAACGAGGTCGCTCCCACTGGCGTGGAGTGGCCCGACTTCAAGGAGCGCTATGCCCGCCTGCGCGAGGCCGTGGCCCTCATGCGCCGGTTGTGGGGCGAGGACTTCGTGGATCACAAGGGCACCTACTACACCACCCACGGCGCCACCATTTACGACCGCCCGCGTGAGGGTGGGGTTCCTCTCTACATCGCCGCCGGCGGGCCGCAGATGGCCAAGTACGTCGGCAAGAACGCCGATGGCTTCATCTGCACCAGCGGCAAGGGCGCCGAGCTGTACCGCGACCAGCTCCTCCCGGCACTGGTGGCTGGCGCCCTCGAGGCCGGCAAGGACCCTGAGTCGCTCGACCGCCTGATCGAGGTGAAGGTGTCGTTTGACACGGACCGGGCTCGGGCGATGGAAGACACCCGCTTCTGGGGCGCCCTGGCCCTCTCATCCGAGGAGAAGACCGGCGTCGAGGACCCGCGGGAGATGGAGCGTCTGGCCGACGCGCTGCCCGTGGAGCGAACCGCCAAGCGGTTCATCGTTTCCACGGACCCCGAGGAGCACGTAGAGCGGATCAAGTTCTACACGGACCTGGGCTTCAACCACCTGGTCTTCCACTTCCCCGGCCCGGACCAGCGCCGAGCGTTGGACCTGTACGCCGAGCATGTCATGCCCCGACTCCGCAGGCTCGTCCCAGGCGCCCTGCCCGCGGCAGCCGCGACCGCGTAAGGTCGACCACAAACGCCATCTCCGGAAACGGCGATGTCGGCCACGTCGGTGGCCGACATCGGACCCGGGAGAGCCTGAGGGTTAGGCTCAATCGGCGCGGCCGGAGAACCCGCCCCGATTCAGACGCCGCTGCAACCGTAGCTGCCGGCCATAGGCGGCTTCGCGCGGTCAAGTGGTCGGTCCTCAGGTACCCACGCGGGGAGCGTTGACGCTGCTGCGCGCCGCGTCACATTGGACGCAGGCGGCGCTCGAGGGGTGGAGAAACACTAGCGGGTCGCCAGCCAGAAGCGCCAACGCACCGTCCACCACGTCGCGAGCGCGCATGAGCCGCGCCCGTGCGTGTCCCACGGGCCCCTCGCGCTGAAGGCCGCGTTCCTGGAGCCACGCCTCGACGAGCGCGAACCGCTCGGTGCAATGGTCGTTCTCGAGGTAGTCGACCCGCACCGGCCGACCACCCTGGAGGACGGTGCAGTACCTCGGCACGGCGTACGGAACGCCGAAGAGTAGCTCGGCCAGGTGCACGGTAGTGTTCACGTCGTGCCCAACCCCCAGCAGGAGCACCTGGCCATTGAGGTCGTACACGCGCCCGACCGGGCTCTCCGGGATGTGGGGCGGAAGCGGCAGGGGATCGGCGGTGATCTGGGCCGCCTGAGCGCCCGCCGCCGCGAAGGCGAACGGATGGTCGCTCCGCATTACGCCGGGCAGCCGCCAGAAGGTGTCGGCCACGACTCCGAGGTCAGGCGTTACGGCCATGGTGGCGGGGTCGAACGGCACGTCGTCGTCCGCGGCTGACGAGAGCATCACCAGCGTCCCATCCGGGCCGAGAGCGGCCTGAAGGGCTCGAATCAGCCCCGCGGGTCCGCCCTCGACCGGCCGCACAGCCCGGAACGACGTGTGGACGAGCAACACCCCACCCAACTGAACGCCAAGCGCTCGAAGCTGATCAGCCACCTCGGGGGTACTGAGCTCCCCGCGCGCTGCACCTGCCATACCGCGATCAGTCCCTCGCTGCCTCGGCGAGTGCCGCTGCAAGCAGATCAGCCAGATCCAGCTCGGCCGCCCAGTGGGGCGTGCGGCTCACGGTTGGCGGCCCGCTATGCATGCTTCGATGTAGCGGCGGAGCCGTTCGGCCAGGGCTTTTCCGTAGCACGCCGCGACAAACCGCACCCCCAGCTCATCCTCAGATGCGTCCGGGTGGGCCTCCTCGATCGCACGTCTCGCAAGCTCGAGCGTCGTGGTGCTCAGCGAGCGGGCGAGCGTGGCGCGGCGCTCGAAGGATGCGGCCCGCAGGAGGTCGATCTGGACCCGTTCGGCTGCTCGGTCGGTGTCCGACACCGGCATGTGGTGAGAGTCCGGCGCGCGGTTCAGGCGCCGACGACGAGCGGCTCACTGTAGGAGCGCAACACTCGCGCGAGACTGGGGGCGACAATGCGGCCGGTCTTCGGATTCTCGCTGGGGATGTTCTGCATCCGGATGTCCAGTTGGCCGAACGCGCCCTTCGCCGAGACCTCGTGCGTGTTGCGCGTCACCGACGGATCGGCCACGACCTGAGCGATGGTGCGGTCCAGCCCGATCCCGGCCAGGCTGACGGCGGCGGCCACGTTGACATTTTCTGGAAAGAGCCTGGCGGCCTCCCGCGCCGGTCCGCGGTACAGCACGCGCGGCTCGCCGCTTGCCTTCACCTGCGCGGCCTCCTCCACGGAGAGCAGCGAGGTCGGCGGCTTTCGGATCGTGTGGGTCACCTCGTCGAGCCCGATGGTCGCCGCCGCACTGATGGCGTCCAGGCCAGCGATGGCCCCAGAGACCACGCGCAGGCGCGACTGGCCCTCAGCGGCAGCCTCCAGCAGGCTGTCCAGCAATTCCGGGTCGCCCAGGGCGCCAACACTGATGCACAGCACCTCGACACCGCCGCGCAGGAGCGTTGGCACGTGCTGACGAAGCCCGGCGTGGCCGGCAGCCTCGGCGACCACCGTCGGACGGAGTGCCAGCAATGCTTCGGCGCTGTCGACAAACGTCCATCCTGTCCGAGTTGCCTCATCCGCATACCGCGACGGCTCTCGCACCAGCACGCCCACCACCTCGACCGATCCCGCCACGCCAGCGCGGATCAACTCGCCAAGCCCGCGGCCGACCGACCCGTAGCCAAGGATGCCCGCCCGCAATGCTCGCGGCGAATTCACGTTTGTCATGCAGCTCTCCCATTCCGTCACAGCCGGTGCCAGGTCATCGGTTGGCGACGCGACGGCCGCGGGCACCTCATACTAGCGAAGCTGCGCCTCAAACCCGCAAGGAGGTGAGCGGCTGAGAGGAGCGGGTGCTGGGGTGGCACCATCGGGGTGTGGGGAGTGGTTGCGCCGTGGCGAGACTCCTCTGTCGCACTCCGTGGGCTGGTCCGAGCGCGTGAAGCGTGCGTGCGGCCCAGTTGCGACCGTGCACGTGAAGAGGGGGGGCTGAAAGCAGCCGGCCTACGGGTGGACAGGCGTCGCAGCAGCCCGCCTTCGTGAGGGAGGCGACGCCCACCCAAGCTCAGTGCAGGAACAGCCGAACGCCGGTGAAGGCCATCGTCATGCCGTACTCGTCGCAGGCTGCGATCACCGCGTCGTCACGCAGCGAGCCCCCCGGTTGGGCGACGTAGCGGACACCGCCGCGCGCGGCTCGATCCAGGTTGTCGCGGAACGGGAAGAAGGCGTCCGAGGTCAGCGCAACGTCGGCGGCGAACACGGCCAGCCATGCCCGCTGTTCGTCCGTCGTGAGCCGCCGCGGCATTTGCTCGAACGAGCCTGTCCACAGCCGCTCCTCCGGCTCCGAGAGATCGTCGCGGAGGAAGCCGTCGATGGCGTTGTCACGCTCCGTGCGGGTGATGCCCTGGCGAAAGGGCAGGTCCAGCACCGCCGGATGCTGGCGCAGGTGCCACAGGTCGGCCTTGGCGGCGGCGAGCCGGGTGCAGTGGATCCGCGACTGCTGGCCGGCGCCCACGCCAATCACCTGCCCATCGCGCGAGAAGCAGACCGAGTTGGACTGGGTGTACTTGAGCGCGATCAGCCCCACCAGCAGGTCCCGTCGCGCCTCGGCCGGCAGGTCCTTCGCTGCCGTTACGACGTTCGCCAGCAGGTCCGACGTGATCCGCCGGTCGTTTCGCCGCTGCTCAAAGGTAACGCCGAAGACGTCGCGCCGCTCCAGGGGCGCCGGCGGCTCGTACGACGGGTCCACCTGGAGAATGACGTAGCCTTCCTTCTTCTCCTGCAGCACCGCCAGCGCGGCTGGCTCGAAGCCCGGCGCGATCACGCCATCCGACGCCTCGCGCCGCAGGAGCCGCGCGGTGGGCTCGTCGACCACGTCCGAAAGCGCCACCCAGTCGCCGTACGACGACACCCGATCTGCCCCGCGCGCCCGAGCGTACGCGGCGGCCAGCGGCGAGAGATCCATGCCCTCGACGAAGTACGCCCGCGTGAGGGACGCCGAGAGCGGATGCCCCACCGCGGCACCGGCCGGGCTGGTGTGCTTGAAGCTCGCCGCGGCCGGCAGCTCCAGCGCTGCCTTCAGCTCGCGGACGAGTTGCCAGGAGCCGAGCGCGTCCAGGAGGTTGATGTAACCCGGCCGGCCCCGCAGGACCTGAAACGGCAGGCCGCCCTCGCGCAGGACCCGCGCTGGCGCCTGGTGCGGGTTGAGGCCGTACTTCAGGGCCAGCGCGTCACGCGCGGCCCGCGGCGCCTCTTCGGCCGCCGGCATCAGTGCCGGTAGTGGCGCTCGTTGGTGTAGATCATCGCCAGGCCGTGGCGGTTCGCGGCCCGGATGATCTCGGTGTCACGCATGGCGCCGCCGGGCTGGATGACCGCCGTCACGCCGGCTTCACTTGCGCGCTCGAGGGAATCCGGGAACGGGAAGAATCCGTCGGAGGCCAGCACGGCGCCCTGGGCGCGCTCACCGGCACGGTGCAGCGCCATCTCCACCGCGGCGATTCGGCTTGCCTGCCCGGCGCCCACGCCCACCACCGAGTGCCCGCGCACGAGCACCACCGCGTGCGAGCGGGCATGCTTCACCGCCCGCCAGCCGAAGTACAGCGCGGTAATCTCCGCCAGCGTTGGCTGCCGCTGGGTGATGACGTTCGGCGTAAACGATTGCTCCGGCAGCGTGTCGCGCGTCTGGACCAGGAATCCGCCCAGGACGCGTGTGTAATCCAGCTCGGTCGCCGGAGCCATCCCACCCGTTGCGCCACGCGCGGTCTGGTGATCGCCACGGCTGGCAAACACGCGCAGGTCCTTGCGCTGCCGTAGGATCGCCAGGGCTTCATCGGTGAAGCCCGGCGCGATGAGATCCTCAAAGAAGACGCTTGCAATCTCGCGCGCGACCTCTTCGTCGACGACGCGGTTGGCGGCTATGGCGCCCCCAAAGGCCGACTGCGGGTCAGCCGCCAGGGCCTTCCGGTACGCATCGGCAACGGTGTCGCCAAGGCTCAGGCCACACAACGCACCGTGCTTGATCATGGCCACGCAGGTGGTCGAGAAGTCCGCGACCGCCTGGCAGGCCAGGTCGGCGTCGTAACTGTTGTTGAACGCGGGCGGAATGCCCGTGAGCTGTTCGGCACCCAGGAAGCCCGCGGGGCTGGGCTTCGGCGTGCTCTCGGCGTACAGTGCCGCCAACTGGTGGGGGTTCTCGCCCGCCCGGAAGTCGGCGATCTTCGAGAGCGCCACGGTGTAGGCCTTCGGGAAGATGTCGTCGTGCGGGCGCAGGTAGGTGGCAACGTGGCTGTCGTACACGGCGCAGTGCTGGAAGGCCCTGGCAGCGAGACGGCGGCGCGTGTCCTGACTCGCGCCCCCCTCGCGATCCATCTCTCCCAGCACCCTTGGGTAATCAGCCGGCTCGCACACCACCAGCACGCTGGCGAAGTTCTTGGCCGCGGCTCGCAGCAGCGTCACGCCGCCGATGTCGACGTTCTCCAGCGCCTCCGGCAGGTCGGTCCCAGCCTTCCGCACGGTCTCGAGGAACGGGTACAGGTTGACCACCACCAGGTCGATCGGCTGAATCCCGTGCTCGGCGAGCTCTGCCATGTGCGCGGGGTTGTCGCGCAAGGCCAGCAGGCCCCCGTGAATTGTTGGGTGGAGCGTCTTCACGCGACCACCGAGGATCTCGGGCGAGCCGGTCAGCGCGGAGACGCTGGCGACCTGGATACCAGCATCGCGCAGGAGTGTCTCGGTACCACCCGTGGAGTACACCTCAATGCCGCGCTCCGTGAGCGCGCGGGCAAAATCGACGATGCCGGTCTTGTCAGAAACGGAGACGATGGCGCGCAAGCGCTGGACCTCGGGGACTGGATGCTCAGCTCGCCGGGAGCCGAGGTGTGGACGATGGGCAGCGGCGGGTGCTGCTGGCATGTTCGCCGCCGGCGGAACCCGGTGTTGAGCACCGGACACGTGGGGCGGATGCTATCACGCGGAAACGTATACGGCCGGGCGTGGCAGCGCGAGACGCCCCTCGGCGAAGGCCCGCACGGTGAGGGGCAGCAGCAGATGCTCCTGCTCCAGGATGCGCCGGTGCAGGGTCTCCTCCGTGTCGCCGTCCAGGACCGGAACCGCGCGCTGGTCGAGGATCGGCCCTCCGTCGAGCTTGTCCGTTACCAGGTGGACGGTGCAGCCGGACACCTTGACGCCGTGCTCCAGGGCCGCGCGCACCGCGTGCATGGTGCCGCCGAACGCGGGCAGCAGCGACGGGTGCGTGTTCACGATCCGCCCCGCGAACGTGGACACGAGCTCCGGCGTCAGGATCTCGTCGAAGCCCGCCAGGACGACCAGGTCGACCCGGGCCTCCAGCAGCGCGGCCCGTAAGAGGGCCTGCCGCTCGATCCGCTTCCTGATCTGCGTCCGGTCCGCCAGGCAGACCGCGACGCCCGCGGCCCGAGCGCGTTCAAGCGCACGCGCATCAGCCCGGTTGCAGCCCACCACTACCACCCGGGCCCCCAAGACCCCCGCGGCCTGCGCATCTAGCAGCGCCTGCAAGTTCGTGCCATTTCCGGACACGAGCACGCCAACCCGGAGGATCCACGCCTCGCCATCGCAGGGGTGCTGAACTGGGGTGCTGGGCGGCGTTTCGATCAATCCCGTGGTGCTCCGGTGACCACGACGCGCTCGCCATCCCCACTGCTGGGCACGATGGTGCCGATCCGCAGGGCACCCGGGCAGTCCACCCCGGGCTCGACCACGAATACGAACCCAAGCCCCATATTGAACACGCGCAGCATCTCCTCGTGGGCGATACCACCCGCTCGGCGCAGCACCTCGAACACCGGTGGCACGGGCCACGCGCCCCACGCCACGTCGGCGCCCATGGCTGCAGGCAGCACGCGCGGCAGGTTGCCCGCGAGACCGCCGCCGGTGATGTGCGCCATCGCCTTCACCGCGCCGGCGGCGAGGAGCGGCCGCATGGCGGCAAGGTACGACGGGTGCGCGGCCAGCAACGCTTCGCCGAGGCTCTGTCCTCCCAGGTCGTCGCGCGGCTGGCGCAGGTCGAGTTCGGCAGTGGCGATCACGCGGCGCGCCAGGGTGAACCCATTGGTGTGCAGGCCCGTGGAAGGCAGCGCCCAGACGGCATCGCCGAGCTGCACGCGCGAGCCGTCCACGATCTGCTCGCGCTCGACGACGCCGACGACGAACCCGGCCAGGTCATACTGCCCCGGCTGGTACAGGTCCGGCAACTGGGCGGTCTCGCCACCAAGCAGCGCGCACTCGTTCTCTCGGCATGCCGCGGACATGCCCCGTACGAGCGCCTCCACCTGGTCGTGCTCCATGCTATGCAGGGCGATGTAGTCCAGGAAGAACAGCGGTCGGGCGCCGGCCGTCAGGATGTCGTTGACGGACAGGTTGACCAGGTCGCGGCCGATCCCCTCGTGCTGCGCGAGCTTGTGGGCAAGCTCCAGCTTGGAGCCAACGCCATCGGTGCTGGCCACCAGCACCGGGTCTTTCAGCCCGGTTAGGTGGTACAGGCCGGCGAATGCGCCGAAGCTGCCGAGGACCGAAGGGCCGTGTGTGGACCGGACGTGTGCGCCGATACGCCGCACGTTCACTTCGGCAGCCTGGATGTCGACGCCGGCGGCAGCGTAGGTGAGCGCCTCAATCACGCGATGCGCCCACCTCGAGCGCCAGTTTCGCAAGCCGCCCCTCGATCGGCATGGGGTACCGCCCGTGGAAGCACGCGTTACACAGGCTCGCCTCGTCCAGGCTGATAGCGCGGTTCAGACCGTCAAGGCTGAGGAAGCCCAGCGAATCAGCGCCCGTGAGGGCACGAATTTCGGCGACCGAGTGCTGGTTCGCTATCAGCGTGTCCTCGGGCGCGGTATCAACCCCCAGGTGGCAGGCGTGCGTGATCGGCGGGGCGCAGATGCGCAGGTGGACCTCCCGCGCGCCCGCGCGGCGCAGCATCGCGACGATTCGCGGCGTGGTGGTGCCCCGCACGATGCTGTCGTCTACCAGCACGATACGCTGTCCCCGTAACACCTCGGGCAGCGGGTTGAACTTCAAGCCAACGCCAGTCTCGCGCTGGGCCTGCGACGGCTGGATGAAGGTCCTCCCGATGTAGCGGTTCTTGACCAGGCCCTCGCGGTAGGGGATGCGCGCGGCACGGGCGTAGCCGATTGCCGCGGGGGTGGCCGAATCGGGCACCGGCATGACGAAATCGGCGTCCACCGGGTGTTCGAGGGCGAGCGCTTCGCCCATGCGCTCTCGGGTGGCATACACCAGCTGACCATCCACGAGGCTGTCCGGGCGGGCGAAATAGATGAACTCGAACGAGCACGCGGCACGCGGTTTCGGGTTGTCCGCCCAGGGGCGGGACGTCTCGACGCCATCGGGCCCAATGGAGATCAGCTCGCCCGGCTCGATCTCTCGCATAAGCTCCGCGCCCACGGTGTCCAGCGCGCACGTCTCCGAGGCGACGATCCAGCCGCCTGGCAGCCGTCCAAGCGCGAGCGGACGGATGCCCCATGGATCGCGCACTGCCCACAGCCGGTCGCGGGTCAGCATCGTGAGGCTGAAGGCGCCCTCCAGCAGCGGCAGTGCCGCCTCCATGCGTGCGCGCCAGGTGGCGCCCGGCGTGCGGGCGACCAGGTGCGCCGCCAGCTCGGAATCGGTCGCGGTCTTTGGCTGGCCGCCCAGGGCCTGGACTCGGGTGCGGATCGCGCCGACGTTGACGATGTTGCCGTTGTGGGCGAGCGCCAGCCCGCCTAGCTCGGTGCCACTGGAGACCACGAATGGCTGGGCGTTGCCGGCGCGGCTGGCGCCCGTAGTGGAGTAGCGCGTGTGGCCGATAGCCAACGTGCCCCGCAGCTTCTGCAAGTCGCGCTCGTTAAAGACCTGGTTTACCAGGCCCATGCCGGTCAGGTTGCGCAGGCCGCTGCCGTCCGACGTGCAGATCCCGGCGCTCTCCTGGCCCCGGTGCTGGAGCGCATACAACGCAAAGAAAGCGAGCCGGGCGGGCTCGGACTCGCGCGGGGCAAAGACCCCCACGACGCCGCACTTCTCGCCCCATGAGCGGGACTCTCGTGGCAACTTGCCCATCACGCCTGATCCGTGCGCGCGGCGGAAGAACGGCCGTCTGCGCAGAGCGCCGGGTTGGCGAGCAGAGTCACGGTCTGCCCCGGCAGGACCGCTGAGCTGCAATGGGATGGCGGTTCTGCGCGCTCAACATCACAGCCTCGCACACCCCGTGTCATAGAACATCAGACCCTTGTCCCCGTGTGACCAAGCAGGCGCGCGAACCCCGATTCGTGCGCGGCACGCGCCGCGGCGAGTGGCACGTCCAGCAACCCCGGTGCCACGAGCCTCGTTCCGCCGGCATGGCCGATCACACGCGCCGGCACCCCTGCCGCCACCGCTGCCGCCAGCACGGCGGGGGCCTCCGACACCAGGCAGCCCACCACCGCCCGGCCCTGGTCCTCAGAGAATAGCGCCGCCACGGGTCCACCATCGGCCCGAAGCACCTCGCTCTTAAGCCGGCACCCGACGTTGCTGGCGAGGGCGCACTCCGCCACCGCAATCGCGAGCCCGCCGTCCGAGACGTCCTGCGCCGAGCGCACCCGCCGTGCCTGCGCGAGCGAGCGCAGCAGATCGCCAAGCCGCCGCTCGGCGGCAAGGTCGAGCCGCGGGAACGGCCCCCGCTCGTCGCCCAGGACGACGGCCCTGAGCTCGCCGGTGGAGAGCGTGTCCACCGGCTGACCCAGCAGCACGACGGCATCACCCTCGTGAAACCCGATCCCAACCCGGTCCTCGATCGGTTCGATCAAGCCCACCAGGCCGACCGCTGGCGTGGGTGCGATGGCGCCCAGGCCAGCGGTTTCGTTGTAGAGGCTGACGTTGCCGCTCACAATCGGTACGTCCAGCGCCCGGCACGCCTCCGCGAGGCCGTGCACGGCCTCCGAGAGCTGCCACGCGACCTCGGGCTTCTCCGGGTTTCCAAAGTTCAGGCAATCCGTCACGGCAATCGGCTCGGCGCCCACGCAGGCCACGTTGCGGGCCGCCTCGGCTACGGCCTGCTGCGCCCCACGGCGCGGGTCGAGCCGCATGTAGCGTGGATTGCAGTCGGTCGAAATTGCCAGCCCTTTGTGCGTTCCTTCCACTCGGATGAGCGCCGCGGCGCCTTCACCGGGACCAAACGCGGTGTTGGCCTGAACGGTTGAGTCGTACTGCACGAAGGCGTAGGCCCGCGAGCACAGGTTGGGGCTGCCGAGGAGCGACAGGAGCGCGTGTGAGAGATCAAGCCCGGACGGGACATCAAGCCCGGTGCAATCCATCACCGTCGCCGGCCGCTCTGGGCGCAGGGCATACGCGGGTACGTCGTCAGCCAGGAGCGGGATCGGGAGCTCGGCCACGGTCTCTGCACCGTCGCGGATGCGGATCGTGCCATCGGCCGTGATGCTGCCGATCACCGCCGCGTGCAGGCCCCAGTGGGCGAAGTGGTCCATCAACCCGGCCTCCTGGCCGCGCTCCACCAGCACCAGCATCCGCTCCTGCGATTCGGAGAGCATCACCTCGAAGGCGTTCATGCCCGTCTCTCGGCGGGGGACCTGCTGGACGTCGATCTCCACGCCCAGCCCGCCACGGGCGGCCATCTCCACACTGGAAGAGGTGAGTCCCGCGGCCCCGAGATCCTGCATCGCCAGCACACCGCCCCGCTCGATGAGCTCCAGGCAGGCTTCGAGGAGCAGCTTTTCAAGGAACGGGTTGCCGACCTGGATCACCCCGCGGTGGCTTGCCCGCGGATCGTCGTTGGAGGCGAACGCGGCGCCCTGGATGCCGTCGCGCCCGGTGTCTGCACCGACCAGGATGAGCGGATTGCCGGGCCCGCTGGCCGCCGCCCGTGTCAGCCGGTCCGCTGGCAGCACGCCCACGCACATGGCGTTCACCAGCGGATTGCCCGTGTAGCTCGGGTCGAAGGAAATCTCACCCCCGACGGTTGGAACGCCGATGCAGTTGCCGTAGAAGGCAATCCCGGCGATGACGCCGTCCACCAGGTGCGGGGTCCTATGGTCAGACGGATCACCGAAGCGCAGCGAGTCCAGGATCGCGACGGGGCGTGCACCCATCGTGAAGATGTCGCGCAGGATGCCGCCCACGCCGGTGGCGGCGCCCTGGACCGGCTCGACGGCGCTGGGGTGGTTGTGCGACTCCATTTTCAACGCCACCGCCAGCCCGTCGCCGATCGACACCGCCCCGGCGTTTTCGCCGGGCCCTTGCAGGACGCGCGGCCCGGTGGTCGGGAGGAGCTTCAGCAGGCGGCGCGAGTGCTTGTAGCCGCAGTGCTCGCTCCACATGGCGCCCAGGATGCCCAGCTCCACCAGGTTCGGCTCGCGGCCGAGCCGTTCTACTGCTTGCGCATACTCAGGCTCCAGCAGGCCAAACTGGCGGATCTGCGCGACCGGGTACCGCCAGCGCCCGGACACGGGTGCCGCCACCGTGGCGCTCAGCACGCCGGACTGAGCTCCCGGGTAACCGAAGCCTCGCCCCGTTCGGTGGTCACGTGCTGGACGATGGAGCGCAGTAGCGGCATGCCGTCGACGCTCCCCAGGAGCGACTCGCACGCCCGCTCCGGGTGCGGCATGAGGCCAAACACGTTGCCGCGCGGGTTGGTGATCCCGGCGATGTTGCCCAGCGAGCCGTTGGGGTTGGCCGCTGCCGTGACAGCACCCGCGGGATCGGAGTACCGGAGCAGCACGGCGCCAGCGCGCTCCAGGCGCTCCAGGTCCTCGGGGCCAGCCACGGCATAGCTGCCTTCGCCGTGGGCAATGGGAAGTCGCAGCACCTGGCCGGGCTGGCACGCGGCGGTGAACGGCGAGTCCGTGCGCTCCACGCGGCAATGAACCCACGCGCCGCGGAACTGGAGCGTGGCGTTGCGCAGCATCGCCCCGGGGAGCAGCCCCGCTTCAAGGAGCACCTGGAATCCATTGCAAATGCCCAGCACCAGGCCGCCGCGAGCGGCGTACCGCTCCACGTCGGCCATGATCGCCGAAAAGCGGGCGATCGCACCGGCGCGGAGGTGGTCGCCGTGGGCAAACCCGCCCGGCAGAATGACGCAGTCGTACTCGTCGAGGGGCCGTGGATCGGCATGCCACAGCGGCTCGTCCACCGACTGTTCCAGGACCTCGCGAAGAACCCTGACGGTTTCTCGCTCGCAGTTCGTCCCCGGAAACCGGATCACGGCGAACCGCGCCACAGCCATCCTCAGTTGCGGCCCGGGAAGCACGTGGCGCGGGATGGTGCGGCGTCCGCCAAGTCCCCGCCGACCTTCTTGGGTCGACGCCCGGGACCGGGCGAATTCCCGTTCGGCGTCGCACTGGGGCACGGGGCTTCGGAGCGCTGACTCGCAACAAGGCGGGGGCGGGCCATTGGGCTGAGTATAGGCAGCATCCCCGAGGAGGCCGGCCGCGTTTCGCGGTCTCCGGCGCCCCCCGGCGTTGTTGTGGTGCGCCCGTTACACGACGCGCCAACGCCGATTCCGTGCACCGCGAGAGATCGCCGTCTCGTGGCCGAACGCATCGCCAGCCCTCCGCCGCCCGCGGTGCCTTCCCTGGGCTGGCCGTGTGACCGCTCAGGCGGAAGCGGAGGCGGCGCTCAGGATGGGACGCGGCGGCGCCGCGGCACGCGTGGCGAGCTTTCCGCCGCGCAGCAGCTCCAGGAACGCCGCGACCGCGGCAGGGTCCCACTGGGTGCCAGCGCCGGCTTCCAGGCGCCGCACCGCCTCAGCCTCGCCGAGACCCTGCCGGTACGGACGGTCCGTCACCATGGCATCGAACGCGTCCGCGACGGCGATGACGCGCGCCCCCCAGGGAATGCCGCTCGCAGCCAGCCCGTCCGGGTAGCCGCCGCCGTCCCAGCGCTCGTGGTGGCCGCGGACCATGTGCGCGCACTCCTTGAAGAGTTCAAAGTTCGCGAGCATGTTGCCGCCAACGTCCGCGTGCTGGCACATGTGCTCGCGCTCGCGCTCGGTCAGCGGGCCGGTTTTGCGCAACACCTCGTTGTCGACGGCGCACTTCCCGATGTCGTGAAGCCGCCCCGCGAGGAAGATGGCGTGCGCCGTGTCGTTCGACGCTCCCATGTGGAGGGCGAGCTGTTGGGCGTACTCGCCGACACGGAGCGAATGGCCGTGGGTGTACGGATCGCGAGCATCCAGGATGTCTGCAAGATTGAAGAGCGCATCCACCGTCTGCACTTCGAGCGTGACCGTGTTCCGCAGCGCGTAGTACAGACCCGCCAGGGGCACTGCCGCGAGGGCAATCGTCCAGGGCGCAAGCCGCCACAGGACCGCGATGAGCGCACCCACCAGCAACATTCCCAACCAGGCTGGAATGATGTGGCGATAGGTGCGCCACCACGTGGCACGAAGGGGCGTACCCGCCGAAAACGCCACGATTCCACTCACCAGCCAGGTGTTCACTACGAAGTGGACCCCGACTGCCGCCAGCAGCCACGGGACGTTGCGCGCCGACGTCACGAGCCCATCGGGCGAGGCCCACCACCAGAGGGAGGAGGCCGCGCCAATGGCAATCGCCATCTGTGACGCATTGAAGGTGATCTTGAACCAGGCTCGGCGATTGACCACCTGGCCAACCACGGTGGCAGCGGCGGACAGCAACACGGCCCAGGGAGGCGGAAAGATCAGCGCCGCCGCCACGAAGACCGCTGCAGACACCGTCCCGCGCACCGTCGAGCCAGATCCAGTCGTCGGCATGACCACCCGAAAGGTCTCGGCGATGGCGCCTGCCACGGCGAACAGGAGTGCCGGCCAGAGGAAGCGAAGGTCCATCGCGGCCTGATCCGCGCTGAACGCCAGCAGGCCAGCGCCCAGCAGGACGACCAGCCCCCAGAAGAGTCGTGCGCGAAGTGGGAGGTTCAGCAAACGCGAATGCCGAGGCCGCGAGGTGCAGGCGGCGGCATTCTATCCCGTTCGCGGTGTCCGGCCTATTTCACGCGAGCCGGAACGCAGTAACTAATGAAGCGAGCAAGCAGAGCGGGCCAACGCTAGCGTTGGCCCGCTCTGCAATTCTTCTTAAGCTCCGAAGTAATTACCCGTTGATCAGCGCTATTCCCAGCCCGCCGACGCGCCGGCCACACCCGACGAGAGAATAAGCGAAGCCACCATTGCCGCCCACAGCAGCGCTGCCTTGATTCGTGTCCACTGCATCGTTGGTCGTTTCCTCCAGCCTTCGGCTTGAACCGTTCCGCCGAGCCCGCTGGCTCGACACACGGAACGTAGTACGGCCGCATCACGATGCGAGCCTCCCGGAAGGGGAGTTAGGAAAATCGCGGTGAAAGCCCCATATACTCGGCCCCACTGGGGCCGAAAATTGGGGATTCCCAACGTTTGGGCGCCTCAACCTGGCACCGACGGCGACTGTCCGACCGCCCACCTCCATGAGCCTGAGCGCGAACGCGGGCGACATCCTGCTCGTCGATGACGATCCAGCCACCCGAAAGCTTCTCCGCTTCGTGCTCGAGCAGTTCGGCGGCCACCGGGTCGTGGAAGCATCCAGCCCGCTCGAAGCCATCGAGATCGTACGGGGCGACACGCACGTCGACGTGGTGCTCCTGGACGTGATGATGCCGGTGCTCGATGGCTTCGAGCTGTGCAAGCGCCTTCGCTCGGTGTCGCCGGTGCCGGTGATGATGGTCACCGCCAAGGCCGATGCGCCGTCGCGCGTGCACGGGCTCCAGATTGGCGCCGACGATTACCTGGGCAAGCCCTTCGACGCGGCGGAGCTGAACGCGCGTGTCGAGGCACTCATCCGCCGCGCTCGCCGCACCCCCCGCACGGATGCCGATGGTCGGCTGCGAGTAGGCGCCTTCACGTTGCACCTGGGGGAGCATCGGGTGGAGATCCGCGACGCTCGGGGCGGTACCCGCCAGGCCCAGCTCACCCCGACCGAGTTCAAGCTGCTACTGGTGCTGGCACGGACGCCCGGCGCGGCGGTGCGCCGCGAAGCGTTGCAGGAGGCCCTGTGGGGCAGCAGCGAGGCTGATCCGGAATCGGGCTACAGCACGGTGAACGCCTACATCTCCGAGCTTCGAGAGCGCATAGAGCGGGACCCTCGGCACCCGCGCCACCTGCTGACCGTGCGCAACGTTGGGTATCGGCTGGATGCCTGAGCCGCGCCTCTGGCGTAGCGCCCCCGCGGGCGCTCGGCGCGCCGGATGGGTGGCCCGGGCGGGCGTGGCGCCGCGGCATTCGCCCCCCTCCGAGTAGCGTGCGGCAGGCCACCGGGCAACACCCGCCGCGCCCCGGATCAAGCGTCGAGCGCTTGCGTGCTGCCGAGCTCGCCCCGCCCTCGGCGGGCGCGGTCCTGCGCGCGGTCACCGACCTCCTGCTGACGGCCGGCGAGCTGACGAGCCCGCCGGACCTTGCCCTGGCTCTGGCCCAGTCGGCTGCCGCGCTGACCGGCGCGGACCAGGCATCCGTTGGCGAGATCCAGGGGGGAGACGTCGCCACCCTCGCCGCCCACCACGTCCGACGTGAGACGGCCGGGACGCGATTCCCGGTGGGATACGGCGTCGCCGGCTGGGTGGCCGCAACCGGCCAGCCGGCCACCATCGCGGACGTACGGCACGACCGCCGATACGTGGACGTGGCCTACCCGGAGGTCCGGTCGTTCGTGGCGGTGCCACTCCGTCGCGGCGCCGCGACCGTTGGCGTGCTGAGTCTCGCGGCATTTCGTGCATCCGCCTTCCCGCCGGGCTTGGCAGATGCGCTGCTGCCCCTGGGCGAGGTCGGAGCGTACCTGCTGTCGCGCCCCGCCGCCGCCACCGCCCCGCCTTCGGCACTCGCGCTGGCCGAGGCTGCCCACGAGCTGAAGGCGCCGCTGACCGCCCTGACGGGCTACGTGCGGCTGCTGCTGGAAGAGCGCACGGGCCCGCTTACGCCGCTCCAGCGCGAGTTCCTGAGCATTGCCGCGGAGCAGGGCACCCGTCTCGAAGAGGCAGTTCTCGCGCTGGTGGAGCACGGGGCCCGGGACGTTCCGTATCTCGTCGGAGCAGACCGTCGCACAGGCGAAAACGGTGACTCGGAGAGGCACACCGCGCGCGACCTTTTGGAAGCCGCGGTGCGGCTCGCGCGTCCTTCGGCTGAGGCCAGGCAGGTCGAGCTTCGTGTTCAGGTCGCGCCCGACGCGCCGAGTGTTGCGGCACCGCGGGAGGCGGTCCTGCAGGTCCTGGCGAATCTCCTGTCCAATGCCCTCCGCGCGGCCCCGGGGCGATCGCACGTGTTGGTCGCCGCCGCTCGGGTGAACGCCTCGAACCAGGTCGTCTTCGTGGTGGCAGATCGCGGGAAAGGGTTTGGTTCAATCGATCCCGCCCGTCTCTTCGCCCCCTTCGTGCAGGACCTCCCGCCCGAGAGCCGCGCGGAGCGCGGGTCGGTGGGGCTCGGCCTTGCCATCGCGCGGCGGGTCGTCGAGGCACATGGCGGGCGCATCTGGGCCGAGGCCCGCGCCGATGGGCCGGGCGCCCGCGTGTGCTTCACGCTGCCCGCGTGTGCGCCCCCCGAAGAGCCCCAGCCCCGACGGGGGGCAACGGTGCGTACGATCGGGCGCATCTCGCCCGAACGTTGAAGGCGCAGAACGCCGCCTGGCTACCGCTCGCACTTCGTACTTGATCTTCAAGGATGCGGAGTACGTGCCGAGGGTGATGGAGCAACAAGCCCCAAATGTGTGCATTGGCGTAGCATCGCGTACATGATCCCCACGGTCACGGTCGAGGAGCTCGCGGCGCGCTTGCCCGAGCTGCTGCGACGAGTCGAGCGGGGCGAGGCCTTCCACGTGGAAGACCACGGTCGGTTGGTGGCGGCGCTCGCGCCGATTCACGAGCGTCACGCCGTCACCCGGGAGGTGCTCGCCCGCCAACTGGCGCCCGTCTTGCCGGTGGACCCGTCTTTCGCGGAGGATCTGGCGGCGATTCGGCGGGAGCAACCCCTGGCCGGTGATACGCCGTGGGCCTCCTGATTGACTCGGGCATCTTCATCGTCCTCGAGCGCGCGGCAACACAGGAGGGAGCCCTCGCCGAGGCCTTCCAGCGCCTGCCCCTGGAGTCGCTGGAGGTGTCCGCCGTCACTGTTGGCGAGCTCCTCGCGGGCGTACCCCGGGCCCGGACAGCCGAGCAGCGGGCGCGGCGGGAGGCATTCGTGGAGCGCGTGCTCGCCACGTTCAGCGTACTGCCATTCGACGTAGCGGCCGCGCGCGCCTACGGTCCGGCCCACGCCGCGCTTGCCAGGGCCGGAGCACTGATTGGCGAGCGCGACTTGCTGATTGCCGCCACGGCGCTGGCGCACGGCCACGGGGTTCTCACCCCGAACGCCGCCCACTTTGCTCGAGTGCCGGGCCCTGCGCGTGGAGACGTGGGAACCGCCGCACGCCTGAACCGGCTCACGCGGTGCAGCCGCTGGCCGGCGGCCGCCCCAGCAGCACCACGAGCACGACGTCCACCTACGATCCGGCGGGCAACCGCCTGAGCACGGCCACCACCATCACCAGCCTGTACGGACCCGATGGGGTGCTGTACCAGGACAGCGGACGGACAGATGTGTCTGGCGCCGCTGGCTTGGCGTACGAGGTGGACGCACGGGGCCACCGGAGGTGGTGGTCACCGACGGCCTCGGCAGCGTGCGGGCGCTCACCAACCGCGCCGGCACGGTGGTCAAAGACCGCTGGGACTGGCACTCCGCGGACAGCGCGCTGGGGAGGCCTTCAGTCAGCGACCCGCGCGGCTGGGTGACACGCATCCAAGAATTCCTTGCCAGCCGGCTCCAGCGTCCACACAACTCGACGCCCGAGTACGGCCGCATAGCGCTCCAGGGTCGAGAGCCTGACGTCGACCGCGCCACTTTCGATGCGCGCGACCGTGGGCTGCGACGGGTGCATGTGGGCCGCGATCTGCGTCTGACTGAGTCCCAGATCAACCCGGAGCGCCGCCAGGTGCCGGAGCTTGGCACGGCGCTGCTCCGCCGCCGCGACGAGAAGCGGGAACCGGGGATTACGCCGCGTCCGCCGCTCGATGAACGCGGCGAGATCATCCTGAACCATGCCTTCATCCTGCTATCGATGACGCTATACCTTCAACGGTATCGCAGCCAACGCTGCTGCCGGCTGGGGAGCCACGTCAATGCTTACCGACGCCGCCCCATTCGCGGCTGCTGACCGCGCTCACGCCAGTGATGGCCCTCCGTCCTGCTCGTCGACAGGGCTGCGCAGCAAGCAAGTAGCCTCCTCGCGTTGTGCCTTCGGAGACCGCGTGCGACATCCTGGTCGTCGGGGCAGGGCCAGCCGGACTGGCGGCGGCTCGGAGCGCGAGCGCCTCGGGCGCCCGGACGCTGCTGGTGGAACGCGGCGGCGAGATCGGCGCGCCCGTACGAACCAGTGGTGGAACATGGCTCGCCGACCTGGACCGGCTCCAGATCCCGCGCTCGCTGGCCCACCTCACGCCGACCATCCGCGTCGTTGGCCCCGGTTCCTCCGCCGAGTGGACTTTCCAGCCAGCACGGCTTGGCGTGCTGGACGTGCGCGCCACGTGGCAGCACCTTGCGCGCCGAGCCATCGAAGCTGGCGCGGAGATCCGCCTTCGACACGCGGCCACCGGTCCAATCCTGGATGAAGCCGGCATCGTGCGCGCCGTCCGGGTCCGAGATGACCGCGGCCGTGACCTGACGATCCAGTGCCAGGTGGCAATCGACGCCAGCGGCGGCGCGTGCGCGCTCGGTGTCCCGGCGGGGCTTCGGAAACCACCCGTCCGCCAGGGAGTAGGCGCCGAGCTCGAGCTGCTCGCACCCCGCTATGACCAGTCGGTGGCGATGCTGCTCGTCGGTCGCGGCCTTGCTCCACGCGGCTACGCCTGGGCGTTCCCGCGCGGCGAGGGCCGTGTGCGCCTCGGCGTGGGCATCCTCCGGCCGGATTCTCACCTCGACCCGCGCGCACTGCTCGAACGCCTGCGGACCAGTGCCACCTTCGAGGGTGCGCTCGAAGGGGCGCAGCCCCTGGAGTACCATGCTGGGACTTTTCCCTCCGATGGGCCGCTCGGCGCCCGTTCCAGCCCCGGCCTGCTGCTGGCCGGCGATAGCGCCGCCCAGGGTTCGCTGGTCCTCGGTGAAGGCATTCGCTACGCCCTTGAAGCTGGCCTCCTCGCCGGCCGCGCGGCGGCCGTGGCCGTCTCGACGGGCAACGCCAGCGCCCCCCTGGCACATGCCTACGACCGCCTCTGGCAGCGCCGCCACGGGCGCGAAGAAGCGCTAGCCATCTGGCTGAACCGACGCGCGGCGCGCTACGGCGACCGCAATTGGCGGGTCGTCCTGGCGCTGCTGCGCGTGCTCCCAGGGCCCTTCGTGGCCGAGGCGCTGCACGGCGATTTCAGTGTCGAGTGGCTGGCGCGTTTGCTCTTGCACAGCCCGGCGCTCGGGCTGGCCGCGGCTCGCGCCCTCCGGAGTCACGCGTAGACCGTCACCCCGGCGCCAGGTCAGACGCTCCGGTGGTGGGCGCCGGGCCCGTCGCTACAATCCCCGCCCTACCGCATGGACAAAGAGCACCTCACGTGGACACAGGTCGAGGACCTCTCGATCCGCCTTGCCGACCGCCTTCCCAGGAACTTCGACGTGCTGGTAGTCATCACGCGGGGCGGCATGGTGCCCGCCTGCATCATCAGCGAGCGCCTGAACCTGCGCAACATCCTGGTGGCCGCGGTGATGTTCTACACCGGCCAGGCGCGCACCCTGGAGCGACCGATCTTCCTCCAGTTCCCCTCCGACCCGCTCCTGAATGGGAAGCGCATCCTGGTCGTCGATGACGTGTGGGACTCCGGCCGCACCATCAAGGCAGTCAAGGAGCGCATCGTCGAAGCGGGCGGCGAGCCGCTCGTGGCCGTGCTCCACTACAAGCCCGGGAAGTCGCGCTATCCAGACGACCGGCCGGAGTTCTTCGTGGACGAAACGGACGCCTGGATCGTCTACCCCTGGGACGCGGGTGACGAGGATGAGCAGCAGCCGGAGCTGCCGCTCGACACGGCGTAGCTCCCCTTTCTCACGCTACGCGCTCCGTCCCGCGACGAGGGCCGCGTGCACCCGCTCGGAAGTAAGCGGCAGGTCCGCCACCCGCACGCCAACCGCATCCCGAACCGCGTTGGCTATCGCGGCCGCGCCGGGAATGACCGGCGGCTCGCCGACCGGACGAGCTCCGTACGGCCCGGCCTTCGACGGCACTTCCACGACGACCGTCTCAAGCTCCGGAGACTGGGTGGCCCTCGGCAGCGCGTAGTCCAGGAAGCTCGCGGTCAGCGGCGTGCCGACCTCGTCGTGCTCCATGCGCTCCAGGAGGCCCCACCCCACCGCCTGCACGGCACCGCCCATCATCTGGCCTTCCACGGCCGCCGGGTTGATGGCGCGCCCGACGTCCTGGACTGCCACGTACCGGACCGGCGTCACGCGGCCGGTCTCCGGGTCCACGTGGACCCGCACCACGTGGACCGCAAATCCAGGGCTGCGCTCGATGATGGCCGACTGGCCTCGGCCAAACACGGGCTCATAGCGCGCGCCAAACGACATGCTCTTTTCGGCAACCTGCCGCAACGTGGTGGCCCGGGACGGGACACCCTGGACGCGAATGTCGTCGCCCACCAGCTCGAGGTCCTCGGGCGCGGCTTCGAGCACGTCGGCGGCGATCCGCAGCGCCTGCTCGCGCGCCTCCACGGCCGCGCGCTGCACCGAGGTGCCCACCGTGTACGTGATCTTGCTGCCGCCCGACGCGCCCGCGTACGGAGCGCTGTCCGTGTCCGCCTGGACCACGCGGACCCGACGATAATCATCCAGGCCGAACGCCTCGGCGGCGATCAACTGAAACGTCGTGCCTGCTCCGGAGATGTCGACGGCGCCCAGGTTCAGCGTGAGGCTGCCATCCTGGTTCAAGCGGCACGTGGCCGAAGCCGGCTCGACGCCTCCCATCCAGCCACCGATGGCAATGCCGACGCCCTCGTTCACGGCGGCTGCTACCTTCTCGGCGCGGTAGTGCTCCGCGGCCAAGGCCAGGCAGCGGGAGAGCCCGATATTCGGCCAACGCGCGCCATTCGCGTGCGGATCGCCCTCCACGACGGCGCTCCGCAGTCGCACGTCAAGCGGATCGATACCCAGCGTCCGCGCCAGCTCGTCGATGGCGCTTTCCAGGGCGAACATTACCTGCGGCTGGCCGGGCGCGCGGTAGGCGCCATTCGGCAGCCGATTCGTCAGCACCTCGGCGCTCGACACGCGGTAGGCAGCCCAGCGATACAACGAGGCGATCATCATCCCCGACATCCGAGCCGGAGATCCCGGCGAGGAGCCGCAATCGAACAGCACCTCCGCGTCGAGCGCCGTCAGCGTCCCATCGCGCGTCCCGCCGACCTTGACCCGGATGCGGGTGGCCGGCGCCGGGGTCGAGGCGGTGAATTCATCCTGGCGGCTGTAGACCAGCACCACCGGACGCTTGAGGGTCCAGGCGACCGCCGCCGCCAGCCCCTCCAGCAGGCCAAACTTACCGCCGAATCCGCCGCCGACGGGCATCGCCACCACCCGCACGGCGTGGGTGGGCAGTCCGAGCAGCCGGCACACCGTGCTCTGCACCCAGAACATGGCCTGCGTGGACGTGTAGACCACCAGCGTGCCAAGCGGATCGATCGCCGCTGCGGCGGCAAGCGGCTCGATATAGCCCTGGTGGACCCAGCTGGTAGTAAAGGTCTGCTCAACCACGGCATCCGCGTCGCGGAACGCCGCCTCCACGTCGCCTCGGTGGATGGTGGCTCGACCAAGCACGTTCGCGCCTTCCACTTCAGTGCCCGCGTCGGCGCTCCCCCCGGCCGCGCCGTGCATCGCCAGCTCCTCGTCATCGCCGCCCCCACCACCTTCGCGGATGGCCGGCGTGTCCAGTTGCATGGCGTGGTCCAGGTCCACAACCGCCTGCCCCTGCTCGTACTCCACCTCCACCAGCGCGGCACCATCCTCAGCGGCCGAGTCGGTCTCGGCCACGACCACCGCCACCGGCTGGCCGGCGTAGTACACCCGCTCCAGCGCCAGGTGCAGGTCGCCACTCTCCTCCGACATGGGCGCGGTCGCTACCGCCAGGTCGCGGGCGGTCAGCACGTGCAGCACCCCAGGCACCGCCAGGGCCGCGTTCCCATCGATCGCGCAAATCGTCGCCGCGGCGTATGGGGACCGGACCAGGCGCAGGTGCAGCGCGCCCGGCAACGGCAGGTCGGCGGTAAACCGCACCCGGCCATTCAGCCGCTCCGGCGCATCCGTGCGACGCGTCCTACGCCCAACCCACCGAAGCCCCGCTTCCGTCCCTCGCTCGTTCGCCGCCGTCACCATGGGAGAATCCTACGGGCTGGGCGCTTTGGACCGGGTTCCGCATTGGCGCGTCTCCGTTCGACGTGCTCACGCGATCCGTTCCTCCTTCCGGGTGACCGGTGCCGGTAGCTGGGAACGAGCCGCCTGCTGTGTATCCCCGCTGTCGCCGATCCCGCGGCGTTCCTGGCCACCCCACGACGTCCCCCCGCGAGCCAGGTCCAGGAACGCGAGCGTGCGCCACACGGCCACCAGCTGCCGATAGCCCACGTTCTCGACCACCCCGAAGGCGAGCAGGCGCGCGATCTCACGGCCCCGGGCGTGGCGCCGGAAGCTGAGCTCCTCCAGCTTCTCTCCGCTGTTGGATGGAGCGCATGACCTCCTGCAGGGCCCGGTGTGTTCGGCCAGAGCGGCCTCTCCACGTTCAATCCTCTCGACCGCGTCACCCGACCGCGGATCATTGCAACGGAGAAGCTCGCGTATCCGCGCCCCTTCACTCCCGTACCCGCCAATGTAGCCGATGCACGAGCGTCGCGTATGAACCTGCGTCACGCTACCGCGAGTGCGAAGCTCTGGCCCCCGGGGCACAATGCCTACCAGTACACTGCCCCACTCAGAATGTGCGGCTCTCCCGGATGTGCGGCTCTCCCGAGTCATAGGGGGCAGCCTGGGTGTGGCGCACCACGCTCGCCCAATCTGGCACAGGAGCTCCCGATGTCTGCGCCCAGATCGTGGATGACATCCGTGACCTGCTGGCCCGCGGGAGCACGCTCCTATCCCAGCGGCTCTGGTCGCAAGCCGCACCTGCACGGGCACACCAGCCTGGCGCAGTTGCGAGACGGTGCCACGCGCGATCACGGTCTCCGAGACCGGTTGTATGACCGAGTCTGCAGCCCAGGTGCCTGACCGGGTGCCGGCGGCCCTCGACGCGCGGACGCGCGTGGAGAGCATGACGCAGGACGGGGACTTCAGTTGGGTCGCCGACCTGCTGGCTGAGCAGCGGGACGGCATCCTCGATCGCTGGCTGGAGGCCTCCGCGGCACAGCCGTTTCACGCTGGGAGGCGCGAGCGCGCCGTTGCCGACCACATACCCGCCCTCGTGGACGCGCTAATCGCGGTGCTCCGGCGCACCCAGGCGCGTACGCGGAATGCGGGCTCGGCGCTGCACGAGAAGGACGTGCTGGCGGGCGCCCAGATTCACGCCCGCACCCGCATGTCTCAGGGGTTGGCGGCCTCCGACATCGTGACCGAGTTCCGTCTTCTCCGTCAGGAGATCGGGTGGGCCCTGCGCTCCAACGTCAGCGATGCGGCGCCCGCAAGCGACATCCTCGGTGCCGAGATGCTGCTCCACGATGCCCTGGACGACGCGGCCTTTCTGGCTGTGCTCGCCGTGGACGAACACGAGGCCGAGCTCCGGCGGCTGCGGGAAGCTCTGGCGGCGGAGCAGCTGCGCCTGGCGACGGTGCTCGAGCAGCTACCGGCGTCCGTGGTTATCGTGGACGCGCCTTCGGGCCAGGTGGCGATGGGGCAACCGAAAGTTCAACAGCTCACCCACGGCCCCGGCGGGCCTGTACCAGCCGGCGAGAATCCAAACGAGTGGCAGGGGTTCCGGCGTGATGGCCGTCGGTACTTGCCAGAGGAATGGCCGTTGGCGCGCGCGGTGCGGACGGGCGAGGTAGTAACCGGCGAGGAAATCAATTACCTCCGCGATAACGGCACGCGCGGCACCGTGTCGGTCAACGCCGCGCCGGTTCGTGATCCGTCAGGGACAGTCGTGGGGGGTGTCGCGATCTTCACGGATGTAACCGAGCGCAAGACGCTGGAGCAGGAGAAGGAGGCGTTTCTCACGGCGATCACCCACGACCTCCGCAGCCCGCTGGGGGTCATCAAGGGGACGGCAGGACTTCTCCGAAGGCAGGCTGCCAAGGGAGCGGTTCCACACGAACGACTCATCGAGCGGTTGCGCCGTATTGACGATGCGGTCGGTCGGATGGACGTGCAGCTCACGGAGTTGCAGGATGTCGCTCGCCTGCGCACCGGACAGGCGTTGGAGCTGGACCGCCACGCTGTCGATCTCGTGGCACTCGTTGAAGACGCGGCTGCTCGGCATCAGGCGAACAGCGCCGATCATCAGATCAGCGTGGTCTTGGAAGGGCTTGAAGAGCCCATGCTGTCCGGCGAGTGGGATGAGGCGCGCCTGGAACGGGTGCTGGACAACCTGCTGGGCAATGCCATCAAGTTCAGCCCAGCGGGAGGTCGGATCACGCTGACACTTGCATGTCAGCACAAACACCCGGGAAACCCGCTGGATCGGTGGGCGATTCTGCGGGTGAGCGACGAAGGTATTGGCATTCCCGTCGACGACCTGCCGCACATTTTCGATTGGTTCCAACGGGCCTCGAACGCCGCCGGAAAGATTGCGGGCACAGGGATCGGCCTGGCCGCGGTCCGGCAAATCCTCGAGTTGCACGGCGGCGCCATTTCCGCCGAAAGCGAGGAAGGCTCGGGCAGTACCTTCGTCCTCAGCCTGCCGCTCAGTCCCATAACACCGAAGCCCTCCTAAACAGGACCTGCGGTGTCAAGCGCGGCCACTGACGCGACCTGCGACCCAACCCGCCGAAGCCACGCGCCCGTCGCCTGCTCGCTCTCCGCCATCACCATCGGAGAATCCTACCGGCTGAAGCGTCCAGGTCCGGTCGGCGAGACCATCGCGTATTCTGGAAAGTGACTGAGGAGACGGCCATGGCCGAGCCTTCGAGCGTGGATTCGACAGGTGCCCGCGATCAGCACCCCAATGGCGGCTTATGGCCGAGCCTGCAATCAGAGGCCTGGCCCGCCACGCGCGCCACGTTGCACCTGTGGACGCAGATCGTCGGCAAGCTGCGCCTCGCGTTCAGCCCACCCCAGAACCACTTCTGGCACTCCACCCTCTACGTCAGTACGCGCGGCCTGACCACTTCGCCGATCCCGATCGGATCGGAGAACTTCGAGGTCGCGTTCGACTTTCTCGATCACCGTCTCCTCCTCGACACCAGTTGGGGCGCCCGCCAGCACGTGACGCTGGAGCCGAAGTCTGTGGCCGAGTTCTACGCCGAGGTGCTGGCGGCCCTGCGTGCGCTCGGCGTCGAGGCCTCGATCTGGCCGCACCCGGTCGAGATCCCTGACGTCATCCCCTTCAACGAGGACCACGTCCACGCCGCGTACGACCCCCCCGCGGCGTACGACTTCTGGCGCGCACTGGTGGCAGCCGACCGGGTGTTCAAGGCGTTCCGGGGCGAATTTCTGGGAAAGTCCAGCCCCGTCCACTTCTTCTGGGGCAGCTTCGACCTCGCCGTCACCCGCTTCTCGGGACGGCGAGCGCCCATGTGGTCGGGGCCAGTCCTCAACGTCCACCCACACGTGATGCACGAGTCCTACTCGCACGAGGTCAGCAGCGCCGGGTTGTGGCTGGGCGACGCAACCGCGCCAGCCACGTTCTACAGCTACGCCGTGCCCGCGCCGCCAGGGTTCGCCGAGGCGGCCGTCGGTCCCAGCGCTGCCGCCTTCAGCCCCCAGATGGGCGAATTCGTGCTGCCCTACGAAAGCGTGCGCACCGCGGACCGTCCGGACGAAGCGCTCCACGAGTTCCTTCGTTCGAGCTACACCGCCGCCGCCGACCTCGGCGGGTGGGACCGCGCGTTGCTCGAAGAGCGGCCAGGGTGCCTGTGCGATCTCGATGGACGCCCGCCTGCGCTGGTTCCGGGAGCCCATCGCGGCCAGGCCTGAGAGCCGGCCAGGCTCCGCCAGACGCGCACCAGGGAAACTCTCGGCGCTCAGTCCAGCCGCAGCGTCTGAAACAGCTCTCCGATGCCCAGTGCGAAGCCGGGCAGCGCCTCCCCCGCCTCGAACACGTCCTCGCCCCGCAGCACCCGCACCGTCCGATCCGGCTGCACCACCAGCGCCGACTCGTCCGCCGGGTCCAGCACCAGTGCCAGCCGAACGCCGTTGGCCACGTACCACAGGCACAGCTCCACCAACCCCGTCGTGCTCTGGCCGGGCGAGACGATCTCCACCGCCAGGTCCGGTGGGATCAGAATATTGTCGGCGACGCGGCCATCGGGATCCCGCGGGATCCGCTCCCAGCGGAACACGCCCACGTCCGGCACGTGCGAGGCGCCCCCAAACGTGCAGCGGATCTCCGGGATCGCCCGCGCGACCCGGCCCGGCTCCGCGAAGCGATTCACCCGCGTCACGAGTGCGCCCTGGATGATGCCGTGCTTGGTCTTCGGCGACACCTTCTGTGTGATGGTCCCATCCGGCAAGTAGCGGAGTGCCGGCTTCCGCTCCGGCAGCGCCAGGAACTCCGCTAAGGTCAGCCGCTTCTCAGCAATCGTCATGGCCGTCGCCCCGTCCGCTCTGTCCAACGAGATGGTAGCCCCGAGCCATCCCGCTAGGATAGGACGTGCGCTCTGAGCAGGTGCCGCGCCATGCGTTCGCCCAGGAGAAGCGAGTAGTTCTGGCCCCGGTCCTGTGGGTACACGTGCGCCATGTTGGCCAGGTACACGTTCGGCAGCGGCGTGTCGTGTGGGGGCAGCGTGTCCAGGTACCCGGCCGTGACGATGGGCTGCGCAAATGGCGCCTTGAACACCCACGACTGGCGGATCCATGAGGGATCAAAGGCAGGGTTGATGCGCTGCACCGCCGCGCCAAACTCGCTCACCACCTCCGCATCGTCGCGGCCGAACAGCGGGTGGTCCATGGGCAGGTAATTCCCCAGGTACACCAGGTGCAGGCCGCCGTAGTCCTCCGGCGGCAGGAAGTTGGTGTGCTCCACCAGCGCCAGGAACGGGAACCCTGGCTGGTTCACGTTGAGCCAGTACACGTGCTCGGTAAGCTTGCGATCCAGCCCCAGGATCACCACGTGCGCGCCGAAGTGCTCCGGGCCCGGGTAGCGCTCCAGGAAACCTGGCGGCACATCCGGCGCCACGCGGCCGAATAGGCGCGTGGGAAGCGTCACCAGCACCTGGTCAAACCGCTCGGCACCGTTTCGGTCGCTCTCCACCAGCACGCTCCCGTCCGCCTGTGGCCGGATCGCGGTGACGGTCGTCGAGAGGTGAACGCGCCCGCCAAGCCGCGCGATGTGCGTCCCAAGCGCCTCGTAGAGCTGCTGGAACCCGCCCCGCAGGTAGCCCAGTGAGAGCGACCGCTCGTGGAAGCGGCTCCACAGCCAGGTCATCACAATCTGGTCCGCGCGGTCGGCGAACTTCCCGCGCAGCAACGGTTCCCACACGACCCGCTGCACGTTGGGGCCCGTCATCCGCCGGGTCCAGTCGAGCGCGGTCTGGCCGACGAAGGGCTTCTCGTTCGGCGCCAGCTTCAGCAGCGCCAGGCAGGCGATCCAGCGAAGACGGTCGGCTAGCGGCAGGAATGGGAACTTCAGGAACCCGAGCGGGCCATCCAGGTCCGCGATGCGGTCGTCCCAGAGCATGCTGGTGACGGGCTTTCCCCAGATGAGGCGACTGCTTAGACCGACCTCGTCGATGACGCGGATCATGGCCCGGTCGGTTCGGAAGATGTGGTGGTAGAACTTCTCGAGGTTGCTGCCACCGACCTTGAACCCCACCGCGAGCCCGCCCAACTGCGGCTCGCGCTCGAAGACCACCACCTGTTGGCCAGCCTGTGCGAGTCGGAGCGCGGCGCTCAGTCCAAGCACCCCGCCGCCGAGCACCGCGATCCGTCGAGGACCACCGCGCGCGTTCACCACGCCGGGAGTATGCGGGAGGCCTCGCGCTGGCGGGGCGTCACGGATGATGCGTGCGTTACGGCCGCGGAGACGGGGTGGTCGGCGGGGCGATCCGGGGCGTGGGAGCCAGGGGTGCCGCCGGAGCTTGCGTCGGCCCCACTGGAGGAACAGGTGTCGCGGCCGGGGCAGGCCGGGCCGTGGCGACGGAAACCACCGCTGGTGCGGGCGCCGGTGTGCTGGTGGCTGCCGCGCTCGGCGCCTCCGCATCAACCGGAACCGCGGTCGGAAGCACCTCGCCCACAGTGAACTGCCAACTGAAGCCGCCGCGGGCGCCGGAGGTGTCGCCGACGAATACCCGCACCGTGTGGGGCCCGGCGGCCAGTGTTTGCGGCACCCGGATCGTCCAGGTGCGCCCGTCAGGACGCTCCAGTTGCGCCGCGGTCTCCGCGCCGTCGACCTGCAGCGAGGCACTGGCGAGGTCCGCGCCGCGCGCCACGAACACCGCGGAGACGGTGATCGGCTGACCGACGGGCACCACGGCATTCGCCGGCGGCTGGATGGTCCGCACGATCGGCGGCGCACCGGGGGAGGGCGATGGCGATGGCACTACCGAGCCAAGGCCCGGGGAAGGACTGGGGAGAACCCGCAAGCCGGGCGCTCGCTCGGGCGCGCTTGCTGCCGATAGCGTCGGTGGCAGATCAGGTGTCGACGCCGGACGCTCGGAGCCCGCCACGGCGCCCCGTACTGGGCGCTCGCTGGCCGGCACACAGCCCGCCAGCCCGACCGCCAGCACGGTGGAAGCGAGCAGGGCAACAACAGTTCGTAGGCGCACGGCAGGCGCATCCTAATCAAGTGAGCCCCATTTCCCCCAATCTCAGGCTCCCAGCCGGGAAAGTGTTAGACAAGTGCAACAGTGCAGTGCATCGCGAACAGCGCCAGGAGCACGGCGCTGGCAAGCCGCAATGGGAGGCTGATCCCGTCAGGCCGCCCGGCGCCACCCTGCTGAAGCGGTGACGGCGGCGCGGAGCAGCCACATTCGCACTGCTCGCCGTGGCCTCGGCGAGGGTCCAGGCTCTCCCACCGGGACCTCTCCTGACCACTGACCACTGACCACTGACCACTCGTCACCACCCGAAACCGCGCGGACTCGGGCATTGCACGTGTACGGTCTCGTCTGCCCACATGCGCCGCTCGCCTGGTCTGACGCTCTACCGCTGGCGATACGCCGTGCTCGCGGCCTGGGCCGCGGTCGTCCTGGCAGCGCTGCCGGTTGCGCCGCGGGTGTTTCAGACGCTTTCACCGGGCGGCTTCTCCTCGCCCAGCCTCGAAGCGCAACGGGCGGACGACCTGCTGGCGCGGAAGTTCCAGGCAGAAGCGTCGTCGCTGGTCGTCGTCTTCGAGGATCCCACCGGGCAGATTACCGCCACGTCCCCGCGATTCCAGGAAGCTGTGCAGGCCACCGTGGCTCGGCTCAGGCAAGCCGAGGGGGTGGCCAACGTGATGAGCCCACTCGACAACCCGCGCCAGGTGTCGCCGGATGGCCGGGCGGCGTACGCCAGCATCCAGGTTCGGGCGGCGGACGGTGGACCCGCGAGCTTCCGGCGCCTCGTGGCCGCGATCGATGATGCGCTCGCGGGGACGCGGCTCAAGACCACGCTGACCGGGCCGCAAGTTTTCTATGCCGACATCTACGATGTAACCGAGCAAGACCTCCGCCGCGCGGAGCTCATCTCGTTCCCGTTCGCGGGGCTGGCGCTGCTGTTCGTGTTCGGCTCGGTGGTGGCCGCCGCCGTGCCCGGCCTTGTCGGCGGCGCCGCCGTCGTGGTGACGCTGGCGCTGATGGTATTCATGAGCCAGCTCACCGAGCTTTCCATTTTTTCGCTCAACCTCACCACCATGCTCGGCCTTGGCCTGGGCATCGATTACTCCCTGTTCATCGTCAGTCGGTACCGGGAGGAGCTCGCCGCTGGCGCGACCGTGCCCCTGGCAATCGACACGGCGCTCCAGACCGCTGGACGGGCGGTGCTGTTCTCCGGTGCCACAGTCCTGCTGGGTCTCCTGGGGTTGCTGTTCTTCGATTTCAGCGCCCTCCGCTCGCTCGGGATTGCCGGGGCGCTGGTGGTGGGCGTCTGTGTGATCGCCGCGCTGACCCTCCTCCCGGCGGCGCTGGGCGTCATCGGCACCCGCATCGACGCTCTGGCCGTCCGACGGCCGCGGCCCCCTGGACGAGTGGACCCAACATCAGCGGCAGCGCACGCCGGCTTCTGGGCGCGACTCGCGCACCTGGTGATGGCCCACCCATTCGCCACTCTCGTGCCGGTCCTGGCGCTGCTGATTGGCCTGGGGCTGCCCTTCATGCGCGTCCAGCTCGGCGCCCCAGACGCCTCGGTGCTGCCCACGTGGGTGCAATCGCGCCAGGGCTTCGACCTGCTCCGGGAACGCTGGGGCGAGGGTGAGCTCTCCCCCATCCTGCTCGTGTTCCAGACCACGGATGGCGGCTCGCCGCTGCGGCCGGAGCCCATTGCAGGTCTGTACGATTTCGTCCGCCGCATCGAAGCCGACCCGCGGGTCGAGCGGGTCGAGAGCGTCGTCTCGCTCGACCCGCGCATCAGCCGTGCCCAGTACCAGTTGATCTACGGCAACGGCGACCTGTCGCGGGTTGGCGATGCGTACGCGCGGCTCGCGGGCCAGGCATCCGTTCGCGCTGATACCGTGGTAGTGCGGGTCACCAGCCGCTACGGGCAGGTCGACGACCGTTCCAAGCAGTTGATCCGGGACCTCCGCGCAACCCCGGTAACGGCCGGCCTCGATCTCACGGTCGGCGGCGTTTCAGCAGGGATCGTCGACTACGCCGACCTGCTCTTCGAGCAGTTCCCGCGGGCGGCGCTGTTCGTCGTGATCGCCATCTACCTGGTGTTGCTGCTGACATTTCACTCGCTGCTGCTGCCGCTGAAGGCCATTCTGATGAACACGCTCTCCATCCTGGCCAGCTATGGCGCGCTGGTGGTCATCTTCCAGGAGGGCGCCCTCTCGGGCATCCTTGGGTTCAAGCCGCTGGGCTTCGTCGAGGCCTCGCTGCCCATCATCATGTTCTGCGTGCTGTTCGGCCTCTCCATGGATTACGAGGTCTTCTTGCTGACCCGCGTCAAGGAGGCGTACGACCGCGGCTCCGACAACCGCGCCAGCGTGGCGCTCGGGCTGGAGCAATCCGGGCGGATCATCACCAGCGCCGCGGCGATCGTGGTCCTGGTGTCGTCGTCGTTCGTCACGGCGGACATCGTCCTGATCAAGGCGCTCGGCCTCGGCACGGCGATCGCGGTGTTCGTGGATGCCACCGTGGTCCGGGCATTGCTGGTGCCCGCCACCATGCGGCTGCTGGGCGATTGGAACTGGTGGGCCCCGGGCTGGCTGCGACGGCGGCTGCCCTCGATCGGGCTACACAGTGCGTAGTCGCCTGGACCACGCCGCGGCGGGCCTCCGCCTTCGGTGGGCTCGTGGGGCACTTGGCATGAACGATGCCATGGCACCAGGCCGGAGGGAGTCGGAGGGGTCGCGCGGGAATGCCACGCGGCCTGCCAACCGACCCATGAGTTGTTGGCCACAGTGGAACTGCCGAGATGCAACGAGACGGATGCTTCGCTCCGCTCAGCATGACATCGCGGCAAAGCTCGGGTGTTGGACCAGTAGCTCCTACCCGTTCCTCCCACGAACGGGCCGCCGTGCCGTGGCCGCGCTCCTCGTCCCCTCGCTGCTGCTCGCCGCCTGCTCGCCAGTCGGACGCCCCCTGCCGGCGGTTCCGACACCCGCTCCGACGCCTGTGCCGGCCATCTCGTTCCCGCGTGATGCCGGCTCGCACGATTCGCTGATCGAGTGGTGGTACTACACCGGTCAGCTCCGCACCGATTCGGGTGCCGAGTACGGCTTCGAGTTCACCGTCTTTCAGGTCAACCGGCTAGACTCCCCCACGGGATACCTCGCCCACTTCGCCGTTACCGACATCGGCGGGCAGCGCTTCAGCCATCAGGCACGCTCGGTCAGCGGCGCATTCCAGCCCGGCTTCGATTTCACCGTGGGCGGCTGGCGGCTGAGCTCTACCAACGGCCAGGACTTCATCGAAGCGCAGATGGCCACGGGTCCTGGCGCAGAAGCGCCGTTCGGCCTGTCGTTGCAGCTCCGCGACCTGAAGCCGCCTGTCCTGCACAGCGGCGGGTACATCAACTACGGCGACGCGGGTGGGTCCTACTACTACTCACGCACCCGCATCGATGCCAGCGGCTCCCTCCGCATGCCAGACGGCACCCCCCAGCGAGTCACGGGCCAGGCCTGGATGGACCACCAGTGGGGCAACTTCGTGGTGGCAGAGTCCGGCGGCTGGGACTGGTTCAGCGTCCAACTCGAGGACCAAACGGAGCTGATGCTGTACGTGCTGCGGGCGCCCGACGGACAGACCACGGCCGTCTACGGCAGCCAGGTCGCCGCCGACGGTTCCGTGGGCGACATTCCGCCAGGCGCGGTGCGGATCGACGTGTTGGATCGGTGGACGAGTCCAAACACGGGCGCCACGTACCCCTCCGGCTGGCTGATCGAGATCCCTTCCCAGCAGCTCCGCCTGCGCGTGGAGCCGGCGGTCAAAAATCAGGAGCTGTACTTCCCGGGCTCGAACGGGCAGGCGGGACCTACCTACTGGGAAGGCGCGGTGACGATTCGCTCCGAGGGCGCGCAGGGCGCCAACGGCGTCGGTTACGTCGAGCTGACCGGCTACGCCCGGTGAGGACGAGTTCCGAGTTCCAAGTTCCAAGGAGACGAAGTGTCGGTGTCATCCTTGAGCGAAGCGAAGGATCCGTCTCCTACTTGGAACTTGGAACTTGCAACTCGTCCTCACCTGACGCCTCGTTGCCCCTACCGCTGACCGACGAGGTGCTGGTCGAAGAAGGCGAACACCTTGCTCCAGCCATCCATCGCCTGCTGCTGCCGGTAAGCGGTGCGGTCGTAGTAGAAGAATCCGTGGCCCGCCCCATCGTAGCGATGAAACTCGTACGACTTGCCGTGCTGCTTGAGCGCAGCCTCAAGGGCATCCACGTGCGACGGCGAAGGGTTCTGATCGTCGTTGCCGAAGATTCCCAGCAGCGGGGCTGACAGGTCGCCGGTGTAGTCGAGGGGTGCCACTGGCATCTTCGGCGTGAGCTCCTCCGCGCTCGCCACCACGCGGCCGCCCCAGAGGTCCGCCACGGCGTCGAACCCACCAGGGGTGCGGCACGCGGCCAGGAACGCATGGCGCCCGCCCGAGCACGAGCCAATGATGCCGACCTTGCCATTGCTGGTCGGCAGCGACCGCAGGTACCGCATGGCCGCTGCCAGGTCGCCGACCACCGTATCGTCCGGCATCATTCCCGCGGCGCGCACCTGGGCTCCGATGTCGTCGGGCGCCCCGTGGGCCACGCGGCAGTACAGGTCTGGAGCGAGCACGGTATAGCCGTGGTTGGCCAGGCGGTACGCCATCTCACGGTAGAGCTCGTCCCAGCCGGGTGCATGGTGGACGAGGACAATGCTCGGGTGCGGGCCCGGCCCCGCCGGCCTGGCGAAGTAGGCGTGGACAAGGTCGCCGCCCTGGCCGGGGTAGGTGATGACCTCGGCGAGAAGCCCCGAATGGGCATCGGTGCTGAGCTGATTCCACTGGGCCATGGGGTTGATGGTTCTCCGTTTCCTGTGGGCAGTTTCCGGCACGCTCACTAGGAGCATGCCGCGCGGTGGGTAGGCGTGCCGTTATTCCGCGACGCCGCTCGCTTCGGCGGCGTCGATGGTGGCCTGCAACGTTTGCACGAGCGCCCGTGCAGACGTGACGTTCATCTCGACCGCCACCCGCGCCGCCGGGCCAAGCGCCGGATTCGAGAAGTCGAGCAGCATCGCGTGGCCGTACGGCGCGTGTACCGGGTGGTCGAACCCGATGCTTGCCCTCGTAACCTGAAACCATCCCTGGGGACCCTTGCCACTCCCCGCGATGGGCGCCTCTTGGTTGATGTACGTACACATAGCAGTGGAATGAACCAACCTCCGTCGTGTGTCTGGGAATCCGCGCGGAGTACGTCGGGCAGCATCTTCGGTCCATCGACTCGGCCCGACATGCGGCCTGGACGGGCGCGGTCCAACCATTGTCAGTATCGGTCACGTGGACTGCCACCCGACTGAGCCCACCGCGCCCGGCCGGATGGACCGGCCCCGACGGCCTCGGGTGCCGAGCGACCCGTCGCTACCGTTACGGTAGGGCGCGTGCGTGAGCAGACTGTGCCAGTCGGCGAGGCTGCCCAGCCGATCTGGACTCGCACCTTTGCCCTGCTCTCGCTAGCGCAATTCCTCTCCTACGGGCACTTCGGGATGCTCACGCCGCTCATCCCCCTATTCGTCACGTCACTGGGTTATGACGAGCTCACGGTAGGTCTGGTCCTGGCCGGGTTCAGCATCACCAGCTTTGGGATCCGGCCGCTGATCGGCTACTGGACCGATACCTGGAGCGTGCGCGGGATCCTCGGCATGGGTGGCCTCTTGCTGGCGCTCCCGACAGCGGCCCTCGCGGTTCCCCAGATCTGGGTCGTGGCGGCCGTGAACGCTGTGCGCGGGGTGGGATGGTCGGCCTTCAATACGGGCGGTAATACGCTCCTAGCGCACGTGGCACCGCCCGCTCGTCGTGGCGAGGCCGCCAGCTACGTGGGCCTGTTTCAGAGTTTGGCGCTTTCGATTACGCCCCCGTTCGCTCTGTGGTTGCTCGAGGTCGGTGGCGGACCGGACGGCGGCTATCCGGCCGTGTTCCTGGTCGCGGCGCTCGCGGGACTGATGGTGGGCGCGCTCGCACTACTGCTGCCTGCTGGCATCGGGATCGAGTCCCACTCCACGTCCATCCGGGCGTCATCCGACGGCGGCGTGCTGGCGCGCTTCTTCGACCCAGGCGTAATGCTCGCGTCCATGCTGCTGCTGTGCATGATGTTGGCGAGTCCCGCGGTCACGACCTTTGTGCCACTGTACGCACGAACCCTGGGGGTCCCAGTGGCGAGCACGGGTTGGTTCTACCTGGCGTCCGGCCTCACCTCCCTCGCCACGCGCGCGGTCGTTGGCGGAGCCTCCGACCGCTGGGGACGCGGCCCGGCGATGGCCGGCGGACTCTCGTTTGCCCTGCTGGGGACCGCGATGCTGTGGGGGGCATCTGACCTCGGCTCGCTCGTCCTGGGAGGCGTCGCGTTCTCGATAGGCCAGACGTTGCACCAACCCGCGACGATGGCGCTGGCGATCGACCAATCGAATCCGCGCCGGCGCGGCGCCGCCATGGCCAGCTACTCGCTGTGGTTTCAAGTGGCCACCGGCCTGGGCTCCGCCCTCAGCGGCGCGATTGCCTCCGCGGCCGGCTACAAGGCGATGTACGCCGTGGCGCTCCTGCCGCTGATCGCCGGCCTGGTGCTCGTGGCCGCGAAGCGCGGCGCGCTCAAGTAGGCCGGACCTCGTTGCAGTCCGGCCCATGGCCTGAGCACCGCGCGGCGGACGGCGAGCTGGAGCCCACCTGCCGGACCTCGTCCCTCAGTCCGGCGGCAGCGGATGAGGGGAACGGTTGCGGCCACGGTACGCCAGGTAGTCCGCGTAGCCCGCCGCGCGCATGAGACGAGCGGCCGTGGCAAAGTCCAGGGCCACCTGCTCCGGCGCGTGGGCATCCGAGCCAAAAGTGACAGGTACGCCCGCCTGGTGGCACGCCCGCAGCAGGTCCGGGTGGGGATAAGTTTCGGCGACGGGTTTGCGCAATCCGGCAGTGTTCACTTCCACGCACACCCCGGCGCGGGCAAAGCGCTCGGCCAGTGTCCGGTGGTTCTCCGCCTGGTCCAGCGTCGGGCGATGGCCGAACTTCTTCACCAGGTCGATATGGCCCATGGTGTCGAAGAACCGCGTCTCGGCCGCCTGGCCCATGAGGTCGAAGTAGCGGGCGTAGAGCGCGTTCACGTCCCAGCGCTCGTAGCCGTCCAGGTAGCGGCTCTGGTCCAGGCCCCAGCCATCCACAAAGTGGACGCTCCCGAGTACGTAATCCCAGTCATATCGGGCGAGCACGCGCTCCAGCGTCTGCTCGTGCCCGGGAATGAAGTCGGCCTCCGTGGAGAGCCGAATGGTCACGTCCGTGGCGTAGCGCGCGCGGCAGCGCTCGACGTCCTCCACGTAGAAGTCCAGCTCCCATTCGGCCATGCCCAGCTCGGGATCACGGTCGCCCTCGGGCAACCAGTACAGGTACAGGTGGTCCGAGAAGCCCAGCTCCTTCAAGCCGGCCTCGATCGCCTTCTCGACATACGCTTCCATGGCGCCAACGGCGTGGCCGCACCGAGCCGTGTGAACGTGGTAGTCCACCAATGCGGTAAGTCCATTCGGAAGCTGCACGGCAAGGAGTTCCTGCCCTGATAGTACCCGTGGTGATCCAGGCGGCCCGAGCCCCGTGATAGATTCTTCCAGGGGCGGTCGGGAGGATTTGGTTCAGGCAAGCGTGTTCGCACCGTCGTCTGGGTGCGCGGGCCTCTGGCCCGTCCCACGCGGGCGACGAAGCGGGCGGGACGCCCGCGCACCCAGGGGTCTCGCACTTCGCGGCGGCGCGGCTCTCAGGTGGACCTGGCGAGCACTGGTGCGGCCGTGAAGCCGGCGGTCGGTGAGCTCACGGGGCCGCTCCATACACTGGAGTCCTTCTCCGTGATCGCAGACCCGCCACGCTTCACCCCTGCCAACTCGATGGCTGCCACCCTGGTGGACCGCGTCGATCTGCTGCGGCTCGACGCCGCACGTCGTCTGGACCCGAAACGGCAGTCCGAGCTCGGTCAGTTTCTCACCCCCGCGCCGGTGGCGCGGCTCATGGCCGGGCTCTTCGCCTCCTCCGGACCAGTCTTTCGATTTTTAGACCCCGGAGCAGGGGTCGGCTCGCTCTCCGCGGCACTTGTGGCCGAATTGTGCTCGCGGCCCGTGCGACCAGAGCGGATCGAGGTCACAGCCTTCGAGCTTGATCCTGGGCTCGCCGAATACTTGAGGGAAACCTTCGCGCTGTGCGAATTCGCCTGCGCGACGGCCGGTGTGCGGTTCGCCGCGACGGTCTACGTCGAAGACTTCATCCGGGCTGGCGTCGAAATGGTGACGACGGATCTCTTCAGCAGTCGAGTGGCCCCGCAGCTTGACGGGGCGATCCTGAACCCGCCGTATAAGAAGATCAACACGGATTCGGATCCCCGGCGCCTGCTACGTCGGGTTGGGATGGAGACGAGTAATCTCTATGCGGCGTTCGTGACGATCGCCGGAAAGCTCCTGATACCCGGCGGCCAGATGGTCGCGATCACCCCGCGGAGCTTCTGTAGCGGCTCGTACTTCCGTCCGTTCCGCGAGTGGCTATTGCGCGATCTGGCGGTGACACGGTTCCACATCTTTGAATCGCGGACATCGGCATTCCGGGATGATGGCGTACTTCAAGAGAACGTCATCTTCCGGGCTGTGCGGGGCGGCGAGCAGCCCGAGACCGTTACCGTCTCGTCGAGTGCGGGCCCCTCCGACGAGGCCTTTACCCAGTGCGACGTCCCGTTTGAGCGGCTTGTGAGCCAGAGTCATCCGGATCTCGTGATGTACCTCGTCGCGGACGAGCTTGGTCAACGCATCGCGGAGCGGATGGGGCACTTCACCGCGAAGCTCGACGACCTCGGTCTGGGGGTGTCTACTGGCCGTGTCGTCGACTTCCGAGCCGAGGACTACCTGCGGGATGTGATGGCGGGCGGCACCGTGCCGCTCATCTATCCGAGCCACTTCGACGGCAACTACGTCGCCTGGCCAAAGTTGCATGGGCGCAAGCCAAACGCGCTTGCTATCGACGACTACACGGAGCCGCAGACAGTTCCGAACGGCGTGTACGTGCTGACGAAGCGCTTCACGGCCAAGGAAGAGCAGCGCCGCATCGTGGCCGCGATCTACAACCCCGGTCGAATCGGATGGAGTGGTCCCGTAGGGTTCGAGAACCATCTGAACTACTACCACCAGCACGGCCGAGGGCTGCCGCTTGCACTGGCAAAGGGACTCGCGGCGTTCCTGAACTCTACACTCGTCGATGAATTCTTCCGCCAATTCAATGGGCACACCCAGGTCAACGCCGCGGATCTCCGGAGCCTTGGCTACCCTGACCGCGCTGCTCTGGAGCGGCTCGGGGTGGGTGTGGGCGATGAGCTTCTCACGCAAAACGCGCTGGACGCTCTGATCGAAAGGGAGCTTGTGGCGATGGCAGAGAACGGCCAGGGCACCGCTGACCCGGTGCTGGCAAAGCGGCGCATCGACGAGGCGCTCGACGTGCTGGCGGCGCTCGGATTCCCCAGTCAACAGCGGCAAGTGCGCTCCGCGCTGACCCTGCTCTCGCTCCTGGACCTGGGGCCGGAAAGCCCTTGGTCTGAGGCGCGCGATCCGCTGGTCGGTATCACGCCGATGATGGAGTTCTTCCGCGAGCGCTACGGCAAGAGTTACGCACCAAACTCGCGGGAAACCGTTCGTCGCGAGACGGTACATCAGTTTCTCCTGGCGGGGATGATCTTCATCAATCCGGACAAATCCAACCGTCCCACGAACAGCGGCCAGACCGTCTATCAGATAGAGCCGGGCGCGCTCGACCTGCTGCGGACCTATGGCTCGGCTGAGTGGGACGCGAGCCTTCAGACCTACCTCGCGACCCGCGAGACCCTCGCACATCGTTGGGCGCAGGAGCGCGAGATGCAGCGAATCCCGATTGTTCTCCGCGACGGGCAGATCCTCACGCTGTCGCCGGGTGGTCAGAACGTGCTGGTCGAGCGGATTATTCATGAATTCTGTGGGCGCTTTACGCCTGGAGCCGATCTGCTGTACGTGGGCGACACCGGCGAGAAGTGGGCGTTCTATGACCACGAGGGGCTCGCGGGTCTCGGCGTGCACATCGAAGAGCACGGCAAGATGCCCGATGTCATCGTCTCCTACCGGGAAAAGTCGTGGCTCGTGCTGATCGAAGCAGTCACGAGTCACGGACCGGTGAATCCAAAGCGCCGAGAGGAGTTGAAGCAACTCTTCGCGGCCTCGACGGCAGAGCTTGTCTTTGTGACCGCGTTTCTCTCACGGCAGGCGATGGTCCGGTACCTGGGCGAGATCGCGTGGGAAACGGAAGTGTGAGTCGCCGACGCTCCTGCGCACCTGATCCACTTCAATGGTGAACGCTTCCTCGGCCCCTACTGAGAAGGCGACTCACCTTCCCCAGACCTGCGACTGCTGGGCGGCAGGATCAGCATGCCCGTTGCCGTGACGTCGGGTGACTGCGGCTACACTCGCCGCCGATGCTCGTCGGGTCGTCACTCCTCGGGCTTGTGCTGCTCGCCAGCGGGATAGCTTCGGTGCGGGCGGCGCTCAAGGGTGGCGGACCGTTCCGCTCCGGTCCCTGGCCGGGACTCACGCCGGCGGGGGCTCGGTTGGTCCTCGCGCTGGCCGGTGGGCTGGGCGGCACGCAGCTCGTGCTCGGCGCGCCGGAGGTGGACATCGCGGCCCGCGCCGCGTTCCCGTGGCTGCCGCTCGCGGCTCTCGGAAGTCTGTTTATCCTGGCGCTCGCCGGTCGCATTCTGCCCGAGCCGGGCGTGCTCTCGGCCGTCGCCGGCGCGTACCTGCTGCCGCGCACGCTCGTGTCGTACCTGGTGCCCGAGGTGGCGCCGCCGCTCGCGCTCTGGCCCGCGGCATTCGCGCTGGACGTGTGCCTGTGGCTGCGCCGCGAGCACGTCGCCGGCGCCGGAGCATTCTTGCCAGGACTCCGCCCCGTCGCGCGGCGCCTGGCTTTTAGCCCAACACCCGCGCAACCGTTCCGCCCGAGTCAGCGGCGGGCGCGATGGGCCGGGCTGCTCGCCGGACTCGTCCTAGCCGCGGTTGAGCTCCCGTACGACCTGATCCTGGGCGCGCCACCAGCAAGCTGGATCGGCGTTCCGGGTCTGGCGGCACTGACGCTGACGCCCGCGGCCGGCCTGCTCGCCACGTGGCTCGCCTGGCGCGTGCCGGTGGAATCCCTCAATCACTCGTGAATGTTGCGAATACTGTATCGCGAGTGGGTGCCGGACTGACGCTCCGCTGACAGTACCCTGGTAATGCCTCTCATCCCTTTTGGAGAGCGGCCGTAGCGCGTACTCTCTCGCACCGGTAGGCGACACACGCATGGCAACCACCACCACGAAGCTCACTGCGGAACGACTCGCCTCGCAGCATGCTGCAGATGACATGGCGCAAGACGATCCACGCCCAAACGTCTCGCCGACGGCGCTCCTCCAGGCCAGCGCCGTCCTGCTTCGGGTGGCCCTCATCATCGTGGTCTGGCTGGCGGTCTTCTTGCTCACGTTCCTGGGTTACCTCACGCTGCCGGCACTGGCGCTGGTGGGCCTGGCCCTGTTCTGGGGAACGATGGCCGTGCTCCGCCGAGTCCGAGGCGCGGTACGGCCGCGATGAGCGTCGCCTCGCCCCCGTCGGCCGTCGCCCTGGAGCGGCGCTTCGTCCCGCTGGACCCCTGGATCGATCCACCGGAGCCACGCCTGCTGGCGATGGCCGACGTGGAAGTGTGGCGCCGCCTCCACGCGGTTCCACTGCGCTTCGACGGCCAGGGCCTCTGGGTGGCCGCCGGCGAGGCCGCGACTCCCGCGACGGCTGCCGAGCTCCAGGCTCGGACAGGACAGCGGGTCCACCTGGAGTATGCGGCCCGCGACGAGGTGGACTTCTGGATCGACGTGCTTTCCGGACGACGCACATGGACGGCTGCGCTGGTCGACAGCCTGGGCGAATTGCTCAAACGCCTCCACCTCCAGGCCGTCCAGGAGTCACCGCTTAGCGAGGATTCCGAAGGCGCCCTTCCGGTAGCGTCGATCATGCGCGCGTTCGGCCTCACCGAGGGCGTGGCCACGGAGGTCCTAGCACTTCGGGCCCGCCGCCCCCAGGTGCGCCTCGGGCGCTACGCCGCGAACCCCGTGCTCGGGGAGATCCTCCCCCACGAGGCTGCGGAGGCGTGGCAGGTCGCACCGCTGGCGGCCTGGCGCGGCACGCTGCTCCTGGCGAGCCCGGGGATGCCTGGACGCGGCGCCCTGGCGAGCCTTGGCCGACTGGCGGGTCTCAACCTGTCAGTGGCAATCGCCGCGCCGTCGGCATTTGACCAGCTTCTGCGCAAGATCTACGGCGAGCCTGAATCCGAACCGGCCAGCTCGTCAGGGTCCGACGACGAGGCGCTGCTCGACGCCCTCGTCCGGGCCGGCGCGCTCGACGCCGAGCGTCGAACGGCGCTGGAGCGGGTGACATCGGTGTCCAACGAGCGGCGGAGCGACGTCGCCCTCCGGTTGGGCTTCGTCGATCGCGGTGCCGTGCAGGCTGCGCGGGCCCGGACGCTAGGACTCCAGGCGCTGGACCCGGGCACGGCGACCGTGGACGCGGCTCACGCGGCCCTGGCCGCCGCGCCCCTCTGGCGTCGGTGGCGGTGCATCCCCGTCCAGCGTGGGGGCCAGGCTCAACGGGTCACGCTGGCCGTGGACGGCCCGTTTCCGGCACGGCGGCAGGCCATGCTGAGCTCGCTGCTTGAGGTCGGCACTGTGCAGTGCCTGTACCTCGATCCCCCGGATCTCGACGCACTCCTCGACACCGCGGCGACCATCGCCCCTCACCGCGAGCCCTACACCGTCGAGGCACACCTGACGGCATCCGGCCTCGTGGCACGAGGCCCGCTGGCCGAGGCACGGCGCGTCATGGACCGCGATACCGTGGGGCTCGTTCAGGCGCTCCGAGACACGCGAGCGGTCACGGAGGAAGACCTCGTCGAGGCGCGCGCTATCGTTCGCGGCCGGGCGTGGATCCACCTCGGCTCCTATGCACCGGACCCCGCGGTGGCGGATCTCGTCCCGGAAGACGTCGCGCGGGCCGAGCTCGGCGTCGCGCTGCGGCGGCATGGTCCGTCCATCACGGTTGCCATGTTGGACGGGCGGGACGATCCCACACCGGGGGTCATCGAGCGGGCCACCGGCCTTGCCTTCGATCCGGTCCTGGCGCTGGCCGAGGATCCCGATGCGGCCCTGGAGCGCTGGTACGCCCATGCCCACGTCCAAGACGAGCCGTTGCCGCCGCTCCCGCCGGCTTATGACGAGTTCGGGCGCTTCCTGGTCCGACGCGGACTGCTCACCCGCGAAGCGCTCGAATCAGCCTGGCGGCTGATGGCTCGGCGAAACCTGCCTGTGGACGTCGCGCTCGCCGAGCCCACCCTGCTCCAGCCCCGCCAGGTGGTCCAGGCGCTCAGGACCCACCTGGCTATTGAAGAGGCCGACCTCAACCCACGCCCGCGCCGGGTCGAGAAAGTCGACGCCCTGGGCCAGACGCGAGTCGACACGGCCTGGGACGACCCGGTGGAACGCGACGCCGCGCGTTTGATCTCGCGATCCGTTGCCGAACGCAGCTCAGCGCTTCCCTTCCAGGTGGCGGACGGTGGCGCGGTGGCGGTGGCGTTTGCGAACCCGCTCGACCACCAATCCCTTGAGCGCGTAGAGGCGGCGCTGGGACGGCCGATGCAGGTCTATGTCGCCCCGCGCCAGGAGCTGCTGGTGGCGCAGCGGCGCGTGTATGCCAGCAAGTCCGTCGGCGAGCGCCTGTTGGAGTCCGGCACGATTACTCGACAGCAACTTGCACGCGCCCTGGCGGTCCACGACCAGAGCGGCATCCGCGTCGGCAAGGCGCTGGTCAACCTCGGGTTCATCGCCGAGGATGAGCTTGCCTCCACGCTTGCCCAGCAGGCCGACTTGCCGTTCGTGGACCTGCGCGCCGCTGAGCCGGACGAGGCCGCGGCGCGAATGCTGCCCAAAGAGATGGAACGCGCCCGCGGCGTCCTGCCGCTGTACGATGACGGCGAGCGGGTCGTGGTGGCCTGCACGGACCTCCCGGAGGCGGTCGGCATTGACGACGTGATCGCCGTGCTGGGTCGGCCGGTGCAGCCGGTGATCGTCACCGAAACGGCCTTCGACGATGCGCTAAACGCGCTCTACCGCGACGAGTACCTGTTGTACTCGGCCACCAGCCTGGTCTCACGCGCGCCGGAAGACTCGTCCCGCTGGGTGCTCAGCCGCGGCCAGAAGCGCTTCTTCTGGCTCCTCCTGGTCGCGCTGGGCTTTTCCCTCGTGCTGGCACCGATGCGCACCATGATCTGGATCATGGGACTCTCCACGCTCTTCTACGTGGGATTCTCTATGTACAAGTTCTACCTGGCGTACCGCGCTATCGCGCACACGCTGGAAGTCGAGACGTCCGCCGAGGAGGTCGCCCTGCTTGACGACCGCTTCCTCCCGATCTATACGATCCTGGTGCCGGTCTACAAAGAGGCGAACGTCTTTCCAATCCTGGCAAAAGCGATCGATCGGCTGGACTACCCGAAGGCCAAACTGGACGTGAAGATCCTCCTGGAGGAGGACGATAACGAGACCATCGAGGTGGCTCGCGCGAGCCACTTGCCCAGCCACTTCAAGCTGGTGGTAGTCCCGAATGGCAAGCCGAAGGGCAAGCCGAAAGCCTGCAACTACGGGCTGATCCATGCCCAGGGCGAGTACGTGGTCATCTATGACGCCGAGGACATCCCGGAGCCGGACCAACTGAAGAAGGCTATCGTCGCCTTCACCAAGGACGACGACAAGCTGGCCTGCGTGCAGGCAAAGCTGAACTACTTCAACCGCGATCAGAACCTGCTGACCCGCTGGTTCACGACCGAATACAGCATGTGGTTCGATCTCTTCCTGCCCGGCCTTGATGCGAGCGGCGCGCCCATACCACTGGGTGGAACCAGCAACCACTTCCGCACCGCGCGCCTGCAGGAGCTGGGCGCCTGGGACCCGCACAACGTCACCGAGGACGCGGACCTGGGCATGCGCCTGTACAAGGCCGGCTGGAAAACCGCGGTCATCGACTCCACCACCTACGAAGAGGCGAACTCGGATACGTACAACTGGATCCGCCAGCGCTCGCGCTGGGTGAAGGGCTACGTGCAGACGTACCTGGTTCACATGCGGCACCCGGTGCGGCTGTGGCGGGCCATCGGCCCGAAGGCCTTCTTCAGCTTTCAGTTCGTCATCGGCGGCACGTTCTTCGGGTTCTTGATGAACCCGGTGTTCTGGTTTCTGACCGCCCTCTGGTTCCTCACCCGGGCCGGCTTCATCCGCGAGCTGTTCCCGCCGCCGATCTTCTACATCGGTGCGGTAGGGCTGTACTTCGGGAACTTCGCCTTCACCTATCTCAACGTGGCGGGCTGCCTGCGGCGCGGGTACTACGACATGGTGAAGTACGCGCTGCTGAGCCCGATCTACTGGGCGCTGATGTCCGTGGCCGCCTGGAAGGGCTTCCTGCAGCTTTTCTATGCCCCCAGTTACTGGGAAAAGACCAACCACGGCCTGTACAAGGGCGGCGCCTCGCACGTGGCCGAAGTCGGCCTGGAAAGTGGCGCCTCCTGATGGCGGCCGTTGCCCTGCCAGCGCATCGAGGCGGGCTCGCCGGTACGGCGCTCCCCGCTCGTTGGTGGTCCACGGTTTCAGCACGGCCGGTAGAGGCCTTCTGTATCGGGGTTGGATTCCTGTACGCAGCCTTCGGCGCCTGGATGACGCTCGGCCTCGGGTTCTACGAAGGCGATGCGCTGTCGCGCTCGGCCAATGCCATGAACGTGGTTCTTGGCCGCGATCCGCACGTCGCCGCCATTGGCTTCGTCTGGAACCCGCTGCCCAGCCTGGTCCAGATCCCGCTGGTGCTGCTCCTCGACCGCTTCAACCTGATCGCTCTGGCCGGCCCGTTCAGTACCGCCGCGTTCAGCGCTTCCACGCTGTGGATCCTCGACCGCACCTTCCGCCTGCTAGGCGTGCCCACCACGGCCCGCTGGGCGCTCCTCGTTCTCTACGCGTTCAATCCGTTTGTCTTCTTCTACAGCGCCAACGGGCTTTCGGAGGCGCCCTTCGTCCTGTTCCTGCTGGCGGCAACCTACGAGTTCCTGCGCTGGACGCGCGGACAGGGGCTCATGCCGCTGATCCTGTTCGCGGGTTATGCGGCCCTGGCGTTCCTGGTGCGCTATGAGGGCGTGGCGTTCGCCGGGTCGGCGGTCCTGGCCCTGGCATTGGTGTCGCTCTCCGCTGCCAGGCTCGAACCGGATCGGCTTGAAGCGATCCTGCTCACCTTCCTGGCCCCCGTCACGTACGTGGTCGGTCTGTGGATCTTCTTCAACTGGCTGTTCATGGGCGACCCGCTGTACTTCCAGCGCAGCAGCTATGGCAACCTGGCCCAGACCCAGAACTTCCGCTCGGGCGACACCTATCTGACCGGGGTGGTAGGGGATCCGATGGGCGCCTTGCAGTACGGGCTCTTCCGCTGGACGCTGCTCTTCCCGTTGGCGCTGCCGATCGCCCTCGCGGCGCTGGGGCGAGCCCTGTTGCGGCGGGACGGCGCGCTGCTTGGCCTGCTCCTGCTCGCCGGCAGCGTCCCCGTGTTCCACGTGTACCTGGCGTTCTCCGGCACCTCGTTCGGCTGGCTGCGCTTCTTCATGTACAGCATCCCCTTCACCTTTGTGATCCTGGCGTACGTGATGCAGCGCGGCACCCGCGGCCAGGTGCCGGGCCGCCTACGCGGACCGGCCTGGGCGGTGCTGCTGGCGATGGTAGCGCTCAGCACCCCAGCCTCGCTGTTCGCCATGAGCCAGCCAGACGTGGGGCGCGAGGAGTGGGCCATCATGGGCCGCTTCCTGGATGCCTCGGCGCCAGTTCCACCCTCGTTTCAGTTCAGCACCGAGCGCGAGATTGCCACCTGGGTCGATGCGCAGCCAGCCGGCACGGTGGTGCTGATGGACTCGTTCCTGGGCTTCCCGGCCAACGTGTTCTCCCGCAACCACGACCGCTTCGCCATCACCAGCGACCGCGATTTCCCCGAGGTCCTCAAGCAGCCGCGCGGTTTGGTCACCCACATCCTGGTCCCCAACCCCGGCTGCCCGCCCAATGTCGCGTGCCTGGCGCAGGCCGACCAGGTCTCGGCGGCCTTTCCGACGCTCTGGGCCTCCGGCGCTGACTGGGCCACGCTGGAGCGCGATTTCGGCGGACTCAACGGATGGCGGCTGTACCGGGTCCAGCCCTTGGAGGCACGTTAACCATGGCAGCCAGCGTCACGGCCCTGCACCCGCCGAGGACCGGGCCCTCCGCCCTCCGACGCGCACGCATCGTCGCGCCCGTGTCGGCGATTGCGCGGCTCCAGGTGAGCCGCGACGTCGTGGTCACTTCGTGGCTCGTTTTTGTGCTGAATCTGGGTATGGCGTGGGTGGTGGTGTTCCGCTTGAACATCTTCGTCACCGATGCCATGTCGCGCGCGCTGCACGCCTGGCAGGTGTTCTTCGCCAACGATCCCAAGCTCACCAGCATCGGGTTCATCTGGGCGCCGCTGCCTACCCTGCTTCAACTTCCTTTGGTGCTCTTCCCTCCACTCCGCTTCAACGGCCTTTCGGGGAACCTGGTCACGGCCTTCATGGGCGCGTTCACGGCGGCGGGCGTGCTTGTCACGCTCGAGTCACTGGGCGTCTCACGGCGCACTCGGCTGATGCTGGTGGCGCTGTTCGCGCTGAACCCGATGATGCTGTTCTACGCCGGCAATGGCATGAGCGAAATGACCAGTACCGCGTTCACGGTGTGGAGCATCGCGTTCCTGGTGCGTTGGGCGAACAGCGGCTGGCACTTCTTCTGGCTCATCATGTCGTCCTTCAGCCTGGGCCTGGCGTGCCTCTCCCGCTACGACAGTCTGATCCAGGCCGCGCTGATGGTGCTGGTGGTGCCCTACCTGCGCGGCGAGGAGCGCTTGCGGCCTTCGGAGCGCCAGGCGCTGACACTGGCCTACATCGCGCCCATTGGCGCGGCGTTCGGACTGTGGATCCTCATGAACTGGCTCATCATGGGCGACCCGATCTATTTCGCCCGCGGCGATTACTCGAATGCTGCCCAAATCGGCTACCAGATGGCCCTGTTGCCAGAGATTGCCCGGATGGCCGGCAACCCCGTGGCCATCGCGGGCTTCCTCGGGCACCAGATTTCCCTCCTTTTTCCTCTCTTCACGCTGTCGCTCGCGGTGCTGGCCCTGTACGCCCTGCGGGCCCCGCGGGAGCGGCGGCTGGCTGTCACCCTCGTCGTGCTTGCACTCACGTTCCCGGCGTTCCAGGCGCTCAACTTCTTCGCCGCCCAGAGCGCCGCGTTCCTACGGTACTTCATCCTGGCCATACCCTTCGGCGTCATGCTCGTCGGCGCGCTACTGGCGCTCGCGCCCCGCGGCCTCCGGCACGTCGCCACCGCTTTGACGCTGCTCCTGGTGATCGCCTCGAACATCTCGACTGGCGTCACAATGTACACCTCCACGGAGTGGGGGCAGTGGAACGACATTGTCATCCGAGACGTACTCAATGGCACGTCCGAAAACACCTGGGCAGTGGAGCGCCAGATCGCCGATTACCTGACCGCGAACCACGTGGGCCGCGACATTCTCGTGGACGACTTCCAGGGCTATCGGATCGTGTTCTTCACCGGCCGGCCAGAATGGTTCGTCGCCACGGGCGACCAGGACTTCGATGCCACGCTACGAGATCCGGTGGGCCGCGTGCGCTACATGCTCGTCTCTTCCACCAAGCTGGAAGGTGCCCTGAACAAGGTGAATATTGTGTACCCGACCCTGTATGAGCGCGGCGCCCCCTGGGCTCGCCTGGAGCAAGACTGGTCTTCCGGTGATCCGATGGGCTCCACCTGGCGTCTGTATCGCATCCTGGACACACCGCCTGGGCAGGAGGAGCCAGCGCCATGAGCAGCATGTTCCACGCAGCACGTGCAAGTCTGCTGGCGGTGGCAGCGCTGTGGCTGGCGCTGCAGCCCGTCATGGCACAACCAGGAACACCCGAGCTTGGAAAGTCGCCCCCCGTCGAGCCCATTGACGTGGCCCGCCTCGGGTCGCTGAGCTACTCGGACCTCACGCTCAAGGGCCGCCTCGTCTCCACCGACTACTACATCCCCGGCCCCGGCGAGTTCCCCCTCGGGGAAGACAACTGGCTGGATCTGGATTTCCAGGCCTCTGGCCTGCTGGCGCGCGAGTCGGTGATGACCGTGTTCTGGAACGACCAGCCGATCTACACCGAGGGGCTCGCCGCCCGCTCCACGCGCTCGCGCATCACCCTCCCGCTCCCTCGGCAGACAATCCTTGCCGACATCAACCGGCTGCGCGTCCAGGCGCTGCTTCGGCTGGACGTGGAGTCCTGTGCCGTTGAGAGCCCCGCGCGCTACTTGACCGTCTTCAATTCCAGCCAGGTTCGATACAGCTACGCCGACAGGACCCCCAACCCACGGGTGCCAACTCTGTCGCTCACGGGCTTCCCCGCCCCGCTGTTTCAATCCGAGGTCGCCCAGCCGGCGCCAACCCGCTTCGTCCTGCCGGTCCAACCGACCAGCGCCGAGATCACCGCCGCGGGGCGCATCGCAGCGCGCCTGGGGCAGGCGACAAACGGTCGCAACCTCGGGCTGGAAGTGAGCCGCGAGGGCGAAGATTTCTCCGGCGAGGCCAACCTGGTGTTCGTGGGGCGGCGCGATGCACTGCCGTCGCTGGGTCGGCTCGATCCGCCGAGCCTGACCCGGCTTCCCGATGGAACGTACCGCGACACGCTGGGTGATGCCGCGGACGCCGAGACGGGCATCCTCTTCGAGGCACCTTCGCCCTGGGCGCGCGGCCGCGCGGTGCTCGCGGTGACCGGCACCACCGACGCGGCTGTGGAGCGCGCCGCGCTGGCGATGGCCAGCCAGTCCGCCACCAGGGCGATGCGCGGCTCGTATGCCTTCGTACGCGAGGCGACCGCCACCGCGGACCAGTCCTCGAAGGGTGACGGCATCGTGACCACGCTCGCCGACCTCGGCCGCGGCGACGACACGCTCACCGGCTCCGGTGAGCACCGCGTCTCCTTCAATGTCGAGCTGCCCACGCTCTCGGGGCGCAACTCCGTGCCATTCGAAGCCATCATCAGCCGCTCCCCGCTGTTGGACCTGCAGCGCTCCAATATGCGGCTCGTGCTCAACGGGGTGCCCGTGGCGTCCGCGAACTTCAAGGACGTGGACACCACCCGCGGCACCGTGCGCTTCGACATTCCGACCGCGGCCCTCCGGGGCGGCACCAACGCGGCCACCCTGGAGTTCACGCTCTACCTGCCGGCCTCGGAGGACGTGCGAGTGTGCGCCAGCGTTCCTGACGAACAGGCCTGGGTAGTGCTCCACCGCGAGTCCAGTTTCCAGCTCCCGAATACGGCCGACGTGCGCGTGGAAACCGCTACGCTGGCAAACTTCCCGTACCCGTTCCTGCGGGAGGGGTTCCTCCGCGACACCCTGATCGTCGTCCCGGATGATCTGGGCGATGCCCGCGCGTTCCTGCGGTTCGCCGCCACGCTGGGCCGGAATGCGCGGGCGGAGGTGCTCACGCCGACGACCCTCCGGGCCTCCGACTTCACGCCGGCGCTGGCGAGCAACAAGGATGTGGCCATCCTGGGGCTGCCCGGCCAGATCCCACTGCTCGGAACGCTGGGCGGACGTCTGCCCATTGAGATCGATGAGCAAGCGCGGATTGTGCTGAGCCGCGGGATGAGTGTCTCGGTCCGCGATGCCACGCAGTTGGGTGTGCTGCAGCAGATCGTCTCGCCGTGGAGCAGCGGACGTTCGGCGCTCATTATTTCGGGAACAGGCGTCTTGGGCGTTCCACTCGCGGTGGAAGCGCTTCGTCAGGGCAACATGGCGGGCAACGCCGCCATCATCTCACTCGCCGAGCCGGCCGCCCCGGCCCCAAATACGGTGCCCACTCCAGAGCCTCTGACCATCGGCGGTCCGCGGCCTGATCCGTTGCAGGTGACCACCTATCAGTTGCGTCCACGCATCGAGCCAACGGAAGTGCTCGCTCAGCGGCGCCCGCCGTACGCGCTGTACGCGGCAGGGCTAGCCGCGGTAGGCGCGATGCTCGTGGTTCTCCTGCTGACACTCGGCACCGCCAGGGGCCGGGGCGCTGGGAGCGTTCGGACACGCCGATGAAGCGGTACACGACCGACGTTCCTCGCACCAAGTCGCTCGCCGCGGCGCTCGTGGTCGCCGCTGGGCTGGTGCTCGCCGCCGCGGCGCTGACGGATACCGGCGAAGCGCGCGTCCTGGCGCCGACCCTGGTGGCGCTGGTGTGTGCCGTTGGGCTGTGGCGGCCTAAGCCCTTCGTGAGCTTTGGTGCCGCCCTGGTCGGCGCGGTCACATTCGCCCTCGTGCGCTGGCTGGTGGAAGGCCTGGCGGGGCTCGTTCTTTCGGTGGGCACCGTAGCCATCGGACTGTTCCTCCTGGCGTACCTTGCCGAGCTGCTCGCCGCCGAAACCGAGGCCGTGGCGCTCGCCAGGCGCCACGACGCGCTGGTGATCGAGGAGCTCACGCCCATGTCAGAGGCGGGCGTGTTGAAGTGGCGCCACGCCCGGGCCGGGCTCGAGGAGGAGATCCTGCGCGGCCGACGCTACGTCTATCCCGTTTCACTGGCGCTCATCGCCGTGGACAACTGGCCCGAGCTCGTGGAAAAGCTTGGCGCGGACCAGGCAGCGGTCCAGGTTGACGCGCTGGCCCGCGAAGCGAAGAGCGGTCTCCGCCCTATGGACACGGTGTCCGTGTATGGTGCTGATCGGATCGCGGTGGTGCTCCCCCACACGCCGCTCCAGGGCGCTCTGGCGGCAGTGGACAAGCTGCGCCAGCGCATCCGCGTGCAATTGAGCCTCACCGTGCGCGCCGGCGTGTCCGAGTTTCCGCACGATGCCTCGAGCGTGGACGAGCTGACGGGCGAAGCCGAGGCGGCCCTGGAGTTCGCCCAGGGCTCGGAGCTTGGCGTCGCCAGCCGCGGCCTGTTCGGCGCCGAGGAGCCTGAACCGGCCGCGAGCCCGAGACCGTAGCGCGCTTCCGCCGGCGCTCACTCGCTCGGCGGGTCGACGCTGGTGCCTTCCCACTGGCGGAGACCGTTTGGCGTCAACGCCCAGTGCCGGTAGCCGTCGGTAAACGACGGCATGTTCGTCGCGCGGCGGTAATACGCCAGGCCGCGCGTGGTGCGCTGCGCCACGTCGCCATTCGGCCCCTCGGCACGAGCGCACTCGACCGGATCGCCCATCACGCCGCCGACGGCCTTGGAGAGCGCGGCAAAGCCGTCGCTGAACGCCGGCTTCTCACCCGGCCGACAGTTATTCGCCGTTGCCGCCGCTGCCGACTGCCCGGCCTGAACCCCAGCCACGGTCACGCCGGGCCGACCGGCCGGCCCGCCACCCAGCCCCAGCGCGCGGGTTGCGCTGGTGACCGCCAGTTGGTCCGCCGGAAGGTCAGCCCCGAAGCGCGGCCACAACCACAAGGCCGCGAGTAGCGCAATGAGAACGACCGCCAGGACGCCGATGGTTTCACCCTTCAGCGGTTCCGCGCGCCAGCGACGGGCACCGAACGCGGTGCGTGGCAGGCGCAGCGTCGCGGCATCCGCCTCCGGTTGCCTGTCGGGAAGCGGCGGCGCGGCGCGTGTCGGGGGCGGTGTCGGACGCGGCGGCGCCTTCCCAGACGCGGGTATGGGCGGCGGAGCCGGCGGCGTGGCCGCGCGAGGAGGCGCCTCAGGGGCTGGCGCGGCGACACGACGCAGCGGGACCACGATCTGCGTTCGGGTACTCCCGCCGCGTCGGAACGAGTTCTCGGAAGGGGGTTCCGGCATGGCTACTCAGACGGTTGAGGGGCATAAATTGGGCCATGCAGGCTGGACTCCACCCCCGGTTTCTCACGCAGCGATCAGGATGCGCTGGCTCCAACGTACAGGACGGCGACGGCGAGCACGACCCACAGGAGAACGCTGATAAGCAAAGGTCGGTCGCGAAACAGCAGATCCTCCGGGGCGCCACTGACGTCGCCCGCATCCCCACCGCCGTCGTGGACCAGGTACAGGTAGCGGAACATGCCGTACAGCACCACGGGAATGGTGAGCATCATGCTGCGGTCCCGCGGCAGGTTTTCCGCGGAGAACGTGTACAGCGCGTACGTCATGACCGCGGCCGAGCTCACGACCGTAATCAATTGGTCGATGAGTGGCAGCGAGTATGCCTCCAGGTTGCGGCGGACCTCCCCCGCTCCAGCACCCAGAGCCGAGAGCTCCGCACGCCGCTTGCCGAGTGCAATGAGCAGTGCCCCGAGGAGCGTGGCGATATACAGCCAGGGCGATGCCGGCACGTTAATGGCCACGGCACCGGCCACCGCGCGCAGCACGAACCCTCCCGCGAGTCCAAAGATATCCAGCAGCACGATATGCTTGAGCCACAGGGTGTAGCTGGCCGTGAGCGCCAGGTACAGCAGCGCCAGGAGGCCGAACTGCGGGCGCAGCAGGAACGCCAGCACGACCCCGCCTGAAGCCAACACGAGTCCGAGGCCCAGCGCGAGCGGAACCGGCACCACCCCGGCTGCTATCGGCCGGAAGCGCTTCCGGGGGTGCTGCCGGTCTGCCGTGACGTCGGCCACGTCGTTGAGCAGATAGCCGGCGCTGGAGAGCGCGCAGAAAATCAACACGGCTTCCACAGACTGCACCAGGAGCCGAAACGTGCCGATGTTCAGCGTGAACACCAGCGGCACGAACAGCAGCCCATTTTTCAGCCACTGTTTGGGCCGGACGGCGACCAGGAGACCCCGCGCCACGCCCAGGCCGCCCCGCGCGACGATGTCTCTCTCGGCTGCCATGCACTTCTAGCTGCCGGCCATTCTAGCCGCGGCGTCGTGGTGGGCGGCCAGGGGCTCGAACCCCGGACCTCACGGATGTGAACCGTGCGCTCTAACCAACTGAGCTAGCCGCCCGCGAAGGCCCGAGTATACCCCGGCGGCCGGGGTGCGCCCAAACACCTGGTGGGCCTCGGCAGGCGCCCTGGCAGTACACCCCGTGGAGCAGCCTGAAGGTATAGCCAGGTCGGCGATCGCGTACCATTCCCACCATGGTCATCACCTCGCGGTGGACCTCGGCGGATCTCGACCTGCTCCCGGAGGACGGGCGGCGCTACGAGATCATCGATGGGGAGTTGTTCATGTCCAGGCAACCCCACTGGCACCACCAGCGGACGTGCAGCCGGCTCTGCGCGGCCCTTGATGCGTGGAGTCGTCCGGACCATAGAGGCCAGGCGAACATCGCGCCCGGCCTGATCTTCGCGGAAGATGACGACGTGGCACCCGACGTGGTATGGATCAGCACCGCCCGCCTGCGCCACGGGCTGCGCGATGGCAAGCTGTACACCGCTCCCGAGCTGGTGGTGGAGGTGCTCTCCCCCGGCAGCACGAACGAGCGGCGTGACCGCGAAGCGAAGTTGAAGCTGTATGCCCGCCGGGGTGTGGACGAGTACTGGATCGCCGATTGGCGGACCCGCGCCGTGGAGCTGTTCCGTCGCACCAGCACGGGCCTGGAACGTGCAGCCACACTCCACGAGGGGGACACGCTCACCTCACCCCTCCTGCCATGCTTCAGCCTCAGTCTCGAGGAGCTGTTCGCCGACTGAGCGCGGCGGCTACTTTTCGCCGGCGAAGACCCTCGGCGATGGCCAGGATGCCAAACAGGGGAAGGCGTAGCTGGCGGCGCCAGCGGTACCTGGGCTGCGTCAGAAGGCGATGCAGCCACTCGAAGTGGATGCGTCGGACCCAGGCCGGGGCACGCGGGACGTCGCCCGCGATGTACGCGAACACCCCGCCCACGCCGATCCCCACCGGGACGCCCAGCGCTGCCTGGTTCCGATCCAGCCAGCGCTCCTGCTTCGGAGCGCCATAGGCGACGAGCAGCACGTCCACCGGGCCGGCCGCGCGAACCAGCTCCCGCGTGGCTGCGTCGTCAGCAGGATCGGGCGAGCCCGGATCCCAGCCGACAACGCGGATGCCCGGGAATTGCCGCTCCAACGCCCGAGCGGCACGTTCGGCGGTGTCGCCCCAGCCGCCCAACAAGAACCACCGATAGCCGGCCGTCGGTGACTCCGCTGCCAGACGGAGCACGAGGTCGGTTCCCTGAACGTGCTCGCGGAGCGGTTGCCCCGCGATCCGCGCTGCCAGGAGCAGACCGATCCCATCCGGAATGTTCAGGCCGCAGCGGTCGAGCACGGCTCGGTAGTCCGAATCGGCGCGGGCCGCCATCACGATCTCCGGATTCGGCGTCGAGACCACGAGCGTCTCCCGCCGCTGGATCGCCGCGCGCAGCAGCGCCAGGGCTTCCTCGTACGTGACGTCGTCGACGCGCGTGCCGAGGACGTCCACGCCGCGGGGCCGCTCGGGAGATGCCGACTGAGTGCTGGTCATCGTGCGGAGGTGTGTCCAGGGGGCCACGAGTAGAATCCGAGCCGTGGCGGTACTGGTGACGGGCGTAGGGTACATTGGGGCTGCGCTCGCAACCTCGCTGCTGGATGATGGTGTGCAGGTCGTGGGCCTGGAGAACGGCTACTGCACGCCGCTTGCGGCGCTGGATCCGCTCCGCACGTCGCCCGAGTTCACACTCATCGAGGGCGACGTGGCCAACCCCACCGACGTGGCGCGCGCCATGGAGGCTGTCCTGGCGCTGAGCGCTGATCCACCCGTGGTGTACCACCTCGCCGCCCAGCCCAGCGCGGCGATCGCCGTACGCGACCCTGATTACACGGAGCGCGCAAACCTCGTCGGGGCGCGGGTGGTGCTGCAAGCAGCCAAGGAGCATGGCCTCACTGTCGTGTTCGGTGGATCGTTCCGCGTCTATGGCGACGAGGTCACCGGCCAGACGATCACCGAGGACACGCCGTACGGTCGGATCGGCGATCTTGCGCACCTTTCCAAGCTGTACGTGGAACAGCTCGCGCGCACGATCGGCGGACTCTTTGTGTCCGTCCGCCTCGGCGTGGTGTACGGCCTCGGGCCGGTTATCAAAACCGATCCCCCGTTCATGACGGTCCCGAATGTCTTCACGTCCAGGGCAATTCGGGGGGAGATACTCGAAGTGTTCGACGATCGGCCGGTGGGGTTCATCCACCTCGAAGATGCCGTCCAGGCGCTGCTCGTGGCGGCGGATTTCGCCGAGCCGTCCGACCCGTGGCAGGTGGTCAATGCGGTCACCGAGGTCGTCACCATCGGCCAGGTCGCGCAGCACGTACAGCGTGTTGGGCAGGCCCACAACACCTTCGTACGCGTCAACGGGGCGTCCTCCGAGCCAGCCACCTTTTCGGTCGAGTCGCGCCTTCCCGACAGCGGCTTCACGCAATCCCGATCGATGGGCGAGGCACTCGGGGCCGTGTGGGACTACTTCGCGGCAGGGCCTGCCGAACCCTCCGCGTGAGGGTTCTCGTTACCGGCGCATCCGGCCTGATCGGCCGGCACACGGTCGCGGCTCTGCGCGAAGCGGGCCACGAGCCACGCACGTTCCACCGCGGCGAAGGCCTCTCCGGGGTCGAGCACGTCCGGGGCGACGTGGCGGATGCGCTCGCGCTCCGGGGGGCAGCGCGCGGCTGCCAGGCGGTGGTGCATCTCGCCGGGAGGGGCGACGTCGCGGAGTCCCGTCGTGAGCCGCTGCGGTACGCCCAGTTGCACGCCACGGGCACGCTGCACGCCCTGGAAGCCGCCCGGGGCGCAGGAGCATCGTTCGTCTTCGCCTCCACGCAACGGGTGTATCCACTGTCCCCCGCGTTGTGCCGAGAGGACGACGCGCCCGCGCCGGACAGCCCGTACGGCTATGCCAAGTGGGTCGCCGAGCTGTGGTGCCGCATGGAGGCGGAGCACCTGGGCGTCCCGACGACGGTGCTGCGCTTCTTCTCGGTGTACGGCCCCTGGCAGCAGCCCAACGGCCTGAGTGGGGTCGTGGCCATCTTTGTACGGAACGCCCTCGAAGGGAAGCCGCTGGTCGTGCAATCCAGCGGCAAGCGTGACTTTACCGATGCACGCGACGTGGCGCGCGGCATTCTCCTGACCGTCCAGCAGCCGTCGGCAGCACCCCGTGTAATGAACGTGGCGACGGGGATCGGCACCTCGTTCCGCGCGCTTGCGGACCGGGTGCTGGAGATGACCGGCTCGCAATCCGCCATCGCGGAGGATCCCACCGAGCCGCTCGGGAGGGATCTCGTGGCCGACGTCACCCGGGCGCGTGACGAGCTGGGATTCCGAGCAGAGACCGGCCTTCGCGAGGGCCTGGAGCGGTACATCGACTGGGCCGCCGCACATGGGATCGCCGCATGACCGCGCGGCTGTGTCTGAAGGCGCGGCCCACGCCGGCGCAATTGGCCGACCGGCTGCGCCCACTCCCAGACGGCTCGATGCCGGAGGGACTGGAGCTGTACCTGGACGTGGGCGATATCGCCGACCAGGCCGCGATGGAGGCCGCCGTGCGGCGTCTCGAGGCGGCCCCCGTCCCGGAGGGATTTGCGTGGCTCATCGAGGGGCCCGTCGGATCGTTGGATGGCGCGTTCTTCGACGTCACCCGATCCGCCGAGGCTGATGCGCTGGTGGTGGAGCGCCTGGCGTGGATGGCCCAGCGGATTGGCGCAAAGGCGGTGAACATCCACGTGATCGCGCCGTCCGACGATCTCGATCGACTGACCAGTGCGTGCCACGACACCCTGCTGCGGCGGTGCGTGCCATTCCTCCAGCACTTCACGGACACGATCATCGCGGCGGGCGCCGTGCCCACCGTGGAGAACATGCCGCCGGTGCTGCGCATGCGCGAGGGGGGCTACTTCTTCACCCCCATCGGCATGGCGGCCGCCGACCTGCTGTGGCTTGCCCAGGAGATCCCCGGCCTGGCCATTCTGCCCGACACGTCGCACGCGGGCCTGTACCTGAACGCACGGGCGCTCGCCGAGGGCCGGGGCACGGGACTGGGCGAGGCGTGGGGCGACGGGCACGTCTGGCGCGAGCCACTGCTCCGCTTCCTCCGCCACGGTTTGCCCTCGGAGCCAGATTCGCTGCTCGGCTATGTCCGCCAGTTTGGGGGCCGCTGCGCGAACGCGCAGGTCTCGAACGCGGCCGGGATCCTCGGTGAGGGACTGCCCTATGCCGAGGGCGATTTCAACCTGGCTCCAGCCATCGCGTGGCTCGGGGAGCATGCCCGGCACATCGTGACCGAGACCCTCGAAGCGAACCAGGATGATGCGCGCTGGATGCGCGATGCCTACCAGCGCATGCGGGCGGTGCTGGCGCGGTGAGCGTGCGGACGGAGCCCGTACCGGTGGAAACCCTGCTCGGGCGGCCGCAGTACGCCGGGGACCTCGGTGAAGCGGCAGCCTGGCTCGCGGGCCGACGCGTGCTCGTCACGGGTGCCGCTGGGAGCGTCGGCACACCACTCAGCCGGGTGCTGGCGGGACTCGATCTCGGGGCGCTCGCGCTGGTCGATCATCACGAGTATTCGCTGTTCGGCCTGGAGCGGCTCGTCGGACCGGCAACGTCCACGCGGAGCTACGAGCTGCTCGACGTTCGCGACACACGCCGGCTCACGCGTCTGGTCCAGCGCCTGCGGCCCGAGGTGATCATCCACCTGGCGGCGGCCAAGCACGTTCCGTACGGCGAGCGATTCCCGGAGGGGGTCGTCGAGGCGAACGTCCTCGCCACCGCTGCGCTGATCGAGGCTGCCACGAGCGTTGGCACGCGAGCGTTCGTGTATCCCTCCAGCGATAAGAGCGTCGATCCGCCGAGCCTGTACGGGGCTACCAAGCGACTCGGTGAGGCACTCGTCCAGAAACGCGCGGCACAGGCGGGGACCGACGACCGGTGGGTGGTCGCCCGCTTCGTCAACATCGTCGGCACCCGCGGCAGCGTCATCGAAACGTTTAGCCAGCAGGTACTGGACGGCGCGCCGCTCTCGGTGACCGACGAGCGCATGACCCGCTACTGGATCAGCATGAACGAAGCGCTGTGGCTGGTGCTTCAGGCCGGCGGCCGCGGCCGATCGGGCACGGTCTTCATGCCCGACTGCGGCGCTGCGATCCCGGTGCTAGAGACGGCGCGGCGGCTGGCGGCGTGGCATCGCCCGAGCGAAGATCCGTACCCGGTGCACATCGTCGGCGTGCGCCCCGGCGAACGATTGGATGAGGTCCTGCTGTCGCGGAACGAGACCGCCGGGCCCAGTCCCGCGACGGGTGTCCTGGCCGTCTCGACGAGGCGCCCGGACACTGCGTTGGACCAGGTGCACGACACCGTTGAGCGCCTTCGGCGCCTTGTCCGCCTGGGCAACGGGCGGAGCGTCCGCCAGGTGGCGATGGCGTCCGCCGGGGCGCTTCAGTGAGCCCGAGCGGCGGTATCAACCCGGCGCCGTGGCTCATCGGCGCCTTCCTGGCGGCGCTCGCAGCCACGTACCTCCTGGTCCTGATGGCGGAACACGCGGGCGAGCGACTGGGGGTGGTGGATGCCCCGCGGCCGGGCGAGGTGCAGGACCGTGTCATCCCGCGCACGGGCGGTTACGCGATGCTCGGCGGCCTGTGGCTCGCGCTCGCGCTCGGCTACGCCGCCCGCGGCTGGTTCCTCAGCTCACCCGGGGAAGGCGCTGACTGGAACGCCGAGGACGATCAGCGGATGCTCGGCATCGTCCTCGGGACGCTGGCGATCGTGCCCCTGGCGCTCCTGGACGACCGACGCCGGTTGGGTCCGTGGCCCCAGTTGGTCGGACAGGTGGTGGTCGCCAGCATCCCCGTGGCGTTCGGGCTACGGGTGAGCAGCATCGCCCAGCCGTTTGGCGACCCCCTTAAGCTTCCGCTCTGGCTGGACGTGCCGGTCAGCGTGCTGTGGTTCGTGGGCATGATGAACGCGATCAACTGGGTCGACGTCATGGACGGGCTGGCTTCGGGGATCACGATCATGGGGGCGCTGGTCCTGGCCGCGCGTGCCTTACTGTTCCTGCAATTTTCCGTGGCGCTGTTTCCGCTGGTGCTGGCTGGAGTCTGTCTCGGATTCCTGGGGCGGAATCGACCCCCGGCGTCGATCTTCATGGGCACGTCCGGCTCGCTGCTGCTGGGTTTCGGGCTGGCGGCGAGTGGCATCCTGGGCGGTGCCAAGGTGGGCACGGCCATCCTGGTGATGGGCGTGCCCATCCTGGATGCAGCCTGGGTCATCTTCCGCCGCCTCACCCGGGGCGCCCGACCGCAGCTCGGGGGTGACCGCGAGCACCTGCCCATGAAGCTGCACGACCTCGGGTTGAGCACACGCAATACGGTGCTGGTGCTGTACGCCGTCTCGGCCGTGCTCGGCACGCTCGGCCTCAGCCTGCACACCGCGCCCGAGGCGCCCTCCATCGAGAAGGCCTACGTCCTGGCTGGCATGGTGGTCGTGATCCTCGGCGCCCTGGCGCTCATCACCTTCGCCGTAACCCGCCGCCGCGAGCGGGTCCGCTCGGGCTAGGAGGCTGGGCATAATGAACTGTTCATGGCCGACCATGACATACCGGTCGACCTTCTGGATGGCATCCAGCATGTGGCGCAGGTACACGGAGTCCCGGTTCATAGGGGCATGGCATTCCGCACGACGTGCTCACGGATGTACGGACTCATGCCCGCCTCGGTGACGACGTCCACGGTCCGGCCGAGGAGGTCCTCCAGGTCCTGCTTAATCGCGATGAGATCGAGCAGTCCCCGGCCGGGTTCGAGGTCTACCAGGAGATCCAGATCACTATCCGGCCGCGCCTCGCCGCGCGCGAAGGAGCCGAACACCATAAGACCGCGTGGACCATGCATCCGCGCAATACGGCGGATGTCCCCTCGCCACTCGCTATACATCTCGTCCGCCGCCACGTTGGCTCCCTGCGTCACACGCATCAGAGATGCACTGACCGGCCGGACCGACACGGCTTCTCAATTCAGTCTAACGTAGACGGATCGGACGGCCGGTTGTGACGCTATGCCGCCTTTGAATGGATCCGTCTTGCAACGGCGGAACGACGATCCACGCGGCCTCCATCACGACTCGTCTCCCGACGCCTGGCCGAGCCAGCGACGGAACTCCGGGTCGGACCGGGCGACCTGGTACTCCTCCAGCACCATGGCGGCCATGGCGCGGGTGGCGCCGCTGACGGGGGAGGCGAGGACACGGTCGAGAAGCCACTCGCCGAGCGCGGCCTCATCCGGCGCCTCGGCGGCGATTCCTTCCAGCAGGGTGCGCTTGATGGCCAGGCCGGCTTCGTCCGGCTTCTGGTCACGCTTGCGACGCCGCGACCGCGCTTCGGAGACGGCGATGCCATTGAGGAGCAGTCGCGCGAACTCATCCGGCGCGAGGGATTGGGCGGAAGCCGTCACAGGGAGGGTTCCGCGGCGGCCGAGTCGATCTCCAGGCGGAAGCCCGTACCGTCGGGTCGGGAAAAGCCGCGCTCGACCGCTGCCGCGTCGAGGTGCGCTGAGGCGACGTCCTCCAGCGCCACCAGGTATGAAGGGGTAGGGTCGAAGGCGTTCAGCACCTTCAGATAGCGGTGGCAGCGGTCGCAGACCTCCACCCGGAGACGGCGCTCGTCCTCGGCCTGCAGGGCCCGCAACTGGCGGAAGTCCTCGGTGCCGCAGAACACGCACTCCAGGCGGAGCGCCGGCCAGGAGGTGCCACACGCCCCGCAGCGCAGGTGCCGCTGGAGCTCCAGCCCGCGCAATTCTCCGAGCGCGGGCCAGGCGCCGCAGACCAGGCAGAAGCCGCGCCGCCAGCGCGAGCCATCCGTGCCCGCGATCGCAGCGCCCACGATGGGAGCGAGCATGTCAGCGTAGGCACGGAGCAGCGGGCTGACGGCCAGGCGTGCCAGTACGGTCAGCAGGTCCGGGTCAGCACCCGCGACAATCGCCATCTCAGCGAGGTGGTCAAAATGCTGGACGAACGCCTCGCGGAAGAGTGTGTGCGGATCGATCAGTCCACTCGTTGCCGCGGCGATGACCGCATCCACGCCCTGCGGCGCGGATTCCAGACCTGCGAGGGCATTGACCAGCCGGCCAAAGAGATCGCCCGCGTAGACGACATCCACGTGAACCGGCTCCTGGTGGAGCAGCGGCACGCCCGCGGCGAGCGTCTCCGCCACCCGTTGCGAGTCCCGAGGCAGCGCGTCGGCCCGTGGCGCGCGAGCGGCGGCGAGCGTCTCCCGCAGCAGCCGAGCGTGGAGATCGATGGCCGGCGCGTGCCAGGGACGGGCGCTGCGTAACCGACCTGCAAGCCGGTCCAGGCGCTCGATCGCCAGGGGGTCGGTGGCCGGGTCGGACCGCAGGTCCGCGGTCACGGCCGCGGCGGTACACCGCCCGGCGGGCTGCCCGGCTGCCGGGACGGCTCGCGCAGGCCCGGCTCGGCCCCGCCCAGCGCGGGCGGGGTGGCGGGCTGAGGATTGCGCGCCGAATGGTTACCCACGTCCGCACCGGGCCCGCCGCCCCTGGTGCGGCTGGCCTCGGGCGAGCACGCCTGAGCACCGGCGAGCACCGCGGCACTCGCCAACGTGACGACGAGCGCGACCCGGTGGCGCGGCATCACAGGCTGATCCCCTGCAGAGTGATGCCCTGCGGTCCGGCAAGAACCGCCCAGCGCAGGGCGAAACCGCCCACGAGCGCCAGGGCAGCCGCCGCGGCAGTGGCGGTCCGGTGTCCCCCCAGGAGGCGCGGCCGCAGGTGCAGCAGGAACGGCAGCAGCAACCCAACGATGATCGTCACCGCGAATAGCAGCACCACCAGTGGCTGGCCGACGACGAAGCGCACGCCGACCGAGCCGAGCGTCAGCAGGAACACCAGCAGGGTGAGCAGCTCGAAACCCATGAGGTAGTTGTCCGCCTCTTCGAGCTTGACCCGCGTGGAATCGGGCAAGCGGGCGGCGGCGATGAGGATGGCGGCTATGCCCGTCGAGATGCCCGAGAAGACGAACAGCGCGCTGATGAAGGGGCTGGTGCCCCAGACGGGCTCGTTGGTGACGTTGAGCAGCCAGCCGGTGTAGCCGGCAAGGGCCAGCCCAGCGATTCCGCCGACGAACGAGATCACCTTGCCCACAACGCTCCCAGCGCGGTGGAGCCAGCGCTCGCGGCCGCGTGTGAAGACTGCATCCAGGAAGGAGATGAACGAGATGGCGCCGAACAGCGCCAGTATGAGCGAGCCGGCCGACATGGGCGAATAGGGCTTGAACATCGGCAGCGGGAACCGCTCGCTTTGCACGATCATGTTCAAGAAGCGCTCGGGGCGGCCGAGATCCACGATCAGCAACCCGGCGCTGAGCAGGATCAGCGGGAACGCCAGCAGGTGCGCCATGCGGACGATGCCTCGATCGCCGCGATCGCCAAAGAGGTCCAGCCAGGCCGCGGCGAAGTACGTGCCGCCGGTGATGCCGCCCAGGAAGAAGTACAGCACCACCCACCACGCCCACTGCGGCGGGACGAAGCTGGGGTTGAAGTCAGGAGGCATGCGCGGCCCCTCCTTCTTCTCCCTCGGCGGCGACCGTCTCGACCCGGTGTTTGCGGAACGCCAGCATCGACGCCAGCCCGGTTAGGACGGCCGCGGCGAGGCCCAGCAACCCGCTCGGCAGGTTGTTGCGGCTGGGCAGTTGCGGGGCAACCGGGAGGCCGTACTTCTCGGGGCTGTCTTCGATGAGGAAGAAGGCGTTGAGACCGCCCAGCATCGAAGGGTCACGGCCGTACAACTGCGCTTTTGTCCGGCCCTCCTGGTGCAGGCTCGCGAGGCGGGCATCAGCCCGCTGCTGGATCTGGTCAATGGGGCCGAAGCTGATGCTGGCGGTCGGGCACGCCTGGGCGCACGCGGGCGTGAGGCCTGACTGGAGCCGGTCGTAGCAGAAGGTGCACTTGCCGGCGACGCCCTGCTCCGTCATCTCGATCACCCCGAACGGGCACGCGGTCACGCAGTAGCGGCAGCCGTTGCAGATGTCCTGCTGGATGTAGACCGTGTCGAACTCGGTCCGCATGATGGCGCCGGTCGGGCACACTTCCAGGCACCCCGCCTGGACGCAGTGCTTGCAAACGTCCGACATCATGCTCCACTGGCCGCCGACGCGGTTGGGATCGCTCAGATCGAAGTTCTCCACGAAGGCGACGTGGCGGTAGGTCGTTCCACTCAGGTGGAGGGTGTTGTCGTACGACTGCCCGGACATGGGCAGCGTCTGGCCGTCCTTGCCGAGCTCGGCGGGCAACTGGTTCCACTCCTTGCAGGCCACCTCACAGGCCTTGCAGCCGATGCACAGCGTCGCATCGGTAAAGAACCCGACCGGCTCACCCCGCTTGAAGGTGACCGGCGAGGCAGGGGTGCCGGTGCCCGTGAACGGAACGGGCTGGCCGGGGACTGGCGCGGTGCCAACCTGCGGCTGCGGCGGCAGCGGCTGGGACGACGGCCCCGTGCCCGTAACAGCGCCCGGCGTGGGCTCCTTGGTGACCGGCGCCGGCTGGTTGGGGAGCGTCGGCGGCGTGGGCTGGAGCTGCGCGGCCCGCGGCTCAAGCGGCGGGAGGCCCGGGAACAGACTGCTCATCAGCCGATCCTTTCAAGGTTGCAGACCAGGGCTTTGCCCTCGTGCATGGACACGTTCGGATCCATCACCAGCGAGGTGAGGTCGTTCACCACCGAGCCGGTGGATAGGCCCTTGTACCCCCAGTGCCAGGGCAGGCCAACCTGGTGCACGGTGCGCATGGTGCCCTGCCCGTCGTCAATCGAAAACGGACGCAGGCGGCCGGTAACAAGCGCTTTGGCCTCGATACTGGCGCGCGGGCTGGACACGCGGACGCGGTCGAGGTTCGCGATGCCCTTCTCGCGCGCCAGCTCCACGCTGATCTCGATGAACAGCTCTGGCTGGAGCTCGGCAAGCCAGGGCAGCCAGCGGCTCATGACGCCGCTGAGGTAGTGCTCCGTGAGCCGATACGTGGTCAGGACGTACGGGAAGCGCGCGTCGGCGATCGGGGCCAGCGGATTGTCGTCACGGGCGAAGTACTTGTAAGCCGGGCTGGAGTCCTGCTTTGGGTACAGCAGGTTGTGAACGGGCGACTCGGCGGCCTCGTAGTGGGTGGGCAACGGCCCGTCGACAAGGCCGGTGGGGGCAAACATCCACGCTCTGCCGTCCGCCTTCATGATGAACGGGTCGGTGCCCGACTGCCAGTCGAGGCCGATGCCATCATCCTTGGCCGGCGTGGTGGGCGCCTTGGTGACGGCGAAATCCGGCACGTCGTAGCCGGTCCACCGCTGGCCGTCCCACCAGACATAGCGCTTCCGGTCGCTCCAGGGCTGCCCGTCCGGGCGCGCCGAGGCGCGGTTGTACATGATGCGTCGATTGGCGGGCCACGCGAAGCCCCAGCCGAGGCTCACGTAGCCGTCCGGGTTGCGGTTGGCGGCGAGGTTCCTTCCCTCCTGGGGGTAGACGCCCGAGTAGATCCAGTTGCCGCACACGGTGGAGCCATCGTCTTTGGCCTCGCCAAAGCCGGCCAGGGGCACGCGGTCGGCCACCCGGTAGCCATTGATCTCCTTGAGGATCTTGACTGACGAGGGATCGTCCTTGATCCGCCAGGGCGCGACCTCCTCCGCGGTGGGCTCGTAGTCCCAGGTCAGGTTGCGAATGCCCTGATCACGGGGAGCGGTGGAATTCGCGTACAGCTCCTTGAGCCGCTTGCCAAGCTGGTAGGTAAACCACAGGTCCGTGCGGGCATCATCAGGCGGATCGGCTGCCTTCTCCTTGAACTGGATGAGACGCTGGGTATTGGTGAACGTGCCCTCGCCCTCGGCGGGGTGGGCCGCGGGAAGGAAGAAGACTTCGGTCTGGATATCGGCTGTCTTGAGCTGGCCGCTCCGCACCTCGGGCGAGTCCTTCCAGAAGCTGGCCGTCTCGTGCTCGAAGTAATCGCGCACCACCAGCCAATTGAGCCGGGCGAGCGCGCGGCGTTGCAACCCGGCGTTCTGCCCGCCGACCGCCGGGTTTTGGCCGATGGCGAACATGCCCTGCACCTTACCGTCGGCCATCGCCACCATCATCGGGATGTGCGAGTGGTCGCCCACGATCCGAGGGTGCCAGGCGTACCCGAAGTCGTTCTCGCGCGTGGCAGTGTCGCCGTACATCGCCTTGAGGTAGCTGACCATGAACTTGGGCTGGTTGGCCCAGTAGGCCGTGGGCTGGACTTCGGTGGCGAGGTACTCCTTGAGCGTCTCGTGCCGTTTCAAGACCGTCGGCTGAGACATGTAGCCGGTGATGGAGTGATAGAGCGTCGGGTTGTCGGTGCTGCCCTGGATGGTGGCGTGGCCGCGCAGCGCCAGGATGCCGCCGCCAGGACGGCCGATGTTCCCGAGGAGCTGCTGGAGGATGCCGGCGGCGCGGATCATCTGGACGCCCGTGGTGTGCTGCGTCCAGGCCACCGCGTACGCCATGGACCCCGTCCGCTCGGGGCCGGAGTTCTCGGCGAAGGTGCGCGCGACCTGGAGGAACACGTCGCGCGGGCAGCCAGTGGCCTTCTCGACCACCTCCGGCGTGTAGCGGGCATAGTGGCGCTTGAGGATCTGGAACACGCAGCGCGGGTTCTGGAGCGACTCGTCGCGCGTCTCGCGGGGCGGCACCAGCGCCCGCACGAGCGGATCGAAGCCCTTGGACGTATCGGCCGCCATGCCGGCGTCGAATCCGTACTGCTGCGGGCCGCCCTGCTGGCCGCTCCGCTCGCTATCGGCGGCACGAGGGTCAGTCCCGCGTATAACGGTGCGGTCGTACTGCCAGGTGGCGTTGTCGTAGCTGCGCTTCTGCGGGTCGTAGCCGGAGAACAGCCCTTCCAGGTCCTCCGTGTCCCGGAACTGATCGCCGACAATGGTTGGGGCGTTGGTGTACGTGGTGACGAACTGGCGGTAGAAGTCGTAGTTGGGAAAGCTCGGGTTCTCCAGCACGTTCTGGATCACCCAGGAGATAAGACCGCCCAGGAAGACGATGTCGGAACCGGCTCGGATCGGCGCGTACAGGTTGGCCAGCGCCGACGTGCGAGTGAATCGAGGATCGACGTGGATCAGCTTGCCGCCCCGCTCCTTGGCTTTGGCGACCCAGCGGAAGGCGACCGGGTGACACTCGGCCATGTCGGACCCCATGATCAGGATGGCGTCCGAGTTGGCAATGTCCTGCTGGAACGTCGTGGCCGCCCCGCGGCCGAAACTCACCCCCAGACCGGGGACGGAGGAGGAGTGTCATATGCGGGCCTGGTTCTCGATCGCGACGATCCCCAGCCCCCGCATCAGTTTTGCGTGCGTGTAGTTCCACTCGTTCTCGATGGTGGCCCCGCCCAGCGAGAAGATGGCCGTAGTGTTCATGACGGTCTTGCCGTCTGGCCCCTTTTCGACGAACGTTTCATCGCGGGTCTGCTTCACAAGCTGGGCGACGCGCTCCATGGCCCAGTCCAGGGGACGGTCCTCCCAGCGGTCGGAGCCGGGGGCGCGGTACTTCACCGTGGTCCAACGGTTCGCGTTGACCATCAACTGGTAGCTGGCGGCGCCCTTGGGACACAGGTTGCCCTGGTTGATGGGCGAATCGGGGTTGCCCTCGATGTTGACCACGCGGCCATCCACCACGTGCGCCACCTGGCCGCAGCCAACGGCGCAGTAAGGGCAGATGGTGGGAATCGCCCGAGCATCCTGGATGCGGAGCGTGGCCGCCTGCGCCACGGGTGCCGCCACGCCGGCGCCAAGTGCCGCAACGGTGCCCAGCGCACCGGAGACGCCACCAGACAAGCGGATGAACTCGCGGCGGGAAAACGGTGGAGCGCTGGGCTGGCTCGGTGCCACCCCGGCGATCCCTGGCGCCTGGCTGTGTTGCTCCGGCATCGGTGCGACCTTCGGTCTGTGCAGGGTGGCTAAAAAACAGGCATTCTGCCTGCAAGACCCGTGCCAGGAAATCCGCAGCGTACCCCTACGCTGACCCGTACCGAGCACGCCGGACGCACCCCAGTTGGAGCACCCCCATCGAGCGTGGATGCGCGCGCTACCGGTTGCGCTCGCCTCGAACAAAGAGGAACGTGCCCACCACCATGAACCCCGTGAACAGGGCCGCCATGATGGCGAGGTTGAACGCGGGGCTTGCCAGGACCACCTTCGGGTACTCGGGGCTGCCGGCGTAGAAGACATTGCGCATGAGGTCCACGGCGTAGCGCAGCGGTGACAGGCGCGATGGGATCTCCAGGTACCACGGCAGCACCTGGATGGGGCTGAACACGCCGGCCAGGAAGAACTGGGGGAAGAAGATGAATGTGAACACCTGCTCGGCAGCTCGGCGCGAGCCCAGGTTCGCGAGGATCAGCACCCCGAAGGCGCCTCCCAGCAGACACGCTGCCAGGCTCGCGGGGATGAGCGCGACGAGGATTGGCAGGGTGATCGGGACGCCGATGACGAGCCCGAACAGCACGATAGCCAGACCTTGCACGAGCGCCACCAGCGTCTCGCCCAGGATCTTGCCGAAGATGATGCTGTAGCGCGAGACCGGCGAGACGAACATCTCCTGGCTGAAGTCCGACTCGCGGTCGTCAACCAGCGAGATCAGGCCCTGGGCAGAGGACTGAAACAACGTCTGGGCAATGATGCCCGTGAACGTGAAGGTCAGGAAGTTATAGCCCACGCTATCGCCCAGGTTGGCCTGCAAGCTGCCGCCGAGCAGTCCCACGAAGAAGATCGGGAAGACGAACGACGTCACGATCCGCATCGGATCGCGCAGCAGCTTCACAAAATCGCGGTTGGCGATGGCCAGGATGGCCCCGATGTCCGAGGTCATTCGGTAGCTCCAGCCTCACGCCCCAGGATCTCCAGGTACGCGTCTTCAAGGGTGGGCGTGTGCGTCTGGATCACCGTCAGTGGGGTGTGGATGGAGCGCAGGATTTGGTGTGCGGTCCGCCCAGGGTGGAGCGGCACCTTGGTCTGCCCGCCCTCGAAAGGGACTGACGAAATGGCGAGCTGCTGAAGCTCCAGGGCGAGGGCTGCGCGATCCTCCGCATCGAAAACCAGGTAATCCTCCACCAGGTCCGATTTCACCGCCGCCGGGGTGCCATACGAGACGATGCGCCCCTTGTTCAGCACGCACACCGTGTCGGCGTCTTCCGCCTCCTCCAGGTAGTGGGTGGTGAGGAACGTCGTGGTGCCGGAACGCTTCCGCATCTCGCCGAGGTACTCCCACAGGCCCCGGCGCGCCTCCGGGTCCAGCCCTGTGGTTGGCTCGTCGAGGAACAGCACCCGCGGCCGGTGGATCAAGCTCCTGACGATCTCCAGCTTGCGCTTCATGCCGCCGGAGAACGTCTTGATGGGCTTGAACATCTCTTTCTGGATGCCCAGCACCTCGGCAAGCTCGTTGACCCGCTCGCGGTAGTCGCGCGGCATAAGGCGGTAGCTTGGCCGCCAGGGGTACAGCCCATACAGCAGCGCGTGGAAGCGGACGTTCTCTTCCGCCGTCAGGTTCTGGTCCAGGCTCGGCTTCTGGAAGATGATCCCCACGTTCCGCCGCACCGCGCTGGAGTCCTGCACGATGTCGTGCCCGGCGATACGCACCGCCCCAGAGCTTGGCGAGAGCGTGGTGGTGAGGATGGAGATCGTGGTCGTCTTCCCGGCGCCGTTTGGGCCGAGCAGGACGAAGAACTCGCCGGGCGACACCGCGAACGAGATGCTGTCAACGGCATTCACCTCGGCCTTGCGATAGCGCTTGACGAGGTCCCGGACCTCGATCATGGGCGTGGACTGCTGCCCGATCCGTTGGTCAGGCGGGGGTGCCGGCGCGGCGGCGGGTGGAAGGGTCAGAACCGAAGTCAGGGTACGAGGTTCCTTTCGCCGCGGATGGCTGCGACCCGCGCCTCCAGGCGCGCCAGCAAGTCGGGCGGCGCGGCCACCGAGCCTGGCAGACGCTCCATGCCGGCGAAGCCGTGGAAGTCGCTGCCGACCGTTGGTATCAGGTGGTGCGCGTCGCACGCCGAGCGGAGCATCGCCACCGGGTCCGGGTGGTACTCCTTGCTGTAGAGCGCCTCCACTCCGTCGATGCCGGCAGTCAGCATGTCGGGCAGGTACGTCTGCCAGTCCTTGCCATCCAGCTCAAATGGGTGCGCCCACGAGGCGAACCCGCCGACGGAGTGGATGAGCGCCACTGCGTCCACCGGGTCCAGGCGGAACCCTTCGAAGTACGCCGGGCCATCGTGGCCGATGAAGTGGACGAATGCCTCCTGGAGAGATTGGACGTGCCCGGCTTCGAGCAGCGCCTGCGCGACGTGGGGGCGGCCGACGCTGCCTTCGCCGGCAAGCTCGAACACGCGCCCAGGCTCGATCGGCACCCCAAGCTCGGCGAGCCGATCCACCATCTGCCGGGCGCGTGCGACCCGCGCCTCACGGAACTGGCGCACCGTGTCCTGGAACCGCGGCTGTTCGTGGTCGAGGAACAGGCCCAGCAGGTGGATCGAGGCGCCGGGCAGATCCGCGCTCAGCTCGATGCCGGGGATGACGCGCACACCCAGGCGCCGCCCCTCCTCCTGGGCCTCGGCGACGCCGCCGGTGGCGTCATGGTCCGTCAGCGCCATCACTGTGACGCCGTGGCGGTGCGCCAGCCGGACGACTTCCATGGGCGGCAGCCGCCCGTCGGACACCGTGCTGTGCAGGTGCAGGTCAAGCATGGCCGCTCAGCACCAGAGGCGCAAACGTCGGACCTGGCCTCATCGCGCGAAGTCCACGGCGCGCGTCTCGCGGACCACCGTCACCTTGACCTGGCCGGGGTACTGGAGCGTCTCCTCGATCTTCTTCACGATGTCGCGCGCCAGGCGCATGGCCTGGAGATCATCCACCTCGTCGGGCTTGACGAGGATGCGAACTTCGCGGCCGGCCTGGATGGCAAATGAGCGCTCCACGCCGTCGAACGAGTTGGCGACCTCTTCGAGCGCCTCCAGCCGCTTGACGTAGTTTTCCAGGCTCTCATGCCGTGCCCCCGGCCTTGCCCCGGACGCCGCATCGGCTGCCTGCACCAGCACGTCTTCCACGGCCTGCTGCTCTGGGTCGTGATCGTGGTGCCCGGCGACGGCCTGGCAAACCGCCTTGCTCTCACCAAAGCGGCGGATGAAGTCGGCCCCTGCCACGTGGTGAGGCCCCTCGACCTCGTGGGTGAGCACCTTGCCGATGTCGTGCAAGAACGCCGCCCGTCGGACGATGGTGACATCGGCACCCACTTCCGCGGCCAGCATGGCGCCCACGTGGGCGCATTCCACGGCGTGGCGGAGCTGGTTCTGACCGTACGAGGTGCGGAACTTCAGACGCCCGACCACCTTGACGATCTCCTGGTGAAGGCCGAGGACGCCCGCTTCGAACGCGGCAGCCTCGCCCTCCTCTTTGATCTCCTGCTCGATCTCCTGCTTCGCCTTGGCGACGATCTCCTCGATCCGCGCCGGGTGAATGCGGCCATCCTGTACCAGCCGCGTCAGGGCCAGGCGAGCGATCTCCCGTCGGACGGGATCGAAGCACGAGAGCGTCACCGCGTCCGGGGTATCGTCGATGATCAGGTCCACACCCGTGGCGGCTTCGAGCGCGCGGATGTTGCGCCCCTCGCGGCCGATGATGCGGCCCTTCATCTCCTCGTTCGGGATGGCGATAACGGTGGTACTGATCTCCCCCACCGTTTCCGCGGAGTACCGCTGAATGGCCACCGAGAGGATCTTCCGTGCGTTCTGCTCGGCCGTCGCCCGCGCCTCGGTCTCGATGTGCCGAATCCGGCGGGCGAGATCGTGGCGCGTCTCATCCTCCACCTGCTGGAGGAGTGTCTGGCGCGCGGCCTCGCGCGTCAGGGCTGCCACCCGCTCCAACGTGACAACCTGCTCCCGTTTGAGCTCCTGAGCCTCCCGGAGCCGGGTTTCGCTCTCCTCGTCGCGCCGCTGCACGCGGTCCTGGCGGCGCTCGAGCTCCTCGATCTTGCGATCGAGGTTCTCCTCCTTCTGGTGCAGGCGCCGCTCGAGTGCCTGCATTTCAGCACGCATTCCGCGCGCCTCGTCCTCGGCGGTCGAGCGGATGCGGATCGCCTCCTCTTTGGCGGCGAGGAGCAGCGCTTTCTCTTCGGCATCTGCATGCGAGCGCGACTGGTCGGCGCGCTCGCGAGCCAGCCGCAACTGCTCGGCCGTAGTGCGTTGGTTGACGATGTAGCCCAGCCCGGCGCCAACGGCGACGGCAACCAGGGCCACAATAGAAGCAAGAATCAGTGTGTTGTCCACGAGGCCTTCCCTCCTTTCCAGACAAGGTGCCGGGGCTCCCTGGTGGACGGACGGTGTGGAGGTCTGCCTGTGGAAGGTGCGCCCGGCGGGGCGCCGCGAGTCTACTCGTGGGGCTGCATTGCCCCACACGGGCCCTGGGCCAATTGTACGGCCGGGGCGGCCGAAGATTCAGGCCATCCGTCCAGGAGGCGGAGCCCGCTGCGCACCTCGCACGCCGCTGGCCACCGACGTCCGCATGAGCCCCCTTCCACCAATCGGAAGGGCTTGCTGCGCCGGCCTCCGTAGCGTGCTGGGCGAAGTGCCTACGCCGGCGTAGTGGGGCCCGTCCGGCCTCGGCGGTGGACACCGACCCTGTAGAGCATGGCCGCCTGATTGGGCAGCAGCTCCGGCAGGTCAGCGGGGGCCACCCAGCGCTCCTGCGCCGTCTCGTCGGTGGCATGGAACGTTCCGGAGAGCACCGTGCACTGATACATCAGGTCCAGCACGGACCGCTGCAGGAATTCCGCGGCCAACAGCGCGTCGACGCGCACCGTATAGCCGGTCTCCTCGTACACCTCTCGGGCGAGCCCCTGCTCCGGGCTCTCGGCCGTCTTCAACCACCCGCCAGGTAAGCCCCACGGGCGCTGCTTCCGATAGGTGTGCTCCAGCACCAGGATCCGCCCCTGCTCGTCCTGGATGAGCGCCATCGCGCCGATCATGAAGGAGGGGTTCAGAATCCGCAGGAACAGGTGGCGAACGCCGTCGGGAAACGGCACTTCGCGCCAGACCCACAGCAGAAAGCGCTTCTTGGTCATCACGTAGGCTTTACCTTTCACTCTGTTCTCACTCTGTTCTCACTCTGTTCATTGCGCAGCACGCTGGCGACCGGGTGGCTTGCCATCGGGGAGCCGGCACGTACGTACGAAGCCATTGTGAGCCCAGGGAGGGGACTCGCCTGGCCCATGTCCCCCTGCCGGCGCCGCGCGTGTCCGGATACAGTCCAACGGACAACTGAGAACCCTGCTCCATGCCTGAGGACGCCACGCTGCCACTTGAGGACCCGCCGCGGTTGCGGCCGGTGGAGGCGATCCCGGTCGGGAGCGGCAGCGAACGCCGTATCTGGCTGCGCGATTCGGCGGACCGTGACCTGCCGCCGGTGGCGCTCTCGGACGCCGCGGTGGCGCTGCTGTCGCTGCTCGACGGGTCGCGCACCGTGGACGAGATTGCGCGCCGGGTGGGCGGTGACGGCGGACCGGCCCCAGCCGAGGTTCGCGCCTTCCTGGAGCAGTTGGACCGCGCCGGATACCTGGAAGGCCCGCGTGCACGGGCACGTCAGACCCAGCGCGCGCAGGTCTACCAGCAGCGGCCGGTGCGGGTGGCTGTCCACGCCGGCGGCGCCTACCCGGACGGAGCCAGCGAGCTCCCGGCGTTCCTCGCCGCCGGTTACCTGGCACCGGAGGGCCCCGGCTCGCTGCCCGGCGCACGTGGCGACCGTCCGCCGCCTCGTGGCGTAATCGCTCCGCACGTCGATCTGCATCGCGGCGCGCAGACGTATTCGTGGGCGTACAGGGAGCTCGCCGAGTCTCAGCCCGCGGACCTGTACCTCGTCCTGGGTACGAGCCACCTGCCGGTGGTCGGCCACTTCGCCGCCACCCGAAAGCCGTACGACACTCCACTGGGCACCATCCCCAATGACCTGGAGTTTGTAGACCGTCTTCAGCGACTTTGGGGCAGCGACCTGTACCGGGGCGAGCTCGCCCACGCCGGTGAGCACTCCATTGAGTTCCAGGCGGTGTACCTGCGCTCGCTGGGCGTGGCCGGCGAAGGAGCCGCGCCGATGGTGCCGATCCTGTGCGGTTCGCTCCACAGCCTGGTCCTGCCACCGCACACCCCCCGCGACGTGGCCCAGGTCGCCGACTTTGTCGCGGCTCTGCGGACCGCTATCCGGGGGGACGGGCGGCGCATCACGGTCATTGCCGCGGTGGATCTCGCCCACGTGGGGCGCCAGTTTGGCGATGCCTGGCTGACCGACATCGAGCGCATGGCCTGGGTAAACCGCGATGACCGCGCCATGCTGGAGCTGGTTGCCGCGGGCGATGCAGTGGGCTACTTCCAGCAGGTCCTGCAGGACGGCGACGCGCGACGGATCTGCGGCTTCACGCCCATGTACCTGCTGACCGAGCTCCTGGGCGAGGCTGCTGGCGGCGAGCTGCTGAAGTACACGCAGTGGGTGGCTCCCGACCTCAGCTCAAGCGTCACGTTCGCCGCGATGCTCTTTCGGTGAGCGGCTGGGGACGTTGGTGACGTGCGCCGGGGGCGCGGCGCCCGACCGATGACGGAGCCAGCACCCGTTCCGCCGGGGCTCGCTCAGGCCTACGCCGAAGCCCTGTACCAGATCCACCACCCCGCGGGTGACATGCTGTTCTCCATGAAAGGTTTCATTTCTGGGAAGGCTGACCTGGTTCGCCACCAGACCTACACCGTGGTAACGGCCTATAACCCGGGCACGGAGCAGCCGAACGAGGCGGTCAACCAGGCGGCGCACCGGCGGCTGGTTGCGTACGTGGAGGAGCACGGCTGGACCGCGCACCCCGCGGCGGGGTTCAGCCCGGATCGGTCCCACCTCGAGCCGTCACTGGCCATCGCCGGTCTGTCCCGGCTCGACGCAGCGGCGGTGGGCGCCCGCTTTCAGCAGGCAGCAGTCTTCTACTGGGATGGCGTGCAGCCTCACCTGGTGTGGTGCATGCCGGACGCGCCGGTCCCGTGAGCCGCACCCCGACGCGCTCGACCGGCCCAATCCTGCCCCGTCGCACGCGGCGCGTCGGGCGCTGACGGATCGCTCAGGCAGGTTGCGCGGCGGCCTGCTCCGCGGTCAGCGCCTCGTCGATCAGCATGACGGGGATCCCATCCCGGATGGGATAGTGGCGGTGACACCGGGCGCACACCAGGTAATTGCCTTCGCGCTTCACCGGCTCCTTGTCATCGGGACACGCCAGGATGTCCAATAGCTCCTGCGCAACCTCGCCGCCGAGCTTCGGGGGAGCATCAGGAAGGGTGACGCCGCTGGCGCCGAATGCGTCCATGGACCCGTCGGTCTGGCTGCTCGGACCTCGCCGGCGCCACCAGACGGCCGCCCCACCGGCGGCTACGAAGAGCAAGAGCAGTCGCTTCATGCCCCGGATGCTACTCCAGGTGCGGGGTGGGATTCCGCGTCCGGGCCCGACGAGCGCGTACGCTATAGCGTGACTGGCGTCGCCTCACCAGCCCGTGAACGTCCTCACGGAGACACGAGGTGCGCCGTTTCCAGCTACCCCATGTCGGATGTACGACAGAATACTGACGGTCGTTCCGTTGTTGTAGAGTGTTCGGGCTCATCACATTCCCGGGCACAGGCAAGAGGAGAGGTCTCGATGGCGGTTTTCACGGAGACGGTGACGCTCGAGAATTTCGAGAAGCAGGACCCCGAGTATCAGGACCTGGTCCGGCGCGTGCTGGCAATCCAGGCCGATTGCGAGATTGGCGGCCCCCACCTGTACGTGGACGACATGCTGCCCGGCGCGCCCCGGAAGGTGGACCAGCTCATCGTGGCCCGGACCGCCGCCGAGGAGATCGACCATTTCCGCAAGTTCTCCACGATCGCCGGCGGGGTGGGCGTGGACACGTCGTACATCCTCAGCCGCCCCAACCAGGATCGCTACCTTGAGGCGTTCCGTGGCCAGATCAACACCTGGGAGAACTTCTCGGTCTTCGGCATGCTGATCGACCGCGTTGGCAAGTACCAGCTCGAAGAGTTCCAGAACTGCACCTTCCAACCTCTGGCCGAGCTCATCGGCCACCCGTCGAAGGTGATGGAGGAAGAGGCCGGGCACATTGACTACGGCACGACGCGCTCGTGGGAGCTGCTCGCGCAGGGCGACGAAGCCAAGCAGCGCGTGCAGGAGGCCGTGGACTCCTGGTACGTCATGGCGCTCGACATGTTCGGCCGCAGCGAGTCGTACCGCTCGGCTCGCTACATGGAATGGGGCTTGAAGCGGCGCACGAACGAAGAAGCGCGCCAGCAGTACATCGCCGAAGTCAATCCACTCCTGACCCAGATGGGCCTCCAGATTCCCGACCCGCTCAAGGGCCGCAAGTTCCTGTAGGAATGAGAGGCTCTGCCATGGAACGAGTTCCCCATACCGACGCGCTGGATTCGTACCTGCGCGACGTGATTGCCACGCTCTACTCGGCTACGAACCAGGGCATCAAACACCTGGAAGACGATCCAGCACTCGTCGAGCGCTCCATCAGGGATTGCCAGGAGATCCTTGACGTCATCATGGAGGGCGACGTGAAGGAGTGGGTCGGCGCAACGGCGTAGAGCCGGGGTGATCGCTCGGGCGGCCGCCCCGCTGTTCTTTGCCGCCAGCACGGCGGCCGCGCTCGTCACCGCCTGGCTGGGTGCGCCGCTCGCGTACGACGGCTCGTACTACCTCTTCAAGGCACTCGATCTCCAGACGCCGTTCACGCCCCTGGATCGGCGGGTGAACGTGGTGCTCCAGGCGCCGGTTCTTCTGGCGAGCACGCTCACGTCGGACCTCGACGTGCTGCGGCGGGTGTTCGCGGTTCCGTACACCCTGCTCCCGACACTGGCCCTTGCATTGGCCTGGTGGGTGTGTCGAAGGCGCCGCCCAGACCTCTTCGTTTGGCCGGTGCTGACTGCCGGGCTGGGTGTGCTCGCGGGCCAGTTTTTCTACACCTCAGAAGGACCGGTGCTGGCCGCGTTCACCTGGCCGCTGCTGCTGGGCGTGCTGCTTGGGGTAACTCGAGTCCAGGGCGGAGTGCTGGCGGGCGTGGCAGCAGCCCTGTGGTTTACCCATCCGCTGTTTGTCGTGCTTGAAGGACTGGTGGGCGTGATCGCGCTCCTGCGAGCGTGGCGCGCCACCGGGACAGCGGCTCGCCACGAGAAGCCTGGCGAGATGCAACCAGACGGGTCCTTCGCTCCGCTCAGGATCACAAGGCGGCGCGGCGCGCCGCGCGGCCCGGAAGAGCGCCGCTGGCTTGCCCTGGGCGGGGCCGCGTTGCTCGTCGCGGCCGTGGCGAAGGCGTTGGCGCCGCTCTCTGGCTACGAATCCGAAAGCCTGACGCCTCAGCGACTCATCGATAGCTACACCGTCGCCGTCCGCGGTTGGCCGCAGATCGCGATCGCGCTCTCGGCCCTGGCTGGCCTGGCGACGCTGGTGCAGCGCTGGCTCCCCTCGCACGGTCCAGTGGCGACGGGCACGCGCTGGCTTCCGGCAGCCCTTGCGCTGGGGGCGGGTGCGGCCCTGGTGCCGTGGGCGCGGAATGCCTACACCTGGGCGCACATGCTGGACTTCCGCTTCTGGGTGTGGCCCATTGCGCTCGCGGGCCTGGGGGTGGCGAGCGCCGAGTGGCTCGCGGGCGAACGACAGCCGGACGCTCAGATCAGGGCAGTCGCCGATGCGCGGGGGCCGGCGGTTGTCGCGGCGGGGCTGGCGATCGCCGTGGTGCTCACCCTCCAGGCCCGGTCGTGGACATCGCAGGTCGATGCCCTGCGCCAGACCCTCGCCCAGCGGGCCGGCCAGTGCATCGCCATCAGCACGCTTCCGTCCATCGACGGCAGCCCGATGAACCACTGGGGGACCACCTCGCTGGCGTTCATTCTCCAGGGCCGAACGCCCACCACGTTCGTGCCCGAGGCGCCCGGCTGCGAGGATCTGGCCGCGGATCGAGGCGTACGGCTCGCGTCCTTCGACACCCGCCCCCAGACCGGCGGCTGGTTCGACCTCTCGCGCTTGCGAGGGGCGCCGCCTGGATAGGACGAGTTTCAAGTTCCAAGTTTCAAGTTCAGAGTTTGGAGTTTCAGGTTTGAAGTTCAGAGTTATCGGGTGTCATTCCGAGTCTGCGGCCGAAGGATCCGTGCGCGAGCATGGGAGACGGATCCTTCGCTGCGCTCAAGGATGACAGTCCGTCTCCTTGGAACTTGGAACTTGGAACTTGGAACTCGTCTGACAACTCGCCCCTCACCGTCCCGCGGGCTCGTCCGCGAGCAGGACCAGCGCTTCGGGCGGGAGGCCGAGGCGCGTCTCAACGCCATCCACCTGTACCGGCGAGCTGGCCCGCAGGTCGCCTTCGCTGGTCTCGAAAATGTATTCATAGGCTGAGCCCACGTACACGAACGACTTGATCCGAGCCGGCAGCACATTCGCTTCGCTCTCGGCAGTGGCGCCCACGCGGATTTTCTCCGATCGAACCGCCAGCGTCGCGGCCTTGCCAACCACGGGCTTCGTGGACGCGGCAAACGCGGAGGCCGTGAGGACGCGGCCCGAGCGCGCCAGGCGAACGTCGACCGTATCAGCCGAGGCGCGCTCGATGGTGCCCTCCAGGAAGGACGTCTGGCCGATGAAGTCCGCCACGAAGCGTGTGGCTGGCCGCTCGTATACGTCCTTCGGCGGCGCGAACTGGAGCAGGTGCCCCTGTGACATCACGGCCACCATGTCAGAGATCGCCAGCGCTTCCCCCTGGTCATGGGTGACGTAGACGGTGGTAATGCCCAGCCGCTGCTGAAACTCGCGCAGCCAGAATCGGGCCTGCTCGCGGACCTTCGCGTCCAGGTTCGAGAGCGGCTCGTCCAGCAGCAGCACGCGGGGTTGGGCGACCACCGCGCGCGCCAGCGCCACCCGCTGCTGCTGGCCGCCCGACAACTGGAAGGGATACCGCTTCTCCAGGTTGGCCAGCCCCACCAGGTCGAGCGCTTCGCCGATGCGTGTACGGATCTCCGCCCCGGGCACCCTGTGCAGCTTCAGGCCGAACGCCAGGTTGTCGAACACCGTCATGTGCGGCCAGAGCGCGTAGCTCTGGAACACCATGCCCAGGTTACGGCGCTCTGGGGGGAGGATCACGCCCTTTGCCACGTCAGTCAGAACCGCCCCCCCGACGGTGATCCGTCCGCCATCAGGCTGCTCCAGCCCGGCGATGCAGTTGAGCGTCGTCGTCTTCCCGCAGCCCGAAGGACCCAGGAGGGTGGTGAATTGCCCTTCCTGGATGGTCAGCGAGACGTGGTTGACGGCCAGCACACCGCCCGCGAACTCCTTGACCAGGTCGTGGACCACGAGGTCCTCTCGCCCTGGAGGTGCCGTGCCGCTCTCAGCCATGCAGCCGAGCCCCGACGAGCCGCTGGCCAACGATGAGGACGATGAACGTCATGGCTAACTGGATCGCAGAGAGGGCTGCCACGGGCCCAGAGTTGCCCTGGCGCCACAGCTCGATCATCGTGGTTCCGATCACTTCCGATCCGCGGGCGAACAGGAACAGGGCACTTGAATACTCCTTCAGCATGCTGATGAACAGCAGGACGAAGCCCGAAAGCAGCGCGGGGCGGAGGAGCGGCAGGAGGATCGTCCACATGGTGCTCAGCCACCCCGCGCCCGCCACGCGCGCGGCACGATCCAGCTCATTCGAGATACGCAGGATGCTCGGACCGACTGCCCCGAACCCGATCGGGATGAAGCGCATGACGAAGGCGATCATCAGCGCGAAAACCGTGTTGCGGATGCCGCCCAGGCCCGGGATCAGCAGGAACGCCCACAGGAAGCCGACGCCGACGATCAGCCCGGGGACCGCGCGGGGGTAGAGCGCCAGGTACTGCACGACCTTTCGACCGGGGAAATCTGAGCGATACACGATCAGGGCACACAGCGCGATGAAGACGATCCCAACGGCGCCTCCGACGACCGAGACGATGAGCGAGTTGACGATGCTGCTGGTGTATCCGTTCGGGCCGAGGATGACGTCGTAGTTGGCACTGGTGAGGACCGTGAATGGGTTGATCAGCGGGCTCAGAAACGCGGTGGCAGACTGGGCGAGGATGCCCACCAGTGGGATGGCGATGCCGAATACCACGTACAGCCACAGCACCGCCGCGAACGGCCAGCCCAGGTTGCCCAGACGGAGCACACGCCCGCGCGTCCCTTTGCCACCGACGGTGACGAAGCGCCGCTCCTGCCCGGTGACGCGGGTCTGAGCCCAGACCAGCCCGGTGATGGCGATCAGCATCAGCACCGCCACGGCCGCGACGCCCCCGAAGTCGGTGGTGGCGCCCGTGAGCCCGAGCTTATAGAGGTACGTCGCCAGCACCTGGATGCCGACCGGGCTGCCCAGCACCAGCGGGATGGAGAGCAGCTCGATGGCGGAGACGACCGTCAGCAGCGTTCCGTACGCCAGCGCCGGCCGCAGCAGCGGCAGCGTGACCGAAAGCAGCGTGCGGACCGGACCAGCGCCGGCGATGCGACCGGCGTCCTCGAGCTGCGGGTCGGTCAGCGCCAGCGAGCCCGTTGAATACAGGTAGGTGTACGGGACGTAGTAGACCGACGACACGAGCGCCATGCCGCCGATGGAATACAGGTTCCACGTCGGCAGCCCCAGGTTTGCGCGCACGAACAGGGTGACGAACCCGGACGGTCCGTAGACTATGGCCCATGCGAACGCCAGGACGAGCGGGGAAACGTAGAACGGGACGAGCACGAAACTGTTCAGGACGCCCCGTGTGGGAATGTCCGTGCGCGTCAGCAGGACCGCGAAGACGGTGCCGATCACAACCGCCAGCACGGTCGTGATCAGCCCAAATACCAGCGTTGTGCCAAGCGTCGACCAGAACTCGGCGCTGGAGAGGACACGGGTAAAATTCCCCAGCGTGGGTTGGCGGTCGGCGTCGTACAGCGGCCGGTCCAGCACGCTCTGGTACAGGATCGGCGCCAATGGCGCGATGACCAGCAGCGCCGCGAGGGCCGTGATGAGCCACTGGACGGGGCGGTCCCACGAGATCGCCCGTCCAGTGGTCGGAGCCGATCGATCCGCGCTGCCAAGCGCGGGGTTCAGCGTGGCCAGGGGTGGATCCTGCTCTAGCGCCCTAGCGCCGAGGCCAGCTTCGCCCGGAAGTCGTCGGTCTTGGCCTTGTCGGCGATGTCTGGGTCAAATGAGAACGGCAGCAGGTTGTCCTGGCCGATCTGTCCCGTGAATTTGGCGAGGTGGATCTCGGCCTGGTCCTTGACGTCGTCGCGATAGGCCGTGAGGCCGCCCTTCGACCACGCAAGCTGCCCGGTTGAGGACAGGATGAAGTCCAGCAGCAGCTTGGCCGAGTTGGGCGACTGGGCGCGCTTGGTAATCGCCTGCCCCCGCACGATCAGCGGCGTGCCATCCTCAATCATGTTCCAGCCCAGGATTTCATTGGCCGCCGGGAACTTGGGCAGCACCGAGATGGCCGAAACGAAGTAGCCAACCAGCGTTTCGCCGGCAATCGTGGCATCCACCATGCGGCCCGCGGAAGACTCGAGCTTGGGCTTGGTCTTGCCGATGGCGCTCAGGATCTCGAAGGCCTTCGCCTGGCCCTGCTTCTTCGCCCAGAACCAGTTGCCCGCGAAGCCCGTACCGTTGTTCTCTTCGTAGGTCGTGATCTTGCCCGGGGTAAACATGCCCGCGTTCCTGGTGGCCATGTCTGCGAGATCCGCCATCTTCTTCGGCGGGTTCTGCAGCAGCTTCTTGTTGTAAATGATCACCATCGGATCTGACGACACGGTGTAGATGCCGTTCCCGAGCTTCGACCAGCCGGGCACCTTGTCGTCCTCGGCCGACTTGTAGACCTGCACCTCGCCGCGCTTCTGGAACTCTTGCCAGGAGTCCGGTGTGGAGGTCATGACCATGTCCGCCGTACGAGTATTGCCGGCGCTCTCCGTGTAGTAGCGGTCGAAGAGCGTGGCCGAGTCCATGTCAGGAGCGTCGATCTCGATCCAGGAGTACTTCTTCTTGAACTCCTCGACCACCGGCGCCCAGTTGGCCTTCGACATGATGGAGTAGACGACGAGTTTCTGCTCCTTCTTCGAGGCGTCGACGATCTCGTTGTAGTTGGCCGGATAGTACGACGGGTTGCCGCCCGCGGCAGCACTCGATTGCGCGGCGGGCGCGGCGCTCGCGGCCGGCTGCGCCGCCCCAGCGGGTGCGGTCGTCGCGGCGGGCTTGGCCGCCGGGGCTTCCGTTGGCTTGGCGGGCGCGGACGTGGCCGCCGGCTGGCTGTTACCACCGCCGGTGCAGGCGGCGATCAGCCCAGAGGCGCCCACGAGGAGGAAGCCGAGCGTGGTGCGGCGGGTGAGTCGAGCAACGGTTCCCGCGGTGGGCGGTGCGCTCGAAGAATCGGCATGTGTGGCGTCCATGGTGTACGTGCTCCCCTTCCAGGTGCAGGTTGCGCGCGTTAGCCCGCGCGGCCCATCCGATCGAGGCGACCCCAATCGTCGGCGGCCCGGGCGGTACACGTACCAGCCTAGAGCACGCTCGTCCCGCCGTCGACGCACGGGGATGGTTCAAGCCGATAAGTCACATTTTGTGCATTCTGCTCATGGATATTTCCGAACCCCTACACTCCGCGTTGTCATGGGGCGTCCCAGGCTGGGGCTACACACCAAGATCCTCCTGTTCCAGGTGGGGCTCACGCTGGGCGTCGTTGCGCTGCTGTGCGGGGCCGTGCTCTTCATCCTCTCGTCCCTGGTATCGGAACAGTACGGGGCGCGGGTCCTGGGGGTTGCCCAGTCCGTGGCGCAGATGCCGTCGATCCGTAACGCCTTTGATGACCCGGATCCCTCGGCGACCATTCAACCGCTGGCGGAGGCGGTGCGCGTGGCCACCGGGGTGGCTTTCGTCGTGGTCGCCAATCGCGACCAGGTGCGGTACTCGCATCCGAATCCGGAGCGGATCGGCCAGGTGCTCTCCACCGACGGCCAATTGGCGCTCGACGGCCTCGCCTACGTGACCACCGAGCGGGGAACCCTGGGCGAATCGATTCGGGCCAAGGTTCCGATCCTGGATGGGGATGGCGAAGTCATTGGCGCGGTTTCGGTGGGTATTCTCGCGGACGTCCTCGCCGAGGTGGTCAGTCGCAACTGGGCGCTCATCCTCGGCGTGGGGGTGCTCTCGCTCGCGCTTGGCGCGGCGGGCTCGTACGGACTGGCGCGGCACATCAAACGGCAGATCTTCAACCTGGAGCCGGCGGAGATCGCGGCCCTGGTGGAGCAACGCGAGGCGCTCCTGCACGGAATCCGCGAGGGCGTGGTCGCCGTGGACATGCACGGCGCCCTGACACTCGTCAACGACGAGGCCGCGCGTCTCCTGAACGTCGACCCGGAGTGGCTCGGGCACGCCGTCGAGGGCGTGCTGCCCCAGCTCGGGCTCCAGGAGGTCCTGGTGACACGCCGCTCCGTGTCCGACCAGACTGTCCTGGCCAATGGGCGGGCGATCGTGGTCAGCCGGATGCCCGTGGAGACCCGCGGGATGCTGGTGGGCGCAATCGCGACGTTCCGCGACCACACCGAGATGCAGGCGCTGGTGCGCGAGCTGAACGGGACGCGCTCGTATTTGGACGCACTTCGGGCGCAGGCGCACGAGTTCGCCAACAAGCTCCATACCGTCGCCGGCCTCGTCGAGCTTGGCCTGTACGGCGAAGCGAAGTCATACATCCACGACGCCACGGCGCACCAGCAGGAGCTTGTGGAGAACCTCCCGCGGCGGGTTGCCGACTCATCGGTCCTGGCGCTCCTGGTCGGGAAAGCCAGCGTCGCCGCCGAACGGGGCATCCATTTTTCCGTGTCGGCCGAGACGCACGTGGGTCCTTTGGCCGATGCCGGGGCGGCAGTCTCCACGGTGCTGGGCAACCTTGTGGAAAACGCCTTCGACGCCGTCGCCGGCCGCCCGGAGCGGCGGGTCCAGATCCACCTCGAGGACACCGACGAGATGCTGACGCTGCGGGTCGCGGACTCCGGCGCGGGGCTCGCTCGCGATGCCCTCCCGCGCCTGTTCGAGGACGGTTACAGCACGAAGTCGGTCCCCGGCGGTCCGCACCGCGGGTTGGGGCTGGCTCTGGTGCGGCGCGTGGTAGAAGGCGTCGGGGGTGAGGTGCGGGCGCGGAACGCCGACGACGGAGGTGCCGAGTTCAGCGTGTGCATGCCGTTGGGGACCGCGGTGCCCGCCGAGCCAGCGCCCGATAGCCGGGTGCTTTTGCCGCTCGCCTCCTGATGCAGACGTGAGCGATTTCCCCATCGTCCGGACCCTGGTAGTGGATGACGACTTCATGGTGGCGAGGGTCCACCGCGGCTATACCGAAAAGGTCCCCGGCTTTGCCGTCGTGGGAGTCGCCCATTCCGGAAAGTCGGCCCTGGAGCTGATCCGCGAGATACAGCCTGACCTGCTGCTTATGGACGTCTACCTGCCGGACATGTCCGGGTTGGAGGTGGTGCGCACGCTGCGGGCTCAGGTGCTGCCGGTTGACGTGATCATGGTCACGGCCGCCAAGGATGTGGAGACACTCCACGAGGCCATCCAGGTGGGCGTGCTCCACTACATTATCAAGCCCTTCTCCTTTGAGCGCTTCGAGCGCACGCTCGACAGCTACCGCCGCTTTCGGGCCAAGCGCCAGGTCGCCAGCACCCTGCGCCAGGAGGACGTGGACCAGCTCTTCGGCCTGGTGGGACGGAGCGCCAGCGACGAGCTGCCGAAGGGCCTCAACCGACCCACCCTGGACCGCGTTGTTGGCCACCTCGCGACCACCTCGCACCCGGTGAGCGCCCGCGACGTCGCCGTCGGGCTCGGGCTCAGCCGGGCGACGGCCCGTCGCTATCTCGAGTTCCTCCAGCGCCGCGGCCAGGCGACGCTGAACCTCCGCTACGGCTCGGCCGGGCGTCCCGAGCACCGCTACGGCCTGGTCGGGTAACGCGTCCGCCCCGGGACCCGGCTACTCGCCCCGAACGAAGCGCTGTTCGAGGGCTTCGTACTCCGGCAGACCGACGAGCCGCTGGCGCTCGTGCCAGGGCAGCAGCAGGTCGTCGGCGAAGGCAAGGCTGCTCCGTTCGTCGTACAGACGCTTGAGCGCCGCCTGGCCGGCCCGCAGCGCCGAGCGCAGCAACGTGTTCGGGTACAGCGCGATTTTGAACCCAAGCGCCTCGAGGTCCGCCGCCGACAAGATGGGCGTTTTGCCGCCTTCGGTCATGTTCGCCAGGTGCAGCGCCGGCACCTCCCGCGCGATGCGCGCCATCTCCTCGCGGCTGGTCGGTGCCTCGACGAACAGCGCGTCCGCGCCGGCTTCGAGATAGCGCCGCGCGCGGCGCAGCGCTTCGTCGATGCCCTGCACAGCCAGCGCATCCGTGCGGGCAATCAGCAGCAGGGCCGGATCGCGGCGCGCGTCCACGGCGGCGCGTAGCTTGAGCACCATCTCGTCCATCGGGATGACGTCCTTGCCCGAGAAGTGGCCACACCGCTTCGGGCTCACCTGGTCTTCCATCTGGAGGCCCGCGACGCCCGCGCACTCGAACGCGCGCACGGTCCGACGCACGTTGAGCGGATTCCCGTAGCCGGTGTCGACGTCTGCCACCAGCGGGATCTCGACCGCGTCGACCATGCGGCGCACCTGGTCCAGCACCTCGGACATCGTGGCCAGGCCCAGGTCCGGCAGCCCCAAAAGCGTGTTGGCAATGCCCGCCCCGGTGGCGTAGACCGCGGGGAAGCCGGCAGCCTGCACCAGGCGGGCGCCGAGCGCGTCCGAGGCGCCCGGCAACACCACGAGCCCCGGCCTGGCCAGCAGCGCGCGCAGCCGGGCCGGGGCTGACCCGGTCATCCGTCGATCACGCTGGCGCGGCGGTCACGGTAGGCTTCGTGGTACGTCGTTTTGCCTCGAATGCGGCGATGTCCCGCTCGTGCTGCAGGGTGAGGCCGATGTCGTCGAGCCCATTCAGGAGGCGGTGCTTCACGAAGGGGTCAATGTCGAACGTGGCGAGCGCATCGCGGTCGTCGGAGACGGTCTGGCTCTCCAGATCTACCGTGACCGTGTAGCTCGGGTCCCTCATGGCGCGATCGAGGATCTGGCGCACGATCGGCTCTGGGAGCTGCACGGGCAGCAGGCCGTTCTGGTAGCAGTTGTTGCGGAAGATGTCAGCGAAGCTGGGGGCGATGACCGCCTTAAAGCCGTACTGCTGAATGGCCCAGGGGGCGTGCTCGCGCGATGAGCCCGAGCCAAAGTTTCGTCCCGAGACGAGGACGGTCGCGTCGTGATACGCGGGCGCATTCAGGATGAAGTCCGGGTTGGGCGTACCGTCCGGCTGGTAGCGCCAATCGAAGAAGAGGGCGCTCTCAAAGCCGGTGCGGGCGATGCTCTTGAGAAACTGTTTGGGGATGATCTGGTCCGTATCGACGTCGATGCGGTCCAGCGGCATGACGGTGCCGGTGTGGCGGGCAAATGCTTCCATGGCAGCGGCTCCCTACGTGTGGTCCCACGAGCGGATATCCACGAAGTGGCCGGCGATCGCGGCCGCGGCGGCCATCTCCGGGCTTACCAGGTGGGTCCGGCCGCCTTTACCCTGGCGGCCCTCAAAGTTCCGATTGGACGTGCTGGCGCACCGTTCACCGGGCTGCAAGATGTCCGGGTTCATCCCCAGGCACATGCTGCAACCGGCCTCGCGCCAGTCGAAGCCGGCGCGCGTGAAGACCTGGTCCAGCCCCTCCTGCTCCGCTTGAAGCTTGACCTGGTGCGAGCCGGGGACGACCATGGCTCGGACGGAGGGGCTGACGCTGCGTCCGTCCACTACGGAGGCCGCGGCGCGAAGGTCTTCGATGCGCGAGTTCGTGCATGAGCCAATGAACACGCGGTCAATCGCAATGTCCTGAATGGGCGTCCGGGCCGCGAGGCCCATGTACGTGAGCGCCTGCTCGATGGCCCTTCGCTCATCGTCCGAGCGCGCCTCGCGCGGGTCCGGAACCCGCCCGGTGACGGGCACCACCATCCCGGGGTTCGTGCCCCACGTGACGTGCGGAACCAGGGTGGCAGCATCGATCGATACGGACCTGTCGTAGACGGCGCCGACGTCGGTCCTGAGGCGCGTCCACTCCTCCACCGCGCGGTCCCACTCGGCGCCCTTCGGCGCGTGGTCGCGGCCCTGCAGGTAGGCGAACGTCGTCTCGTCGGGCGCAATCATCCCGGCCCGGGCGCCGGCCTCGATGCTCATGTTGCAGACGGTCATCCGCCCTTCCATGGAGAGCGCCCGGATGGCGCTGCCGGTGTATTCCACCACGTAGCCCTGGCCGCCGCCAATCCCGATGCGGCCGATGATCGCCAGGATGATGTCCTTGGCAGTCACGCCGACTGGCAGCTCTCCATCGACACGGATCTCCATGCTCTTTGGCTTCGTCTGGGGGAGCGTCTGCGTGGCCAGGACGTGCTCCACCTCGCTGGTGCCAATCCCGAACGCCAGGGCCCCGAAGGCGCCGTGGGTGGCCGTGTGGCTGTCGCCGCACACAATGGTCAATCCCGGCTGGGTGAGGCCAAGCTCAGGGCCGATAACGTGCACGATCCCCTGGAGTGGGCTGTGCATCCCTTCAAGTCGAATCCCGAACTCGGCGCAGTTCCGGTCCAGCGCGTCCAACTGCGCCTTCGCGATCTCGTCGGTGATCGGAAGGTGGCGCGGCCAGGTCGGCACGTTGTGATCGGCCGTGGCAATTGTCAGGTCCGGGCGGCGGACCGTGCGGCCGGTCAGCCGCAGGCCCTCGAACGCCTGCGGCGAGGTGACCTCGTGGATGAGGTGAAGGTCGATGTACAGCAGCGCTGGCTGCCCGGGCTCCTCGCGCACAACGTGCGCGTCCCAGATCTTCTCGAAGAGTGTGCGTGGTGTGGTCGTAGTCGTCACGGGGTGCTGGCTCCAGTTCCGGCCGCGCCCGGTCACTGTCCAGGGCGTTGTGGGATTGTGCGTACGAGTCTGACGCACCGCCGGGGAACAGGGCAACTTTGGGGCGAGTGGTCAGTTGTTCGTCGAGTATCGTCTGAGAACTGATCACTCCGTCTGGCAGCAACCTGGCAGATAGCTGGCAGGCTGCGGCAGGCTCCACCGGGTACGGTTTCCGCATGCCGACCTTTCGCAGCCAGGAGACCGCGCCGAGCGAGTGCGGGGCCTTGATGCGTGCCATTCACCAGCGCCTCCACGAGACGATGGTGTTCGGCTATCAGCCGCGCCTGGTTCGACTGGGTTGGGAACAATACGGTCTGCTGTGGCGCCACCAGACCGGCACGGCGCCGCTGGCCGACGCGGCCCGCCCGCGCACTGTATTTGGCGTCCCGGTCAGCCTGGGCAACAGCCCCAGGGGCCTTGACGTGGTGGTCTAAGGAGCGCGCGCAACTGGCGTGTGAACGGCCCCCGCCGGTCGCCATGCGGGGTTCCGCGGCCGCGGGCCATTGAGCACGCACGCTCCTGCCTGCGGCGTCGCCGGCCCCACGACGCGACTCACCTCCCCGCCCAATCGGTCGACCTACCCCCTGCAGGAGACGGTCTCCGAGGTTTTCACGACCTGTCGTTACGCGAGCGCCGTCCGGCGTTCAGCATCCTGAATTCCACTTCTCTATACTGAATACCATGAACTGCGCCCAATCCCGCACGCCGACGTGGCGCTCGCTGACGTGGCCGAGGCCGCGGGTGACACGCCTGTCGCTGCCAATTCACTGGAGAATTTGCCCGCGGGCGCAGACCGTCCCCAACGCCATCCGCCGCACCTCCGCCGAGTCCATACACGACCCGGCGGAGCCGCTGGACCAGGCTGCCAAGCACTCGGGGCGGTTCGGGTCGTACGTCCAGCTCTTCCAGATGGACGAGCTCCACCTCCCTGAGGGGTACGTCCCCGCGTCCCAACCGCCCGCCCCCGGGGACGTCGAGCCCCATGCCGCGGCGACCGGCTGAGCCCGGCGGCCGCGCCGGTTGGGCGGGCGTGTCGATCGTTGCGCTGGCCGGCGGCGTGGGCGGCAGCCGCTTCGCGCGCGGCCTTCGGGCTGCCGCCCCGGGCGCCCACCTGACGGTGGTGGTGAACACCGGCGATGACCTTACGCTGCACGGCCTGCGCATCTCGCCGGACGTCGATACCATGCTCTACGCACTCGCCGGCATCGTCGACGAGGCACGCGGGTGGGGTCCGCGCGGCGACAGCTACCGCTGCCTGGCGGCCCTGGAACGGCTGGGCGGCGAGACGTGGTTCCAACTGGGGGACCTGGACCTCGCCACTCACCTCCATCGAACCGGGCTGCTGGCATCGGGCCGGACGTCGAGTGGCATCACCGCAGAGTTGGCGCGGTGCCTCGGGATCACCGGCACGGTCATCCTGCCGATGAGCGACGATCCGGTCGAGACATGGGTGCAGCTGGCGGAGGACGGCCGCTGGGTGCACTTTCAGGAGTACTTCGTCGGGCGGCGGGCGGAGGTGCCCATCCGCAAGGTGCGCTTCCAGGGTCTCGAGGCCGCTCGGCCGGCGCCTGGCGTGCTGGAGGCGCTGGCCGCCGCCGACCTGGTGGTGCTCTGCCCAAGCAACCCGTTCGTCAGCCTCGCACCCATCCTGGGCGTGCCGGGCGTGCGGACCGCCGTCCGATCGGCCCGAAACCGGGGCGCCGTGGTGGCCGGTGTGAGCCCCCTGATCGGCGGCGGAACGGTGAAGGGGCCCGCGGCCCGCATGCTCGCCGAGCTGGGGCACGAGCCGACGGCGGCCGGCGTCGCGGCGCAGTACGCGGACCTGCTGGATGCATTTCTGATCGACCCCATCGACGCAGCCCTAGGCCAGGCCGTGCAGGCACAGGGCGCGCGGCCGATCGTCGCCGACGCATTGATGCGTGGCCGCCGAGGCGAGGCGCGGCTCGCGCGGGTCCTCCTGCGGGCGACCCTCGGCCAGCCGGCCCGCGCATGAGCCGCGACGTGTGGGCGGTCGTGGTCGCCCGGCTGGGGCCGACCGCGAAGAGCAGGCTTGCACCCGTACTCGCTGCGGAGGAGCGCGCGCTCCTGGCGTGGGCCATGCTCGGCGACGTGCTCGAGGTGGTCCGCAGCGCCGATCTCCCGATCATCGCGGTGGTTGCCGGGGTGGCCCAGCCGCGAGACGCGCGCTGCGCGGCCGTGGTACAGGACCCGGGCCAGGGCATGAACGCAGCTGTCGCTATCGGGGTTCAGGCAGCCCGCTCCGCGGGGGCGACGAGCGTCCTGGTGCTGCCCGGCAACGTCCCGCTCGCCACCGCCGCGGAGCTGCGCGCCCTGCTGGAAGCGGTGGACGAGGCACCGCCGGCCGTCGCCGTGGCGCACGACCGCCATGGCACCGGCACGAACGGGCTCCTCCTGGGACCGCCCAACGTCATCGCCCCCGCATTTGGCATGGGGAGTGCCAGGCGGCACGTGGAGGCGGCACGCTCGGCCGGAGCACGCGCGATCCGCGTCGACCTGTCGGGGCTCGCGCTCGACATCGACACGCCGGACGATCTGTGCCTGCTGGCAAACCGGGGCTCGGCTGGCCAGGTGGCGGAAGCCCTGGCGCACCTCGGCTCTACTCTACCGTACGCGTCGCGGCTGGCCCGCTCCGCGCCGCGCTCGTGCGGGGCGACGTGGCGGCCAGCGGCGCACGGCGCTGAGCCGGCTGGGCTTGGGGCAGGTTGAGCGGCGTGGATTTCGCTGTCGTCGTCGGGCACCGCCGTATGGTGCGCCACTTCACCACGGAGCCGGTATCCTGGGCCACGGTCGAGCGCCTGGTGCGGACGGCCCAGCATGCCCCGAGCGCGGGCTACAGCCAGGGCGTCTCCTTCGTGGCCGTGACCGACGCCGCGCTACGCCAGCGGATGGCCGAGATCGCCGGCGAGGCCTGGTACACCGGGGTGGGGCACCACCCGTTCCTGTCCGAGGCGCCCGTCCATTTGGTGGTCTGCACGAGCGAGGCGGCGTACCGGGCGCGCTACCGCGAGCCCGACAAGCGGAAGCCGGGCCAACCCGAGCGGGTCTGGCCGGTGCCCTACTGGCACACGGACGCCGGCTGCGCCCTGATGCTGGTGCTGCTCGCCGCCGTGAACGAGGGCCTGGCTGCCGCCTTTGTCGGCGTGCGGGATCCGGCGCGCCTACGGGCTCTGCTCGGCATCCCGGGCGACGTGCTGCCGGTGGGCGTGGTGCTGATTGGCCACGGTGCGCCGGACAAGGCCACGCGCTCCGCCCAGCGAGGCCGCGGGCCGCTCACGGACGTCCTGCACCGCGAGCGCTGGTGAGCAGTGCGCGCACCCTCCGTCGGGTCCCACCCCCGCGCGCCTCGGGCGCCGAACACGGCGAGCGGGATCGCGGCGGATATTGGACGGGTAAGCACACGACACGCCCTCGTGGCGCTGAAACGGCCGGAGATCGAGCCGTGTCTTCTTGCTTCCATCATGCAAGTCGCCGCCCCAGGCTTGCTGCCACCTCGGAAATTCCTTGAGGGATGTGGATCTGTCTGCCAAACGATTTCGGTCGAATTGGAGATCACGCCGAAGCCGTGTTAGGCGGTTGCGCCTATGGCCCGCGCCACATCGGTGTGCGTGAAGTCATCCCCTTTGAAGAGGAGTGGCTCCCCATGCATCCTCGCCAGCGCATACGCGAAGCAGTCCCCGAAGTTCAGCCTCGCGGGGTGGCCGCTGCCGCGGCCGAAGTCGCGGTAGGCCGCGCGCGCCACGTGCGCCTGGTCCGCGGTGACCGGCTCGATCGTCAATTCGGCCGCGCGGATGAAGTCATCGAATTGCCGGCTCGCTATCGGGTCGCGCGAGCCATCGATCACCACCGCTGCTTCCAGGTAGTTGGCCGCCGAGATGCGGCGCACCGAAGCCTGCTCGATCGCAAGGGCGTAGGCCATGGCATCGGGCTCCGCGCGCAGGATGGCGATGATCGCGGACGCGTCGACGATCATGACGGGAGGCCGTCATCGCCATAGAGCAGGTCGCCATGCTCCATCGATCGAAACGGCTCCTTGAGGCGAGGTGCGCAGGCGCGTCCGATTGCCACCAGTCGATTGTGGAGAGGCTGCTGAGTGGTGCCGCGGACACGCTTCAGTCGTTCGCGCACGGCTTCAGTCACGGCCTCGGTCAGGCTCTCGCCCGTTGTTTCCGCGAGATCCTTGACTAACCGATAGGTCACTTCATTCTTGATGCTAAGGCCCATTCCTGTAAGCCATTCCACCATACGATAGTTGCATTCTACCATGCACCCAACGGATGCGGCGGGACGTTGTATGCGCCGAGCACCACTCCGAGGCGCCCCCTGGCGAATCCTGACAGGCGATCTGCTCGCTCGCAGGGCACCCGTCCGTACGGCTGGCGGCACGCTCTGTGCGGTGCAGCCTTGGAGCCGACCGTGGCCTACCCCTCCCCGCCGAATCGTCCGCCCGGTTTCTCCTCGTCGGATTGGTCGAACCGGCTCCCGTGGATTGCGCTCGGCCTGGGGTTATTGATCATCATCGGGGCCGGCGTGGCGCTCCTGGTCCTGAGCAGTCCTGACCGGCGCCGCGACGTCAGCATCACCCTCAACGCGGATCCCACGCCGACCCGGCCCACGGCCACCCTGGTCGCCGCTCCGCCGCCGACCGTCATACCGCCCACGGTGCGGGCCACCTCGACGCCCGCTCCACTGTCCACGCCCACGCCGGTCCGTCCGCCCGCTGCAACCGCCGCCAACGCCGTGACGCCCGCCGCTCCCGCCGCCACGACGCCCCCGCCCACCGCACCTCCGGCGCTGGCTCCCCCGCCCGCAGCCCCAACCGCGACCGCCGTTAAAGGAGTCGCACCGGCCGGGGCCGCCACCCCATTGCCTCCGCCCACCGCTCGCCCGGCCGGCCCCACATCGGCCGGGACGACGCCGCCATCGGCCCCGAGTGCCACCCCGTCGCCCCCGCCTCAGCCCACCTCACCACCGGCGCCGCCCTCGCCAACGGCCTTCGCCGGCCAGGTCTCGCTGCCCGGCGGATTGGCCAACACCATCCAGGACCTCCAGGCGGCGTTCGGCCCGCCGGTGGGTGAGACCGGCGGCAAGCTGGCGGTCTATCGCAAGGGCACCACCGAGTATCGCGCCGACCTCACACCGGATCTGCAGCGGGCCGTGCTGGTCGCCGAGGAACTGCCCCCAAGTTCTCCGGTGGCTCTCGAAGCGGCGGTGCAGGAGAGCCGGAAGCTCTTACCACGGGATGCCCAGCCCCGCGCCACGGCACCCGAAGGGAATGCCATATTCGTCGTAGAGCGCTTCGCGAGCCCCGCACTTACCCAGGCGCTACCCGCCGATCTCTGGACTGCGCAACGGAAGGGACAGCCCGGCGACCTGCTGGTGGTCTATCTCAAGAACGCGCAGGGAGCGATCACGCGCATCATCGTGGGGATTGGCGACGATCCCGACGTGCTGCTGCAACGCTCGGGCGAGTAGTAGCGCAGAGCGAAGCATCTATCGAACGCCCGGCGACGGCGCTCAGGGCTGGCCAGCGGGCGTCATCGTGCGCGGGCGATCGATCCGAATGTCGCCGGGGACTCCAAAATTCCACCTCGGCAGTACGGATCCTTCGGCCCGATCGCTTCCGCCCGGTACTCCCACGGACCTTCACCGCTCCAGTGGCCCGCCCTTCAGAGCGCGCGCGTGACGGCCGCCGAAAGCGCTTCGATCTCGAACGGCTTGGCGAGGAAGCCGTCCGCGCCGACGTCCGCGGCAATCCCGGCTCCATCTGGGGCCGCGGAGACGACCACTGCCGGCACGAGCGCGGCCGGTCCATCCAGCTCGCGACGGGCGATGAGGAAGTCCGAGCCGTTCATCTCAGGCATGCGGAGGTTGACCAGCATGGCATCGGGGACATGGTCCTCCAGGAACGCCAGGGCCTCCTTGCCGTTGGCGGCAGTTTCAACGTGGGCGTCGAGGTCTTCCTCCAGGACCTGGGCCATAACGGCGGCGATGTCAGGGTCATCTTCCACGACCAGGATCTGCGTTTGCGTCATCGGGTTTGGCGCGCCATAAAAGCAGGGTGCATGCCACCCCCAGGCACACCGGCCGCGGACGCGCCGGTGGCTCACCGTCCCAGGTCGAGCGTGGGCGGCAACCCTTCCCCCCAATCCACGGCACGGAGCTCGGTCAGCCCTTGCATACGCTGCACCGTGTCTATGGCCTGTCGCACCGCGCGGAGCGCCCCTTCGATCTGGTTCTGCTCGCTGTCACCCAGCTCGCGGCGCAGGAGCATCTGCAGGTGTGCGCTGGCCGTGGCCAACTGATTGCCGAGCTCGTGCTCGGCCGTGCGGACCGCCAGGAGCGCACCTTCAAGCCGTGCAGCGGCGGCCAGCGCGCGAGAACTTTCCTCCAACAGGATCGCCCGGCGCCACAGCTCAATGAACACGTGGATCTTTGCCTGGAGGACATCCGGCTCGATGGGCTTGGCGAGGAAGTCCACCGCACCCAGCGCGTACGCCTCCGCGCGCCGCTCCTCGCCAGCCGCGGTCAGGAACAGAATCGGCGTATCCCGCGATTCATCGCGCGCGCGGATCAGCGTTGCCGTCTCGATTCCGTCCATCACGGGCATCATCAGGTCAAGGAGCACCGCGGCGACCGGCCGGCCCAGCAGCAGCCGCAGCGCTTCCGCGCCCGAGTAGGCGTGCAGCAGCTCGCGCCCAGGGCCAGACAGGACCGCGGCCAGCGCGGTGTGATTGCGCTGTTCGTCGTCGACCAGCAGGAGCGGGGCGATGGGGGTTTGGGGCACCACGTGGCAAGCCTGCCCGCACGCCCCGTGCCCGCTCGGGGCAGAAGCGGCAGCAGGGTACCGGGCGAGGGGCTTCCGCCCCGCCCCGCCGCTCGGGAGCGCCGGCTCCGGGGGCGTGCGCCTTGCACATTTTCAGGGCCGAGCGGTACACTGCACGCACCCCCTCCCCAGGGGGGTGGGAGCGCATGCATGCAGGGCAGCAAGAAAGACATCCTGAACCGCCTTGCCTCCATCGAGGGGCACCTGAAAGGCATCCGCAAGATGGTCGAAGACGACCAGTACTGTGTGAGCGTCTTGAAGCAGAGTTACGCTGTTGAGCGCGCCCTGCAGAAGTTCGAGTCCGCCCTGCTTGAGGGGCACCTCCACGGCTGCGTCGTGGACGGGTTTAGAGACGGCCGCGACCAGGAGATGGTCGCGGAGCTGGCAGAGCTGTTCGAGCTCTCCAGGAAGTAGGAGCCACCATGGCGATTGAACAGCAAACCCGGGCCGACGCGGAGACGCGCGAGGTCAGTTTTCCCGTCACCGGGATGACCTGCGCCTCGTGCGTGCGCCGCATCGAGAAGTCGCTCGGCAAGGTCGAAGGCATCCAGGAGGCGAGCGTCAACCTCGCCACCGAGAAGGTCAAGGTGGTCTACGACCCCTCCCGGGCCAACTTCGCCAACATGAAGACCGCGGTCGAGAAGGCGGGGTACGGCGTTCGCGACATGCCCGCCGAACCGGCCGCGCTTGCGCCGGCCGTTGTATCGAGCCCCGCCCTGGAGCCTGTCCAGGTATCCGGACCGACGGAGCTGACCTTCCCCGTCACCGGCATGACCTGCGCCTCGTGTGTGCGGCGCATCGAGAAAGCGCTCGCCAAGGTGGAGGGCGTGGAAACCGCCACCGTGAACCTGGCCACCGAGAAGGCAACCGTCTCATTCAATCCCACCTCGGCGGATTTCCCGCGGCTCAAGGCAGCCGTCGAGAAGGCCGGCTATGGCGTAGGCCCGTACGTCCCGCCCGCCGCGGCACCGAGTGCTACCGTTCCCGTGGCGGGAGCGCCGATCACGGCGCCGGCGGCTCCCTCGACCGAGCCGGTGGACCATCGCGACGTCGAGCGGGCGCGAGAGATTGCCGAGCTGCGGACGAAGTTCATCGTCTCGCTGGTCGTCGGCTTCGGGATGATGGCGGTCATGTACCTGCCGTTCCCGTTCCCACACGACCAGCGGCTGTACCTGCCGTTGCTGATCCTCGCTACGCCGATCCAGTTCTGGGCTGGCCGCAGCTTCTACCAGGCGGCGTGGGCCGCGGGGAAGCACGGCAGCTCGAACATGAATACGCTCATCGCGATCGGCACGAGCGCCGCCTACGCCTACTCGGCATTCGTGACGCTCTTCCCCGATTTCGCGCGGCGCATTGGTTTCCGCCAGGACGTGTACTACGAGACGGCGGTCATCATCATTGGCCTGATCCTGCTCGGCCGCTGGATGGAGGCGCGCGCCAAGGGCCAGACCAGCGCGGCCATCAAGGCGCTCATGGGCCTGCAAGCCAAGACCGCGCGCGTCATTCGCGGCGGCGTGGAGCAGGATATCCCGGTCGAAGCCGTCATAGCCGGCGACCTGGTACGCGTGCGGCCTGGCGAGAAGGTGCCAGTCGACGGCGTCGTCCAGGAAGGCGCGAGCGCCGTCGACGAGAGCATGCTGACGGGGGAGTCCATCCCCGTTGAGAAGTCCGCTGGCGACGAAGTCATCGGCGCCACCCTCAACAAGACCGGCGCCTTCATCATGCGGGCCACCAAGGTCGGTAAGGACACCGCGCTCGCCCAGATCGTGCGGCTGGTGGAAGACGCGCAGGGCTCGAAAGCGCCCATCCAGCGCATGGCCGACGAGATCTCGTCGTACTTCGTGCCGGCGGTCATCGGCGTGGCCATCCTCACCTTCGCGGGCTGGATGGTCTTCGGACCCGAGCCGCGCGCCTCGTTCGCCCTCCAAGCGGCGATCGCGGTACTGATCATCGCTTGCCCCTGCGCCCTCGGCCTCGCCACGCCAACCGCCATCATGGTCGGCACGGGCAAGGGGGCCTTGAACGGCATCCTGATCCGTGGCGGCGAGGCGCTGGAAGGCGCCCACAAGGTGAATGCCATCATCCTCGACAAGACCGGCACGCTGACCCGCGGCAAGCCCGAGGTCACCGCGCTGGTCCCAGAGGGGATTTCGGAACAGGATCTTCTACGCTTCGCCGCGGCGGCCGAGGTTGGCTCCGAGCACCCGCTCGGCGAAGCCATCGTCTCGCGTGCGAAGGCGGATGGCCTGACCCTGCCGAAGGCGGAGCACTTCCAGTCCATCACCGGCAAGGGCATCCAGGCCACGATCGAGGGGCGCGAGCTCCTGCTTGGGAACCTGGCGCTGATGCAGGGCTTCGGCGTCAACCTGAATGGCCTCTCCGAGCGCGCCGACGAGCTCGCCCGGGGCGGCGCCACGCCCATGTACGTGGCGCTGGCCGGCGCGCCAGCCGGCTTGATCGCGGTGGCCGATACGGTCCGCGCCGAGTCGGCCGAGGCCGTCGAGCGCCTCAAGGCGCTCGGCCTGGACGTGTGGATGCTCACCGGCGACAACCGCCGCACGGCGGAAGCCATCGCCCGCGAGGTGGGCATCACCAACGTCCTAGCCGAGGTGCTGCCCGACCAGAAGGCGGACAAGGTCCGCGAGCTGCAAGGGCAGGGCAAGGTCGTCGCCATGGTCGGCGACGGCATCAACGACGCTCCCGCGCTCGCCCAATCGGACCTGGGCATTGCGATTGGCACCGGCACCGACGTGGCCATGGCCGCTTCAGACATCACGCTGATCGGCGGCGACCTGCGCGGCGTGGTGACGGCCATCGCCCTCTCTCGCCGCACGGTCTCCACCATTCGCCAGAACCTGTTCTGGGCGTTCATCTACAACGTCGTCCTGATCCCGGTGGCCATGGGCGCGCTGTACCCGTTCCTGCAAGTCCTGCTGAACCCGGTCCTGGCGGCGGCCGCGATGGCCATGAGCAGCGTCAGCGTAGTCACGAACTCGCTGCGCCTCGGCACCTTCAAGGCGCCGGCGACCGTCCGCGAGATCACGCACCCGCCGCTCGGCCGCCGCATCGCGGAGTGGAGCTACCTGGTGGTGATCGCCCTGGTGGCGCTCGGTGTCGGCCTGGCCGCGCTCGTCTTCGCCCGGACGTCCAGCACGGCTGGAGTGGCCGGCATGGCGGGGATGAACAGCAGCTCGGGCGCGACGATCACCCCCGCCGTCGCCGGTGTGCGGGTGGACGCGGCGCTGCCGCAGTCGGTGCGCGCCGGTGCGTCCGTTCCGCTCCAATACACCCTGACCACCGCGCAGGGCCAGCCACTCCAGGGACTGCGCGTCTCGTCCGAGAAGCTGATGCACCTGATCGTGGTCAGCACGGACCTCGCCCGCTTCCAGCACGTGCACCCGGAGCAGGTGCCCGGCCAGCCCAACGTCTTCCGCGTGGACCTGGCGTTCCCAACTGGCGGCGACTACGTGCTCTACGACGAGTTCCAGGTTGCTGACGGACGGGACGTCGTGCAGCGCACCGACGTCCGGGTTGAGGGCACCGCCCCTGCACCGGCGGTCCTTGCGGAGGACCGCACGCCCAAGACGCCGGCCAACGCCGGAGCTCGCGTGGCCCTCTGGGGTGCGCGGACGGTCAAGGCGGGCCAGAACACCCAGCTCACTTTCCGCGTGGAGGACGCGCTCACGGGCGAGCCGGTGCGCGACCTGCAGCCGTTCCTGGGTGCGCCAGCGCACGCGGTGATCGCTAGCCAGGATACGCAGACGTTCGCCCACGTCCACGGCGCCCAGGTCGGGCCGGAGACGGCCGCCAACGGCGCATCCGCGGACAACACCATGGCCGGCATGACCGGGATGGGCGAGACCGCCGCTCAGGGTCCGTTCGGGCCAGAGATCACCTTCAATTACACCTTCCCCACCCCCGGCCTCTACAAGGTCTGGGGCCAGTTCGGCGGGCCGGATGGGTCCGTCATCACCGCGGACTTCACCGTCCGCGTCAACCCGTAGGAGGATTACCCGGTCGAATCGGTCGCCTGAGCCTCGGTCCCGTGGGCGGGAAGCGCTACGCTTCCCGCCCATTCATTCAACCCTCTACCTGAAGAAGGAGTGCCTCCTCATGGCAAAAGACCCCGTTTGCGGCATGGACGTGGCCCCCGAGACGGCCAAGCACACCACCCAGCACGAAGGGCAGACCTACTACTTCTGCGCCCCCGGCTGTAAGAAGGCATTCGAGACCGAGCCCCAGAAGTACCTGGACCCCGGCCATAAGGCCCACATGTGACCACGAGCGCTGGCGAGGTAGCCGAGGCTGGCGGCGCGGCGCCCACCAGGCGCGCGCCAATCCCGACGGTGAAAGTGCAGGCGCGCGGCGAGGAGTTCCGGATCGTCCAGCTCCAGGGCCAGCTCTTTGTGTGCACCAAACAGAACGGGAGCTGCTGCTGCGGCTGGGAGGAAAAGGGCCGGCTGCCGTTCGAGCCGGACGCCCTGTGGGGGCAGGAGTGGGAACGACGCAAGATCCGCAATCGTTTCCACCTGTCGTTCACCGGTTGCCTCGGCCCCTGCGCGGCAGGCAACAACGCCCTGATGCAGATCCACGGCCGCTCCATCTGGCTGAAGGACCTCAACGACCCCGCGCTGGTGCCGCAGGTCTTTGACTACGTGCAGGCCATGCTCGATGCAGGCAGCGTGCTCCCGCCGCCGGAAGCGCTGAAGGACCACGTCTACGAGCGCTACGTGGCGCCGCCCAACGCGGACTTCGTGCCGTTCGCAGAAGAAGCGTCGGCCACGTCAGGCTCGGATGGCCTGGAGCGGCTGGATCCGGTGTGCCTGATGGACGTGGACCCAGCTACGACGCGCCACAAGATCGAGTTTGAGGGCCGGACGATCGCCTTCTGCGCACCCTCCTGTAAGAAGCTCTTCCTGGCCGATCCTCAGGCCTATCTCGCGGCCTGACCGAGAGGAACCCGGGGCTTTCAGCCTTCGGCCGTGGCCGCGGTCAGACCGGGGCGAAGCGAAGCACCCGTCGTGCGGAGATCCGAGTTCCCAGCGGGGACGGATCTTCGGTTCCCTCAGGATGATGGGACGCACTACACTTCCCCTGCAGTAGGTATGCAGCAATCCATTGACGCCCCGGGGCGCTCCAGCACCGAGTTGGGGCGCCCCGCGGCCGTTCCGGATCAGGCGCGTCCGTACCCGGGCGACATTGCGCCCTGGCGGCGGCGCCTGGACCAGGTGCTCGTCGGCGGCATCGAGGACGCGCTCGCCTGGGTCTTTCGGCACTGGCTGCTGCTGGCCAATCTCCTGGTAACGCTCGCGCTCCTGGGCGCCGTTGGCGCGCCGGTACTGGCGGCCGCCAGGCTCGACGCGGCGTCCGCCGCCATCCACACCGCATACCTGCTGCTGTGCCCGCAGCGGCCCGCCCACTCGTACTTCCTGTTCGGCCAACAGTTGGCGCTCGAACAGCGCGAAATGGCCATGTTCGGCGCGCAGTTCGGAGCCGGGCTTCTCTACGGCGTGCTCCGCGCCCGTGGCCGCTGGCGCGAGCGGCTGAGCTGGTCGCTGCTGCTCCTCTTCAGCCTGCCGATGGCCTGGGACGGCCTCAGCCAGGCCGTGGGCCTGCGCGACTCGGACTGGCAGACGCGCACCTGGACCGGCGCACTTTTCTCCGCGGCGTTCGTGTTCTGGCTCTACCCCGTGCTCGACCGCCAGTTGCGTCTGCGCCGGGGCGAGCGCATCGCGCGCTGACGAGCGGAGTGGTCAGTTGTCAGTTGTTAGTTCTCGGTTTAATTGGGCATTCGCCCGAGTAGGTCGTCGACTCCGAGAAACCCAGGAGCGTGGATGCCTGCCGCGGTGGTACGTACGGCAGGATTCCGCCACCGTGGACGGCCAGCCAAGCTGGCACACGGCCCGCAGTGCCACCGCGCTCGCTCAGAACCTCGAGAAATACCCCTACGGCTTCTCGTTCTCGAGGAACCAGTCGGTGGGCACTTCTCGGCCAAGGCCGGCGTCACGGGCGGCCCGGTAGACTGCGTAACCGACCGCGGTGAACTGGATGCCCAGGCCGGAGGAGCCGCCGCTGCCGCCGCCGGTGAACAGGGTGACCTGATCCGAAGCGGCGCGGCCCGCACGGCCGGCCACGATGTCGCCGAGCTCTGCCATCTTGCCGCGGATCGCCTCCGGAGGCTGCTTCTGCTCGGCGGCTTCGACGGGCGCGTGGCCCGGGGCGAAGTGAAAGGTGGCTTCCTCCTTGCTCCGCACCCCGATGACGTCCGCGCGCCGCAGGGTGGTCCAGTCCAGCTCATGGCCTTGCACGGACCCCACGTGCTGCCCGGGCTCCAGCCAGGCTCCATCGAACACAGGGTCCTGCGAGTTGGTGGCGCACGCCAGGATATCGACGCCCTCCACGGCCTCGCGCGCGGATCTGACGGGCCGCACATCCTGGCCCAGACGTTGGGAGTGCTCGGCGCAGAACGCCCGCAGCCGCTCAGGATTGGTGCTGTAGGCGCGAATTTCGGTGAGCGTCCGCACCTTCTGCAACGCCAGCAGTTGCGCACCAGCCTGCCAGCCGGAGCCGATGAGACCCACCACCGACGCATCCTGGCGAGCGAGGTATCTGGCCGCGAGCCCACTGGTGCTGCCAACGCGCAGGCGCTGCAAAGAGCCGTCCTGCATGATGACGAGCGGCTGTAGCGTGGCGATGTCGAAGAGCATGATTAGCCCAACGTAGCGCTCGCCCGGTGCAAGTGGCAGCTTCTCGCGCCGCCGCTTGCCGCCAACAGAAAGCTCACGGATATGGTCCGAGCTCAGGCGAATACCGTGGACGCCGAAGCGCGCGATGCTGCCATCCATGGATTTGAACAGGTACTGGTGGCCGCCACCCAGATCCGTGTACGTGTGCGACCGCGGCCGATTGACCGCTCCGCCGTCCGCGAAATCGCGAAACGCAGTTTCAAGCGCATCGAGGCACGCCTCGACGGTGAGCACCTGGTGAACGTCCGCGTTGGACAGCATCAACGTCATCTGGCGCCCCGTCCCAGGGAAGCAGAATATCAGAACGCGGGCCGCCATCGGGCCGCCGTGCGAGCACCGTGGCTGCGTTAGCCGAGGCGAGCGTCACTGTTAAGGCCAGACTCGGCTACTGCCTTCCCGCTGAATTGCGGGCCGTCTCCGGCACCAACCGGCCCAGTCGCAACGTCCCGGCCCCTGTGGATTGCAGCCATCGGACAGCGATGCGTAAGATGCCAATGGCCGGCGAATCACGGCGTGGAGGGGGTCGAGCGGCGCAGTAGGACCGGGTCATAATGGGCGTTTGGACTGCTAAGGGCTCAGCACTCGCTCTTACTCGTGAGGCGACAACTGGGCTGGATTTGTCCCGGCATTACCGCTGGCGCCGGGTCGAGTTGCGAACGGAGCAGCACGCGGCCACACACTGGGAACGAACGTCCTGACCTCCACCGGTACTCTTGACGGGGATCTCCACTTTGCATGCCGCTCCAGGGCTCAACTCACTGCAACGCCTTTTGCGACTGTCGCTGCTGAACCCCCTGAGCTACGCCGAAGGCCGGCAGTGGGCCTTACGAGCAATCGATCGTCGTGTCAATCCGGGAGGTAGCTTTCGTGCCTATCCTATTTCGATTTCCAGTGGCCGTGGCCACGGCAGTTGCGTTCGTCTTGGGTGCTTGCACGAGCGGGCCGGGTCCGGCGACAAGTTCCAGCGCCGTACCGGCGAAGAGTGGCTCGGCCTCCACGCCAGGGGTGACTCCGAACACGGAAAGCGCTTTTACCGCCGTCTACAAAGGTGATGTACTGCAGCCACTCCCGGACGGTTTCCCCACCAAGCCCATAACACTCCTCAACGGCGACGACCCGGGTTCAGACGACGGCATCTACATCCGTCAGATGCAGTCGATCCTCAAAGCAAATTCGCCTGTTGCCATCGAGGTGCTGGACAAGCCGGGGCCACAGTTCGGTATGTGGACCATGACTCAGGCGATGAATTCCTCGGACGACGGGAAGCAGGGCTATCAGCCGTCCGTGGCGGCGTTTACCGGCGGCGCCCTGGACCTCGTCACGTCGCCAGTCACGCGCGACCTGGGATTGCAGATCAAGGATATCAACCCTGTTATCGGTACCGAGAAAGTGCCCTTCGTCGTCGCCACGCGCGCTGACGCACCGTGGAAGACGTGGCAAGAGTTCGTCGACGCCAGTAAGGCCCGTCCGGGAGAGATCAAGTACCTTGCCCGGGTAGGCAGTCAGTTGGATATTGCGCTCTCGCGGCTGATTCAGAAGTCTGGACTGACCGTCAACAAGATTCCCGGTGGTAGCACCACAGAGATTGCGACCGCCCTCGGCGCAAGCGCCGGCGATGTTGCCGCGATCCTGCCCGGCACGGCGCTCCCGCACTTCCAGGCGGGAAAGATCCGCATCTTGCTGGTCATCGGGGATACACCACCCCCGGCTCCATGGACCGATGCGCCAACCACGAAGACCATTGGGCTTCCTAATGAGCCCTGGGGAACGGTCCGCGGCTTCATTGTCCCGACCTCTACGCCAGAAGCGCATCGTCTGTGGCTCGCCGAGTTGTTCCGCAAGGGGACGCAGAGCCCCACCTATCAGCAGCGCACGCAAGCGGTCCCGGGTCTCACGGTTGTGAACTTTGAAAAGGACCAACTCTCGCAGGTTATGCAAAACGCGCTTGACTTCGGCACGCCCATTGTTCGGGAGCTGAAGCTGGGATGGGATCAGCGGTAAATCATGCAGTGTGGACACTGGCCGCCAGGCCAGGCGGTAACCGCCTCAGTCCGGAGGGACGGAACCAAGGCTGCGGAGCGCTCTATCGTAGATGCGGCGTGATGCGCACCCCTGGACCCCGGGGTGCGCATCACGCGCGGAGATTCGGCTGCTGGCGCACTCGGACACCGCAGTCCCTCACTCCTGCCACGCCGCTGCGTGCTGACGGCGGAACGCCACGACACCACTCCCCAGCCGGGCGCTTCTGGGGAGTGGTGTAACTCCACCTCTGACTCCTGAAAGGTTCTCATGGATCGTCGCGTCGATCTGAGCATCGCGGTTGTGCTTGTCGTGGCAGGGCTGGCCTGGCTGTACGGAGCCAGCTTGATCCGACGTACGGAGAGCGTCGACCCCATAGGCGAATCCGGATTCCCCATCGCCCTTGGGCTGCTCTTCGTGGTCGGCGGATTGATCATTGCCGTACGAGTCGCCCTGAGTCTTCGCAGGTCGCACCAGCCAGCCGCGGATGGGGTGGACAACACCGATGAGGACGCGCATCCCGTTTCAGCGAAGCGGCCCCTGCTGATCTGGGGCGCGTGCGCACTGTGGGTTCTGGCGCTTGAGCCGATTGGCTTCCTCCTCGCAACCCCGTTGCTCCTGGCCGCCGAATTGTGGCTGCTGGAGTTTCGCCGCCCGATCCCGCTGGTCTCTGTGGCCCTCGTGACCACCATCGCCCTGTTCGTGATCCTCGACATCCTCCTCAAGGTCAGTCTGCCGGTCGGACCGCTCGCCCCATTCGCTGGCCGCGTTCGCCTTTAATGGAACTGTTTTTTAGCGCCTTCACCAACGGCGTAGCGCTGCTCGTTGATCCGGTGTTGTTGGTAATTATCTTCCTTGGGACGCTCTGGGGAGTGCTGGGCGGCGGGCATCCCGGTGGCAGTGCGACATTGACCCTGAGTGTGATGATCCCGCTCACCTTCCTTATGACACCGATCCAGGCGGTCGCATTTCTTCTCGCAATCATGGTGGGCGTTAACTACGGCAACAGCATCCCCGCGGTCTTGCTTGGGCTTCCTGGGACTCCTTCGGCATTTCTCACGGCGATCGATGGCTATTCACTGCACCGAAAGGGTCAAACGGGCCTGGCGCTCGGGATCATGTTCGTGTCGTCGCTGGCGGGCCAGTTCCTCAGCATCTTCGCGTTTGTGGCCCTTGTGGTCCCGCTCGCACTCCTCACCTACGCCTTCCTTGCACCCGAGTACTTCGCTCTCTACTTCCTGGGATTGGTCACGGTCATCAGTCTGCTCGGGCGGGACCTGCTCAAGGGCTACATCTCAGCGGGCATTGGTGTTGCCTTCAGCCTGGTGGGAACTGACCCGATGAGCGCCGTGTCCCGGTACTCCGGCCAGGTTCAGGAATTACGGACCGGTTTAGAGCCAATCCCAATCCTCCTCGGCCTCCTAGCGTTGAGCGAGCTCCTGCGTCAGGCGCGCCAGGTGTACACATACGAAACGTTCGAGGGGACGATCAACCTTCGCTTCCCATCACGCGCACAACTCCGCCGATGCTTCGTCGCAATTTTGGGAGGAAGCGTGATCGGCACCCTGACGGGAGCCACCCCCGGCGCCGAAGCAACCGCGGGGGCAGTGATTTCCTACAACCAGGCGCGGTACTGGTCGAAACACAAAGAAGAGTTCGGCAAGGGGTCCATTGAAGGGATAGCTGCCAACGAGGCCGCTCAGAATGCCGCGCAGGCTGGGGACATGATCCCGACGCTGGGCTTAGGCATTCCGGCGGGGGGCACCAGTGCCCTCGTGCTGGCCGCGCTGCTCATCCACGGCATCATCCCGGGCCCTTTGATGCTCCGTCAGACGCCGGAAATGCTGTATGCCGCAGTAGCCGGAATGCTCGGCGCCACGGTGTTTCTCGTCTTCATTGGCTGGCCGATCGCCAAGGTGATGGCGCGTGTCGTCTCCCTTGACCGCTCGGCAGTGATGGCCATCGTGCTCCTGCTGATCCTTGTCGGGGTCTATTCGCTCGATCAATCCGTATTCAGCGTTGGGGTCACGCTTGTCGCCGGCCTGGTCGGCTACTACATGCGACAGTACGGCTATTCTGTGGCCGCGGCCGCGCTCGGCAATATCCTGGGGCGTGGGCTGGAGAAGTACCTCCGCGGGGGCATTCTCCTCATGCAGAACGACCCGGTTGCGTTCGTTACGCGCCCGGTCACAGCCGTCATCCTGTTGCTGGCAATTGGCTTCATCGTCCTGGGGCTGGTTCAGTCCTACCGGCTCCGGCGTGCCGTTTAGCGGGCTGAGCCGGCTCTCCGTCAAGAGGAGTCTGTATGCGTCTTGCGGTTTTTGACGACTGGCGGATCGGCGTTGTGAGCGGTGGTGGCGTCTCTGACATCACCGAAGCGCTGCCCGGCTGGTCCCCGCGCCTCGGCCCGTCTGCCGTCAATGAGCTCATCGCGCGATTCGATGAGCTCCGGCCAGACATTCAGCGGCGAGTTGCGGCCCAGACCCCACGTCCACTGGGTCAGGTCCGGCTCAGGGCGCCCGTGCCCAGGCCAACTCACCTGTTCGCCGCCCCGCGTAACTTCCGCGAGCACCAGAATGAGATGCATGGGCCGCTTTCGGGTGGTGGCGGCTCCGCGGCCGACCTGGGCTTCTTCCTGAAAGCAACCGGCGCCATCTCCGGCCCCAGCGACGCGATTGAGGTTCCTTCCGGCACGGGCCGACGGTTCGACTACGAAGGCGAGGTGGCATTCGTCATAGGGAAGGAAGCGCGCGGCGTCAGTCGCGAGCACGCCCTGGAGTACGTGTTCGGGTACACCATCGTCATCGACGCAACACTGCGGATGACCGAGACACAGCGCGAAGAGCGGACGATGCGGAAGTCGTTTGCCACCTTTGCTCCGATGGGGCCCTTCGTCGTGACGGCTGACGAGATACCAGACCCGAGCTCCCTGCGTCTTCAGCTCTGGCGCAACGGCGCGATGGCGCAGGATGCCTGTCTGAAAGATCTGATCGTGGATATTCCGGGCCTGATCGAACAAGCGTCGGCCATCCTGCCACTGCAACCTGGCGACGTGTACGCCACGGGGAGTCCCGCTGGCGTCGGCCAGATTCAGCCCGGCGACGAGCTGATTGTCGAGGTAGAACAGATCGGGCGGATGGTCCTACCGGTCAGGGCGCGGGCCTGGTGATCGCGTACGTTTGGAGCAGGCAAGGGCCGCGAGCGTGACACGGCTGATTGTTGCCTACAGCGAGCGGCTGGGGCCCATTACAGACTACGAGCGCCGCCTGGAGCGGGATCTGGACGCCGACCTGCGGCGGGTGCCGCTCTGGTCGCCCGCGGACGTGCAGGAGTTTGCGGCGGATGCCGATGCGGTGATCGTCGGCGCCGTCGAGCCAATGGACGCGGCCGCACTGGCCAGCATGGCGCGCTGCCGGATCCTGGTGCGACGCGGCGTGGGCGTCGACAACGTGGACATTGAGGCGGCGACCCGACTTGGCATTCCGGTGGCATATGTGCCCGACGCTTCGGTCGAAGAAGTCTCCGACCATGCTCTAGCCCTGCTGCTCACCCTTGAGCGAAAGATCTCCACGCTGCACGGGGCCGTCAAGGACGGCGTCTGGGGACGAGACACCACGGCGTTGATTGGATTGAGGCGTGGCATTCGGCGATTCAGCACGCTCACCCTGGGCATTGTTGGTTTCGGTCGGATTGGCCAGGCGTTAGCCCGGAAGAGTCGTTCGATTTTCGGAACCCTCGTGGTCAGCGACCCGTTCGCCAGCGAGGCGCTGGCCGCGGCCCATGGCGCCGCACTGGTGTCGTTTGACGAGCTTTTGGACCAGGCCGACCTGGTCAGCATCCACTCCGCGCTCACGCCTGAGACACGCCACCTGTTCGGGCACGAGACTTTCGCGCGCATGAAGCGAGGCGCTTACCTGGTCAACACCGCGAGGGGCGGTCTCGTTGACGAGCAGGCGCTCGTGGCGGCGCTGACCCGCCAGCATCTCGCCGGGGCGGCGCTGGACGTCAACGAACAGGAGCCGCTGCCCGAGGACAGCGCGTTACTCGCGCTGCCTTCAGTGCTGCTCACGGGCCATTCGGCCGGGCACAGTGAAACCTCGTCCGACGAGCTACGCGAGCGCGCAGTACAAGCCGCCGTGGACGCGCTAGAAGGGCGCGTTCCAGCCGCGCTGGCCAATCCACAGGTGCTGACGAGTCAGACCTCCCGTCTCACAGTCCGTGGCTGACCCGCCGTCGAGGGGCGCTCTCTTCACCGGGCCAACTGAGCGTCACCACGAGTACGAGAGGATCGCGCATGTACTTTGTCACTGATTGGGCCCAGCGGGTCAACTTCGAGCGCATGCGCGCTTACCGGGTGCAGCGCACCCGGGACGCGATGGCCACGTACGGACTCGACGCAATCCTGGCGTTCGAATATGCCAACACCCGGTACATCGCGGGCCTCCGCCCACTCTGGGCGCCGAACTTCCTGCTGCGCCAGGCCGCCATCATCACACGAGCTTCTGACGAGGTGATCTGCTTTGTCCACCTCGACGATACGCCGCACCGCCGCTCCACGATGTACTGGATGAAGCCCGAGAACGTGCGTGAGTTCCCGACTGCCGTGGTGAACCAGGAAGCTCCCGCGGCAGCACTCGAGCCGCTCGCCACGGCGCTGCGGGACCTGGGCTTCAGCGGCGGCCGAATTGGCGTGGATATCGCCACGGTGAGCGCGTTGCGCAACCTGGAGCGGCTCCTCGGCGATGTGGAGCTGGTGGACCTCGGCCCGTGTATGCAACAAGTACGCATGGTCAAGAACGAGGATGAGCTGGAGCTGATGCGGGAAGCATCCAGCATCGTCGACATCGCCATGGAGACCGCCGTGCGCTCCGCAACAACGGGCGTTCGCGAGTGCGAGGTGCTGGCCGAGGTGATGCGCGTGTTTTATCGATTCGGCGCCGAGATTCCCCAGTGCAACCTGATTGTGTGTACCGGTCCAAACACCGCCCCCATGCAGCGCTTCGCCGGCGACCGGCTTATTGCCGAAGGCGACCTGGTGTTCATGGACATCGGTGCGTGCTTTAACGGTGTGTTCAGTGAAGCCACGCGCACCATTGTGAACGGGCGCCCAAACGCCACCCAGCGCGCCATCTATCGCACGGTGCACGAAATCCACGAACGCACGATCGCGGCGCTGCACCCCGGCGCATCGTCAGTCGACGTTCAGGCTGCCGCGGATGAGCCATATCGACGCAGCGACTACGTGGGCTACATGCAAAAGATGATCATTGCCCACGGCATCGGCGTTGGTTATGCGGAGTCGCCATTCATCGCCCCACCAGGGTCAAACGCAGCGCCGCTCACTCTGGAGCCGGGCATGACGCTCGCGGTCGTCCCGACCATCATCGTGCCAGATGTGCCTGGTGGTGGAGGCGTGCGTCTCGAGGACATTGTGGTCGTCGGTAAGGATGGGCCCCAACAGCTGACGCGTGCGCCGTACGATGCGCGATTACTCGAGTAGCACAGCCGGCGGGATCCGCAGCAGTCGCTCCAGGTTGCCGCCCAGGATTGCTTCCCGGTCATTCTGGGACAACCCGGCGCAGGTCTCCACGAACGCAACTGGATCCACGGACCCCATGTCCGCAGGGTAATCACTACCCATCACGACGTGTTCGGCGCCGACCGCTTCTACAATGTACCGCAGCGCCTGGTGGCTATGGGTCAGCGAGTCGAAGTACATAGTCCGCAGATAGTCCGTCGGGATGAGCCGCGCCCCCCCTACGCGGGGCTCGTCTCGGACTGAGTAGCCATGGTCCATTCGCCCGATGCCGAAACAGGCGTACCCGCCGCCGTGCGCGAAGCACAGCCTGAGATCCGGCAGTCGGTCCAGTACGCCACTGAAGATGATCGATGCGACGGCCACCGTCGTCTCAAAAGGATTCCCGATCAAGTTGCCGAGGTAGAAGTGCGCGAGCGGCTCGCGGGGCCGGACGCTCTCAGGGTGAACAAAGAGCAGCGCGCGTAGGCGCGCGGCTGCTTCTAGGACCGGGAAAAGGGTGGGGTGGTCCCAATTAGCGCCGCGGACATTGGTACCCACGGCCGCGCCGTCTAATCCGAGAATCGACACTGCCCTTTCGAGCTCTCTCACTGCCGCCGCAGGGTCCTGCAACGGCAGTGTCGCGAGACCCCGGAATCGCGTGGGCCAGCGCCGGGTGATCGCCGCGATCTCGTCGTTCACGTGTTCGGCTGCCGCTACACCCAGGCTCGGTGCCAGGTCATACCGGTACAGCGGCGGGAGCAGCGACAATACCTGGATGTCCACGTTGCGGTTGGACATCACCTCCAGGCGCGACTCCATGGACTGCTGGAAGTGGCTGAGCGAGCCCAGCGGGAAGCGCCGGCCAAGCGTGATCGCGGACGGGCGGCCATCCACGATTTCCAGGCGCGTCCCAAACCACTCCGCCCCTGTCTGCTGGGCCGCCACGGCCCCCTGTGGGAGGAAGTGCGTGTGAATGTCGATGCGTCGCGGGCGCGGGCTGGGTGACGGTTGCGGTGACACGTGCCTCACCCTATGCGCGGCAAGACTTTCGAGGCGTACAGGTCCATCCCCCGAAGCGCCGAGTCCGGATCGCCGAATGGGACGAAGTTCAGCGTGAAGTTTCGCGCACCCGCGGCGATGTATCCCTCGATCGCTCGGAGACAGTCGTCTGGTGTGCCCCACACCAGGAGGCCGCGGCGGCGCATCTCGTCCAGGGACATGTCCCGATAATCCACACGGCGGTGGAGGACCGACGCCAGCTCGGCAGCACGATCGCGATCTTCGTGAATCGCTGTCGTGCACAGAAGCCCTGCCGCAATAGAGGCGGGGTCACGTCCAAATGATTCGGCAAGCGAGCGAATCTCCGTCAGGGTGTTCGTGTATTCCTGGACACCCACGCCCTCCGCGAGGGACATAGCTGGAGACCAGCCGTCGCCGTACCGGGCAATCGCCGTCCGCACCTTCCTGCCGCCACCACCAAACCAGATCGGCGGACTCGGCTTTTGAACCGGCTTGGGGTAAAACGGCGCTTCCCGGACCTGGAAATGCTCGCCTTCGAACGTGAAGGGCCCGTCAGTCGTCCACAACCCACGCACGATCTGAACCGCCTCGAGCATGGCTTCGAAACGTGTGCCGAATCGCTCGTCGAACGGGAACCCATAGGCCTGGTGCTCTTCCTTGTGCCAGCCCGTGCCCAGTTGCAAGACCAGGCGTCCGTTCGAGATGAGGTCCACGGTGGCACCCATCTTGGCCAGCATCGACGGGTGGCGAAAGGTCGTGGGGCTGACCTGCGGACCAAGCCGAATGCGGTGAGTTGCCTGCGCCAGGGCGGCGAGCACGGTCCAGGCCTCGAGAAAGTAGGGCTGGTTGGGGTCGGTCCACGAGTAGCCGCTGTACCGCTCCGGCGGGAGGTAGAGATGGTCTACGACGTAAGCGGCGTCGAACCCGGCCGATTCCGCGTGCCGAGCGAGTCGTACAAACACGTCGAACGGCGTGCCGAGCGGGTGGCCATAGATATTCAGCTTGAGTGCCAGGGTGATGCGTTCGGCCACGCGGGCCCTCCGGGCGACAGGGTGGAGCACCGGCGTGTGTAACGCCGTCGGCAAGAGTTTAGGCGGCGGTGCCGTGGCTTCGCGGCCGCGCGTTGCAACCTCTCGAGCCCGTGGCAACCCCTCCCCTTGCAATAGATCCTGCAATCGGTCCACATCTGCAAGATCCATTGCACACGCGACCTTGGTTCCATTACCCTTCCGCGCCAACGTGGGGATGCGCATGCCAGGGGTCGACCGCACCGCGAGCTTCCAGGACCTGGTGGCCCAGGCGTTCCCGCGCCTGTCGCCCAAGCAGCAGCGCGTGGCTCGGTTCCTGGCCAGCAACGAAGCGGTGGCCGCGTTCACGCCGGCGACCGAGCTGGCGGCTCGGCTCGAGGTTGACCCTGCTACCGTCGTCCGCCTGACCAAGTCGCTCGGATTCGCAGGCTACCCCGACCTGCAGCGCCATCTGCGGGCGCGCTTTCCGCACCACTACCCCGCCTTCTCGGGGAGCTCGAACGGTCACGGCGGCACCAGCGAAGGACAGGACAGTGGCGCGTCCGGCCTGCTGCAGCGGGCGTTTGCGCAGGACCACGAGAACCTCCGGCTGGGCCTGGAAATGCTCGATAAGACGGCCTTCGCGGCGGCCGTGGTCGCGATTGGACGAGCGCGCCGCATCCTGGTGTTTGGCGGGGGCGTGGCAACCGGCGTCGCGGCGTTCCTCGGGAGCTCGCTACGGAGCATGGGCTTTCCGGTCGAGCAGGTGGGTGGGGAGGGGCTGCCGCTGGTGCAGGCGCTGGTGCTGCTCACACCTGATGACCTGGCAATCGGCATCGGCTTCTACCGCTACGTCGGCCAGACGGTCATGGTGCTGGAGCGGGCTCGTGCGGCAGGAATTCCACGCGTGGTCCTGACCGACAGTCCGCTCTCGCCGCTGGTGCCACTGGCGGACCATGCGCTGTGCGCGCCGGTGGAGAGCATCTCGCACCGCGTGTCGATTGTGGCGCCACTGGCGGTCACCAATGCGCTGGTGGCGGCGTGCGCCGCCCGCTACCCGGACCGCGTATCCGCCACCCTGCGGCGGCTCAACGACGAGTACCACGCGGCCGGCCTCCTGACGGACGGCTGACCAACAACGAACACGAGGAGGAGAACGAAACCTGTGCCGCGCCAGATGCGAACGTTGTCAGCTACCGGAGCGCTCGGCCACGAGCCGATCCACCCGGGTTCGTTCTACGAGGGAATCAAGCGCCCCCTGGATTTTCTGGGCGCCGACGCCGGCAGCGGCGACAGTGGACCCTTCTTCCTGGGGTCGGACACGCCGATGAACCCACGCGAGTGGGAGCTCTTCGACCTCGAGCTGCTCCTGTGCGCCGCGCGCGAGCGCAACATCCCGCTGATCATCGGCTCGGCCGGCGGTGCGGGCACGACACGCGGCGTGACCGATTACGTGGAGATGGTGCGCGAGATCAGCGCCAGGCACAAGCTCGGTCCCTTCCGGCTCGCCAGGATCCACTCCGAGGTGCCGCTCGACTACCTGCGTGAGCGGGTGCGCAAGGAGGAGGTCAAGCCCCTCGGCGCCGCCACGTCACTCACCTCCGAGCTCCTGGACCAGACGTCCCGGGTCGTCGCGATGATGGGCGTGGAGCCGTACTTCAAGGCATTCGACCTGGGCGCGGACGTCGTCATTGCCGGCCGCTCCTGCGACGACGCCATCTACGCCTCCCTCCCGTTGCGGGCGGGCTATCCCAAGGGCCTCAGCTACCACCTCGGCAAGACGCTCGAGTGCTCCTCGCTGGTGGGCACGCCGTCCATGGCCAAGGAATCGGTCATCGGCACCATCACCGATGAGTACGTGGAACTCGAGCCCATGCACCCGGCGCAGCGCTGCACGCCGGCGTCCGTAGCAGGCCACTCGCTGTATGAGCGGGTCCACCCGTATACGCAGGCGTACCCCGGCGGCGTGCTGGACACCAGCAACACCACCTTCGAGCAGGTCACCGAGCGCGCGACGCGCTTCTCGAACAGTCGCTTCATCGACGACCCGGAATACCGCCTCAAGCTGGAGGGTGCGGGGCTGGTTGGCTTCCGCGCACTCACCATTGGCGCGGTCCGCGACCCCATCGCGATCCGCTCGCTGGACTGGGTGCTGGAGAACGTGCGCGAGCGGACCCGTGAGAAATACGAGCAGCTCGAGGTGGGCAAGGATTACCAGATCGTGTTCCACCAGTACGGCAAGAACGGCGTGATGGGCGACCTGGAGCCGCTGAAGAACACGGTGTCCCACGAAATCTGCATCGTCACCGAGGTACTGGCCCGCACGCAGGAGGTCGCGGACCTGATCGCGCGCTTCACGCTCTACCGGCTGCTCTTCCCCACCTTCGCCGGCCAGAAAGCCACCGCCGGCGGGATCGCGATGCTGCGTGACGAGGTGCTGCGCGGACAGCCGGCCTACCGCTGGACCGTCGACCACCTGCTGCCGGTTCAAGACCCGCTCGAGTTGTTCCAGGTCTGCATCGAGGAGGTGGCGTGATGCCAGGGACGACCGTTCCTCTGCACCAACTGGCCCGGACGATCCGCAGCAAGAACGCGGGGGCCCACTACTACACGATGGACATCATCTTTGACGAGCCGGAGACTTATGAGTGGGTGGTCGAAAGCGGCGTCATCACGCCCGAATCGGTCGCCCAATTGTACGGGATCCCGCTCGACCGGATCTTCCAGTTCGTCGAGTACCGGCCTGGCAATGCCATCAAAATCTCGGTGCGGCGAGCGTTCTCGAGTGGCGACTTTGGGGATGCCGACCTGTACGGGTGCCAGCAATACATCCCTTTGCTGGACATCCCGATCCCGTGGGATGACGACATGCGGCGGCCGGGGGCGGCTTAGGGCAGGTAGGGCCTGAGAGGTAGGCAGCGTGGACACCCGTAACATAGATCTGCACAGTTCTCCGAGGAGCGGTGGAACCGAATGGCGCCGGCTTTCGCGGCGCGATCTGCTACGCGCAACGGGCGGGCTCGTTGCAACCGTCACGCTGGGCGCTTGTACGCAAACGCCTGCCGCCCAGGCACCGGCCACCGCGGCGCCGAAGCCGACCGATGCGCCAAAGCCGGTGGCGCCAACCACCGCGCCCGCGGCGGTAGCCGCGCCAACCGCCGTTTCGGCGGCACCAACCGCTGCCCCGGCCGCTCCCAAGCCGGCCGCCGGACCGCCGGCGCGCTCGCAATTGATCGTGGCGCAGACCGCGGACATGGTGACCCTTGACCCGCCGATGTACCGCGCGCGCCAGACCCAGAACATCCACCAGATGATCTATGACACCCTGGTCCACCGCACCGACGACCTGAAGCTGCAAGGGCGGTTAGCCGAATCGTGGGAAGTCGTCGACGACAAGACGTTCCGCTTCAAGATGCGGGCGAACGCACAGTGGCAGGACGGCAAGCCGGTGACGGCTCGCGACGTGAAGTTCAGTTACGACCGCACGCTCGACCCGGCCCTCAAAGCACCGCGGGCTGGCCTGCTGGACATGGTGTCCTCCACCGAGGCGGTCGACGACTCAACGGTGGTCATTCGGACGGTCCAACCGGACCCGTTGACGCTCGTGTTCTTGAACTACCACGCGATCACGCCCATGGATGCCGTGAAGGCGCAGGGCGAGAGCTTCTTCCAGAAGCCCATTGGCGCTGGCCCATTCACCTTCGAAGAGTGGCGGAAAGGCGAGCGGGTCGTCCTGAAGGCCAACCTGAGCTACTGGGACGGGCCACCCGGAGTGGAGACGCTAATCTTCCGGCCCATTGCCGATTCCTCGGCGCTGCTGGCAGAGCTGGAATCCGGCGGCATCGACATCGCGGCTGAGGTGCCGCCGTCGTCGTTGAGCCAGATCAAGGGCAACCCCAACCTCCAGGCGCTGACGGCGCCCAGCACCACGGTCCACTACATCGGGTTGAACAACCGCACCAAGCCCCTGGACAACGTGCTCGTGCGGCGGGCGCTCAATCAGGCCATCGACAAGAACGCGATCATCAGCAGCGTGATGGCCGGGCTGGCCGTGCCGGTCCCGGGACCGCTCTTTCCTGAGGCTCGCGGCTACGATCCGAGTGTCACCGGCTACGCCTTCAACGTCGCGCAGGCGAAGGCGCTGCTGAAGGAGGCGGGCGTTGAGAACGGCTTCTCGCTGACCTTGGACACGACAGCCCCCAACAAGGAGCTGAGCGAGGCGATCGCCGGCCAGCTCAAGCAAATTGGCGTCAACCTCTCGGTCAACGTCATGGAGCTGGGGGTGCTGACTACCAAGATCAACCAGGGTCAGAGCGACATGTACCACAACGTCTGGGGCGATTCGGCAGCGGACGGCGGGGTGACGTTTTACCGCCACTTCTCGGGTGCCCAGCGCGCCACGTTCAAGGACACCTGGTACAGCCGGCCAGAGCTGGACACGCAGATCGACCAGGCACGCTTTACCTTCGACTTCGAGAAGCGGCGGCAATTGCTGGTCGCGATCCAGAAGACGATCGTGGAGGATGCACCGTGGATCTTCCTGTGGCAGCCCACCTCGCTGGCGGCCGCGCGGTCGAATGTCAAGGGCTTCGTACCGCGCGCCGACGGCTACATGTTCCTGAACAAGGTTACGAAGGCGTAAGCGGCACACGGTGGGGCCAGACGCCTGGCCCCACCGTGCCATTCCACCCATGCTGACGTACGTACTGCGGCGGCTCGTGCTGCTGGGGCCGGTACTGCTGGGCATCTCGCTGCTCACGTTTACCCTGATGCAGCTGATCCCGGGCGACCCGGTGCTGATCATGCTGCAAGGCGAGGGACGCTCGGCGGAGGACGTCGCGCGCATCCGGGCGCAGTGGGGGTTGGACCAGCCGGCGGCGGTGCAGTACGTCAGCTACCTCAGCCGCCTGGTGACGGGTGACTTTGGGCGCTCGTTCATGCTGCAGCGGCCCGTCCTGGGCGTGATCCTGGAATCCCTGCCGGCCACCATCGAGCTGGCAGGGGTAAGCCTGGTCGTGGCCGTTGGTATCTCCGTCCCGCTCGGCATCGTCTCGGCCATCAACCACCGCGGCGCGTTCGACCGGTTGGCTACGCTGGTGGCGGTTCTTGGCATTTCCATGCCCGGGTTCTGGATTGGCCTGCTGCTGGTGCTCGCCTTCTCGGTGACGCTTGGCTGGCTCCCAGCGTCCGGCCGCCTGGAATACCGCGTGGGGCTACAGCAGGTGACGGGCTTCTACCTGCTGGACAGCGTGTTGACCGGCAACGTCGAGGCGTTGGCCAATGCGCTGGCGCACCTGGCGATTCCGGCGCTGGTGCTGGGCAGCGCCATGGGGGCGGTGACAACGCGGATGGTCCGCTCCAGCATGCTGGAGGTCATCCGCCAGGACTACGTGGTGTGCGCGCGCTCCAAGGGCCTGGCCGAACGCGTGGTCATCACGAGCCACATGATCCGAAATGCCCTGCCGCCGGTCGTGACGATTATCGGGATCCAGGCGGGCACGATCCTCGGCGGGGCGGTGATCATCGAGACCATCTTTGCCTGGCCGGGCATCGGACGGCTGACGGTGCAGGCAATTAGCGCGCGTGACTACTTCTTGCTCCAGGGCATCGTCCTGTTCTTCGCCCTCACGCGGGTGTTCTTCAACGTGCTCACGGACGTGCTGTACGGGGTGCTGGACCCGCGGATCCGCTTCTCGTGAGCGCCGGCCCCGCGCTCGCGGCGCCGATGGGCGTACCGGCGGTGCCAGTCGCGCTGCCCGCGGCGCGGCGCATCCCGGCGACGAAGCGCGGCCTGCTCCGACGCAACCGAGCCATGGCCGCCGCCGCCCTGGTGTACCTGCTGTTCGTGTTCGTCGCGCTGGCCGCGCCGCTGCTCGCGCCTTCGGACCCCGACGCGCAGGTACTGCCGGAACGATTCAAGCCGCCCGGGTGGCTGACGGGTGAGCCCGACCATCCGCTTGGCGCGGATAACCTCGGGCGCGACGTCCTGAGCCGGCTGATCTTCGGTGCGCGAGTGTCCATCGCGGTGGGCGTGGCCACCGTCGTCGCGTCCGCGGTGCTGGGAAGCGCGCTTGGCGCCATCGCCGGCTATGCCCGCGGCCATGTGGATGGCGCGTTGCTGCTGCTGCTGGACATCTGGATGGCGTTCCCGCCGCTGGTCCTGGCGATCGCGCTGAGCGCGGCCCTCGGCCCGGGCCTGCCGAACTTGATCCTGGCGCTGGTGCTGACCGGTTGGGTGAGCTATTGCCGGGTGATCCGCGGCGAAGTGCTCTCGCTGCGGGAGCGGGAGTTCGTGCTGGCGGCGCGCGTGATTGGCGCCAGCGGCGCGCGGATCGTGGCCCGCCACCTGATGCCGAACGTGATGGCCCCCATCCTGGTGCTGGCAACGCTGGAGATGGCCACGGTCATCATCTCCGAGGCGGCCCTCTCCTTCCTGGGCCTGGGCGTGGGCGCGAGCCAGCCCACCTGGGGCGGCATGCTGAACGACGGCCGCCAGTTCCTACGCCAGGCGTGGTGGTTAGCCACGTTCCCCGGCCTGGCCATTTCTGTGCTGGTCCTGAGCGTCAACCTCCTCGGCGATAGCCTGCGCGACGCGCTGGATCCCAGGCTGCGGAGCCGATAGTGCGCGAGTTGTCAGTTGTCAGTTGTCAGTTGTCAGTTGTCCGCGAAGTATTGTCTCCTGATAACTGATCACTGACCACTGACAACTCGTCATGTTTGACCTCGTTCTTTGTGGCGGGCGCGTAGTCGATCCGAGCCAGGGCTTCGACGCCGTGGCGGACGTGGGCATCGTGGGCGGCCGCGTGGCGGCGGTTGGGGTGGACCTCGCTCGCGGGGGCGTACGCGGCACGGTGGTGGACGCCGCGGGGCTGCTGGTAACGCCCGGCTGGGTAGACCTGCACACCCATGTCTACTGGGGCGTGGCGCCGCTGGGGGTGGAGGCTGACACCTACTGCCTGCGGCGTGGCGTGACGACCGCCGTGGACGCCGGCTCGGCCGGTGCACAGACCTTTCCGGGGTTCAAGCGCTACGTTATCGACGTCTCTGAGACGCGCGTGCTGGCCATGCTGCACATCTCCTCGCTCGGCATGGCACGTGACGAGAGCGCCGGCGCGGACGTGATCGGCGAGCTGGAAGACATCCGCTGGGCCAACGTCGACCGAGCCATTGAGGTGGCACGGGCCTACGCGGACGTGATCACCGGTATCAAAGTCAGGATCAGCACGTACCACGTTGGCGAGAGCGCGGAACGGACCCGCGAGGCGCTACGGCGCGCGCGGCAGGCGGCCGACGCGATTGGCAAGCCGCTCATGGTGCATCCGGGGCAGACCGCCATACCCCTCGACGAGGTGCTGGCGAGCCTGGTGGATGGCGACGTACTGACGCACGTCTACCATGGCCGCACAGAGGGTGTACTGGACTCGGCGGGGCAGGTCAGAGCCTCCGTGCGGGCCGCTGCCGAGCGGAACGTCCACCTCGACGTGGGCCACGGGCGAGGCAGCTTCTCCTGGCAGGTGGCGCGGGCGGGGCTGGAGCAGGGGCTGCTGCCGAGCACGATTAGCTCTGATATCCACGCCTGGAACACGGCCGGGCCGGTCTTCGATCTCGCCACGACGGCAAGTAAGCTGCTGCACCTGGGATTGCCGCTCATGGAGGTCGTGCGTCGCTTAACGTCCACCCCAGCGGCGTGCATCGGGCGCGCCGGTGAGCTCGGCACGCTCGCGCCGGGCGCGGTCGCAGACGTCAGCCTCTTCAAGCTGGCGGAGGGGGACTGGGCCTTCCAGGACAGCGCCGGCGTGGAAGAGCATGGACGGGTCCGGTTCGAACCTGTCGCGGTGATCCGCGGCGGACGGTGGCACCCGTGCGCCCTTGGCGCTGACGACGCCCGGACAATGTAGGCCCCGGCACCTGAACGTCACGGCGCCGAAGGCTACTCGCCTCCGCCGTCGCTGCTACGCAGCTCTCGGCCGACCGGGTCGAACGCGCCCCTGCACGCCTGGCTCAAACCTCACGGAGTCCACGGGTTGTAGACGGTCACGCCTGCGCCGAGGAAATCGCGCACGTTGCGAGTGACCAGCGTGAGGTCCGCCGTCTGGGCCGTTGCAGCGATGAAGCCATCCAGGCTGCTGATCGTGTGCCCGTCGGCGAGCGCGCGCGCCAGGATGCTGCCCCACGCCTGCGCTACTGTCTCGTCGACGCCAAGCACCCGGCCCGTGAAGCGCGCCGCGAGGTCCTGGTCAAGCCATGCTTGCAGGCTCGCGCGGCGGCGCCCCGCGGCCAACCGTTCGATGCCAAAACGCAGCTCCGCGAGTGTAACCACGCTCAGGAAGGTTCGGTCCTCGTCGATCGACGCGAGCCATTCCACGACTCCCCGATCTGGCTGTGGCCTCGTCCACTCCGACACGACGTTCGTGTCGAGCAGGAAGCTCACACAACGCCCTCCGGTGGGCGGTCCTGTCGTCGGTCAAGCACCAGCTCGGGCACCCCTCGCAGCGGCGAGGCCGCGAAGAAATCGGCCAGGCTGCCCGAGCGGCGCGTCTTCCGCTCCCACTCCTCGGTGGCAACGATCACCGCGGCAGCCTGCCCATTCCGCGTGATGAGCTGTGGACCGTGCGTGCGGGCACGCGCCAGAACGGCACTGAAATGCGCCTTGGCGGTGGCAACGGTCCATGTGTCTGCGTCTGCGCTCGTGGTGGCACGCCCGGTCACGTTGGTCATGCTAGTCATCGTAGTCGATCAAGACACAACGGGGACAGTGGTCCTTGGCCTCTCTACGACGGGCAGTCGTACTTCCTTCTGGTATACTCGGCGCGCTGCTTCTTCCGGGCTGCCGCCTCCCGGCTCCAGGGGGCCGGCCAGGGCACTCCCCGGAGCGGATCCACCCCTGACCGACGCCACTCCAGCATGGACTTCACCACCTTCCGTCTTGATCAACCAGGGGTTCGCGCCGTGCTGGGCGACCTCGAGGCGGAGATCATGGAGCGAGTGTGGGCGTGCCCCGCCGAGCAGTCCGTCACCGTCCGCTCCGTCTGGGAGGCGCTCTACCCCACGCGGCCGGTTATGTACACGACGGTCATGAACACCATGACCCGCCTCGCGCGGAAGGGGCTGCTGCTTGCCGAAAAGTCGAGCGGCTCGGCATTCCTGTACCGCCCAACGGTGTCCCGCGCCGAGCTTGTGGACCGCTTCGTAGGCGGCGCGCTTGAGCGGCTGCTGACCAACTTCGGCGGAGCCACGCGGGCCCGTCTGCACCAGATTGCCGCCGATCCGGTGTGGCAGGAACGGCTGTCACAGCTGATGGAACCCCTGGATGCACGCCGGGCCACCGAGGAACCCGAGGGCTGAGCGGCACCCGTGCACACCTTCTTTCTCCTATCGGCACTCCTCATCGCGGGATTGCTCGGTGGTCTGGGCGCGTTCGTGGTGCGGATGGCGCCATCACCTGGCCGCCGGCCGGTGGCACTTGCGGTGCTCGCTGCGCCGCCGGCGGTGCTGGGCCTGGCCGTACTCCACCTCGTTCCGCGGCTGTGGCCGGAGTGTGCCCCTCTGGAAGGGTGGGATCGCGTCACCAGCATCACCCTCCTGGGTGGTATCGCGGGCGTGGCCCTCGGTGCCCTTGCACTGAACGTAGCACGACTGATCCTCATGGAGCGGCTCCTGCGGGGCTGTCCGCCGCTCACCCACCCACCGTCGCAAGTGTGTGTTGCCGCGTTGGCCGCACGCTTCGGGACGCGCGTTCCGGATATCCGCGTGCTCCACATCAACTCACCGCTGGCCGTCTCCGGTGGGCTTGTCAAGCCAACGATCGTCCTGTCAAGTGGGCTGGTCGGGCGGCTGGATGCGCGTGAGATCGAAGCTGTCCTGGCGCACGAGGTCGCCCACCTGGCGCGTCGGGACCACCTGACGCGCTGGCTGGGACGGCTCGGACGCGACATGCTGGTGTACCTGCCGGGCGGGTGGGCCGCGCTGCGAGCGCTCGAGGCAGATGAGGAGCTTGGCGCCGACGTTCGGGCCGTAGGCGCCACCGGTCGACCGTTGGCGATGGCAAGCGCGCTCGGCAAATTATGGAGGGACCTCCCGGCCGCCCCGGCGCTCGGGCTGAGCGGCGTACCGGGCTATGGCGGCACCACTTCGGTTCGGCTCCTCGAGGATCGGCTACAGCGGCTGCTGGATGGGCGGGTCACTCAGCCGCGTGCAGTCCTCCCGGGCCGCTTCCTCGCCGGCGCCGGCGTTATATCCATCGGGGAGCTGGCGCCACGGCTGCTCAATGCTTCGGCGACCGCGCTCCCATTGATGTGCGGCGTGCGGCTGCCGTGAGGAGCACGATGGATCCTTCGCTCCTGCCATGGTCCGGGCTGGAACCAACCAGCCCGGAAGCCATGGCGCTGTGCATCGCGGCCGGGGCGGTGCTCGTGGGGCTCATCGCCGTAGGCTTCGCGCTACTCCGGCGGACCGACCGACCCACAAGTCAAGAAGTGGGCGGAAGCGATGGTGCCGCGCCGCGCGAGATCGGAATCCTGGGATTGTGGCGCCTGAATCGCACCCTGCACGGAGGGCGCACACCCGACCAGCGCGGGCACCGGCCCGGCGTTCCTGGAATTCCACGCCATGTCCGCACCGGAGCGCTCGTGCGCAAGGGCCCTTCAACAGCGACCGGCGGAACGCGCGAAGGCCCGACCAGGCAGCGTCCTTACGCCATTCATGAGAGACCACAGAGAGAGAAAGAGGAATCGATCGCATGATGAAGATGTGTTGGAACTGGAAAGTGCTGGCCGGGCTCACGGCTGTCGGCGTGGGCATCTTCGCGGTGGCGCCGAGTCTGGCCCTGGCGGCAGCCCCGTTCCTGCTGATGGCGGCCTGCCCGCTGTCGATGGTGCTCATGATGAAAGGCATGGGCGGGATGCAGCAGGACCGGGGTCCCGCGGTTGTCGCTGACGCGAGCCCGCGCACCATGCCCGTGGCAGCCCTGGCCCCCAACCCGGAGGAGCGCCTCGCCCAACTCCAGGCGGAGATGGAGCGGGTCCAGGCAGAGCAGGCGGCGCTCGCGCGGGAGATCGAAGCGGAACGTGCTGGCGGCAGTGCAGCCCGGGCGGTCCAGGCCGAGCCGTTGGTGCGTGGCGCCGCGGCCCGCTAACGCGGACACCACAGCCAGTCCGCGCCACCGGAGAGAGCAGAGGCACCAACATGCGTACCAGCACCAGCACCGACCGGACCCGCCCCGCGGCTTCTCCAGAGCCCGCGAGCCGAGAGGGCAGGCGCGCAACCCAGCAGCAACGGCTTGCTGCCGAGGTGAACCGGCAGCGAAGGCGCCGCGTGCAGCGCGGGGGCGCGGCGGCGATCGTCGCGGTGGCCGTGGCCGTCGCGGGGTACACGCTGTTCGCCACCGGGTCCAGTGCATCCGCGCGACCCTCGATTGGCGGCGACCTCCACTCGCTGGTCGTCGACCCCGCCAACGCCGAGCGGGTCCTTGTTGGCGGCCATGAGAGCGGCGCCATCAGCACGGACGGCGGTCGAACCTGGCAGGAGGTGTCCGGCCTCAAAGGGGCGGACCCCATGGGCTGGGCCGTGGACCCGCGTGACCCGCTCAAGATGTACGTCGCGGGCCACCCGGGCTTCTATCGGTCCGAAGATGGTGGAAAGAGCTGGCGCCAGGACAACACCGGGTTGCCGAGTACCGACGTTCACGGCATGGGCATCGATCCCGCGGATCCTAATGTCCTGTACGCCTACTTCACCGGACGGGGCGTGTATCGCAGCCCGGACACGGGTCGGACCTGGCAGGCCGTCAACACGCAGGTCAACATCATGGGCCCCGTGTTAGCCGACCCGCGCCGCTCGGGAACGTTGTACATCGCCGAGATGCAGGGCGGTTTCCAACGCAGCGAGGATGGCGGGAAGTCGTGGCGGCCGCTCGGCGCCATTGCCGGCGGCATGGCCATGTGGGTTGCTCAGGACCAGCAGGCCCCTGACACGTTCTATGCGGCCAACGGCCGGGTCATGAAGAGCACCGACGGCGGCACCACCTGGCAGCCAACGGGCAGCGTGCCAGGGAACGTGTCCGCCGTCGCCGTGTCGCCGAGCAGCCCAAGCATCCTGTACGCCGGCGTCCTCGACGGTACCCGGGCGCGCATCTTCCGCAGCGACGACGGCGGCCAGTCCTGGCAGGCCCGTAATTGAGGGACCGACGCACGATGAAGCCTGTAACGTACCGACGGATGGTCCGCTAACCGACCATGGACCCACGCGTCCTAGTGCTCCAGTGGTACAGCTTTCTGGCCGGGTTCAACGGCGCGGTGACCGAGCCGCTGACCGCGTTGAGCGACAGCATTGGCGTGCCGATCGTCGCGGCCCTGCTGCTGGGGCTGCTCGGGGCAACCTCGCCCTGCCAGCTCACGACAAACGCCAGCGCCCTCGCATTCGTCTCCCGGCGCCTTGAGGGGCCCGTCCCCTCGGCACTGGCGTACCTCCTGGGCAAGGCGCTGGTCTACACCGCCGTCGGCGTGGCGGTGCTCCTGACCGGGCAACAGTTGGCCCAGAGCTCGATCCCGTTCATCGTTTTCGCGCGCAAGGTGCTCGGGCCGCTCATGATCGTGATTGGCCTGGTGTTCCTGGGCGTGCTGCGCGCGCCCTCGTGGCTGGCGATGGGGCACGGTGTCAGCGAGTGGCTGGAGGAGCGTGCCGGCGGTGGGCTGCGGGGCAGCTTCCTGCTGGGCACAGCGTTCGCGTTCGCCTTCTGCCCGACCCTGTTCCTCCTGTTCTTCGGGCTCACCATCCCGCTCGCGCTCCAGTCGTCGATGGGCGTGCTGTATCCACCGGCCTTCGCCCTGGGCACCACCCTGCCGCTGCTGGCCCTGGCGGGACTGCTAGCGTTCGGCACGAGCGGACTCGGCGGCTCGTTGCATAGCCTGGGACGCACCAACCGCGTGCTCGAGCGCATTGCGGGCGTGGTCCTCGTCCTGGCGGGACTGAACGACACCTTCGTGTACTGGTTCCTGTAATTCCGCAGGGGCCAACACCGTCTCAATAGATTCTTCCAGGGACTGTCGTGCGGATGTTGTTTCAGGCGAGCGTGTTCGCCACGTGGTCTGGGTGCGCGGGCCTCTGGCCCGTCCCACGCGGGCGACGAAGCGGGCGGGACGCCCGCGCACCCAGAGGTCTCGCGCTGCGGGGCGGCGCTGCTTTCAGGTGGACCTGTGTAGTCTTGCTCAGACGGATGGAAATACGGAGCCTTGCGGCATGACCCAGCTTGTTGAAACCGAAGTCAGGACCGCTCCCGCGATTGGCGCCTCCGCCGATGCTGCTCAGCCTCGCGGGGCCGTGCGCACGTGGCTGCCGGCGGTGCTGGCGGGGAGCGTGGTCGTGGGGCTACTGGTGCTGCTGTGGTTTGGCCTCGGGGTTCGGCAGCGTGGTACGGTCGGCAACGCGAGCGTCCCGTTTCGCCAGGCCCCAGATTTTTCGCTCGGGCTGTTCGACGGCAGCACGTTCCGCCTGTCCGAGGCCCGCGCCACAGGCAAGCCCGTGCTGGTGAACTTCTGGGCAAGCTGGTGCGTGCCGTGCCGTGAGGAAGCGCCCATGCTCGAAGCCGCCTGGAAGCGCAACCGCGACCGCGTCATGTTCGTCGGCGTGGACGTGCAGGACACGGAAGCAGACGCGCTCGCCTTCCTTCGCGAGTTCAAGATCACCTACCCCAATGGCGCTGGCAACGCGGGACCGATCTCCGTGACCTATGGCATGCGAGGCGTCCCCGAAAGCTACTTCGTAACGGCTGACGGGCGCGTTATTCGCAAGTGGAACGGGCCACTCGGTACCGCCGGGTTGGAGCAGTTCCTCGCCGAGCTCTTCCGCGCAAACGAGGCTGGCGCCTGAGCGAGCCAGCGCGATGCGCTCCATGATGGGCGGCGCATCGTCGCCGGCCGCGCCGTCGGGCCCGACGCCGAGCCAATGAAGGAGCGCTGATGGCGAGCTCACCCCACGAACAGCCGCGCGCCGCTTCGCGCGAGGCTGACCACCGGCTCCGGCAGCACGCCGACCAGGACCGTGGCGGCCACGCTCAGGCCGATCGCCAGCGCGAGCGCCGGGGCGGTGCGGAACGGCATCGAGCCGTTGGGCGGCTGCAGGTACATGCGCGCGATGGGTAAGAGGTAGTAGTAGAGGGACAGGGCGCTGTTGGCGGCGGCCACCGCGGCGAGCCAGGCGAACCCGGCGCCCATGGCTGCCCCGAAGAGCATGGTCTTGCCGATGAAGCCAGCCAGCGGCGGCATGCCGGCCAGCGAGAGTAGAAACAACGTCAGCGTGCCCGCGAGCCACGGAGCACGCGACCCCAATCCATCGTACCCGCCCAGCTCCACGGATCCGCTGCCGCGCTCGACTGCCGTGGCCACGCCAAACGCACCCATGTTCATCGCCAGGTACGCCACCAGGTAGAACAGCAGCGCCGGCACCGAGAGCTCGTCTCGCCCCGCCGCCGCCACGCCCATCAGCAGGAACCCGGCCTGGCCGATGGACGAGTACGCCAGCAGCCGCTTGATGTTCGTCTGACGCAGGGCCAGCACATTGCCCACCGTCATCGTCAGCGCTGCCATTGCCGCCACGGCCGCCGGCCAGTTGGTCTCGTCGGGCGGCACGGCCACCGCCAGTGTCCGCAGCAGCACCGCCAGACCCGCGGCCTTGGGACCGATCGAGAGCAGAGCCGTCACCGGCGTTGGCGCTCCCTGGTAAGTATCGGCCACCCACACGTGGAACGGCGCCATCGAGATTTTGAACCCGTAGCCCGCCAGCGTGAGCGCCAGGCCCAGGACGACGATGGACAGGTCGGCCTGTGGCAACCGCCGCGCCATTTCTTGCAGGTTCAGCGTTCCGGTGGCGCCGAACAGCAGCGACATGCCGTACAGCATCACGGTCACCGAAACAGAGCCGAAGAGGAAGAACTTGAGGGACGCCTCGTTGGCGAGGGGCTCGTCCTTCCAGACGCCCACCAGGACGTAGCTGGTGATACTCACCAACTGCACGAAGAGCGCAATCAGCACGAGATCGTTGCTGCTTGCGAGCAGGATCATCGATCCGGCCAGCAGCACCAGCAGGCCTGGAATGTCCCCTTCGTGGGGCATGCCTCGGAAGTAGTCGCGGCTCGCAAGCAGCACCACAACCGTTGTTGCCAGCAGCAGCAGCTTGAAGAACACACCCAGCGGATCGACCGCGTACGCGCCGTCGAACCCCAGCTGCGGTTGCCAGGTGAGCATGCGGAGGGTTGGCACGAATGCACCCAGCAGCCCCCCGAGCGCCAGCCACCAGGCCCAGCCTTTCCGGCGTGCTGGCAGGAAAGGCCCCATGCCAAACAGCACCAGTACCAAACCCGCGAGCCACATCTCGGGGATGACCCTGGCGAGCTCCGGGGCCATCTCCATTTTGGCCATTCCTGGCATAGACGGGGCCTCCCTACCTACCTGGGAGCGGCATCGCGCGGACGAGCGCGGTGCTGACGCCGTCGATGGCGCTGAGCAGGCCGCCAGGGAGGACCCCCAGCACCAGCACCGCGAGCACCAGCGGCGCCAGCGTCCACACCTCGCGTCGGTCAAGGTCTTTGAAACCCGTCGACCCTTCGGCCGAGTCGCCGAAGAACATGCGCTGCAGGGTGCGCAGGAACATGGCGGTGGTCAGGACCACCCCCAGGAGCGCCAGGATCGCCAGGGCCGGGAACACGCCGAGCGTGCCCAGGAAGACCTGGAACTCGCCCACGAACTGTGCGAGTCCTGGCAGGCCGAGCGAGCCGAAGAACATGAATGCCACCAGGCTGCCGTAGATCGGCAGACGCGCCCACAGCCCGGAGAACTTCGCGATCTCGTAGCTGTGGGCGCGGTCGTACAGCATGCCCACCAGGAAGAAGAGCGCACCGGTAATCAGCCCATGGGCCACCATCTGGACCACCGCTCCGTTCAGCGCCGCGGCGCGCGCCTCGGGCGATGCCCCGAGCACAGCCGCGCTGGCGATGCCGAGCAAGACGTATCCCATGTGATTGATACTGGAGAAAGCCACCATGCGCTTGAGGTTTGGCTGTGCGAGCGCCACCGCGGCACCGTAGATGGCGCTCACCACCGCCAGGATGGCGATCGGCAGCGCCCAGCGCTCGAAGGCTCCCGGTACGGTCGGGAGCGCCAGCCGAATCAACCCGTAGCCGCCGAGCTTCAGCAGCACGCCGGCCAGCAGCACCGAGCCCGCCGTTGGAGCTTCCACGTGGGCATCCGGGAGCCACGAGTGGAATGGGAACGACGGCAGCTTGATGGCGAACGCCAGGAAGAAGCCGAGAAGAATCAGCGAGGGCGCGAGTCCCGTGCCGGGGTACGGCTGGGCTGCCACAATCGAGGGCAGGTCGAACGTGCGGGGGCTGGTGCCCAGATACAACGCCAGTATGGACAACAGCATGGCCAGGCTGCCGACGCGGGTGTAGAGAAAGAACTTCAGCGCCGCGTAGCGCCGGTTCTCGTGCCCCCAGATGCCAATGATGAAGTACATCGGCACCAGCGATATCTCGAAGAACACGTAGAACAGCAGCAGGTCGAGCACCGAGAAGGTGCCGATCAAGCCGGTCTCCAGCACCAGGAACAGGGCGAAGTACGGCCGCGCCCGGTCCACCACGTTCCACGAGTAGACGACCGCCAGCAGCGTCAGGAACGCCGTCAGCACGATCAGTGGCAGGCTGATGCCGTCGACGCCCAGGCGATAGGTGGCGCCGAGGCTCGGCACCCAGGCGGCGTGCTCCTCGAACTGGAACCCGGGCCTGCCGCGCTCCAGCGCCGCGAAGAGGCCGCCACTCAGGAGGAGCACGACGCCCGAAGTGCCGAGCGCCAGCCAGCGGGCCATGCGCACTGGTGCCAGCAGCACGCCCAGGGCGCCTACCAGCGGCAGAAAGATTGCCAGCGACAGCCAGGGCATGGATCTCTAGCGACCCTTCATCCGCGTGCAACCACCAGCGCCACGAGTAACAACGTACCACCACCCCATAGCACCACTCCCAGGAAGTATTCGTTCACCCGGCCGCTCTGCGTGAGTGCCAATCGTCCCGATGCACCCCGCCACGCCAAGGCGAAGCGTCCGACCGCACGGTCCAGCCGCCGCGCATCCCATCGCTCAGAGCCTTGCGCCGCCCGCAGCGTGAAGCCGGCGGAACCGTTGGCGGCACGGTCCAGCACCCGCGCGTCGAACCCGCGCAACCGGCCCGCCAGTACGCGCACCGCCAGCCCCGCACGTTGGACGAGACCCTCCACCACGCGTGCGTCGAAGGCCGCCAGCAGCGCGGCGACCACACCGGTGGCGCGCACCAGCGTGGCCGCGTACAACTGGTCGAACCCGAAGCCGCGGACGGCCAGACCCCCGAAGCCCTTCGGAGTACCGAGTCGCCAGGCGGGATGGGCGACAGCCGCTGCATACCGAGCCACCGCCACCCCGATGCCGGCCGCCGACGCTGCCAGGGCCAGCCCCGTGACGAGCAGGTTCGCCGTCTCCGCGCCGGTTCCAACTCCCAGGAACCGCGCCAGCGGACGACCGCTGAAGGGCCCGTCGACGACGCCGCCGAATGCCGCCAGGATGCCCAGCAGCACGGCCGGGGCCCACAGCCACACGGGGCCCTCATGCACCGTCGCAGCGGAGCGGCGGGCACCACCGAAAGCCAGCAACAGAGCGCGGGCGCTGTAGAAGCCGGCGAGCCCGATCGCCAGCAGGACCACCCAGAACAGGACCGGAAAACGCACCCACAGCGCACCAAGCACCGCGTCGCCGCTCCAGAAGCCCGAGAACGGCGGGATCCCCGCGAGCGCCCAGGCGCCCAGCACGAACGCCAGGAACGTGCGCGGCATCTGCCGTCGCAGTCCGCCCATCACCGCCAGGTCAGTGCTACCGAGCGCGTGGCCCACGCTGCCCGCGGCCAGGAATAGACAGGCCTTGAAGAGCGCCTGGCTCACCAGGTGGAACAGGCCGGCGTCCAGCGCCCCGGCGCCCAGTCCGGCCATCATCTCGCCCAACTGGCTGATGGTGGAGTACGCCAGGACCCGCTTCAGATCGCGTTGCGCGGCGGCTGAGGCGGCACCCAGCACGGCGGTTGCCGCGCCGATGGTGGCTACTACGGCGAGGGCGGAGTCTGCCGCCAGGAACAGCGGGTACAGGCGTGCCACGAGAAACACGCCGGCCGCCACCATGGTGGCGGAGTGCAGCAGCGCGCTCACCGGGGTCGGCCCCTCCATGGCGTCTGGCAGCCACACGTGGAGCGGCACCTGGGCGCTCTTCCCGGCCGCGCCCATGAACACCAGCAGCGCGATCGCCGTGAGCGCTGGTCCAGCAAGGGCCCCGCTGGCCGCCGCGGTGTTCACTGCCGCAATCGTGAAACTGCCGAGCGTCAGGTACACCAGCAGCACGCCCACCAGCAGGCCCAGGTCGCCGATGCGCGTGACCAGGAACGCCTTGGCCGCCGCGCGGCCCGGCGCCTGCCGCTGGCGGTAGAACCCGATGAGCAGGAAGGACGTCAGACCCACCAGCTCCCAGGCGGCGTACAGCAGCAGCAGGCTCCCCGATACCACCAGCAGCAGCATGCCCCCCACAAACAGCGAAAACAGGGCGAAGAACCGCCGGTACCCTGCGTCGTCTCGCATGTAAGCCGCGGCGTACACGAAGACGACGAGCCCCACGCTCGTCGTGAGCACCCCCATCAGCGCCGAAAGCGGATCGGCCAGGAAACTGACGACGAGCGGCCGGCCGGCAAGGCTACCCCAGATGACCTCCGGCGCGGCCCGTTCCCCACTCGCAACCGCGACGAGCACAACCATCGCGACCGCGAGGGAGACGGCCACCGCGCCGACGGCGGTTGCGGCGACCGGCCGCCAGGCCAGCCCGCGGCCGAACACGAGCGCCAGCGCCGCCAGCAGCGGGGGTACTGGCACCAGCCACACCAGGCCGGCCAGCCCGCTCACCCGCGCATGTCCATGAACCGATCCACGTACTGGCTCCCGCGGTTACGGAACCCCATGAGAACGATCGCCAGGCCAACCGCCATCTCGATGGCGCCGATGGTGGTCATGACGATGAAGAACACCTGGGCGCCATATTCGGCGGGCGCCGAAAAGCGCCAGAAGGCCACCAGGTTGAGCAATGCCGCGTTCAGAATAATCTCGATGGACATCAGGATCATGACCGCGCCACGCTGCGAGAAGACCCCGAAGAGTCCCACCCCGAACAGCACGGCGCCGAGCAGCAGGTACGCCTGGAGCGGCGGGCCGCTCACCGCCGGTGCTCCCGCTTCCCCAGCAGCACCGCGCCGATCACGCCGGCCAGGATGAGGTAGGCCGCCCCCTCGAAGCCAATCATGTAGCGCGAGAGCAACAGCTCGCCCACCACCGAGACGTCATCTGCATTCGGCCCCGTCGGCGAGAGGGGCCACGTGGCGCGGAGCAGCACCCAGCTCAGGAGGAGGGCGGAGACGACGCCGATGGCAATCGCCCAGGGCAGCAACGCGGTCGACATCGCCATATCCACCATCATCTTGTAGTGGGCCGCCGGGCTCATCCGCGGCATGGCGCCATCGCCCCCGTGGTGCATGCCGCCTTCACCGCCATGCTGCATGCCGGCGTGGCCCGCCATCGGCGCAGCCGATTCGTCGGGGACCAGGTCCATGCTGCATTTCGGGCACTTGCCGGGGGTCGAGGAGCGCACCTCCGGGTGCATCGGGCAGGTGTAGGCCGTGGGGCCCGCCACCGCCTGTGGGTCCTCCTGGGGAACGAGGTCCATGCTGCACTTCGGGCACTTCCCCGGAGTGGAGGACTGCACCTCCGGGTGCATGGGACAGGTGTAGGTGGTCGCAGCAGGCGCAGGCGCCTGGAGCTCGGCCTGCAGCACCAGGTCCATGCCACACTTTGGGCATTTGCCCGGCGTAGGCGATTGCACGTCGGGGTGCATGGGACAGGTGTAGGTGGTCGCTGAAGGTTCCTGCGCCGCTTCCCGCGGGACCAGATTCATGCCGCACTTCGGGCATTGGCCAGGAGCGCTCGACTGCACCTCCGGGTGCATCGGGCACGCGTACGTGTCCGTGTCGGTGTCCGCCGCTGGCGCGGCCTCAGGCTGAAGCGCTGCCCGCGGCGCCAGGTCCATGCTGCATTTCGGGCAGCTCCCCGGGCCGGGTGCACTGACCTCCGGGTGCATCGGGCAGGTCCAGTCCGTGTTCGAGCCCCCGGTCCGTGGCCGGTCTTCCGGGCGTGCCGCCTCGGCTGGCGGCGGGCTGCGCGGCATGGACATGGAGAGCGCGGAAAAGCCCGGCAGGCCCATCTTGCGCTTCATGTCCCACATCATCTCCCCGCCCGGGTCCATCATCAGCGCCACCATGAACAGCAGCATGACCAGCATGCCGCCCACATTCATCATCACCTGGATGGCGGCCAGCAGGTCCGCCTGGAGCAGGATGAACAGCCCTGCCAGCGCCACGAAGCTGGCCATGAGGAAGATCGCCGCCCGGTACATGCTCATGGTGAGCAGCATCCCCAGCGAGCCGCCCACCGCGATTACCGCCAGCAGCACGAACGCCAGCCACTCGACCACCGCTCAGCCTCCCGTCTGGAGCAAAATCACGACGCCCGTGATGGCAATGTGGAGAAACGTGCCTGGCAGCAGCACCTTCCATGAGAGCCCCAGCATCTGGTCCACGCGCAGCCGCGGCAACCGGTACCCAACCCAGGACATCGCCAGCATGAGCGCCGCGGTCTTGAGCACCAGCCAGACCGGCCCCGGCAGGAGCGGCCCCAGCCAACCGCCCAGGAAAAGCACCGCGCCCAGGGCCGAGACCAGCACCCACAACGCCAGCATGGAGCCGCGTAGCAGCAGGTAGCGCGGCCCCGACACGTCTGCCAGCACGCCGCCCCCAAGATCGTCGGCGGCCGGCAGATCGAACGGCGGGCGGTAGGTAATGATGGCGGCGGAAACCAGGTAAATGGCGAATCCCACGGGCTGCCAGACGCCGTACCACAGCCGGTCCTGGCCTTCCACGATCTTGACCAGCGAGAGCGACTCGGCCGCCATGGGCGCGCCTATGGCGGCGAAGCCGAAGGGCACCTCGTACGCCAGCAAGTGACCGGCCGCCCGGAACGCGCCCAGCACGCCGTATTTCGCATTCGCGCCCCAGCCCGCGTTCATCAGCGCCACGACAAAGGGTGCCAGCAGCACGATGACGTAGAAGAGCCCGATGTTCAGGTCGGCGATGACCAGGCCGGGCCCAAGCGGCACCACGCCAGCCAGCAGCAGGACCACCGCGACGGCCATGACTGGAGCGCTCCACAACAGCCCTCCGTCCGCGTTGGCGGGTATCACGTCCGCGCGCCGCACCAGCCGGCCGAGGCGCGCAAGCGGTGCCGCGGCCAGTGCGGCCAGACCAACCGGCTGATGCACGGCAAGGGCTCGGCCGAGCCCGTCGAGGACGGCCGCCAGCCAGGTCGCGACGACCAGGACGGCGAGCGTGCCGAACAGCCCCACCAGGGCCGCGCCCGGGTCCACGCTAACTGCTTCCCAGGAATGCCCGCGGCAGGGCGCCTGTCGTGGCGCGGGTGCGACGCACCGTGCCAGCGGCACACCGGCTGCCACTGCACAGGCTGCGCCGTTGAGCTGGAAGCACTTAGCGCTCCGCCTCTTCCATCGACAGGTCCAGGCTCGCCACCGCGAGCGGGACGTCGGCGAGCATGCTGCCGACAAGCAGCTCCGAAAGCAGACCCGCATGCGCCAGCGATGGCCCGCGGAAGGCCACTCGCAGGGGCCGTTCGCCGCCATCGGTGAGAACGGTGGCGCTAAGCTCGCCGCGTGGGCCCTCGGCGTGGCCGCGCGCGAGCCCAGCTACGCCTATGGCTGGCACCTTCTCCGCGACAGCTCCCCGCGGAAGGTCCGTGAGGGCGCGTTGGGCGAGCGTCAACGCCTGGCCTACTTCGGCCACGTGCAGGCTGTAGCGCGCCCGGGCATCGCCGCCACTGCCCAGCACGGGCTCGAAGCCAAGCGCTCGGTATACCTCGCTGCTCGTTCGGAGATCGTGCGGAACGCCGGTCGCTCGGAGGACCGGACCGGCGGCGCCCATCTCGAGCGCGCGTCCTCCGTCCACGAGTGCCAGGCCATTAAGCCGCCGCTCCGCCAACCGGTCCATGCGCAGTCCGTCAAGCGCGCCGCGCAGCGCGTCCAGCACCCCGGACAGTGCCCTCAGCAGGTCCGCCGGCGCATCGGCGGCCACGCCCCCGGGCACAATCCACCGCTGCGCGCCAGGCGCGCCCGCAAGCAGCGCCAGTGCGGTAGACGCGCGCCGATACAGGTGCCCGGCCAGCCGCGCCGCGGGCCGCGCTTCCAGCAGACGGGCAAGGTTGGCCAGCCACGCCAGGTGGCTCGCCGCGCGCTCAAGCTCCAGTATCGCCACGCGCAGCCGCGCCGCACGGCCGGACAACTCGGCCTTTGCCAGGGCTTCCACGGCCCGCGCGTAGGCAGCCGCGCCAGCGTGCGGCGCCCGCGGGTCAACCTGGCTGGCGATGGCCGCGGCCTGCTCCCACCCGCGCTCGGCAAGTTTCTCCAGCCCGCGGTGGCGGTAGCCCAGCTCGATCTCGGCCGCGCTGACCTGCTCGCCGTCCAGCGTCAACTGGAGACGCAGTCCTGAGACTGCCGGGTGCTCCGGACCGAACCAGGTGACGAGGTCTTCCGTCGCCATCTCGCGCGTCGGCGCCTGCCTGGCGTGCATCACGGCGGCGCGTCCTCGCCCGCCGCGCTGACCACTGCCGCGGGATCGACGGGACACCCGGGCACCCGCCGCGCCTCGCCGAAGAGCGCCGCGGCGGCACTCGCGCCATCGGCGTACGGCGCGTGCGCGCAGCCGCCCACAAGCACCGCGCGGCGCGGCGCGGGCACCTGCTGATACAGCCGGGCCACGACGGGCGCAAGCTTCCCATTCACCGGGCCGGTCACCAGCAGCAGGTCCGCGTGCCGCGGCGAAGCGGCACGCGTCCACCCGGCTTGCTCGAACGCCTCCGGCTCGCCGCCGGCAAGCTCGGGCAGGCAGCACGTCCCACCGACGGGGTAGTAGGCAAGCCCCTGCCCGCCTGCGGTGAAGCGCCGGCCCAGCGTGCTCAGCGCTCCCACTCGAAGGCGCCCTCCTTCCAGGCGTAAGCGATCGCAACGGCCAGGACGGCGATGAACACGAACATGTCCATGAAGGCCACCAGTCCCACGCGCTTGAAGACCACAGCCCACGGGAACATGTACACCATCTCCATGTCGAAGGCGACGAACACAAGCGCGATCAGGAAGTACCGCACCCGAAACTGGACCCATGTCTTATGCTCGCTCGGGCTTCCCGACTCGAACGGCTCGGCGGCCTTCGGAGCTTCCTGCTTTCGGGCAAGCGCCAGGACCAGCATTGCCAGAGCCACGCCCGCCAGGAGAAAGGTGGCGAGCACCGCGTAGTTATCGGACACGGGGGTCAGTGGGAGGGCAGCGGACTACGCACGTCGTGCGTGCGCTTCAGAACTCCGAAGCACGTGCACACGGTTCCGTGAAAACGTGCCACCTGTGCATCCTTGTGCTTTGCGGCCACTGATGAATGCGCCCCTGTAGGAAGCCGCCGGGCCAGGTAGCCCTGCGCGCCGCGGTCAGCCGCGGCGCAAGGTGCAGGCTCAGCACGCGCACCGCGGTCCGCTGAGCAAACCGAGGCGCGGTGCGTGTTGAGCCATCAACCGAAGCTTCAGAGGCGCGATGCGCTGCGCTCAGGCCGCTCCGCGACCGGTGTACTGCTGAGGGTTCTGCATGAACTTCTGGTGGCAGCTCTCTGAGCAGAAGTAGTGGGTTTTCCCGTCAACTTCCATCTTCGCCGCCGCGTTCTGCGGGTCGATCTGCATCCCACACACCGGATCACGTTCCACGTCGGTACCCGTCCTTCCCGCCCAGCGCCTCCCCGAGGTTCATTGGGCGACCTGCGATCGCCTGCACGCACCGTGCCGCTGGAACCAGTTTAGCGAAGATCCCACCCCCGGCACGGCGCGTGCCGAGCGGAGCGGAGGATGCGTCTTCCAGAGAAGAGCACCGTTACTTGGCCACGCTCCGGCACGATAGCGCCGAACCAGGCAGCGGCGCAGGCACGCCGCGCACGTGAAATAGCCCATTCAGGCCAGTTCCGTCCGGGTCCGCAACGGGTTACAATATGGCGCGTAAGCGCCGCGAAAGACACATAAAAACTCTGCGTATTGCGCGCCACCACAGGTTTGGTTCGGGAGATCTACACAGCGTGCGACACGACTTGACACACGGCGTCCTGTGGCTCGGCAGCGGGACGCGGCGTGGGTTCTTGCAGGGCGCGGCCGCGGCCGTCGGATCGGTCATCCTCCCCTGGAGCGCGCAGCGCGCCGCCGCCGAGCCACAGGATGCCGAGGCGAAATGGGTGGCAAATCACCTGGATGCGCGCCTGGCCGGCGCGGATGGCACGGCCGTCGCGTGGCTGCCCCGCTGGACGCGGCTGCGCATCCTGCGCTCCGTCCCGGGCGGACTGCTGGAAGTCTGGGTCCCACGGCTGGGATTGGTGGGCCGGGTCCAGACGAGCGTGGTCGGGCCCGTCGTCACCCCATCGGCTCAGGACCTGGCGGCGGAGCGCGCGGCGCCGGCCGGGCCGCCGGTCATCGACGCGGTGGGCCTCCCCGGTCGGATCGTGGGCGGTGCGAACCTGCGGCTCTGGCCCGATGCACGGCCAGACACGCTCTTGCGCACCCTTGCCCACAACGCCGCCGTGCGGGCCGTCTCCAGTGTGGAAGGCGGCGATGGCGATCCGTGGTACCGCGTGCAATGGATGGACGGGGCGATGGAAGAGGCGGTCGGCGAGGGCTACGTCCACAACTCGCTCGTGCGCCTGCCGCGGCTCCCGTACGCGACCGCCTCGGCCGATCGGAGTGCCCAGCCGGGACGCTGGTTCGAGGCGGACCTACAAGAGCCAGCGATGCTCACGGCCTTTGTCGACGGCGCGCCGATCTGGGCATCGCTCAGCCTAAAAGGCCGAGCCGCCTCTCGGACGGCGCTCGGCATCCACCAGATCCTGCGCCAGGTGCCCAGTGAGATCATGAACAGCGAAACCCTCGTCCCGCCCGTCCCGCGGACCGCGCCGGGTGGCTATTACCTGAAGGACGTGCTGTGGACGCAGTACTTCCTCTCCGATGGCTCCAGCATTCACTACAACTACTGGAGCTCGAACTGGGGTTACGCCGGCTCGAACGGCTGCCTGGGCCTGCCGAAGCAGGAGGCCAAGTTCGCCTGGGATTTCGCCGAGATCGGTACGCCGGTCCGCGTCTTCGCGTAGACGCCGTCACCGCCCGACCGCGAAGGCGGCGTAGGCGTAGCGGCGGTCGCTGGCGTCCATCGCGGCCAGCAGCCGGTCGGGGGTGAGCACGCGGTCCCAGCCCAGGCCATCGGCGTCGATGGAGTCGTTGTACAGGAACCGCCCATCGTTCAATGCGCCGGTTACCAGGATGTAGTGGTCGCCGAGGAACGTCGAGGCGCCCCGCCCGGGTAAGGCCCGATAACGCACTTGGACGACCACGGGCCGCCCCTGGCGGATCTGTTCGCGAATGTCCTCGACGGTCCACCGCCGCAGGTCTCCGTTTGCCGTGGTCAGGCTGATCGTCCGCAGGCCATAACTCTGGACCACGTCGGACAGCGCGGTAATGAGCGTGCCGAGGTCGTTGCCCCACATCCGCTGGGCGTCCAATGACCTGGTTCGTAGCTCTCGAGAGGACACGGAAATGCCGAACGCTTCCAGGGCCATGCCAATGGTGGTCGGACCGCAGTTCGCCTGCGCGTAGGGGGTGCCGTCTAACTGCGAGCGGTACGGGGCGAAGACATGGGCGATGTCCATCGCGGTATCGCTGGGATACGCCTGTGGCAGGGCCTGAGCGGCCGGCGCGCGGCCCACGACCACCGCGTTCGCATCCACCCATCCCGTCATGGCCTGGCGGGTCTTGCCATCACCCGGCGAGCGCACCTGGATGCGGCCGCCGCTGAAACCTTCCAACCGCTCCAGCCGACCCCCAACGGGAATCTCCTGGAGCCCGCGCGCGTCGCGCTCCGCCGTTCGGTAGAGGGTGGCCGTGCTGCCCGCTCCCAGCCAGCCTGCGCTGAGCAGTTGCGCGATGTTGTCCGGCAGTGGAATGGGCGGCAGCGCCGCCACCTGTTGCTCGCCGCCACTCGCGGGGGCCTGGACCGTTGTGGTGTCGGCGCTGGCAGCGGCAAGGCCCGGCGCCGGCCGCAACGGACGGCCGTTTGGCAGGAAGATGTCCACGCCTGCCTGCACCTGGTTCGGGTCGGCCAACTGGTTCGCGCCAGTAATGGCCGAAAGATCGAGGCCGTACCGGATGGCCACGTCGGCCAGGCGCTCGCCCGGCTGCACCGTGTAGAGCACCCCGTCCGTGGGCGGCAGCACGAGCTGCTGCCCCGCCAGGAGCAGGTCCGGGTTCTCGATCCCGTTCACCCAGAGGATGGTCTCGGCGCGCAGTCCAAAGCGCTCCGCGATCTGCCACAGCACGTCGCCCGGCTGCACCGTGTACGTGACGGACGTCGTCCGCGCCGCCGCCGATCCAGGCTGGGCGATCCCCGCGAACGTCGAAGCGTCGGATTCCGGGGTTGCACTCATCACCATGTTGTCGTGGGCGAGCATGGCGGCAGACTCTGCCTGCGAAGCCGTGGCGGCCGGTAACGAGCTCACGAGCGCGTCCTCACTGGGCGCCCGCGGAGCAACGACCACAAGGAGCACCGCGGCGACGCCCACGGCCGCGAGGACGCCGCCTCCGAGCGCAGAGCGACGCCACCGCGCGGAAAACGGCTGGCGGCCGCGATCGGGGTCGCGTGGCGCGGGGCTGGAGGTCACGGGCGGGTTCTCCGGTTTCGCCTGGTTCGACCACGCCGGAACGACGCAACGAACGTGAGCGGGCGGGTACGAGCGCGTAGTATGTGCGAACGCACCGCTCAAAGCACGCAACGGGTGGCGCCGGCCGCGGGCCGCGATGGAACCGTGATCCGATGCACGCTGCGGAGCTGCCGGTTCGGCATCCCGCGGATGTCAGCCGGGATCCCCTTCCAGTACCCCGGCGGCATCTGCCCGACGGAAGAACTTCGCGACCGACAATTCGACTGTCGTAGAGTACGCCCATGGCGAGTACGCTGGCCGCGGCCGCTACCGCGCCCGCACGGGCACAGACTGAGGCACTGACGGGCCTCACTCGATTGGCCCTCCTCGCAGCGGTTGTGCTGGCACTGCTCGGGACCTACGGCGAGCGCTGGGGCCTGAATGGTGCAGGTCCGGGCGGAGCGGCCGGGGTTGCTCGGGTGGGCGAACCGGCCCCGTCGTTCTCGGCTCAGACACTCGCCGGCACCCAGGTTTCGTTGGAGGACTTTCGCGGACGGGTGGTGGTGCTCAATTTCTGGGCGACCTGGTGCGGACCCTGCCGCGTGGAGATGCCCGAGTTCGAGCGTTACCAGGCCGAGATGGGTGACCGAGTTGCCATCCTGGGCGCGAACATGCAGGAGTCGCCGTCCGTTATCGCCCCGTTCGTGCGGCAGTACGGCATCACGTTTCCGATCCTGCTGGACGAAAGCGGCGTCCTGGCAGCGCCGTACCGGGTGACGGGCCTCCCCACCAGCGTCGTCCTGGATCGTTCGGGCATCATCCGTGAACGGGTGGTCGGGCCGATGACCCGCGACGTGCTCGCGCGGCGCGTCGAGCGCCTGCTGTGAGCCCGCGCGCATGGTGCCGAGTCTATATTCTGTGAAGCGCGCTTCATGCCAGTAGACCCATTCCGCATCCAGATCCTCACCCTCACCCTGGATTCCCAGGTCGTGCTAACCCTCGTTGGCATGGCGGTGGCCGGGCTCGTCTTCCGCCTGGCCGCGCGCCGGGCCGGGTTCTCGGACTTCAGCGCCGCGACCTGGTGGGACGTGGTCACCGCCGCGATCATTGGCGCGCGGCTGGTGTGGGTGGTGCTGCACGTCGAGTACTATCTGCGCGGGCCGCTCCAGGTCCTGGTGGTGACGGATGGCGGGCTGCACCCGGTGGGGCTGGTGCTCGGCGCGGCGTACGCGGTGTGGCGGCTGAACGCGTCACATCCAGCGGCGAACGTTCGGCTGGTCCCGGACAGTGGCGGCGAACCCATCGGACCATCGCCCGCTCCCGGTGCAGATGCGCGGCCGGGTGAGAGCGGCGCGTGGCGCCCCATCGTGGGGATCATCAGCGTCGGCGTCCTGGTGGCATTCCTCTTCGAACGTGCCGGCTGCGCCCTGACCACCTGCGGCGGCGGTCTGCCGGCGGACCTTGCGTGGGCGCTCCGCCGCGGCGACGAGCTCCGTCAGCCTGTTGCCCTCTACCAAGTGGCCATCGTGGCCGTCGCGCTGCTCCTGGTGACCGAGGCTCCGCGCCTCGCCCGGCGAGCGTTCGAGGTTGGTCTCGTGGCGCTCACGCTGGTGGAGATCGTGGGCCTGACCTGGGGCGGCCGCGGCCCCGAGGAGCTCGTGGCGCTCGTGCTCGCCGGCGGCCTGGCCCTCGCGGCTTCGCTCCGTTCGGAGCGCACCACCATCAGACGATGGGCGGGTCCACTCGCGGCGGGGCCGAAGGCCATCCAGACCGTGCTCGAGCGAGGGACGCGGCCATGAACCTCGATCCAGCCAATTTCTCGCTGCTCACCCCATTGCTGGCGATCGGCTTTGGATTGCTCTCGTTTGTCTCGCCGTGCTGCCTGCCGCTCCTGCCCGGGTACCTGGGGCTCATCGCCGGGAAAGCCGGGGAATCGGCCGAGACGGGGGTTGCCGATCGGCGAGCGCTCTGGTGGCACGGGGCTGCCTTCGTCGCCGGCCTGTCCACGATGTTCGCGCTGCTGGGCGCGAGCGCGAGCCTCCTGGGCGGACTGCTCATGGAGAACCGCCCCTGGCTCATGCAGCTCGGTGGCGTCATGATCGTCGTGTTCGGGCTCCAGATGCTGGGCGTCCTGCGCCTCGGGTGGCTCGCGCGCGAGTACCTGCGCGTCGATCCCCATCAGTTCGCGGGGCGCGGCGGGCCGGCGGGGGCATTCCTGGTTGGCGCCACCTTCGCCATCGGCTGGACGCCCTGCATCGGGCTCTTCCTGGGGAGCCTGCTCACCATCGCCGCGCAGCAGGAGACCGCCGGGCAGGGCGCGCTGCTGCTGGTGCTGTACGGCCTGGGCCTGGGCCTGCCGTTCCTGCTGGCCGGTGTGGCCGCCGATCGGGCGCTGCGCTGGGCACGCTGGCTGCGCCCACACTTCGGCACCGTGGAGCGCACCGGCGGCGCGATCCTGGTCGGCATGGGCGTGCTGGTCTTCACCGGCCAGCTCACCCAGATCACCGCCTGGGCCATCCGCACCTTCGGCCTGGGCCTCACGTTCTGACACGGGCCGCGTGGACTCGGTTCGCTCCCGCCACATGGCGCGGAACCTGCCGGAGTTGGCACCTCGTCGCGACCGCATCGGCCAGGATGTTCCCCTGCTCCGACTCCGCTCCTGTCGCTACTATGCTTGAGTAGTAATGATCCTGACCCGACTCGCCTCCACCCGATTCCTAGCCGCCTTCCTCGTCTCGCTCGTGCTCGTCGTCGGCGCCGGCTGCTCAGCGGGCTCCTCGTCCGCCCCGGATGCGGGCTTTACCGTCAACATGGACACGCAGCCAACCCCCATGCAGAGCGGACGGGTTGCCACCGTGACGCTCCGCGTTGCGCAGCCCGGTGGCGCGGCCGTCACCGGCGCGAAGGTGAGCTTCACGCCTGAGCACACGTCCATGTCGATGGGCAGCGGCGGTCCCGTGGCCACCCAGGAGCGCGAGCCCGGCGTGTACAGCGCCGAGTACCTTCCCGCCATGAGTGGGACCTACCGCGTGACGGTGAACGTCGAGGCTTCCCAGGGCCGCACCCAGCGCGTCATCGACGCGAACGTGCGCTAATCCAACCCCACCAATACCGCTCTGGAGTGTCCCCCATGGCCGTGCTCGATGGCGCGCTGATCGCGTGGTTCGTCCTGACCGGGCTCTCGGTTGCCTATGTGGCCTGGGATGCTTTCACCGCGAACCCCGAGATGACCGTGATGAAGTGGGGCTGGCTGCTGGTGACGCTGTACACCGGCCCCATTGGCGCCGCGCTGTACGTCCTGTCCTGCAAGGAGCCGGGGCCGGGCGCGCACGAAGGCTTTATCCAGCCGGCGTGGAAGCAGGCGCTGGGGTCGACAATCCACTGCCTGGCCGGTGACGCCACGGGCGTCATCGTCGCGGCCACCATCACCGGGCTGCTGGGACTTCCAATGTGGCTGGACACTCTCTCCGAGTACGTCTTTGGCTTCCTGTTTGGCCTGCTCATCTTCCAGGCCCTGTTCATGAAGGACATGCTGGGCGGCTCGTACGCGCGGGCGGTCCAAAAGACCCTGCTGCCGGAGTGGTACTCCATGAACGCGGTGATGGCGGGCATGATCCCGGTGATGGTGATCCTGATGAATCGCGACATGACGGCGATGGAGCCGACGTCGCTGCGCTACTGGGGCGTGATGTCGCTGGCAGCGCTGGTGGGGATGGTGGTGGCCTTCCCGGTGAACTGGTGGCTTGTGGCGTCGCGGCTGAAGCACGGCATGGGGACGGTCCGCGCGCTCGGTCGCGGCGGCCACAGCCTGGAGGCCGAGCAGCGCCTGGACGCCGCCCAGCGCGCGGCGCGTGGCGCGCCAGGCGGAGCCACGCCGGGCACCCTCAGCCCGGCCGGTGCCCACGGAGGTCTCCACGGATGAGCAGCCCGGCTTCGCCCGGCCAGCCTGGCGGCCTGCCTGAGGGCGACATGCCCGGTATGCAGATGGGTCCAGGCGGCGCGCCGGCGACCGGGGCGCCAGACGGATCCGGCGCGGCGGCGATGCCGATGGCGCCGGCGGCGTCTCGCCCCGAGATCGTTGCCGTGGGCGTCCTGTCGCTGGTCTTGCTGGCCGCCGGCGTGCTCCTGGCTTCGCTGTTCGGCGATTTCCGCATGAGCCGCGGCAGCATGGGCGAGATGGCCGGTATGTCCGGCACGGGCGGCATGGCAGGGATGAGCGGCATGGGTGGCGCAGGGGGCGTGACCCAGATGGGTGGGTTGGTCATGCCGCCAGGGATGATCATGGCCCCGGGTATGGACCCTCAGGCACAGGCCGACATGGCCGCGGTAGACCTGGCGAAGATCCGCTATACGGCCCCGGCCGACGCCCGCGGCGACCAGGTGCTGCCGGCGCGCGTCGAGAACGGGGTCAAGGTCTTCGACCTCGAGACCTCCCTGATCCGCTGGAACATCCTCCCGGATGTCCAGGTGGCGGCCTACGCCTTCAACCGACAGGTCCCCGGGCCGCGCATTGTGATCACCCAGGGCGACCGGGTGCGGATCAACGTCCGTAACAATCTACCGGACCCTACGAGCGTCCACTGGCACGGGCTGATCCTGCCGAACGAGATGGATGGCGCTGCCGATGTGACGCAGCCGCCCATCCAGCCCGGCGAGAGCTTCACGTACGAGTTCACCGTGCAGCAGGCGGGCAGCTACGTCTATCACTCGCACTTCGCGCCAGACCGCCAGCAGGCGCTGGGACTGTATGGCGCCCTCATCGTGGAGCCCAAGGCGCCCCCGCCAGCTCCCGCGTACGACAAAGAGGTGGTCATCCAGCTCCAGGAGTGGACGGTCAAGCAGGGCTACACCTTCCCATCCATGCCGATGGAAGGGCTGCTGCCCAATTTCTTCACCATCAACGGCAAGTCCTACCCGTCGACGGAAACGGTGCAGATGAAGGTGGGCGAGCGGCTCCGCGTCCGCTTCATCGGGTCTAACACCGCCTTCATCCACCCGATGCACATCCACGGGGGACCGTTCACGATCGTGGAGACCGATGGCAACCCGGTGCCACCCGCGGCGCAGTTTCAGAAGGACACCATTAACATCGGGCCCGGGGAACGGTACGACGTGATCTGGGAGGCGCGGCTGCCCGGCAAATGGCTCATCCACTGCCACATCAACCACCACATCACCAACGACGGGAAGGAAGAGCAGGGCGGCGGCGGCCTGACCATGGTGATCAACGTGGCGCCCTCCTGAGCACGCAACAACGGAGCGCGGGGCTCAGTCCAGGTCCAGCCTGACGAACGCCTCCGCGAACGATGGCCCGGCCGGGGCGCGATCTGCGCGGCCCGCTCGCGCCACCCGTGGCGCAAAGCGTCGGGATCAGCGGTCTGGCTGGCGTGTACCAGTCGAGCGGCGACCTTGCGCTCGAAGCCCTCGGCGATGTCGACCCAGGTGTCCGGCGCCGCGCTGGAGAACAGCCATACCTGGTGCACCGCGTGCCGTTGCAGTCCCTCGGCGACGTGCTCGGGGTACGCGCGTCGGTCGCGGGCGGCGGGGTAGACGGCGTCGAGCGTCGCGCGGCCCGCGATGCGGTGGTCGCGGTGGGTGGTGTAGGGCGGGTACGGACGTTCCGGGTCGTGGGTGAAGACTACGCTCGGACGGACGGTGCGGAGCGCGCGGACCAACTGCTCACGCAGGGTATGGGTGTCGTCGAGCTTGCATCCGGGAGGCGCAGAAACTGCACAGAGCGCACCCCGAGCACCGCCGCGGCAGCGCGCTGCTCCTTCTCCCGCACTGCCGCGACGGCCGCGCCGGAGAGCCGCGTATCTTCGGAGCCCTTCTCGCCCGACGTCAGCAGCAGGTACGTCACCGTGCAGCCACGATCCATGGCGCCGGCCAGCGTGCCGGCGCACCAGGACTCGATATCGTCCGGGTGCGCGGCAATCACCAGGATGGACTCCGCCGCGGGTGGCTCGGCGATCCGCAGCGGCAGGGGTTCTATCAACACGGGCCATAGTGCGCATCCGCATGGGCGCGAGAAGCGGCGGCGTCCGCCAGCGTTTGCGGTGTCATGGGAGTGCCGGTGATCCGACGATTGCTTATTGCAACAACTTGCAAATGATCCAGATCCTCCCTATCCTCGTACCACTCACTGCCGAGGCACCTGCCTCGGCAGAGCCCTTCTCGCGTCGTGGAGGTTCCATGGAGCTTGCGCAGGCTGCCCAGGTCGCTCAACAGGTGGGCGGCATCTCACTTCTCGGAACAGGCTTGCTGCTGGGCTTCCGCCACGGCATCGACTGGGACCACATCGCTGCGATCACGGATATCGCCAGCACGACCACTGCCGTAGAGACGACGGGCGCTGAGCTTGCTCCCGCTGGCGGCGGCGCGCTGGTCGCCACCCATCGGCAAGTCCGCTTCGGCCATCTCGAAGCTCGGGCGATGATGCTGTCCTTCCTGTACGCCGTGGGCCACGCGTCGGTCGTGTTCGCGCTCGGGATGCTCGCCCTGTCGTTCGCCGCCATCCTGCCGGAATGGATCGACCCGGTCATGGAACGGGTGGTCGGCGTGACGCTGCTGATCCTGGGTGCCTGGGTGTTCTATTCGCTCGTCCAGTACTTGCGTGGCGAGAGCGAATTCCGGCTGCAGAGCCGCTGGATGCTCATTTTCGCCGGCGTCCGCCACGGCTGGCACCGTCTCCAGCACCGCCTGGGTGGCGTCGAGCACGACGCGCCGTACCGCGTGGACCAGTACGGTCCCCGCACCGCGTTCGGCGTGGGCATGATCCACGGCATCGGCGCCGAGACGGGCAGCCAGGCGTTGCTGATCGCCGCGGTGGGTGGTGCCGGGACCCAGGGACTCGGCGTCGCTATGCTGCTGGCGTTCACCGTCGGGCTCATCTGCTCAAACACCGTCATCGCTGTTCTCGCCTCAACGGGATACATCACCTCCGCGCGCGCCAAACCGCTGTACATCACGGTCGGCGTGCTCACGGGTGTCTTCAGCCTGGTCATCGGCGCCCTCTTCGCCTTCGGCCTCGGCACCGACCTGCCGGACCTGCAGGCGATCTTCAGCTTCATCGGTACCTCGTCGGGCGCATAGAGGGCGCGGGCGCACCGGTCCTTTCCTCCACCGGTGTACACCCACGGCCGAGATCGCGGACAATGGACCCCGTGGCACATGGCGAACGCAAAGTTGGAGCAGTGACTGGCAACGGACGTCGCCTGTCCGGGCGACGGATGGGGCTTGCGCCGCGCCGAGCTGAGGCGCCTGGCGTGGGAGCCGAGAGCGCTCAGGGGGGCGGCTTGGACAGGCTGCTGGGCGGCCTCGAGCGCGAGATCATGGAACTCCTCTGGCTCCGCGGCGAAACTTCGGTCCGGGATGTGTTCGAGGCGCTCAACGCGCGCCGCTCCGAGGGACGCCAGCTCGCCTACACCACGGTGATGACCGTGATGGCGCGCCTGGCTGACAAAGGTCTCCTGGCCCGCCACCTGGTCGGCAAGGCGCACGCCTACCGGGTCACGTGCAGCCGCGACATGTTCCTGGCGTCCGCATCGGAGAACCTGGCCCGGCAGCTAGTGGAAGATTTCGGTGAGGCGGCCATCGCTGGCTTTGTCAATGTCCTGCAGCGCGTCGCGCCGGAACGGCTGGCGGCGCTCCGCCGCCGGGCTCGGGTGCGCGACGCCGATGCCTTTTCGTAACCCCCAGCAGCCCCGCCCAAACCAGACGTTCGCCCTGCTGAGCGGGCTGGGCGCCGCGGTCGTTGGCGGTATCACTTGGTCGACGCACCACCTGCTGGTGGCGGGGGCGCCCGGCGCAGTCCCCGACAGCGGGTGGCCCGGCGTCCTGTGCCTGCTCCTACCAGTGGCCGACGACCTCACCCTGCACGTCGCGAGCTACGCCTTTCTCCTGGCGATTGGCGCTGGCCTTGCATCCAGCGTTCGCGCGCTGGTGCGCCAGCAGCAACAGACGCACGCCTTGCTGAAGGCCTGCCTGGCGCGCCGCACCCGCCACGACCGAACAGCCCAGGCGGTGGCGCGCCGCGTGGGTCTCGGGGGCCGACTTGATGTGGTCGATCTGCCTACGCCCGTTGCATTCTGCTACGGCTACCTGCGGCCGCGCGTCATAGTCAGCCGCGGATTGGTCGCCACGCTCCCGCGCCAACAGTTAGCGGCGCTCCTCCTCCACGAGCGCGAGCACGTCCGCCAGCGCGACCCGCTGAAGGTGGCGCTGGGGAAGCTCCTGGCCGCCGGGGTCTTCTTCGTGCCTGCACTGAGCGCGCTGTACCGGCACTACCTGGTAGAGAAGGAGCTCGCGGCCGACAGCGCCGTCATCAGGGCGCAGGGCTCTGCCACGAGTCTCGCCGCGGCGCTCGTGGTGTTTCTGGAACGGGGGCCGGCGCCGCCACCGGCGTTCTCGGCGGGTGCGGACGAGGCCCTTGAAGCCCGCCTCGATTCCCTTCTGGGCGGCCCGATCCGCTTCCGGCCGCGGATCGGACGGATCCCACTCCTGGGCAGCGCCACGACGATCGCCCTGGCGCTCCTGCCGCTGCTCCTGGTGACGCCACTGCACGAGCACCTTGTCCAGGTCAGCGGCGAGCTCGCGGCGGGATGCCATTACGTGTTGTGAGTTGCGGAGTTGCGGAGTTCCGAGTTCCGAGTTCCGAGTTCCAAGTTCCAAGTTCCGAGTTCCAAGTTCCAAGTTCCAAGTTCCAAGTTCCAAGTTCCAAGTTCCAAGGAGACGAAGTGTCCGTGTCATCATTGAGCGCAGCGAAGGATCCGTCTGCCACGCCCGAGCACGGATCCTTCGGCCGCGGCCTCCGGAGGACACCTGACAACTCCAAACTTGGAACTTGGAACTTGGAACTTCAAACTTCAAACTTGAAACTCGTACCTCCTCCGCCAGTCCGTCACCGCCTGGCGCAGGGTCGAGAGGGGCACGGGGCCGTGGCGGAGGACCTCGTCGTGGAAATCGCTCAGGTCGAAGCGCTCACCGAGCGCAGTCTGGGTTTCGCGCCGCAGAGCCTCAATCTCTCGCTGGCCGGTCTTGTACGACAGCGCTTGACCCGGCCAGATGATGTAGCGGTCGACTTCGTTGAGGGTTTCAAGCTCGGTGAGACCGACGTTGTCCAGGAAGAAATCGACGGCCTGCTGCCGTGTCCAGCGGAGCGCGTGCAGGCCCGTATCCACCACCAGGCGGCAGGCGCGCCAGGCCTGATAGCCCAGCATGCCGAACCGCGCCAGGTCGTCCGGGTACAGACCCATCTCGTCGGCCAGCCGCTCGGTGTAGAGCGCCCAACCCTCCACGTAGGCATTGCTGCTCATGCCCGAGCCCAGGCGGCGGAACGCCGGGAGGTCTGGCTTCTCCTGGGCCAGGGCAATCTGCAGGTGGTGGCCGGGTACGCCCTCGTGAAAGACCAGCGCAGGAACCGTGTGCCGTGGGCGTGTCTCTGGCTGATAGGTATTGACGTAGAAAATGCCGGGCCGGCCGCCGTCCTGTGAAGGCTGATAGTAAAAGGCGGGCGGGCTGTCCTTCTCCCGGAAGTCCTCGATAGGCTTGACGATGCACGGAGTTGACGGCAGCCGTCCGAACGCTCGTGGCAGGGCGGCCTGGGCGAGCGACAGGTGACGCTCGGCTTCGTGCACGATCTCCTCGCGCGAGGCAGGAAGGTTGTCCGCTCGGGCGACGAGCTGGTGCATAAAGGCGCGCACGTCGCCCGAGTCGTCGCCTAGACGGGCCATGATGGCGCGCATCTCGGCGTGGATGCCTTCCAGCTCGTCCAGGCCAACCTGGTGCAGTTGCTCGGGCGTGAAATCCGTGGTGGTGTGATGGCGGACCAGCATCGCGTAGATCTCGGCGCCGTCCGCCACGGACCACACGCCGGGGTCCTTGCGCGCGTGCTCGTCCAGGTAATCCGGTGTCAGCAGATCGAGCATGCGCCGGTAGGCCGGATAGACCGCGTGCTCGATCGCGGCCAGCAGCGCTTGCTTCTGGACCGGCTTGAGGCTGCCGCTCCGCGCCGCCGCGGCGAACAGCGAATCGGCGGGTTTCGTGGCGAGCAGCGCTTCCAACTGCGCCACCACCCGCTCCACGGCAATGCGCGGCGCCGTTCGGCGATCGCGGATACCGTCCCGCAGGTTGGCCAGGTACTGGTCCATGTAGGTCGGGAAGGCGCGGAAGCGGGCCACCAGCTGCGCCACGTGCTCCGGCGTATCGGTCGGGTGCCAGTTGAGCAACGCGGGCAGCCACACCTGGGGCCCGTCCATCTGGTCGACACCCATCTCGTCCAGTCGGAGGCGAATTGCCTCGAGGCCGGATTGTGCCGCCAGACGCAGCATGTCCCAGGTCACCCGGTCGTCCGCATCGAGCTCCTCCGCGGGCACTGCCCGCAGATTGCTCAGAAGCGTGTCCAGCTCAACTACCTCCACTGCCCGAGCTTCGGGGCTCACGTCGGGCAGGCGGTCGTTGTAGCGCTCGTCGCCGTAGAAGGTGGCGATGGTCGGATTACGGCGGAGGATCGTTTCCCAGAAGTCGTCGGCCAGGCGTCGGACCGTCTCGGCGGCTGTCATGGCTTCGATGATAGGTCCGTCCCGCGGCCCAACACCTGAGCGCACGTCTGGCATGGTTCTGCTGCGCCGAAGGCACGTGCTGAGCGCCTCCAAATGTGGAACACGGCGTGCTGCGCAATCGTGGACGTTACCCCGGGCCACGGCCGGCACGCCTGTCCGACACCGCCCGGACGGGAATACGTGAGACTTCCACCGATGCCGGCCTCCACGCCCGCTGAATCGGCAGGACCACGTCGGAGCCTCCTGATGGCCACGGTCATCGTGGCACTTGTTGCGCTGACGATCGCGATGTCTGGCAGCACCTTGAACACCGCGCTGCCCACCCTCACACGCACCTTCGATGTCCCTCCCTCCGCCGTGGCGTGGGTGACGCTGACGCCCACGCTGATTGCCGCCAGCACCCTGGCTCTGTTCGGCCGGCTCGGCGACCTGACGGGCAAGAAGCGCCTGTACGCCGTCGGCATCACCATCACGCTGGCGGGATCGATCCTGTGTGCGCTCAGCCCCAGCCTGGGGTTCCTGATCGCTGCTCGTGCGGTGCAGGGCATTGGAACCACGATCCTGAACGCACTTTCGGTGGCGTACCTCATCGCCGTGTACCCGGCTACCCGGCGAGGGACCGTGGTGGGGGTGTGGGAGATGGCGATCAGCCTGGGTATCGCGGCCGGCCCGGTCATTGGCGGGCAACTGCTCGGTGCATTCGGCTGGCAAGCCGTGTTCCTGGCCGTCCTACCCCCTGGAGCGCTCGCGCTCGCGTTACTTCCCCGGCACCTGGTCGATCCGCCGCGCCCGAGCGTCTCGCAGCGCTTCGACGTCATCGGCGCCGCTCTCTTCGCCATCGCCGTGGGCGGGTTGATGTATGTCTTGACGCAGGGGTCCGAAGCAGGTTGGACCTCGCCGCTCATCCTGGCCGGTCTCGCCGGAACGTTGCTTGGCGGGGCCGGATTCGTGCTGGTGGAGAGGCGAATCTCTCATCCCATGGTGGACCTCTCAATGTTCCGAAACCTCACCTTCAGCGCGGGCAACGGGGCCAAGATCGCGGGGTACCTTCCATTTTCGGCCACCCAGTTCCTGGTCCCGTTCTATCTGGACGGCGTGCTCCGCCTGGACCCAGGCACGCTAGGTCTGGTGCTCACGGCGTTCCCGGTTGGGATGCTGGGCGGCTCCGCGCTGTCGGGGCCACTTTCAGATCGGGTGGGTACCCGCCTGCTGGCGCCCGGCGGCTTGCTGGTGGTGGCGCTGGGCTCGCTGGTGCTGATGCTCATTCAGCCCGAGCTCGGGGTCGTACCAGCCCTCGCCGGGACGTTCCTGGTTGGGTTCGGGATCGGCACCTTCATTGCGCCGAATGACAGCGCCATCATGTCGGCCACGCCACCGGACCGGCTGGGCCTGGCGAACGGGATCATGGGCGTCTCCCGATCCCTCGGCGTCGCCACGGGCGCCGCGATGGCCGCGGGGCTCTTCACCGCTCGGATGGCGGTTAACGGAGGGCACATCCTTGCCAGCTTCCGCGAGGTCTATGGCCTGGTGGTCCTGATTGCCCTGATCGGGGCCGCACTCGCGGCGCTCCGGGACGGTAGATCGACGTTGGCGCTCGGGCGGGAGATGGTCTGAGCGTCGGCGTGGTCTGCGCTAAGCCGCGGACCCGAGGAGCGTCGAGGTGGCCACTGGCTGATGATTCGGGCGCGGCAGGCCGCGCAACATCCAGGTGCGGAGGCGCGCCCGCAGGATTGCCGGCGCCACTGGCTCGTGGAGGACATCGTGGGCGCCCGCGGCGAACGCCTTCGGCGTGTCAAGTGCCGCTCCCGGAGCGGTCACCACGACGATGGGCATCGCAGCTCCTGTGGGCGAAGAACCTCCGCCGAGAGTCCGGAGCGCGTCGAGCACCTGCTCGGGATCCTGGGTGGCGCTGACGTACACCACCGCCAGGTCGGGCGCTTCGTTGCCCTGGGCGACGGCCTTCGCGAAGTGCGTTGGCACCGTCTCAACGGCGAACTCGGCGAGCAACGAGGCCCGCAAAGGATCAGCGTCCCGTGGGTCCTGGTGCAGGATCAGGATGCGCCGCAGCGCTTCGCCCCTGCGCTGCGCGGCGGTTGTCTGGCACAGCACGGGCAGCTCTTCCCTCGCGTATGCCAGGCGGTGCTGGTCTGCGCACCCAGCGTCCACCGAGTAGGTCACTTCCAGGCCGTCGGGGCGCAAATTCACTGCGATGCAGCCGGCGTGCAGCTCGTCCAGGGCCGCGCCCACGGACCGGAGCATGTCGGCAACGGGACTGCCTGTCTGTACGGCCGCGGCGGCACCGCGCAGCGCGCGCGACTCGAGGACGAGCTCTTCCACCCGCCGGGCCGAGAGCTCCATCTCGAAACCACCGAGCCGGACTGCCACGAAACCCTGCTGCTTGTCTTCCAGCACCGAGAGGTGCGCGGGGAGCGGCGACGCGCTGCCGCTGGCACCGGGAAATGGGCGCAGGGCCACGACCCGAGCGTGCTCTACGTCGAGGATGCTGCCGAGCGCCCGGAGCGCATCTCGGTAACTGGTCACTCCGAGCATGAATCCCCCCAGGGCTGCTTCCTGAGCCGGCCGCGGAATGTCAAAATTTCGTCCATGGAAGTCGGCGCAAGCGTACCCGCTGGAAGGGTACTCGATGCGTGGCGTTGCCTGATAGGAAGCTGACGGGAGGGCGCGGGAACATAATGGTCCCACATCATGTCCGTCATTCCCATCCCCACCCCGCCGATCCCGCTCCTTGACCAGGGCGCGATGCAGGAGGCGCGCGCCCGTATGGACGTGCTCACCAAGCCGCTCGGCAGCCTCGGACGGCTGGAGCGCCTGGCCGTCCACGTCGCCGGAATCACCGGATGCCCTCGCCCCCGGCTGCCGCGGAAGTCCATCATCATCATGGCGGGCGATCACGGTGTGGCCGCCCGGGGCGTGTCGGCCTACCCGACAGCCGTCACGGAGCAGATGGTGCGGTCCTTTGCCCGGGGGACGGCCGCGATCAACGTTCTCGGCCGCCAGGTTGGAGCGCGCATCACGGTGGTTGACGTCGGTGTAGCGGCAACGCTTCCGGCATCCGTCAACGTCGTGAAGAGAAAAGTTGCACACGGGACCGCGGACCTCTCGGTAGGCCCCGCGATGACGCGAGACCAGGCTGCCCGAGCTATCGGCGTTGGCATGGACATCGCCGCGGACGAGGCGGCGCGGGGCATGGACGTGGTGTGCCTGGGCGAGATGGGCATTGGGAACAGCACGGCCGCCTCGGCGCTGGTGGCGGCGGTGACCGGGCGCCCGCCGGCAGAGGTGACGGGGCGCGGGACGGGCATTGATGATCGAGCCCTGGAGCGCAAGATCGCCGTGGTCCAGGCCGCACTTGCGGTAAACGGCGCTCACCTCGACAACCCGTTTGACACGCTGGCCGCTCTGGGGGGACTGGAGATTGCCGCCCTGGTGGGCGTTGCCATCGAAGCCGCCGCGCGGCGGACGGTGGTGGTGCTGGATGGCTTCATCGCCACCGCCGCGGCGATGATGGCAGTGGAGATGGACCCCGCGGTGCGGCCGTTCCTGGTTGCCGCGCACCGCTCGGTCGAGCCTGGCCACCAGGCGGCGCTGGCACACCTGGACCTGGAGCCGCTACTGGCGCTGGACCTGCGCCTTGGTGAGGGGACGGGCGCCGCGCTGGCCCTGCCCGTGCTCGACGCCGCGCTCGCCTTGCTCGACGAGATGGCCACCTTTGCGGAGGCCGGCGTGTCCACGGCGAATGACACCGATGCGACGGCTCTGGCACGGCCTGTGAGTCGGTCGTCCCCGCCGTAACAACGGGTTCTCACGGCACTCCGCAAATAGGTCCGCCGCGTCGCTGACGCTTGCTCAGCGGAACCCCAGCAGCACCCAGGCCATGCCAAGCAGGGCCCCCACCGGGACGAGGTGGTACGTCTGGAGCGCGAAACGGCGCAGTACCAGGAACGAGCCCAGCGCAACCAGCGCGGCGAAGGCATCGACGCCCCCGCCTTCCGGGAACAGAATACGCAGCGCGAAGAAGACCGCCAGGTTCGCAATCACTCCGACCACCGCGGCCGTGACCCCGGTCAACGCCGCCTGGAGACGCTGATTGCCGGACAGCCACTCGATGTACGGCGCACCCAGGAAGATGAACAGGAACGTCGGCAGGAAGGTCGCGAAGACCGTAATCAGCGCCCCCAGCGTCGCGTACAGCAACCGCGGCAGGTCGGCCGGCGCGGTCTTCCAGGCAGCCAGGAAGCCGACGTATTCGGTGACCATGATCAGCGGCCCCGGCGTGGATTCCGCCAGTCCCAGCCCACGCACCATCTCTGCGGGCGTCAGCCAGGCGTAGCTGTTCACCGCCACGTCCGCGATATAGCTGAGCACCGCGTACGCGCCGCCGAAGGTAACGAAGGCGGCCTGGGTGAAGAACCACATCTCCTGAGTCAGCGTGTCGGCGCTCCCGCGCCAGGCGTACAGACCCACGAGCGGCACCAGCCACAATACGAGGAACACACTGAGCACCCGAACAGCATGGCTCCAGGTGCGGTATTGCTCGGTAGCACCGACCGTGGCCGGCGCCTCCTCGGTAGCCGCGTGGCCTCCGCCGTGCCCGCCCCCTCGGAACACGGCCGGCCGCCAGCGCTGGAGCACCACGCCGGCCACCGCCGCCAGACCGATGGTCATTGGGAACGGCAACCGCAAAACGAACAGCGCCAGGAAGGCCGCCACCGCGAAGACGGACAGCAGCGGGTGCTTCAGCGTGCGCCTGGCAACCCGCAGCACGGCATCGGCCACGATGGCGATAACCACCGGCTGCACGCCATACAGCAGCCCTCGGATCAGCGGAACGTCGGTGTAGGCAACGGACAGCCAGCTCAAGAGCAGCAGCACGAAGACGGATGGGGTGACGAAGAAGGTGCCCGCGACAATGCCACCGCGGATGCCATGCATCCGCCAGGCGATGTAGATGGCCAGCTCCGTGGCTTCTGGGCCAGGCAGCAGCATAGAGAAGTTGAGCGCCCGCAGGAACAGTGGCTCTGATACCCAGCGCCTCTGCTCGACCAGCTCGCGGTGCATGATCGCGATCTGGCCAGCGGGCCCGCCGAAGTTGATAAAGCCCAGCTTCAGCCAGAAGCGAAAGGCTTCCCAGAAGGACGGGGTGCCGGTTGCTCCGGTTGCGTCGGCCGGGACGGCCGTTGCGCCCATACGATCGTTAGCCAGATCGCATGGCATCGCGGCCGTGCCACCGCGGAGCGAGGAGCGCCATGTCCCCGCGGGTGCGCTCCCTCAGTCGAGAACCCGCGTCGTCACGGAGACCGTGAGCGATTCCGTGGCGCCGCCGCCGTAGGTGCCGCGGGTGGGCGGCACGTCGCTGTAGTCGCGGCCGATGGCGACCTTGACGTAGCGCTCGTTGGCCACCAGGTTGTTGGTCGGATCAAAACCGCGCCAGCCGTGGGTGGGCGTAAACGCCTCCACCCAGGCGTGCGAGGCGCCACCGCCGCGGCTGGGCGCTCCATCGGTGGGGACGGACGATTGGCTCTGCATACCACCGCCCTGTGCCTGGGATTGGTCGCGCTGGACGATGTAGCCGCTGACGTAGCGGGCCGGTATCCCGAGCGAGCGGCACAGGCCAATCAGCAGGTGGGTGAAGTCCTGGCAAACGCCCTGCCGGCCCTGCAGGATCTGCTCAACGGTGGTGCCCACGTCCGTCACGTGCTGGCGGTACGTGAAATCATGGTAGATCATTTCCGACAGCCGCTTGACCGCGTCAAAGGTGTCGCCCGGGTCGGCCGGGCGGAAGGGCGCCGCCATCTCGTCGACAGGACCGAAACGCGGCACCAGCGGGGAAGGGTCCAGCGCATCGGCAAGCTCGACGGGCGTGAGGGGCGGCGGGAGACGGCCGGGGAGCATAAACGGATCGCTCAGGTACGTCTGCACCTGGCTCCGAGCGACGATCTCGAGGAAGCTGTGGGGCCGATGGCAGGTGATCAGGTGGGCCGCATTGGCAAAGCCATCCAGGTAGCGGCGCGCCTGCCCCGCCGGGTCCAGGCGCAGCTCGAAACGCTCCACCCGCTGGTCGGCGTCAGAGAGCGGGCCAAGGCGCGCATCCACCACCGCCTCGACGACATCGCCGGTGTAGTCCAACCGGGTGGTGTGCGTAACGGCGATTCTCACTGTTGTTGGGCCGCCAGGATCATGGCGGCGCGCGTCACGGCCATGTGGCGGCCCACGTGCGGATCCTGGCGGAAGTACGCCAGCGTCACCTGGTCGGAGACGCGGCCAATTTCGTTCTGCAGGTCCACCAGGAACCCGTGCAGGCCCTGCTCCATGACCTCGTCCACCGTTGCGTGCTCCAGTCGGGCGCGCAGCATGCCCAGCGCCCGGGCGGGCGGGTTGGCACCCACGTCCGCCACGCCCACGGCGCCGGAGACGCCCGCCAGCGCGGCCCAGGCGGCGTTCAGGTTGTGGCGCACGGATTGGGGGAATACCGGGTTGAGCAGCAGGAACTCCACCACGCGCGGCGGGTCTACACGAAGCGAGTAGTAGCGCGCGTAGGCCTCCGCCGAGCCCACGGAGCGCAGTACCGCGAGCCAGCGCACCGCGTCATCGCGATACACGGTGCTCGGCGCCGAGAGGAGGTGCCCCTGCAACGTCACCACGCGCGACACGTTGTCCGCCCGCTCGAGATGCTGGCCCAGGCTGAGGAAGTACCAGGGTTCATCATGAGCAATCGTCGCATCGGCCAGCCCCGGGATCAGCAACAGGGCGTCCCGCATGCGTCGGAAGAAGGCATGCAGGTCGTTCTCCATCTCGCTGACTACCAACGGGTCATTGAGCGCCAGGTAGGTGGTATTGACCTGCTCCCATACCTCGCTGGAGATGCTCTCCCGCACTTCCCGGGCGGCGGTCCGGGCGCGCCGCACACAGGACACCAGCGAGCCGGGGTGCGTGGCGTCGAAGGCCAGGCGATGGCGCACGTGGGCGGGAGATGGCATGCTGTCCATGGTGCTGGCGTCCTCACCCAGCAGTGGCGCCCAGAAGTCACTCGGGTCACGCTCCTGGTCACCGGCGTCCAGCTCGAGGTGCGCCGTGACGTCGATGAGGCGGATCACCGCGATAGCGCGCTCCACGTACCGGCTGAGCCAGAACATGTTCTCGGCGACGCGGCAGAGCAGTGCCATCAGGTCGACGTGGAGCCGGAGCCCCCCTCCGCCAGCACCCAGGTGTCCTTGCCCCCACCGCCCTGAGACGAGTTGACCACCAGCGAGCCCGGACGCATGGCCACGCGGGTCAGGCCGCCGGGGCTGACCTTGAGCTCGCGCCCGAACAGGACGAACGGACGCAGGTCCACGTGCCGCCCTTCGAAGTGGTCCTCTACCCAGCAAGGATGGCGGGACAAGGCCAGGGTGGGCTGGGCAATGTAGCCGCGCGGATTGGCACGCACCAGTTGGCGGAACTCCTCCTGCTCCGCCCGGGTGGAATGCGGGCCGATGAGCATGCCGTAGCCGCCGCTCTCGTTGACCGCCTTCACCACCAGCTCGCCGATGTGCTCCAGGATGTAGTGCAGGTCGCCAGGCTCGTTGGGCAGGTAGGTGCGAATGGTCGGCAGGATCGGCTCTTCCGCCAGGTAGTAGCGGATGATGCGCGGGACGTAGGCGTAAATGGCCTTGTCGTCCGCCACGCCCGCGCCGATGGCGTTGGCCAGGCTGAGGCGTCCCATGCGATACACCGCCAGCAATCCGGATGCGCCCAGGATCGAGTCGGGCCGAGACGCCAGGGGGTCCAGGTAATCGTCGTCCACCCGGCGGTACACCACGTCCACCCGCTGGCGGCCGCGGGTGGTGCGCATGTACAGGGCACCGTCGTCCACGAAAAGGTCGGTGCCCTCGACCATCTGCACGCCCATTCCCTTCGCCAGGAAAGCGTGCTCGAAGTACGCCGAGTTGTAGACGCCCGGCGTCAGCAGGACGATCGTGGGATCATCCGCGCTCTCTGGGGCGATGGCGCGCAGCACGTCCAGCAGATCCTGGGCGTAGCCTTCCACCGGCCGCACGTCGTTCTCGTGGAAGAGCTGCGGCCAGGTCCGCTTGAGCACACGCCGGTTCTCCACCACGTATGACACGCCGGACGGGGTGCGCAGGTTGTCTTCGAGCACGTAGAACTGCCCTGAGTGGTCGCGCACGAGATCAGAGCCGACCACGTGGGTGTAGACTCCGCCGGGCATATCCATGCCCCGCACCTCGCGGCGGTAGCCGCGCGAGCCGAGCACCAGGTCCGCGGGCACTGCCCCGTCGCTCAGAATGCGTGCCTCGTGGTAAATGTCGTGCAGAAACAGGTTGAGCGCCCGCACCCGCTGTTCCAGGCCGCGCTCGATCGTGCGCCACTCGGCAGCCGTGAGGATCCGCGGCACCAGGTCGAACGGCATGATCTTCTCCACGCCCTCCGAACCCTGGTTGACGGCGAACGTGATGCCCCGAGCCTGGAACGACAGGTCCGCCGTGCGCTGGCGACGCTCCACCTCGGCCGGGCTCAGCGTGGCCAGTCGGCGTGCGAGCGGCGCGTAGTGGGGCCGGACACGGCCCGGGGCCTCGAACATCTCGTCCCAGAACCCGCCGGGGTCGTACGGAAACACGGCGGGGGAAGGGTGCGCTGTCACGCCGCGGCTTCCTCTCCCGCTCGCCCGTCCTCCCGCTCGGTGATCTCCATAATCTCGGCCTTCTTGGTGTAGCTCAGCTTGCCCGAGGCGGCACCGCTGAAGGAGCCCGACGTCATCGTCACGTCCGCGAAGTCCCGGCCGATGGCAACGTTGATGTAGCCGCGGCCGGCCCGCCGATGATGGGTCGGGTCATACGCCGCCACGCTGATCCCCTCGGGGGCCTGAGAGTCCGGGACCAGCGCCTCCACCCAGGCGTGGGGTGCCCCCTCGCCCAGCAGGTGGCCCGATACGTAGCGGCACGGGATCCCGAGCGACCGCATGATCGCGAGCTGAATATGGGCGTAGTCCTGACAGACCCCAGCACCCAGGTACAGCGCCATGGCAGCCGGCGTCTGGACGCCCGTGACGCCAATTTTGTAGTTGATGGCCGATGCGGCCCAGTCGTGCGCCAGCTCCGCCTGCTCCAGAGGGGTTGAGGCCCTGGCGCGGATCGCTTCGGCCGCGGAACGCAGCCGCTCGTCCGGCGCGGTGAGCGACGTGAACGCCAGGTACCCGGCCAGTTGCTCGCGCGTGAGCTTCAGGGACACGTCGCAGGTCGCCGACCCGCGGTCTCGCCGACGGGCCAGCGCCGCACCTGGCGCATCGCCGCGGCGGACACTGTAGGTGGCTTCGAAATCGATCGCGCGCTCAACGCGTTCGGCCTGGACCAGGCACACCCGGTTGCCAAAGGTGTCCTCCTCCCATGCCACCTCCAGCCGGCCGGTGGTACCGCGCACCTCCAGGTTGTCAGACAGCAAGCGCTGGTCGCCGTGTCGGCGCGCGGGGACCATCATCAGCCGCTGCCGCAGGTCGTGAACCGGGCCACTGTAGGTGTACCGATAGTGATGACGAACCCGGTAGACCGCCGACGTGACGCGCGACCAGTCCACGGCCTTCGGATCGGGGTGGAGCGTGTGCAGGGCAGCCATCACGGCCGGCGAGCCTCCAGCGCCACATCGCCGGCCTCCAGCAGGTCGGCGTCGTCCACCGTCGGCGGCCCACCAGGATTGTCCGCGGTGACCTCGTCCGACCAGACGGTCATCCTGTCCAGACGGAGCGCTCCGTAGGACGTGCTGAGGGCAACGTCCACCGCGTCTCGCCCTCGGCCGATAACGACCCGGCCGATGCGCGGCACGTTGTGGCGGGCGTCGAACGGATACCAGCGACCATCGACGTACGCCTCGAACCAGGCGTGGAAGTCCATCGGCACGTCCGGTGGCTCGATCGCGATATCCGGCAGGTAGCCGAACGTGTAGCGAGCCGGGATGTTGAGCGCCCGGCAGAGCGCCACGGCCAGCAGCGCAAAGTCGCGGCAGACGCCCACGCGGCGGCGGAAGGTGTCCATGGCCGTCACGGTCGGGTCGCTGCTGCCGGTTTCGTACCGCACGTTGGCATGGACCCAGTCACACACCGCCTGCACGCGGGCCCAGGTCGGAGGCGTCTGGCCGAACAGCTCCCACGCGGTGGTGATCAGCAGGTCCGACTCGACGTAGCGACTGGGCAGCGTGTACACGAGGGCATCGTTCGGCACGTCGTCGATGGGCGTGAGAGGCGCGTCGGGGAGCACGCGGTCCTCCTCCCCCGAGATCTCGACCACGGCGTCGTACCGGACGCGGAGTGGTCCGCCGGGGGCGGTAAAGCGCCAGCAGAAGTTGCCGAAAGCATCCACGTACTCGCGCAGAGCGATGTTCGGGTCCAACCAGCGGGTCTCGTGCACGGTGCGGTGCTCGTCGTCTGGGTGCGCGCGGACCAGCATCAGCACGGGGACCGGCCCATCCGTGGCGTATTCGAACTCGCAGCCTACCCGTACACGCATCTCTCAGCACTCCACGCGCGATCGTGAGACGGGCCGAGTGCGTACGTGCGGACACGTCGGGCTCGATTCTGCGAAACGCATGGCCACTCGCTTAGTCCGCCTCCCATGGCCATGGCTCCTGCCATAGATGCACCACCCGGGCCATCCTGGCGGTGTGCGGCCGACCCGGGATGCGGGCAGTTTGCACAGTGTTCCCGTCCGCCACGTGTGCAGCGTACCCAAACCCCTCTCCTGTTCCACCCAGGGGGCGCTACGCATGCCGGCGGGAGCATCTGACCTGGCTGGCCGCGGGTTCAGCCAAGCGCGGCCAGAATTCGCTCGGGGGTTGGCAGGCTGGCCCGGGCGGATTCCACCCACGCGGCGTGAGCATCAAGCCGGTCACGCGCTGCTCCGATCTCGGCGCTGACTCGTGTCGCGGCAGTCCCGCCGATGAGCGTGCGCGCCGCGACGAGGCCTTCAGGCCGTGGCCCCACCGCCTCCACCTCGAAGCGAGGGTCAGCCTGGCGGAGCTCCTCCAGGCTGAGATCGGCCAGCGAGCGGCCGCTCGACTCCGCCGCTTTCACCAGCCGCCCTGCCACCTCGTGCGCCTCGCGGAACGGGACGCCCCGCCTGGCCAGGTGATCGGCGAGATCCGTGGCCGCGATGAGCGGATCGTCCGCCGCGGCGGCCATGCGCGCGGTCCGCCAGTGCGCGGTCTCAATCATCGCCGCCGCAAGGGCCAGCCCGTCGGTCACCGTCTCCACGGCATCGAAATAGGCGCCCTTATCCTCCTGCAAATCGCGGTTGTAGGAAAGGGGCAGCCCTTTGAGCACCGTCAGCACGCCCACCAGCGCGCCGTAGACCCGGCCGGTCTTCCCCCGCAGCAGCTCGGCCACGTCCGGGTTCCGCTTCTGGGGCATCATGCTCGACCCGGTGGTGTAGCCTTCGTCGAGCTGCACGAAGCCAAATTCGCTGGTGGACCAGAGCACCAGCTCCTCGGCCAGCCGCGACAGGTGCATGGCGATCAGCGCCAGGTGGGCCACATGCTCGGCGATGAAATCACGGTCGGAGACAGCGTCCAGGCTGTTCCGGGTGACGCCGCCCCGCATCCCCAGCAGCTCGGCCACGTACGCGCGATCGAGCGGGAAGGACGATCCGGCCAGCGCGCCGGCGCCAAGGGGCAGGACGTCTACCCGCGCGTACGTCTCGCGCAGCCGCTGCGTGTCGCGCTCGAGCTGCTCCACGTAGGCCAGCAGGTGGTGTCCGAGCAGCACCGGCTGGGCACGCTGCAGGTGGGTGTAGCCGGGCAGGATCGCCTCCAGCCCGGGCTGCTGCGCGGCGTCGCAGAAGGCACGCTGGAGGCCGAGCAGCGCGTCGAGCTGCTGTAACAACGCTTCCCGCGCCCACAGGCGGGCGTCGGTGGCCACCTGGTCGTTGCGGCTGCGCGCGGTGTGCAGCCGTCCGCCCACGTCGGCCCCGAGACGCAGGGTGATGGCGGCCTCCACGAGGCTGTGGACATCCTCGAAGCCGGTGTCGTCGCCGAGGTCGGGGGGGTTGGCCAGCAGATCCGCCAGCCCGTGCACCAGCGCCCGCGCATGCCCGGCCGGGATGATGCCCTGGCGGCCAAGCATCGCCGCGTGGGCCATGCTGCCGAGGACGTCGTGGCGGAACAGGCGGCGGTCAACCGGTAGTGACGTGGTGTAGCGGAGCGCCCGCTGGTCCAGCGCCTTCCTGAAGCGGCCGCCCCACAGCTTGGCCGGAATAGCGGTCTCCTCGGGCTCGTTCTCGATCATCGACTCGGAGCCAATGGTACCCGCGGGCGGATAGGCGGAGTTGTCAGTTGTCAGTTGTCAGTTGTTAGTTGTTAGTTGTTAGGAGACGAGGGATGCCCGTTTCCTTCCAACTTCGAACTTTCAACTTGGAACTTGGAACTTGCAACTCGGAACTCGTCTGACAAGTCCCAGCCTGGCGCGTACACTCCGCCCTACCCTGACGCGAGGCCTGGCGGCCTCGCAGCGCCGGAGGTGGATCCGCTATGAGCGTCGTGCGCTGCACTCTGCCAGTTGCCAGCATCTCCGAGGATGCGCTTCGTACGTTCCTCCGATGGGACGGGTCGCACCACGTGATCTACGCCAACAACGCCCAGTCCACGATGCAGGTCCGGCAGGAGGGCGACCAGGTTGTCCTGGAGACCGCGGCCGACGCCCCGCTGGACAGCCTCAAGTCGCATCTCCGCTACATGATCGTGTGGGGCCTGGGCGGCACGGAAGCAACGGAGGCGTGATGACACGCGCGCGCGCCACCGCACGGCATTACGAGGACTGACCCGCATGACTCACCCCACGCCCGAATTGGCCGCCGCCGGCCCCACCCCGAAAGAGCTTCGCAACGACATCGTGGAAGCGCGCGCCGAGTTTCAGGCGGCGCTGCACGAAGCCACGCGCGCCGGCACGTGGGGCGTTGCGCCGCCGTCCGCGCCGAGCGGCGAGGAGTCCTGGTCGCCCCGCCAGCATGCCGAGCACGCAATTCGCGCGCAGATGATTCACACCTCCTTCATCTCGCAGGCCTGTGGCTACGGCCCGCGCGAGGTGCCGAGTATCGAAGCGCCCACGCCCGCCGATGCCGCGGCCGAGCTTACGCGCTGGGGCCACCGGTCAGACGAGGTGCTGCGCCACGTGCAGGCGCACGAGCTGGAGAAGATGACCGAGACCCGCCACGGCACACGCACCGTGGCCGAGCTGCTCCAATCCCTCGCCGCGCACCTCCGCGAACACGCCGAGCCCATCCGCACACGGTCGCGGTAGGCGAGAAAGCACCCGCGTGCCCGTCGTCCACGCGCCGCTCCTGACGCCGCATCACGTGTCCCGTTCGGGACCGGCGAGCCCTCTTCCCGAGCCCCCGGTCGCGGTCCTGGAAGCAATCCAGCGGCGGGTGCTGTGGCTCGCGGTCCGCATGGTCCACGAGGCCAACCACATCCGCACGAACCCGGACCGATCCAAAGTCGGCGGGCACCAGGCGAGCAGCGCGTCGATGGTGTCCATTCTGACCGCGCTGTACTTCGGCTGGCTGCGCGCGGGCGATCGAGTGGCCGTCAAGCCACACGCGAGCCCGGCGTATCACGCCGTGCAGTATGTGCTGGGGAACCTGGAGCGGCGCTACCTCACCACGCTGCGCCAGCTCGGCGGCTTGCAGGCGTATCCCAGCCGCACCAAGGATCCGGACCCGGTGGACTTCTCGACAGGCTCGGTGGGCCTGGGTGTGGCGGCCACCCTCTTCGCCGCGTTAGCCGACCGCTACGCCGAGGTCCACCGGAGCGTCGGACCGCCAGCGCGACCGCGGCGGCGCTTCGTCGGCCTCGTCGGCGATGCGGAGCTGGATGAGGGCAACATCTGGGAGGCGATCTCCGATCCGGCCATTACCAGCGCTAGGCTCGGGAACGTGCTGTGGATCGTCGACCTCAACCGGCAGAGCCTCGACCGGGTGGTTCCCGGCGTCCGGGTAGGGCAGCTTGAGGCGATGTTCTCCGCGGCCGGGTGGCGGGTACTGGAGGCGAAGTACGGCCGTCGGCTCCAGGCGCTGTTCGCCGCGCCCGGCGGCGTGGCGCTCCACCGCCGCATCGACGAGATGTCGAATGAGGAGTACCAGACACTGGTGCGGATGCCGGGTGCGCCGGCCCGCGCACGCCTCGTCGGCGGTGCACCGGAGACGGTCCGGCCGGCGCTCATGCGGTGCGTTGCCGAGATCACGGACGCCGAGTTGCCCGCCGTACTGGCCGACCTGGGCGGGCACGACATTACGGAGATTCTGTCGGCACTGGAACAAGCCGACGCCGACCGAGATCGGCCGGCGGTCCTGTTTGCCTACACCATGAAGGGTTGGGGGCTGCCCATGGCGGGCGACCCGATGAACCACTCGGCGCTGCTCAGCCAGGAGCAGATCGATGAGCTTCGGCCACGGCTGGGCATTGGCGACGACGATTGGGCGACGTTCGTTTCGGGCTCGCCCGAGGAGGCGGCCTGCCGCGCGGCCGCGGCGCGCCTGTACCCGGCTGCCCCGGCCGCCGTGGCCCAAATCACTCATACGCCTGGCCCGGATGCGGTGCCAACGACCCTCAGCACGCGCGTCACACCGTCGATGGCCACCCAGGATGCGTTCGGCAATGCGCTCGTTGAGCTGTCTCGGATTGAAGCGGTGGCACCGTGGCTGGTGACGACCAGTCCAGACGTCTCCATCTCCACCAGCCTCGGCGGCTGGATCAACCGGGTCGGCGTCTTTGCCGAGGATCCATGCGCCACCGTTGGCGACGAGCAGATGCGTCTGCTGCGCTGGCAGCCTGGCCCCGGCGGCCAGCACATCGAGCTGGGCATCTCGGAGATGAACCTGTTCCTACTGATGGGCCAGCTCGGTCTATCCGCGGAGATCAACGGCAACCTGCTGATACCCATCGGCACGGTGTACGACCCGTTCGTGTGCCGGGGATTGGACGCGCTGATCTACGGCACGTACTCCGGAAGTAAGTTCGTCTTCGCGGGCACACCCGCGGGCGTGACGCTCAGCCCCGAGGGTGGCGCCCATCAGAGTGCAATCACCGTCTCGATTGGCATGGAGCTTCCAAACCTGCGCCTGTACGAACCGTGCTTCGCGCGTGAGACGGAGTGGTGCCTCCTGGAAGGCATTCGGCAGTGTCTGGACCGCGCGCACGGGCAGAGCACCTACCTTCGGCTGAGCACCAGGATGGTCGACCAGGCGCCGTTTGATGCCGCGGCCGCGCGCCTCGGCGCCGACGCGGTCCACCGCCAGGTGCTCCTGGGTGGTTACCGCCTGCACGAGCCCGGCCCATCGCTCGCAGCGGCCCCGAGAGTGCTCATTGCTGCCGCTGGCCCGATCCTCCCGGAGGCCTACGCCGCCGCATTGGAGCTGGCGGAGGAAGGGGTGGCGGCAACGCTGCTGAACGTCACCAGCGCCGACCGGCTGTACCGGGACTGGCAGGCATCCCGACTCTCGGCCATCCGCCGCGGCGCGGTGCCCGGCGCACGGGGCCACCTGGAGACACTCATCCAGCCGGAGGAGCGCCGGGCGTCCATCGTCTCGGTGCTCGATGGTGCCAGCCACGCCCTGGCCTTTCTCGGCGGTGCGTTCGGACAGCCCGTGATCCCGCTCGGCGTGGATGCGTTCGGCCAGTCCGGCACGCGCGCAGACCTGTACGCCGTCACCGGGATCGATTCGGCCCACATCGTCAACGCCGCCCTCGCCACCATCGGCGAAGCCGGCCGGTGATAACCGGCCACCCCGCCAAACACTTCGTGCTCGATCCTGTGAATTGCGCGGCGAATGCCTTCAGGTACGTAAAAGCCAGGCTGCGTGTGCACGTAGTGCGCATGCTGAGCGCCTGCCCGGACGCGCGAGACATGGAGGAGGCATCTGCACGCTGGAAGCTGCACGAAGGAGGGACGCCATGAACAGAACGATCGACCTGCGCAGCGACACGGTGACGCTGCCCTCGGCAGAGATGCGCGCGGCCATGGCCGCCGCCGACCTGGGTGACGACGTCTACGGCGAAGACCCATCCGTCAGCGCCCTGGAGGCCCGGGCGGCCGAGATGCTCGGCAAGGAGGCTGGCCTGTTCGTGCCCAGTGGCACCATGGGCAACCTGATCGCCGTGATGACCCATACCCGTCCTGGCGACGAGATCATCTGCGGTCGCTTAACGCACACGTACGTTGCCGAGGGCGCCGGAGCCGCGCGCATCGCCGGCGTGTCGGTGTGGCCGGTCTCGCACGAGCAAGCGCAGCTCGACCCGGTGGAGGTGGAGTCGGGCTTCCACCCGACCGATGATCCGCACTACCCGCGCACGAGCCTGGTGATCGTGGAGCAGCCCAACCGCGGCTGGGTGATGCCGCTGGACAACCTATCCGACATCGCGTGCATAGCGCGGCGGCACGGCGTGCCAGTCCATATGGACGGCGCGCGGATCTTCAACGCCGCGGTGGCGCTCGGCGTGCCCGCGCGTGAAATCGCGGCCCATGCGGACAGCCTGATGTTCTGCGTCTCCAAAGGTCTCGCCGCACCGGTTGGCTCTGTGCTGGTGGGGAGTGCTGCGTTCGTGGCCCAGGCCCGCCGCGCCCGCAAGGTACTTGGCGGCGGCATGCGCCAGGCGGGTGTCCTCGCCGCCGGGGGCCTGTACGCGCTGGACCACATGGTTGACCGCGTGGCGGAGGATCACGCGCTGGCCCAGCGCCTGGCCACCGGCCTGCGCGAGCTCGGCTGGTGGATCGATCGCGAGGTCGTGCAGACGAACGTCTTCTTCACTCAGCCTCCACAAGGGCTGGACCTGGCGGCAGTGGTCGCCGGGCTGGCGCGAACTGGGGTGCAGGTTGCCTCGCCCTACTCTGGCCGCACGCTGCGACTGGTCACCCACTACGGCTTGGAGCCGGAAGACATGGAGGAGGCGCTACTGGCGTTCGGCGCCATCACCCCGGCAACGCGGGGCAGCGCTGCCTGACGGCGGCCAATGAGGCCGCCGATCGTCCCCGTGCTCTGTGCTCGATCCAACTGCCGTAATCCGTCGGCGCCTGTGATCGGGTCGTGACCGCCGGACGCGCCAATCGGCCGTAGGATGGCTGAGCAACTAGCGCGTTATGTGAACCGATGGATCCGAGAGGATTTGCCGGACGAACTGACGGAGGAGCCCCCAGATGACCCTGCTCACGGATGCGCCCGAGCGTGCCACCCAGCCCCATTCCAGCGGCCAGACCGCCCCTCGCGGCAAGACAGTCCTCGTCGCTGACGACGACATGCGCCTGCGCCAACTGGTGCGCCGCAACCTGGAGCTCGAGGGCTACACGGTGGTCGCGGTGGATGACGGCATCGCCGCCCTCCACGAGGCGCGGCGCAAGGAGCCGGACCTGTACATCCTGGACATCATGATGCCCGGCAAGGATGGCGTGGAAGTCACCCGCGAGCTGCGCCAGTTCAGCGTCACCCCGGTCCTCCTGCTCACGGCCAAGGACACCGAGGAGGACAAGGTGCGCGGCCTCGAGGCGGGCGCCGACGACTACGTCACCAAGCCCTTCGGCGCCCCGGAGCTGTTGGCCCGCGTGAAGGCCGTCCTCCGCCGAGCCACCCAGTACGACCGTTCGGCACCTGCGCCGGTCTTCCAGTACGGCGACTTGAAGGTGGACTTCGCTCAGTACCGTGCATCCATCTGCGAGCGCGCCGTTGACCTCACGCCCACGGAGTACCGCCTGGTGGCGCACCTGGCGCGCAACGCCGGCCGCGTCGTGCCCCAGGACGACCTCCTAACCGCCATCTGGGGACCCGCCTACCGCGGCGAAGCCCACTTGCTGCGCGTGAACATCGCTCGGCTTCGCCAGAAGATCGAGCATGATCCCGGGCACCCGTCGTACGTCCTCACGCGGCCTGGGCTGGGCTACACCATGCCCAAACACTCGGACGCGGTGGCCGCGCTCTAGCGGAGCACGTGCCACCAGGCTGCCTGGTTTCTGGTGAGCCGAGGCCTCGGGCGTCCCTTCGCGGCCGCGAAGGGACGCCCGGGCTGGTCCACCCGATTCGTCGGCGCTGAGCAGACGGTGCGCCGCACAGCAGGGCCAGCCGGTCGGGTACGCTGGCGCGAGCATCCGCCGGCCGCGCACCGAGCGAGTCGACGGGGTGCTGGAGAAACGGAACAAAAGTGGCGCACCATGCGTTGCACGTGATGACGGCCGAGCGCTCCTCGCCGCCGCGGAGGATTTCCACCGTGAACCAGCTCAATCACCCCGAATTCACGAGCACGTCTCAGCAGGAGCCGGCACCCGCCGACCCTGCCGCCATCTCGCCCGAGGGGCTCGCCTCCTACACCCCGGTCCAGCAGCTTCAGCTCACACGCTATGCGCGCGTCGACTCGCTGCGGCGGTCGCTGCTGCCAACCCTGGAGGTAGGCGACTGGCGGGTCCGCCTGATCCACAAGGCGCGCTACTCCCTGTACCGCGACTGTGAAGAGGTTGGGGTCCTGGAAGAGGCGCGGCTGTACGGGGACCGCTCAAACTAACGAACGTTCCGCACGCGGTTCGTCTTCACGCAAGCAGGCGGCTCAGCCGAGCCGCCTGCTTGCGTTCCTGTCCGGTTGTTGGCAGGCCTACAGTGGCCGCCGAGTGTCCTACGCTTGTGCCTATGATGGTCGAGCCCGATCCGCTGTACACCACCGGCGACCTGTACGAGCGCTGGTTGGGGGAGATCGACCGCGACCTCGGCTTCTGGCCAGCGCTCGCCGAACGGCTCGGAGCTCGCCGGGTGCTGGAGCTTGGGTGCGGCTCCGGCAGGCTGCTGGTGCCACTGGCCCGCGCCCTGTCGGCACGCGGTGGGGTGGTGGTGGGCCTGGACAGGGAGCCTCGGATGCTGCACGCCGCGGATCGCCGCCTGGCGGGGGAGCCCGAGTCCGTGCGAGCCGCGGGCCGTCTGGTCCTCGGCGACATGCGCCGTCCGAAGCTGGGTGCCGAGCGCTTCGACCTGGTGTTCGTTCCCTTCAACACCCTGGCGCACGTGCACAGCCAGGCCGATCGCCTGGCCTGCCTTCGCTCGGCAGCCTCCCTCCTGGCACAGCATGGACGATTGGCGGTGGACGTCGCGCAGCCGGACCTGAACCTACTGGGGCAGGCCGGCTCGGGCGAAGCGTGGATCGAGCGCACCTGGGACGAAGCCGATCCCGGATCAGACGCCAGTACGCGCGTGCTCCTGTGGCGCAAGGACCGCTACGAGCGGGCGAGCCAGACGTTCGAGGTAACGCTCATGGCGGAGCGAATGCGAGCAGGTGAACTGCCTCGAACCGAGTCGGTCAGGGTGCCCCTCCACGTGTTCTTCCCCGCTGAGATGGACACCGTGCTCGCCCTCGCCGGCCTGGAAGTCGAGGCGCGCTACGGCGATTACGAATTCGGCGCCTTCGACGAAGCCTCGACGGTCCTCATCACCGTCGCCAGGCCCATCGCGGCGCGCGGCTAACGGAGTTGTCAGTTCTCAGTAATCAGTCGTCAGGAGACGGAGTGTCATCCTGAGCGGAGCGAAGGATCCGTCTCCCACGCATGAGCACGGATCATTCGGCGAGAGCGTGCCCAGGATGACCGCTGACCATTGACAACTCGCCCCTCACCGCCGCCGCAGCCGCGGATTGACGATCCGCTCCATGTCGAAGCCGAGTAGCGCGAAGCCAAGGACGGCGGTGGTAATGAGCAGGCCCGGTGGTAGCACCCACCACACCCACGCCCCGGACAGGAACGCCCCACGCGCCTGGGCGTAAAACAACACCGAGCCCCACGACTTCTGGATGGGATCGCCCAGCCCCAGAAAGGCCAGCGCCGCTTCAAGGAGGATGGAGCGGCTGGCCAACTGCACGAACTCCGCCAGGGCCATCGACAGCACGCTCGGCAGGATGTGCAGGCGCAGGATGCGGCCACTGCCCGAGCCGAGGGCGCGCGCCGCCATCACGTAGTCGCGCGCGCTCTGGCTCAGCACCACCGACCGCACCACGCGCGCCGGCCGGGCCCACACCAGCACGCCAATCACCAGCGCCAGGGTTCCTACACTGGGCCCTAGGTAAGCGGCCAGAAGGATCATCAGCGGCAGGAATGGCACCACCAGCACCACGTCGACGGTGCGCATCAGGAATGCGTCCACGCGCCCGCGGAAGTAGCCGCCCAGCACGCCCGCGGCGGTGCCAAGCGCCGTGCCAACCACCGCCGCCAGGACGCCAATCGCCAGCGACACGCGCGCGCCCCAGATCAGCTCGCTCAAGATGTCCTGGCCGATGTCGTTGGTGCCCAGCCAGTGCGCGGCCGAAGGGGCACTGAAGGGCTGGCCCGTGGTCTGGCGCGGGTCGTACGGGGCCACCCAGGGGGCGAAAACCGCCGCCAGTGTAATCGTCGCCAGCAACGCCAGGCCAGCCCAGCCGGCGGGGCCCAGACGAATTTTGCGCGCGTGCCGGGCGCGCAGCGCGTCGGGCGCAACCGGTTCCGCGCCGGGCCGTGCTGCGACTGGCGCGGAACCGGGGCGCGGCGACGGCGTAGCGCGCGTGTCAATCACGCTTCACGACCCGCGGGTCCAGCAGGGGGTACACCAGGTCCGCCAGCATGTTGGCCGCCAGCACGCTCAGGGTGATCATCAGGAAGCCACCCTGCAGCAGCGGGTAGTCGCGCGCCAGGACCGCTTCGTACATCAGCCGCCCCACGCCGGGGTAGGAGAACACCGTCTCGATGACCGTGGCCCCGGCCACCGCCTGGCCGACGTTCAGCAGGAACACCGTGGCCACCGGCAGCAGCGCGTTGCGCACCGCGTGCCGGAACAGCACCTGGGGCTCCGCCAGCCCCTTGGCGCGAGCCACCGTGACATAGTCCTCGCCGAGCACCGAGAGCATGCTGTAACGCATCGTCAGGAACGTTGCCGAGACGGTGATCGCGACCAGGGTAATGCCCGGCAGCACCAGGTGTTTGCCCACGTCTACCCAGTAGTCCACGCCGGTCAGGCGCGCGAATGCGTCGCGCGCGCCGAAGGTGGGGAACAGGCCGAGCTGGACCCCGAAGACGGCCACCAGGATCATTCCCACCCAGAAGCCCGGCAGCGACTCCAGGAAGATGAACACCGCCAGCGCGGCCAGGTCCGTGCGCCGACCGCGCCGCCACCCGGCGATGGCGCCCAGCACGATCCCGAGCGACGTCGAGATCAGCAGCGCCGTGCCCGTCAACAGCAGCGTCCAGGGCAGCCGGTCCAGCAGGATGGTGCCAATCGGCTTCTTCTGCTGGAACGAGTACCCGAACTCGCCCCGGACCACGTTGCCCAGGTAGGTCAGGTACTGCTCGAACGGCGGCCGGTCCAGGCCGGCGTCGCTGATGACCCGGGCCCGATCCTGCGCGGACATGGCGCCCACGTCCTCGCCGGCCAGGTAGGCCAGCGGGCTGCCGGGCATGAGCCGCGGCAGCAGGAAGTTGAGGGTAATCGTGACGAACAGTACCAGCGCGTACTGCGCCACTTTGCCACCAAAGAAGCCCGTCATGGCTTGCGACGCGCGTGATCAGTGGTCAGTTGAGATGACCGCCTAACCACTGATCACCGATCACGCGCGTCCTCGCTAACGGCCGAAGCCTGGCAGGAACGACAGCTTCGTGATGATGCCCTGGCCCTTCTGGAACAGCCAGCCGTCGTACGCGTCCGCGCGGTAGGCGTACGCCAGGTCCTGGAAGTAGAGCATGACGAACGGCACGTCCGTGGCCAGGATGCGCTCGTATTGGCCGATAAGCTGCTTGCGCTGCGCGGGATCGACCGCGGCGCGCACCTGGTCACCGATCTTGTCGGCCTCGGGGTTTTTGTAGGCGCCGATGTTGCCGGTGCCGATGGTCGGGTCGGAGTGGGCGAAGTCCACCACGCGGGCCGGGTCCACCTGGACCGGCGCCGACCAGCCGAACATCGCCAGCTCGTAGTCTCGCGGCTTGGTGACGTCGAAGTCTTTCCACACCAGGTCGATGACCGCGTTGTTGTCCAGCACCTTGACGGTGGTCTGGATACCGACCTCCTTGAGCATGCCGATGATCAGCTCCGCGGCGCGGATCCGCAGCGGCTGCTCGGACTGCGCCAGCACCGTGAAGGCCATGGGCTTGCCATTCAGCACGCGGATGCCGTCCGGCCCGGGCACGGCACCGGCCTGGTCCAGCAACTGCTTCGCCTTTGCCACGTCGAACCGTGCCTGCACGGACGGATCGTGGTTGGGCGAGTCGGGGTGGACGAAGCCTGGCGTGGCGACCGTGCCATTGCCCAGCAGGATGGTGTCGACGAGCTTCTTCTTGTCAATCGCCAGGTCGATGGCTTGGCGAACCTCCGTCTTGTCGAAGGGTGCCCGTTCCAGGTTGAACTGCAGCAGGGTGCTGGCGAAGCCGGGCCCCTTGGACACCTTCAGCGGTGCCTGACTGAACGGCTGCACCTGCTCTGGCGGCAGCTCGCGCGCCACGGCCTGCACCTCGCCGGTGCGCAGCGCCTGAAGGGCGGTATTCAGGTCCTTGATGACCGGGAACAGCAGCTCGCCCACCGGCGGCGCGCCCAGGAAGTAGTCCGGGTTAGCCTCCAGACGGTACGCGGTGTCAGTGGCCTCGATCAGCTTGTACGGGCCCGAGCCGATCTTGGCGGGGATTTCCTTGGTCCGCTCCAGGGGCACGTTGTCCCATTCCTGACGCGGAATGATGGGCGCGTCGGCCAGCGCGCGCACGGGGAACGACGGGTTCGGGGCCTTGAGCTTGATCGTCAGACGCTCGGGACCGTCCGTGGTGATGGTGTCGATTGCCCGCAGCGGACTGCTGAATCGACTGTGGGTGATCTTGATGAAGTACTCGTACGTGAACTTCACGTCTTCAGAGGTCAGCGGCTTGCCGTCGTGCCACTTGATACCCGGCCGCATCGTGATGTCGTAGGTCATCGCGTCCGTCGTCTTGACGGACGCTGCCAGCAACGGCTGCGGCACGTTCTGGGCGTCCAGTTGCATCAGCGAGTCCCAGACCAGGTTCAGCATGTTCCAGCCGGGGTAGCCCGTCTTATAGGTGTAGGGGTTGAGCGTGCCCTCGTCCGTGGCGATGGCGATGCGCAGCGAGCGGACGCTGGGCTTGGCGGCCGGAGCGGCCGTGGCGGCCGGCGCCGCGGGCTTGGCCGCCGGAATGCCCGTGGCGGCGGGTACCGTCGGGGCGGCTGGGGCCGTCGTGGCGGCGGGCGCCGCGGGCTTCGCGGCCTCGGTGGGCTTGGGCGCGGCCGGGGCCGCGGTCGGCGCGCTCGGCGCGGCCGGCGCGCACGCGGCGAGCAGGAGCATGGTGGCGAGCGCGAGCGCGCCCACGCGAGCGGAGCGGGGTTGCGGCGTCATTGGGCGGTACCTTCCTTCGTGTCTTGCGTGCGGAGCGGGTCACCTCGGCGGCCGGCTGGTCCCCTATGCCGGACCCCTGGTGAGGAACGTGCTACCCGCGTGTAGTAGGCGGCGATTGTAGCCGCGCTCCGTCCACCACGCCAGGCCCCAATGGGAGCTGAAACCGGCTCAATTCAGCGAGGAGCGGCCGCACCGTCGGGGTGTGCCAGGCCCCGGTGGCGTGCGGCCCGTGCGGTGCTCGGGAGGACGTGTGCATGGACATATGAAGCGCGTCAGGCTTCCAGCGCCGCGAGCGTTGGCTCGATCTCGGCCGGCTCGAGAAACGACCCGCTCAGCGCCTCCAGGTTCTTCAGCCCGCCGGAGGTGCTCACCAGCACGATCCGCAGCCCCCTGGGTAGCTCGCCGCGCTGATGCACGACACGAACCCCGGCCAGCGAGGCTGCGGCCGCGGGCTCGGCAAAGATCCCATCCAGGGCCAGGTCGCGTTGCGCCGCGAGGATCTCGGCGTCGCTGGCTTGCGCGGCCAGGCCATCGGACACCGCCAGCGCCGCAACGCCAATGTAACTGTTCGCGGGACCACCCAGACCGCGCGCCACGGTGGGCGTTCGAGCCACCCGAGCAATCGGGCCGTTTCCGCGCTCGAGCGCCGTACCCAGCGCACCGCCCAGCGGCTCGCACGCCAGCATCCGCGGCGTCTGGTGCGCCCGGCCGAGCTTCACCAGCTCGTCGAAACCTTTCCAGATGCCGTACAAGCCTTCCGCGTACGCCACGGGCACCGCCACAAGGTCAGGGATGACACCCCCGAGCTGCGCGTGCAGCTCGAAGGCGATCGTCTTGTAGCCCTCGTGGCCATACGCGCTGTTGGTGGGAATGTCCGTGTAATTCGCGGCGGGATACCAGCCCCGCTCGTTCACCCCCGACCGCATGATGGCCCAACGCCCTTCTGGCGAGGTCACAGCGAGCCGCGCCCCGTACGCCTGCATGAGCACGCGGGCACTTTCCGACACGCCGGGGTAGGTGATGGCCACGCACGAAAGCCCACCCCGAGCCGCGTACGCTGCCACCGACACGCCGTGGTTCCCGGATGTGGAGACCACCAGCGTCGTCGCCCCGTGCTCTCGCGCCTTGCTCACCGTGACCGCCGCGTGGCGGTCCTTGAAGGACCAGGTGGGGTTGCGCGACTCGTCTTTGAGCCAGACCTCGGCGGCGCCCAGCTCGCGCGCGATCCGCGGCAGCGGCACCAGGGCGGTCCCGCCCTCCCCTAGCGACAGCTCGTAGGCCGGGTCGATCACGGGTAGCAGGCGCCGATAACGCCAAACCCCGGCGACCCGCTCCTCCTCCAGGGGACCGTCCTTGAGCGCTGCCCTAATGGCGGCGTAGTCATACTCAGGGGTCAGCCCCGAAGCGAGCGATTCCGTGGCGCACGCTGGGCAGCCCTCGAACATCGGGGCCAGCGGATAGCGAGCATTGCAGTGGACGCAGCGGAGCCCAAGGACGAACGTCACGCCAGGCCGCCCGCGCTCGGCGGCAGGAGCGGAACAGCCGCCCCCACCGCGCTCGGCACCACCGTGAGGCCTTCGGACGCCTCAGCCGGAGCGTGCTCGACCAGGCGCAGGAAGGCGCGGGCGCGGGGATGCTTCGGCCGTGAGAAAAACTCGCGCGGCGGCGCTTCTTCCAGGATCACGCCGCCATCCATAAACAGCACGCGGTCGGCCACTTCTCGGGCGAACCGCACCTCGTGGGTGACCACCACCATCGTCATGCCCTCGCGCGCCAGCTCCCGCATGGCCTGGAGCACCTCCTCGTGCAGCTCGGGGTCAAGAGCAGACGTTGGCTCGTCGAAGAGCACGACCTCCGGCTCCATTGCCAGCGAGCGGGCGATAGCCACCCGCTGCTTCTGCCCACCGGACAGGCGCGAGGGATACTCGTCCCGCTTGTCGGAGAGCCCCACGCGCGCCAGCAGCCGCTCGCCCAGCGTGACCGCCTGTGAGCGCGACATCCCGCGGACGGTCATCGGACCTTCGATGACGTTGCCCAGCGCCGTCATGTGCGGGAACAGGTTGAATTGCTGGAACACCATCCCGGCTCGTAGCCGGATGTCGCGAATGCGCCGCGCGCGGTTGCGTCCCCGATGCTCGTTCCCGCATTGCACCTCCAGCCCGCACACAGAGACGCGCCCCTCATCTGGCTCCTCCAGGAAGTTCATGCATCGGATCAGCGTCGTCTTCCCTGAGCCGGAAGGGCCCATGATGACCACCACCTCGCCGCGGCGCACGGTGAGGCTGATGTCCTTGAGCACCTCCAGCTTCCCAAACCGCTTCCGCACGCCCTCCACGCGGATCTGGCAGTCGTCCCTCGGGGCGGCGCTTGCCACGCGCTCCTGTTCAGGCGCGGCCATCGGCCTCAGTACGCCCGCGCCATGCGACGCTCCAGGGACTCCTGCCCCAGTGAGAGCACGGTGTTCACCATCCAGTACACGACAGCCACAATCATGAACATCTCCATGTAGCGGAAAGTCGCCGATCCCACCCGCTCCGCGACCCGCGTGAGCTCGACGACCGTGATGACGGAGGCGAGGGAGGTATCCTTCATGAGGGCGATGAAGCGGTTGCCGACACTCGGCATGGCCATGCGCACCGCCTGCGGCAGGATGACGCGACGCAGCGCCTGCCAGTAGCTCATGCCAATCGCGTTGGCCGCCTCCCGCTGCCCCTTCTCAACCGCCACGATCCCCGCCCGGAAGTTCTCGCTCAGGTAGCCAGCAGCGTTCAGCGAAAGTGCGAGCACTGCCGAGGGAATCGGCTCGATGATGATCCCGAACTGGGGCAGGCCAAAGTAGATCAGCAGGATCTGCACGAGCATTGGCGTGCCGCGGAACACCGAGACGTAGGCGATGGCAAGCGTCCGCAATGGTCGGGCGCTCGAGAGGCGCATCAGCGCCAGCGCGAGCCCCGCCACACAGCCAATCCCGAACGCGGTGAGGCCGAGGAAGAGGGTCACCACGAGGCCCTCCCCGAGCAGCGGGAGGGCGCGATTCAGCAGGTCCATAGGTGTCTGGGCCGCAACCGGGGCAGGAGCGATCCGCCCGCGACCGTCGGAAAACGGCGGCCGCGGGTGGAGCGCTTTCTAGGCCTTGGGCAGCTTCTTCAGCTCCTCCGCCATGTCCAGGCCGCCGAGCCACTTCTTGGAAATGGCCGCCAGCGTGCCGTCATCGACCATGGACTTGAGCGCCTTATCCACCTCGGCCTTCAACGCGGTCTCACCCTTCTTGAAGGACATGGCGTTCACCTCCTGCTCCAGGAAGCCAGGAGTCGCCTTGACCTTGATCCCATTCTTGTCCGCCAGGTACGCGCCCACGAAACGCGAGCCGATATAGGCGTCGGCGCGGCCGAGGCCAACGTCCGTCAGCGCCAGAGTGGCGTTTTCGTAGGTCTTCACCTCGGCGTTCGGGATCTTCTCCCGCGCGAACTTCTCCTGCGTGCTACCAGACGACACCGCGATCCGCTTCCCTGCCAGGTCCGCCTCAGCCTTGATCGCGTCGTTCGACTGGTTCACGAAGATGGACACGCCGTTCACCTGGTAAGGCGCGGAGAAATCGACCTGCTGCTTGCGCTCCTCGGTGACCGTCTGGCCGGCGATGACGATGTCCCATTTGTCCGTCTGAACGCCAGGAATGAACGTCTGGAACGTTCCCTGGACAAACTCCAGCTTGGGAATCCCCATGCGCTTGATGAGCTCGTTCGAAACGTCGGCGTCGTACCCGACCACCTGGTTCTTCTCGTCGGTGAAGTTCCAGGGCGGACTGGCCTGGGTATTGGAAATCCGAAGGACCCCGCGCGACCTGGCCTGGCCCAGGACCCCGGTGGCCGCTGGAGCACTGCTCGTCGTGGCCGCCGGCGCGGCGGGGGCCGCCGTGGCCGCGGGAGCCGCCGGCGCGGTTGTGGCGGCGGGCGCCGGGGCAGTGGTTGGTTTCGGGGCAGCGGTTGGCGCCGCCGGGCTCGCCGTCTGACAGGCGGTGAGACCAATGGCAAGCACGCCCGCGGCAATGAGGGCCGACGGGCGACGGGTCAGAGCGTTGTGGTTCATGAGGTTCCTCTGCTGAGCTGAAAATGCCACTACGCGCCGAGCGCAACGGTCGCCAGTTGGCCCCGTTGCCCAGTGCGGTCGGCGTTCCCCTGTCTCCGCACGCGGACGAACCCTGCTCGGTGGATGGAGCGATAGATTGAGATGGGTCGGTTGATCGGTAGATCCGAGGCGGGGCCTCGATCCCCGAGGCTGGACGAACGAACGTTCGCGGCGGCTCAGCCGCCCCCGAGGAGGCGCTCAAGGGCCTTGATCGTGGCTCCCGCGGCGTCACGTCGAACGGTGTAGCGCATACCTCCTTTCGTTCGTTCCTGGCGCACCAATCCGGCTGACCGGAGCTGCGCGAGGTGGTGGTGTACGGTTGGCTGCGCGAGACGGAGCGCCTCGACCAGCTCGACCCCAAACATGGGGCCACGGCCGAGCAGCCGCAGCACACGCAGCCGGCCGGGATCCGCGAGCGCCTTCATGGCCCGCACCAGCTCCGGGTCGATGGGCACCGGGTCGTACTGCAAGAAGGCATTGCTGCGGGCGCCAAAGATGACGAGGGCCCGGCCCGCGGTCTGGTCGATCCGCGATGACATGAACGGGTGGATGAACACCGAGGGCGCCAACACGATTTGTCGGAGCGCCAGGTCGTCGCCCAGTGTGTAGCCGCCCGTGAGCCGCTCGATCACCTCGGCCGTGGGCAGCACCCGCAGCAGCTCTTCCGCCATCGTTGCGGCCCGACGGAGGTCGTCCTCCGTGTGCGGCACCTCAAGCGCAAAGATGGCCGCGTGGTACAGCTCGAGCACGTCCGCGAGCTCCGCCTGGATCCCGGCTGGGTCGCCGAGCACGCGGCGGACGCGACGGGCCCACTCCACCGGCAGCTCCCGCAGGATCGCCTCAATTGATGCGGTGGGGGCCGCCGTGCCAGTGCGGCCCAGGAACGTCGAGAAGATGGCGAGCGTCTCGTCGCTGGTCTCGCCAGTATCAAGCATGCGCAGCGCGAGGTCGGCTGAATCTGCCGCGCGCACTGCTTCGATCAGATCCTGGGGCTGGGGCGCGTCGCCGAGCCCGGCGACCAGTTGCCCGGCACCGTAGCCGAGCGCCGTGTCCGAACCCTGAAAGAAGAACTTGCCCCGCTCGTACAGGCTCGGATCAAGCTTCGCCTTCGTGGCCGCGGCCCAGCCGCGTGTGGTCTCGAAGGTGCGCGGGTTGTACAGCGCGCGCAGGCTGACAAGCAGGTCGTAGCACGGCGTCGCCTGGACCAGGACGATCCCCTTGTAGGGATCGGGCGGGGGCGTGGCCGCGGCCACGAGGCGCTCCCTCACGCGCGTTCGCTCCATCGGTGCCGACAATCGATCGACATGAATAATCGATGGCCACACTACAGCCATCGGCGGCGGGTGTCAAGACCTGGATTTCCCGCACTGCGGGGCGGGCACGGACTCCGGCGTTACCCGCCCTGATCCGGCCTCTCGACGGATGCCCTGTCGTAGCATATGCTTGCCGCCGCATCACCATGGAGGGGACGACGACGGTTCCGCTCTCTCTGCGTCTGCGCTCGCTCGCCGCGCGCGGCATGGCGACGCCGCCGCCTCGGCCCCATGCTCTCGCCCAGTCGCCTGAATCGAGCGCCTCCGAGACGTACGCCGAGTGGCAGAACCAGAGCCGCCGGCTCGTCCAGACCACCCTGTCGCAGGTCTTCGTGGCGTACCTGGTGGCGGAGCGGTCGGCCAGCACCCGCGGCGCGGCATCGCTGGGCAATCTCGGTGAGGAGTCGCGACGTCGCTTCGCCGAGGCGGCCTCCCGCTTGCTGGACCATCTGGACCAGGCACGTCGGGGCGATCACGGGCCTACCAGCCGCTGGGAGCGCTACTCGCACCGGGACCACCTGGCGCTGCTAGAAGGACTGTGCGGCATGCTGGCAACCCTGATCCAGGCTGTCTACGAGGATGACTACGCACGGGCGAGCCGCACGATCGCCGCGCTGAGCTACGAGTCGTTGAAGCTGGGCGTTATTCCAGAATCGGCGCTGGCGGGGATCGTGCGCCCCAGCAGCCCACCCGCGCCACCCGACGCGGCGGAGCATGCCCGCCAGCGGCCAGGCCGAGTCTTTCTCTAACGACCCATGGCCTGTGAAGGATGGGCGGTGAGCTCCCGCGGGCCCGACCGAAGGCGGGCGTAGACGCGGGGGGTGCTCACCGGGTCCGCTCGAAGACGTACAGGCCACCGCCGAAACGATCGGTGACGTAGATCAGCCCGTCGGGGGTCACCGTGAGATCGTTCAGGTGAATGGCCGTCTGGCCCGGCGGCGCCTCGGGTACCGCGTACGCCACTTCCACCGGGCGGGAAGGGTCGGCGATGTCGTAGACTCGCAAGCCGCCGCTACAGTACGTGAGGTAGATCGTCCTGGGGTCGACCAGGCTGCCTGGTCGCATCTCGTGGACATTGTGCGGTCCGAAGCGCGGCCCGAAGTCGCCACTGGGCACTGGAAAGAGCCCAACCACGCGCGGCCGCCGTTCCTCGGCAATGTCGACCAGCCGCACCTCGCGCTTCGCCTGGACATTGACGAGCTGCTCGTCCGTAACGACAAGCAGATCCCGCCCGGGGACCGGGAACGCGGTGTGGGTAGCCCCGCTGACCTCCGCGCCAAAATCCAGGTGGCTGACGAGGCTCGGGTGAGCACGGTCGGCGATGTCCAGGATCACGAGCCCGGCGTCCCAGTAGCCGCAGTACGCCCGATCCCCTCGCGGGAGGGCGTGGTGCAGCGCGACTCGCTTCTGACCGGGGCGCGGGCTCTGTCCCTGAGACAACTGGACCGTTGTGATCGGCTCCCACGTTGGCGTCTCGCCACCGGCGGCGTGCTGGCCGGGAAACCACCAGCGCCCGACTTCGTGCGGCCGCGCGGGATTGGAGAGATCCAGGATGCGCAAGAACTGGTCGAGGTACCCGTGGTCGGAGGCGGTCACGTACGCGTACGGCTGCTCCCAGAACGTCATGCGGTGCACGCCTGTACCGGGCGTGTCGAAGAACGCGATCTGCCGAGGCTCCGCCCGCCGCGTCACGTCATACACGGTCAACCCGGCGGTCCAGGTAGTGGCGTCCTCCTTCCCCCACAGGTTCCGCTCATTGTTGACGAGCAGGACGTCGTCCACCACCTGCACTTTGTGGGTATGCGTTCCCGGCGGACGCGGAAGCTGCAGCATCAGGCGCGGCTTCGTGGGGTCCCGCACGTCGAGGATGGACGTGCCCGCGGTGGTGTGCCCCATGTGACCGACGTAGGCGAAGCCATCGACCACGTTGACGTGCATGCCGTCACCGTTGGCACCGAGGTCCGAGTGGCCAACCAGGCGCAGATTCCAGGCGTCCTTGAGCGCCGCCGTGCTCATGAGGCCACACTACCATAGGAGTGTGCATCGTCCGGCTCCAGGTACCGCGCGTCCAGCGGCGCCGCGGCTGGACGATGCTTGAACGACCACCGGAACGGAGAACCCCCATGGGCCAGCCAGCACGCGGACGAATCGACGTCCACCACCACGTCCTCCCGCCGCAATTCAGTGCCCGCACGCCATCGCCGGTTCCGTTCCCCGAGATCGAGGCCCGGCTGGAAGGGATGGACGGGCTGGGAATCCAGGTAGCGATGACCTCGCTGACCCCACGCGTCTTTCTCGGCTACCCCGACGACCCGCGAGGGGTTGCCCGCGCCTGCAACGAGTACCAGGCTGGACTCATGGAGCAGGCACCAGGCCGTTTCGGCGCCTTTGCCGTGCTGCCGTTGCCGGACGTGGACGGCGCGCTCGGAGAGGTGGCATACGCCCTGGACGTCCTGCGCCTGGACGGCGTGGGGTTGTTCTCGAGCACGGGCCACCGGTACCCCGGCCATCCAGAGCTTGATCCGCTCCTGGAGGAGCTGCACCGCCGTCGGGCCGCGGTGTTCATCCATCCGGCCCACTGCACCACGCCGCCGGAATGGGGCATCAACGCCTTCGACGGCATCATCGAGTACGGGTTCGACACCACCCGCTGCATCGTCAACCTGGTCCAAAGCGGGGCGTTCGAGCGCTACCCCGGCATCCGCTTCATCTTCTCGCACGGCGGGGGCGCCGCGCCCTACCTGGCGCGGCGCATCGAGAGCCACTACTCCGGGGCGACGGCGCTCCTGCAGGCCCAGTACTACGACAACGCCAGCCTGATGGGCGCCCATGCCCTACGCACGCTCCAGGCGTTCGTGCCGGCGGACCAGATCCTGTGGGGCACCGACATTCCCTTCATCCACGGCGACCGCCTGGGCGGCCAGATCGCCGAGTGGGAGGCATACGATGGCTTGAGCGCGGCCGAGCGCGAGGGCGTGGAGTTCGGGAATGCGCGGACCCTCTTTCCGCGGTTGGGGGCGCCCGTCGGCTGATCTGACGGGCCTTCCGAACCGCCGCGTTCGATCAGACCGCTGCTTCCTCGTCGCCGAAGCCCATTGCCTCGTCGCGGCCCGAAGCCACGTTCCCAAGCTCCAGCAGACCAGGTCCGTACAACTCGGTGAGCGGCTCGGGGAAGTCCGCGTAGATGCGCTGGATCATGATGTCGTGGCGCACGAAGCCCTTCACCACGCTGGCGAACACGCCGTCCTCGGCCGCGATGCCCTCCCAGGTCACGCCGTCGCGCGCCACGGCCCAGACCGCGTGCGTCGAATCGGCGACCACGGCGAGGTGGTGGGCCTTGTGCGACGGGTACAGGGTGCCCTCGGTGCTGGCGTGACGGAACGTCGATCCACCGGGCACGTCGAATGGCAGCGGTCCGAAGTGCATGATCACGAACGTCACGTCGCGCGCCAGCGCCTCGTGGACCGCATCCGCGAGCGGTGCAAGGTCGTCCCAGCGGCCGGAAAGGTACACCTTTCGCGTGGCCCGACCCACCGCGGCGGTGGCTCGGGCGAGCACCTGATCGCGCCCCGCCAGCCCCCGAGTGCGGCCCCGGGACTCCTCGTGTGGTACCACCGGGAGCCGCGCTGCCTCGTCCTTTGCGGCCCGAATCCGTTCGGAAAAGTCGCGCTCGAGCACTGCCAGGACGGTGCTCGCGGGAACCGCAACGTAGCGGGCTGGGTGGTCCGAGGTCCGGGTGACCGCGCCTCGTTCGCTCAAGCGCCGGAGCGTCTCATAAATCTTGGGCTGTGGCACGCCGGTGGTGTTCGCCAGCGCATAGCCGGTCTGCTCGCCCTGGAGGAGCAAACCCACGTAGGCACGCGCGTCATATCGCGAAAAGCCAAGCAGCGTCAGGCGCTCGACGAGCTGGTCCGCACTGTCTTCCATACCGTTGTATCTCCCATTCCGGTGCTGCTCAGCACGTGCGCCCGCGTCGGGTCGTTTCGCCGGCGCTGACGCCACGGTGCTAAGCATCTCGCACGATTGAGTACGCAGCGCTCTGCGCCGCGACGGACGCGGCTGGTGGGCCGTGCGACGGGCCACGCTGGCGCCAGCACGTGGTTTCCTCACTACGCGTAGAGTTATGGTAGTCGCCGCGGGCCGATCGCGTGTGCCGCGTCCAAACTGGCTGCCAGGGAGCGCACGAGATGGCCGACACGGAGCGAACCAGACGCGGGGCCCTTGTCACCGGCGCGGCATCCGGGATCGGCCGCGGCGCGGCGGTTGCCCTGGCCCAGCACGGGTTCGACGTCGCCATTAACTACAGCACGAACGACGCTGGGGCGCGCGAGACCGCGGCGGCCGTCGAGCACGCCGGCGGCACGGCGGTGGTCGTGAAGTGCGACGTCGCCGACGACGCGGCCGTTCGGCAGATGATGGCCCGCGTCGGCGAGGCATTTGGAGGCCGCCTGGACGCGCTGATCAACAACGCCGGTACAACCGTGCCCAACGGGCCGAATGACTGGGAGGGGGTGAGCCCTGAAGCCTGGGACCGGGTGTTCGCGGTCAACGTGCGCGGGCTGTGGCAGGTCACGCGGGCCGCCATCCCGCTCTTGCGGCAGGCGGACGAGCCGGCGATTGTGAACACGTGCAGCATCGCTGGCCTGCGGCCAGGGCCGCAGCCGTTCCCCTACGCCGCCAGCAAGGCCGCCGTGGCCAACATGACCAAGACCTTTGCCGCGGCGCTGGGGCCAAAAGTCCGCGTCAACGCGGTGGCACCCGGCTGGCTGGCGGGTGACTGGATGGAGCGCACCCTGGGGGAAAACTACGCCGGCCTCATGGCGCGGCGCGCGAAGTACACGCCCCTCAAGCGGTGCGTAACCGTCGAGGACGTGGCCGAGACGATGGTTAACCTGATCCTCAGCAACCGCTTCGTCACCGGCGAAATCATCATCATCGACGGCGGCTTCGCGAGTAGCACGTAGTGCTGGGGAGGTTCCTTCAGCCCACCCCAGCCCCTCCCAGGAGGGGAGAACAAAGGTTCTTTGATCAAAGGTGGGGCGGAGCCCCACCACCCCGCTGGGGCTGCGCCCCAGGCCCCGCTGAGACGGATCCTTCGGCCGCGGCCTCAGGATGACAGACTCGTCCCGAACACTGAACACTGAACACTGAACACTGAACACTGAACACTGAACACTGAACAGGAGGCTGCCATGACTATGACCGCCACGCAATTCACCGTCGGGCAGCCACCAACGCTGTCGTTCGCGGAGCGAGATCGGCGCTGGGAGCGGGCGCGCGGGCTCATGCGGGAGCGGGGCCTGGACTGCCTGGTGGTGGCCGGCTTCCGCTCGCGCGAGATGTACGAGAGCTACCTGGCGGATGACTACAACGAGGGCTGCGTGATCTTCCCGCTGGAAGGCGAGCCGGTTGTCCTCACCTGGGCGCACCTGCGCGTGCTGCGCGCCTACTGGTCCGTCGAGCGTGGCAACGACCTGTGGATCAAGGATTATCGAGTCGCCGGCAATGGCACGGCCGCGGCCCTGGTGGTCCAGGAGAAGGGACTCGACGCGGGGAAGGTCGGGGTGGTTGGACTCCGCTCGCAGGCGCCGACGGAGATGCACGGCGCCATTCCCGCTGCCTGGTGGCAGGAGTTCACGGAGGCGCTCCCGAACGTGCGGTTCGAGGACATCTCCGAGGAGTTCAGCCACCTGATGCTGGTCAAGAGCGCGGAGGAGCTGGCGCAAATCCGGTACGCGGCCCAGGCGGCCGAGTCGGCCTGCCGAGTGGTGGCCGGTATCGCCGATGTTGGCGTGGGCGAGGAGGTGATCTTCGCGGCCGCGATCGGCGAGATGCTCCGCTTTGGCATCGGGCTCCGCTACCCGAACGTGGTGATGAACTCTGGCCCCCACACGCTGTCCTGGGGACCCCCACGCTGGACGACGCGCGGCGAGGCGCCGCGGCGGCTGGAGCGCGGCGACCTGATGCAGGCCGAGCTGATGCCCATGTGCGGCAACCAGGAGGTGCAGGTCCAGATGACCGTGGCGCTGGACCCGCTGGACGAGACCAACCTGCGCTGCGAGAAGGCGGCGCGGGAGTCGTACGACGCGGGCGTGCGGGCGCTTCGTCCGGGCATCACCTTCGCGGAGCTCACTGACGCCATGGCCGAGCCGTTCAAGGAGTACGGCACCTGGGCCTACACCCCGCTCGTGCACTCCCTCAGCCCCCACTTCCTGCTCGGCCGGCCCACCATCAACACCGAGAACGTTGACTTCGGCGTCCGTTTCATGCGCGGCGGCATCGACCAGCGCTCCGTCCGGAAGGCCACGATCCAGGCGGGAATGGTCTTCGCGTTCGAGCCGAACGCCTGCTTCGGCAAGGACCACCGCGTGAACCTTGGCGGCACCATCATTGTCACCGAGGATGGCTGCGAGGAGCTCAACGACATCCCGACACGTGTGACGCACAAGTAACGCGGGCAGGGCTCCGCCCGGTAGGGAGCCTGAAGGCAGCGCCCGGAGCCTCGCCGGGTTAGGTGGGGCTGAGTCGTACCCTACGCTCTCCGTGCTGGGACGACCGCCACCAGCAGGTAGGACTCGTGCTCGGGACCGGTGTAGAGCGTGTTCTCGCCGGCGAAGCGCTCCGCGGGCCGATCGGTGGGATCGTTGTGCTGGCCGCGGCCGGAGCCCACGCCGTCATGTGCCTCGACGTCCAGGACCAGGCGGTGGCCGGCTTCGAAGACCATGCTGGTGGGCAGCACCTCCACCTCGACCGGCACCACCTCGCCCGGCGGCACCGGGTCCGCTCGGTCGTGCGGGTGGTACGGTCGGTACGGTAGGGAAAGCGCGGCGTCCAGCGCTCGGTGCGAGACGCGCAGCCAGCCCTTTGCTATCGCGACCGGCTCCCCGCCCGAGCCGACGCCCCACACGTCCTTGCCGTCGGCGTCCACGTTGCGCACCGTGGCGAACACGTCCATGTCCGCGGCGGTGCTCGACACCCAGAGGCGCAAGGCCAGGGGACCGGTGATCTCGGTCGCCTCGTCAAACGGAGCGGTGGAGAACGACACCCCGCCGGCCGGCGCCTCGTACGTCGCCTGAGCGCCCGAATCGGGAGCTTCCGCCCCGAGACTTCCGTTGGCGGCGTCGAGATGCAGCTTGGTCCACTCCGTTCCCGGGAGCGGCCACGCCTGCTCGTCGCGCCAGATGACCTCCCCGTCGCCGTGCCGGATCGCCAACTGGACGGGCGCGTCAGCCAGAACGCCCGTGTCCTCACCCTTGAGCCAGTAATCCAGGAAACGCTTCTGCAGCAGGCGGCTGGCCTCGGTGTGGTACGGCTCGAAGTGATTGCCGGTGTGGATGCGCAGCCACTTGTGCTTCGATTGCGCTCGGACGAAGGCCTCGACGTTGCCGCGCAGGTGCAGGGTGAACGCGCCCCAGTTGCCCACTGAGAGGAACGGCACCTGGATCGTTGACGGGTCAGGCAGACTGCGGCGGTAGTGCTCGTCGTACAGCGGGTGGCTTCGTGCGCTCTCCAGCAGGTCCACCCGGTTCGCCGCAAGCTCCTCCGGGGAGAGGTGGCCGCCTGCCTTCTCGGCGCCGTGCTGCGTCTTGAGCGCGAACACCGGCCACCACGACTCGATGAACCCGTTATTCAGGATTCCGCCGTGGCGGCAGAAGTCCCGGTACACGTCGGCGGCGCCTTCCCAGGGGATCATCGCCATCAGGTGCGGCGGGTTCAGGGCCGCCACCTGCCACTGGCTCATGGCGTAGTACGAGACGCCCACCAGACCCACCTTGCCGGTGCTCCAGGGTTGGACCGCCGCCCACTCGATAGCGTCGTAATAGTCCTGGCTCTGGGTCTCGGAGAACGGATCAAAGACGCCCGGTGAGGTGCCGCTCCCGCGCTGATCGACGCGCAGCACGGCGTAGCCAGCGGGCACCCACCACTCCGGGTTTGGCGTCTCCCAGTTCAGCAAGGCGCCCTGCTCCTCGAGCTTCACGTACGCCGAGTTGTGCAGCTCGGACATGTGCAGGTCCTTGCCGTACGGCCCGAACGTCATAACCACCGGCGCCGGCGTGCCGTCGACAGGGCGGTACAGGTTGGCGCGGAGCACTGCCCCGTCCCGCACGGGGATCTCCACGTCTCGCTGGTAGATCATGCTGATAGGCCGGGGCGGTGCTGTCATGGGATACCAGTTCACAGTCTTCAGTTATGAGCTCATCGTTCTCAGGAGATGGATCGGTGCGCGCACTGTTCGTTCAGCGTTTCGTACAGCAAGAGCACCGCGGAAAAATCTAGGTCTCCCCAACCGTGCTCCACCGTGGCCGCGTAGCGCTGATGGGCGGCCTCGGCCATCGGCGCCAAAGCGCCAGCGTCGGCCGCCGCCTCGTTGAGAAGGCGCAAGTCCTTGGTAAGCAGTGTGGCGCTCAGACGCGGCTCGAAGGTGCCCTGGCGCAGCCGCTGGGCTGTGCCGACGACCGCGGGCGATGCCACGGCACTGTGAGCCACCAGATCCAGCAGTGCGTCGCGGTTGATGCCGGCGCGCTGCCCCAGCGCCAGGCCTTCGGCCAGAGCGGCGATGCTGGTGCCGAGGAGGCCATTGACGATCAGCTTGACCAGGCGCGCCTCCTCGGCAGGGCCCAGGTACCGCTGCTCGCGGCACAGCCTGGCAAGCACTGGCTGCACGGCCTCCACGTCGGGCCCCGCACCCGACACCAGGGCCGTCAACTGCCCCTCCGCCGCCGACTCCAGCGTGCCCAGCACGGGGCAGCGCACGTAGCGCAGGCCGGCCGCAAAGCACAGGGCGGCCACTCGCGCCGACTCCTCGACGCCAATCGTGCTCATCTCTACAAGCACCGCCTTTCCGGCGTGCCGCCGAGCAGCTAGCAGGCCATCCGGCCCTTGCAGGACATCGAACACCGCCGCGCCGTCCGGGACGGCCGTGAGAACCACGTCGCAGGCTTCCGCGACGGCACGAGGAGTGGCGGTCATCCGCGCCCCCTGACTGGCGAGCGCCTGCGCTCGGTCGGCCGCGACGTCACAGACCGTCACCGCGAACCCGGCGCTGGGATCAAGCAGACGGGCGGCCATGCGGCCGCCCATCCGCCCTAATCCGATGACGCCAACGCGGCCGGGGAACGGGCGCGTGGCCGTCATGCCGCGTACGTCAGCCCACTATCGCTTGCCGAGTGTCGCTCGCCGACTATCGCTTGCCGATGAGGCCGGTTGCGTAATCGACATACTGGGGATCCCAGGCCGCGTCCATGTTGATCGGCGTCTGGACGTAGCCGTTCTCCACGTACCACTGCTGGTTCGCCTTCAGCGCGTCGAGGATGATCGCGCCGTTGGTGTCGAACGTCTGCGGCACGTTATTCCAGAGCGCCGGGTCCTTCAGGGTCGTCGCCGTGGTCATGATGGACACGATCTGCGCGCGGTCCTTGCCGGTGGTGAACGCGTCGACGAAGTCCCGAACGCCGCGCAGGTACGCCACCATGAACCGCTTGCCCAGGTCCTGCTTGCCGCTCGCGAACGGTGGTGAATACGCAATGACCGTCGCCTGCTGCGGGCCGAGGATCTGGCTCGTGTCCTGGATCTTGACCCACACGTTCTGCCCCGAGCCCACCGTGATGAACGGCTCGATGTTGAAGCTCGCGTCAACCGCCTTGCTGACCGCGGCCGGAAGAATATCGGCGAAGCTGAGGTTCAGGATGTTGACGTCGCTCGCCTTCAGGCCCGCCTTCTCCAGCGTGCGCAACGAGAAGAGGTTGATGGTGGAGCCCGGCGTCAGCGCGTTGTAGTTGAGACCTTTCAGGTCGGCGAGGGTCTTGAACCGCCCGGAGTCCACGAGGTCCTTCCGCACGACGAGGCCCGAGTTGCACTTGCCGCTCTCGCAGCGCGCGCCGTCGGCAACGAAGCGGATGGCGACGTTACGTGCCATGGCGTTGATCGGGCCGGAGCCGATGTCCATGTTGGCGATATCAACCTGGCCGGTGGCGATCGACGAGACCATGTCGGCGGCGCCGGCGAAGGGCACAAGCTCCAGGTTGATCCCTTGATCCTTGAAGTAGCCTCGCTCCTGCGCGATGTACACGCCGGCCGAGGTGGCCGAGCCCGTGGTCGTCGCGTACTTGATGGACTCGGCAGCGCCGGTGAACGGTGGCGGGGTGCGGTCGCTGGCGACGGGGCTAGGAGAAGCCACCGGTGAGGCAGCCGGCTTGGCAACGGGACTCGCGGCGGCCGCTGCTGGGCTGGCAGCCGCCGCCGCTGGTGATGCCGCAACCGCCGGCGCGGTGGTCGCCGCCGCGGCGGGCTTCGTGGCGGCGGGGGCTGCGGTCGGAGCCGTGGTTGGGGCAGCAGCCGGTGCGGGCGTGCAGGCCGCGAGGCCAAGCGCCCCGAACATGACCGCGCCAGCAAGGCGTACTCGTGCTGAGTTACCGAAGCATCGATTCATTTCAGAATTCCCCTTTTCCATGGGTTATGCGTGGCCGCGCTCGCGAAGCACAGCCGTTCGCGTCTATGGACGCCCGGATCGGCGCCATGGTTCCTGTTGGGATCTGCCCTTGCGCGACTCGTGGCCCGACGTGCAGCAGCGCCGGCTGTCAACCTGCTGCCCCGGGTCGTCTCTGCGCACGGGCGCGCACTCTGGCGTTGCTGTACGGCGAGCCCGCCACGACAGCCTACAGACACTACCATAGTAGTCAGGGCCTGGGCTGCTCACCGCGCGGTAGGGAGCCCGGGACCGATCTTTGGCAGCCACACGTCGAGTACCGCGGGCGCTCCCTCGCGGTTAGCCGCCAGGCCGCGCCGAATAGCCGGGCCGACCTGGTCGGGTTCGGTCACCTTCTCGCCGTAAGCCCCGCTTGCGGAAGCCTCGCCGGAGTAGTTCGGGCACGGGTCAAACAACCCCCCCGTGAAGTCACCCGTCCGCGCGACGTAACCTTCCGGGTAGGCCCGCTCGACGTCCGTGGTCCCCGTCCGGTACCCCCGGTTGTTGAAGATGATGAACAGCACCGGGGCCTTGTGGAATGCCGAGGCCCAGGTGGTGACCTGCGGATTGCTGAACATCCACGCGCCATCGCCGGTGACCGAGACCACCTGCCGATCGGGCGCCGCGACCTTCATGCCGACCGAGGCCGGTGCCGCCCAGCCCAGGTTCGAGCCGCCGCTGGCGACCTGGGTGCCAGGCAGGGTGCGATTGAAGAGCGCCGTCTCCACGGTCTCCTGGACAACCAGCGTCTCCGGGTCCAGGGTCTGGCCGATCTGGTGGCTCAGCCAGAGCGCATGGATCACCCCGCGCGCGCGGTCCGATTCGGCGGTGGCCACCAGGCGCGCAAGCCGCTGCCGGCCTTCCTCCTGAGCCTTCTCAAGCCGCGCCTCACACGCCCGCCGCTGCTCGGGCGTCCTCTGGCGGCGTATCTCGTCGACCAGGAGTGGAATGGCGGCGACAGCGTCGCCGACAATGCTCAGGTCCGAGGGGAACTCGTAGATCGGGACCCAGCGCTCCGCTGGGTCGAGGCCAATGCGGATCAGGCGCACGTCTGGGCCCGGATCGAAGCGGCCGGGAATCCAGGGGGTCAACTGGTCCAGCGAGAGGATGCAGTCCGGCTGCCCGGTGAGCGGCGTCACACCTGCCACCCCTCGGTGGAGTGGGTGGCTCCCGGGGAAGCTAAGCCGATGCGCATCCGACATCACCCGAGCGCCGAGCGTCTCGGCAAGCTCCACCAGCGGCGCCAGGGCCTCGTGGCTCGTCCCAACACGGCCGGCGACGATGAGCGGGTTGTTCGACGCGAGCAGCCAGGCCGCCGCTTCACGGAGCAGGGCCGCATCGGGCGGCGGGGCACTCACGGGACGAAGTTGATCGGTTAGCGGGAAACGAGTCTGGCCGCTGGCTATCGGCGCCATGCTGGACTCGCGTGGGATCGCCAGGTAGGCAGGTCCACGCGGGTCGGAGAGCATCACCTGGACGGCCCGCGAGATAACGGTGCCGGGGTTGTCGTAGGGCGCCAGCTTGTGGTCCCAGCGCATGTACTGGCGGATGAGCTCACCCTGGTCGCGAATCTGCTGGTAGTACTGAATGAAGCTGGAGCGCGCGCCGGGAACGCTGTTCGCCTCTGCCGAGGAGGGGTAGCCGGACGTCACCAGCACCGGGTATCGGCCGCGATCGGCCACGTGGTACATCCCGCCGGCGTTGAGCATCCCGCACTCGACGTGGAAGGCCGCCGCCGAGGGCTTGCCGGTGACGACCGTCTCGCCGCAGGCCGCGGCCAGGGCGACAGCTTCGTGGGTGATGGTCATGACGCGCGGCGCGGGGCGCCCCAGCTCGCGCGCTTTGACGGAGCCTTCCTGCACGAAGCCCATCTCGCTGCCAGAGGTGAACCAGATGCGGTCGATGCCGTTCAGCTTCATCGAGGCTAAGAGCACCTCGCCGGCATCATCGGCAGGCATGGTGTAGCTCCGCTGCCCCGTGCCATTCTCGGAACGCCGCCCATCGGGGTGCTGCATCGTCGGGTCCTCGCGTTCGTGGGTGGGTGCGTCCGCCCCGGCAAGCGAGTTATGGACGGACGGGGGCCAACCGGTCTCGCTTCGCCCGCGGCGCCTGTACGACATGACGTACGGGGTGACACACTACTGTAGTAGTCAACGAGCGGGTTGGGTGCGACACACTTACCGAACGCTGGTCGTCACCAGTATCCTGAAGTCCTCCCTACCCCAGTAGCTAGGTAACTATGACGCCGCCGTTCGAGCAGCCCCGACCATGAAGATCATCGATCTCCACGCCTACCCGGGCACGGACACGTGGATCCGCTCGCAGGGTCCCTACCCGGAGTTCCTTGCGAAGTACTGGGGCCACACCTGGAGTCCAAAGGGTGAGGACGCCGTCATCCAGGACTTCCAGGCAGCGGGCGTGCAGGTGGTCCTGGTGGCTTTCGACATCGAGAGTGTGGTGGGTGCCCCGCCTTGCTCGAACGCGTACGTGGCCGAGCTGCGCGCCCGGCACCCGGACGTGATCCGCCAGGCATGGGGAGCGGTGGACCCGTTTAAGCCCGACGCGATCCAGCAGGCCGAGACGGCCATTAACGACCTCGGCCTGCTGGGCTTCCACTTCCACCCCATCATGGGTCGCTTCGCGGTCGACGATCGCCGCCTGTACCCGCTCTGGGAGACGATCAACGCCCTGAAGGTGCCGGTGATGATCGACGTCGGCACGACGGGCATGGGCGCCGGCATGCCGGGCGGGTCAGGCACGCGCATCCGGTATGCGCACCCAGACGCGATCGACGCGCTGGCTGCCGACTTCCCGGACATGCCGATCGTGATGGCACACCCCGGCTGGCCGTGGGTTGAGGAGACGATCGCCGTGGCGCTCCACAAGGGCAATGTCTCCTGGGAGATGAGCGGCTGGGCGCCGAAGTACTTCCCCGATTCCATCAAACGGGACATGCGCGGCCGCCTCAAAGACAAAATCATGTTCGGCAGCGATTACCCGAGCATGCCTTACGAGCGGGTCCTCCGCGAGTGGGGCGAGCTGGGCTACTCGGACGCGGTGCTGGAGCAGATCCTCCACGCCAACGCTGAACGGATCCTGGGGGTGTGAACGGAGTTGTCAGTGATCAGTCGTCAGTTATCAGGAGACGAAGAGCCGTCCCTCATCAACTTGCAACTTGGAACTCGTCTGACCACTGAGCACTGACAACTGAGAACTCGTCATCATGCCCCCACTTCACACTGGTCCCACGCTCGACGGGGTGGTCCCGTTCCCACCGGAGTACATGACGCGGTATCGCCAGAAGGGCTACTGGGAGGACCGCCCCCTCATCAGCCACTTCCACGAGCGCTTCGAGCGCTTCGCGGATCACGTGGCGGTCATCGAAGGCGGGCGTTCGCTGACGTACCGCGAGCTTGGCGGCCTGGCCCGGCGCGTCGCCTGCAATCTGCTCGACCTTGGCCTGCGGCCCCTGGACCGGATCGTGGTGCAGTTGCCGAATGCCCTGGAGTTCGCGCCGTTTTACTTCGGGCTGCAGGAGATCGGCGCGATCCCCATCATGGCCCTGCCCGCCCACCGCTACCGCGAGCTCAGCCAGTTCGTTCGGCTCTCGGGCGCCGTGGCCACGGCCACGCCGGTGGCCGGGAAGGACGTGTCGTTCACCGACCTGGTGAACCGCGTCCGGGCAGAGAGCGAGACGCTGCGGTTCGCGTTCGTGCTGGGCGAAGGGGCGCCGGAGGGATTCCTGTCGATTCCCGACCTCCTGACGCGCGAGCCGCGACAGCACACGCCGGCCGATCTCGACAGCATCCAGGCCGAGTTGAACCCGTGCAACCCGGCGGTGTTCCAGCTTTCCGGTGGGACGACCGGCATCCCCAAGCTCATCCCGCGTACCCACAACGACTACGCTTTCAACTCGAAGCTCGCGGTCACCGTGTGCGACATCCACGAGGGCGACGTGCTGCTGGACGTTCTGCCGATCTCGCACAACCTCCCGCTGGCCTGCCCGGGCTTGCAGGGCTTCCTCCTCCTGGGGGGAACCACCGTCCTCAGCCAGAGCGGCCGGCCGCGAGACGTGTTCGCCCTGATCCAGCGCCACCGGGTTACACACATCCACCTCGTGCCGGCGCTGCTCATCAGTTGGGTCAACGATCCCGCGGCCATGACGGGCGAGTTCGACCTGTCGTCGGTGCGGGTCATCCAGAGCGGCGGCCAGCGGATGCAGCCCGAGATCCGACTGCGGGCGGAGCGGGTGTTCCCGAATGCCACCGCCCAGGAGAACTTCGGCATGTCCGAGGGGCTCATCATGTACGTGCGGCTGCACGATCCGGCCGACGTGCGGTTGGAGACGGTGGGCCGCCCCATCTGTCCGGACGACGAGGTGCGGATCGTCGACGACGACGGCCATGACGTTCCGGATGGCGAAGTGGGCGAGCTGCTTGCACGCGGCCCGTACACGTTGCGCGGTTACTTCCGATCGCCCGAGCACAACGCGCGCGCCTTCACCCCCGACGGCTTCTACCGTAGCGGCGACCTGCTGCGGAAGCATCCCAGCGGCAACTACATGGTGGAGGGCCGCAAGAAGGACCTCATCAACCGCGGCGGCGAGAAGATCAGTGCCGAGGAGATCGAGAATCTCATCCTGGCCCACCCCAGCGTCCACAACGTGGCCTGCGTACCCATGCCCGATCCGGTCCTCGGCGAGCGAATGTGTGCCTGCGTCATGCTGAAGCCCGGCACGAGCCTCACCTTCGACGAGCTGATCCCGTTCCTGCTGGCCGAGGAGATTGCCAAGCACAAGCTGCCAGAGCGGCTGGAGCTCTTCGACGAGTTTCCGCTGTCGCCGATCGGCAAGGTCTCGAAGAAGGACCTGGTCCCGATGGTGGTCGAGCGGATCGAGCGCGGGGCAGGCAGGGGCTAATTCGTCAGTCCTCGGCGGGGATCCGTCGGCCCGTCATCAACCAGCCCCCGGAACACGTGCGTAATCACGCCTCCGAGTCAGGCGATCCCACGGGGCCCGCAGCCGCGCCAGTCGAGGCTCCGGGAGAACATCAGCTCGTCGGGTCGTCAGCCACGCAGCCGGAGGAGCCGGCGCGCGTTCCCTTCGAAGATCAGGTGGCGCTCGGCGGCGGTGAACCGCGCCCGCTCGATGGACGCGATTGTCTCGATGAAGCCGGAGCCCCCGCCGGCATCGAACGGCATGTCGGTGCCGAAGAGCACGCGCTCGGCACCAAAGAAGCGCACCCCACACTCCACGCCGCCCGTCGCGCCGAACAGGGCGGTATCGCCGTAGAAGCGGCGGAAGTGGTCAATCGGTCGGCCGTTGATGCGCGCTTTCGCCGCTCGGTCTTCGGCATCCTCGCCGCGTAATCCCAACTGGTCCAGTCCGCCGCCGATGCGTCCCTCGCAGAATGGGATCATGGCGCCGCAGTGGTGGGTGATGATTTTCAAGTCCGCGTGCCGCTCGAACAGGCCTGAAAATACCAGGCGCGCCATGGCTGCGCTGGTCTCGTAGGGCCACCCGAAGGCCCACCAGATGTCGTAGCGCGAGCGCGGCTCACCCGGGTAGTCGGCGACCGATGCTGGGCGGGTGGGATGCAGCCAGATCGGCAGGTCGAGCGCCGCCATGCGGTCGAATAGTGGCTGAAACTCCGGCGCATCCAGCGGCTTTCCGCGCACGCTGGTGAATACCTGGACGCCCGTCGCGCCCAGCGTCCCGACGGCACGCTCGATTTCCAGGAGCGCCGCGTCCGGCGCGTTTAGCGGGAGGCTTGCCACGAAGCCCGGGAACCGGTCCGGGTACCGCTCCACCAGGGCCGCCATCTCGTCGTTCGCCAGCCGTGCCAGGTCGGGCGATACGTCCGGGTCGGCAATCTCTTCGATCGGCGGGGCGCCGAGGGTGAGCACCTGCACGTAGCCCTCGCGCGTGTCCATGATCCGGAAGCGCTGGTCCAGGTCGAAGAGCACCGGCGTGCTGCGCATGCGACGCATCATCCCAAACCGTTGCCCGGGCCCGGCTTCGAGGGCGTCAAAGTACCGCTTCGGCAGGATGTGCGGAAAGATGTCGATCAGCACCGGGGGCTCATCAGAGGTGGAGTGCCATGGTGGCCGGGGCCTGCCCCCAGTGCTTGGCCGGGCTGCCCTCCCGAGCGGAGCGTCCGTCTCATCGCGGCTCCGTCATTTTGCCGTGCCCGGCCATGAGCTCGGATTCGCGTACGGAGCGCCACTCGCGGTCTGTCAGCCCAGCGTCGCCCGCGGTGGCGCCTCATGACAATCCGGGGGCCGGTTCGATGGCAAGGGGACGGGGCGCGTCACTCCCCACAGACAGTTGCTCCGGGTCCACCCGCAGGTGCAGCACCGCTGGGCGATCTGCCTGGAGCGCTTCACGCAGCGCCTGGGGGATCTCACCCTCGTCCCGCGGCGTAAGTCCAATCGCTCCGAGGGACCGGGCGAAGGCCGCGGCGTCGATCGGCCCGAGGGCTGTCGCGATAGGGCGGCCGGGATGGACGGCCTGCTGGTGCGTGCGGATGGTGCCGTACTGCTGATTGTCATACACCAGGGCCGTGACTGGGACCTGCTCCCGCACCGCCGTCTCGATCTCGGCGCCGGTCATCAAAAACCCGCCATCTCCAACGGTGGCGATCACCGGCCGGTCCGGCCGTGCCAGCTTCGCGCCAATGGCGGCAGGAATGGCGTAGCCCATGGCTCCCGAAGTCGGCCCAACGAAGGTGCCCGGTTCGTTCCATCGCACGTACCGGGCCGGCCAGCCGCTGAAGTTGCCGGCGTCGGTGGCCATGATCGCGCCCTGGCGCACCGCTTCGCGGAGCGCGGCGACGATCACCTGCTGGTCCAGGTATTCCGGGCGCGCCTTCCCCCGCGAGGGAACCGTCTCCCTCTCCCAGGCAGGGTGGGCCGCGGCGGCATACGCCTGCCGCTCGGAACGACGGGCGGGTGAGCAGGGCTCCGCGCCTGCGGCGGCAGCGAGGGCCGCCGCGAACTGGCCGGCATCGGCAAGGCACCCGAGCGCGGGTGTCGTGAGCCCCCCCAACAGCTCGGCGCAGACGTCCACGTGAATCAGCCGCGCGCCAGGCGCGGGAACGCTGTACTCGAAGGTGGTGTACTCGTTGAGGCGTGTGCCAATGGCAAGCACCACGTCAGACGCGTGGAGCAGCCGCGCGACGGAGGGCGGTGCGCTCAACCCACTCATCCCCGCGTAGAGCGGGTGGTCGTTGGGGAAGGCGTCCGGCCGGCGCCAGGCCGTGACAACCGGCAGGTGCTCCGTTTCGGCGAGCCGCACACAGGCCGCCACGGCCTCGGCTCCACCGGCAAGAACGCCACCGCCCACGAGCAGAACGGGGCGCTCAGCCGCACGGAGAAGACTGAGCGCCGCAAGTACCTGGCCGGGATCGGGTGCCGGCCTGGCCACGTCAATGCGCCCATACCGTTCGGCAGCGACCTCTGCCGACAGGAGATCCTCCCGAAGCGCAATCGCGACAGGCCCCGGGCGACCCGAGACGGCAATACGCCCGGCTCGCAACGTCAATTCACCCAGCCGATCGGCCGCGGGTGGCTCGACAGCCCACTTGGTGATCGGCCCGAGCACCTGCGCCAGCTCTGCCTCTTGAAACGCTTCGCGGTGTCGAGCGCGGGTCGAGACCTGGCCCAGAAGCGCGATGAGCGGCGTCGAGTCCTGGTGTGCCGTATGGATCCCGATGGCGAGGTTGCCGGCCCCCACCATCCGGGTGCCCATGCACACCGCGGGTCGACGCGTGAGCTTCCCGAACGCCTCGGCCATGAAGGCGGCGCCGCCTTCATGGCGCGTGGCAATCACCCGGATGCGCGGCTCGTCATACAGCGCATCGAGGACGCCGAGGAAGCTCTCGCCCGGTACGCAGAAAGCGTGATCCACGCCGGCCGCGAGCAGCGCCTCGACCACCGCGCGGCCTCCGGTGTGCACCTGTCCTGGGGTCAACGGCTCAATCCTCCAGCCCATTCTCGGCAGTCCAGCGTTCCCGGCGGGAGCGCTTCATGCCCGCGGAGGTGATAGCACCCACGGGCTGGTCCGTGAGACCGGCGGCGCGGAACTAGCCCTTGAACGGCCCCAGGGTCGCCAGCGCTGCGTCAACGAACGAGTTGTCGATCGCCTGGGTGACGTCGATGGGTTGCTGGACCAGCCCTGCCGAGACGTACCAATCTTGCTGCGCTTTGACGTCGGCCGCATTAATCCGGCCGTCCGGGTTGATAACGGGAAACCCCATCACGTTGTAGGCCGCCGCTTCCTTCACAGCCAGTTGCGGGATGAGCTGGATGGCGGCGGCAGTCCGATCCGCGCCGCTACTCTGGAACGTGCGCATGTAATCCCGCACGCCCTGCAGGTACGCCACCATGAAGCCGTTGGCTGCGTCACGCTTCTGGGCGAAGGCCGACGAGTAGAACACGTCGGTGATCTCGCGATCTGGTGCCAACTTCTCACCGGAGACCAGCACGTCCAGCAGGCCCTGTTGCCGACCAAGCGTGATGAACGGCTCGACCAGGAACGACGCCGCGATGGCGCCATTCTTGAGCGCGGGGAGTGCATCCGGGAAGCCCATCTGCTGCTGCTGGACGTCCTTGAGGGTCAGCCCATCCGATTTCAGCGCAGCGTCCACCAAAAGCTGCGCGAGCACCCCTTCCGCCAGGATGTTCACCGGCTGCCCCTTGAGATCGGCGATCCGCTGGAGCTTCCCCGCGTCGATGAGTGCCTTTGAGCCGACGATGGCATAGTAGGGGCGCTGATCACTGGTGCCGCGGGCCACCCCCTGGTTGGCCACCATGCGCAGGTTGATGCCCCGTGCGAAGGCGTTGAAGAAGCCGGCACTGGTGGCACCATCGAAGGCGACGTCCAATTGGCCGGTGCTGAGTAGTGGGATCATCGTCGCGATCGTGTCAAACCTCTGGACGTCGAGTGTCAGTCCGGCCTGCTGAAAGTAGCCGCGCGCCGCGGCCAGGATCCACGGGGTGTCCAGCAGGCCAAATAGGCTTCCGGCCCGCACGCTCGTGAGGGAGCCCGTCGGTTTGGCGACCGGCGAGGCGACGGCGGCCGGGCTGGCTTGCGCGACCGGACGGCTGGCTGACGACACTGGAGAACCGGCCGCCCCGGCGACCGGGGTGGTCGCTGGCGGACTCGTCGGCGCTGGTGGGGCGGGAGCCGTGGGTGCGGGGGCGCAGGCCGCGACCAGGCTGGTCGCGCTTATGCCAACGACCAACCGCAGAAAGGACCGACGCGTCGTCCCAGGCGAACCGGCAGCCCCGGGCACTCGATGCTCACCGTCGCCGTGTTGCATACGTCCGTCCCCTGCAAGCGTCGCGGAGTGTGCGCCGGTCCCGGCGCCATGTGGACGCGACCGCCCGACCATGGTACCACTCTACGGCGGTAGTGACGGTGGCTGCCGGCTGAGGGCGGGGAGGGTGGAGCATGTTTGGCAAGGCGTGGGAGACGTCCCCCAGGACGTACGGGATCACCGTCGAGCGCGGGGTGCGCGTCCCGATGGGCGATGGTATGGAGCTCATCGCGGACATCTTCCGACCGGACCAACCCGGCCGATACCCCGCGCTGCTCGGTCTATCTCCCTATCCCCTCGCGCCCCAGACGGCGCCCATCCAGGTGAGCCCCCTCTCCACGCCGCTGTCACTCCGGCCCGGTCAGGAGAAGGCCACGGGCTACGTGGAGGCGGGCGATCCATCCTTCTTCGTGCGTCGTGGATACGTGCACGTCGTGGCCACCACGCGCGGGGTCGGTGGGTCTGGTGGCACGTTTGAGTTCCTTGGCCCTCGCCAGGTGCAAGATGGGGTGGAGGCCATCGCCTGGATGGCCGAGCAGCCATGGTGCGATGGCAACGTCGGCATGTTCGGCGTGTCCTACTTTGCCATGATCCAGTGGCTGATCGCCGCCCGGAAGCCGCCGGCGCTGAAGTGCATCTTTGCGCCCTGGGCGCTCACCGATCCTTACCGTGACAGCCTCTACCACGGCGGCATCCTCGGCCATGCCTTCTGGCGCGGCTGGATCTACGGCTCGGCCGCGGCCGGACAGGCCTCGAGCTGGACGCGCGAGCAGTTGGGCGATGAGGCGTACCGTCAGGCGCTCGCCGCCACCCTTCGGGACCCGGATATTGCCAACGTGCCCGAGCTCGTCCAGATCCTGCGCAACCCGGACGTCGGCCTGCACCCGATCCTGGTCGACTTCCTGCTCAACCCCACCGACGGCCCGTTCTGGGAGGAGCGGCGACCAGACTTCTCGCGGATCGACGTGCCGTCGTACATCGGCGCTGATTGGGCCATCTACGGCATCCACCTGGCGGGCGCCTTCCGGAATTGGGAGCACACCACCGCACCCAGGAAGATGGTCATCGGTCCGCCCGCGTACCTGGATCGACCGCTCTACCAGCTTCAGTATGAGTCGCTGCGCTGGTTCGATCAGTGGCTGAAGGGCATGGACACCCGGATCATGGACGAGCCACCGATCCGCCTGTTCGTGACAGGCCGGAACGACTGGAAAGCCGCGCAGGAGTGGCCCTTGCCGGAGACGAAGTGGACGCCATTCTTCCTGCACGAGCACGGGCTGCTCAGCGAGCGCGAGCTCTGGCCGAACGAGGGGCATGACTCGTACTTCGACTCGCCCTGGGGACGGACAGGGGTCGAGTATTCCACGCCACCGCTGGTCGAGAACACCGAGGTCATTGGCCCGATCGTCCTGGACCTGTACGCCTCGTCCACCGACGACGATGCGTACTTCTTCGTCAGCCTGCTCGAAGTGACCCCCGACGGGAGCGAGCGAATCCTGACGCGCGGCTGGCTGCGAGGGTCGCACCGCCGAGTCGACCCCGAGCGTTCAAAGCCGTGGCTGCCGTTCCATCCCCACACCGACCCGGAGCCAATGGTGCCCAACGAGGTGTATCCACTACGGATTGGGCTCGTACCCACGGGCAACCTGTTCAAGGCCGGCACGCGGATCAAGCTGCGGATCAGCGGCTTCGATGACCCGCCAAAGCATTCGCTGGAGATGATCGCCACGGGCCACCTGACCCGGGTCAGTCCGTCCCGGGTGACGATCTATCACGATGACGAACACCCTTCGATGCTGCTCCTCCCGATCACCGAGGGCAACGTGGTGGGGACGTTCATGACGGGCGGAAAGCCGTTCATCCAGGAACGGCCATGAGGGTAACGAGCCCACGAGATGGGCCCGGTGCCGCGATAGGCCGCCACTCGTGCGGAATGTCGCGCATGAGCAGCGCCGAGTCGAACGCGACGCTCCCGGACGGAAAGCGGGCCCGATCCGCGAAGTAGCTCGACACGACCGATTCGACCTGCAGGCGGCTGCACGTGCCACGAGCCCATGCGCAGCTCAAGGCCATCGAGACGGGAGCCGCCTTCGGTGGCCGAGTAGCCGACCGAGCCGGTTTCAAAGAAGCGCGAGGCTTCGTCAAGCGACCCGAAAGCAGAGTCGCTCGGGAAGCCATCGGTGGGATGCGCCTTCAGGCGAACGTCGGCAATCGCGCCTCGGGTGTGCAGGGCCAGGTCGATCACGCGGCCGTCATCCTGTACCAGGAACCCCGCGCGCTGGGATTCGCCCGGGAAGAGCCGTCCGCCGACGAGCGCGTTCAGCGGCGAGCCAGTGTCCCGCCGCGGGATGTAGACGCCCTCGCGCTCCTGGCCGCGGGCATCGGTCCACGTCACCGCGACCCGGTGCGCGGCATTCTCGCTGGACAGGCCGAACGCGGCTGGCACCAGACCCCGCTGCGCGACGTGGCTGCCGAAGCCGGGGTCAGCGTTGGCCTGCTGTACCGCTACTTCCCCAGCAAGCGTGCCGTGGTGCTGGCGCTCTACGACGATCTCTCCGCGCGCTACGCCGTCCAGGCTCAGCAGATGCAGCGGGGACGGTGGCGCGATCGCTTCCTGTACGCGCTGACGACCAGCCTCGGCGTGCTGGAGCCGCATCGGGGCACCCTATCGGCGCTCGTTCCGGTCCTGGTGGGCGACGCCGAGGAAGGGCTGTTCGCCCCCGGTACCGCCTTCTCGCGCCTCCGCGTACAGGCCGTGTTCGTCGAGGCGGTCGGGGGAGCCACCGACGCCCCGCGCGGACCGCTCGCGCCAGCGCTGGGACGTATGTTGTACCTGCTGCACCTGGCGGGCTTGCTGTGGTGGCTGCTGGACAGAAGTCCGGACCAGCGAGCAACCTGGACGCTGGTGACGCTCCTGGAGCCGGCCCTCCGCCTGGCCGCGCCCGCCTTACGGGTGCCGGGCGTGTCCGGGCTGATCGTCGCTGCCGACGCCCTGGTCCGGGAGGCGCTGTTCGGGGAAGCGCCGGAGGGGCCACGCTGACGTGAGCCCGACGACGCTGCGGCGCAGACGCCGGTGCTGGCTGGGCTGGCCAGCATCGCGCCCGCGCGTGGGGGTCGCTACGAAAGACGAGTGACCTGCGCGATCCGCCAGGCGCCTGCTTCTGGGACGAGCAAGAAGCGCTCGGCCACGTCCTGAGTCACCTCCCGGCCGTCCACGCGGTCGGTCGAGCGGACCACCGTCTCGACCACCGCCTGGTCTGGCGTCTGCGAGACGACGTTGATTGCCAGCGGCTGTAGTGACACTTTGTTCGTGAACCAGCTCGCATAGACGGCTGGCGTATTGGCGCTCCGAAGGTTCGCCGCCATCAGGTTGTAGCCCTCGTCATACCGGCGGGCCGTAATTAGGGCATAGTGCGTTTGAATCGCCTGGCCGGGATCACCGGCCGCGGAAAGGGCGGCCGCGGCCGGGGGCGGCGTGGGAGCACGCGCCACAGCCGTGGCCGGCGGCGGCGTTGGCGATGGGACTGCCGCGGCGCGTGGCGTCGGAGCCGCGGTTGCCGTTGGAACAGCCGTCGCGGTGGGACGCGGAACCGCCGTGGACGTCGCCGCGGGGACGGCTACCGCAGCCGTCGGCGGTAGGCCAGGTGTTGGGTTGGTCGAGGTTGGGCGCTCCTGGGCAGCCAATGCCGCCGCCGTGGCGGGGTTCTGGACGCCAGCCGACGCCGCGGGGAGGGACGGCGGTGGATCCACGGCGGGGGCTCCGAAGAATCGTCCGCCAAACAGGAGCGCTCCAAAGGCCAGCAGAACCGCGGCCAGCACCAGCACGAGCGCCAGCGGACCACCGCTCCCCGATGGTGCGGGCGTGGCTGGGCGCTGGGTGGGTGGAGTAACGGACACACGAGTCTCGCCGCGCAATGGTTGTGGCGACGGGACGACGCTGATGCGCTGCGTCTGGTCGGGGAATATCGATACCACGGTTGTGGCAGCGTCCACTGGCGGATCGACATCCTGGAGCACGACGAACGGGACGCCCCCCGTGGAGTCCTCGCCCGCGTCCAGCACGCGGTAGCCGCTTGCGTCGAACCCGTGCACCGCGTCGGCCCGCGCCTGGGATTGGAACCAATCCCGAGCGCCCTGATCGCCGATCAGCCGAGCATCCAGCACACGCACCAGAACCTGTCGGCCCAGCGTCGTGTCCCGCGCCGCCCAGAGGTGTTCGGAGTCGTTGCTGCCAAGCTCGTGCAGCAACGCATACCTGCCTCCGAGCAGTCGTTCACCTGGCGTCGTGGCCATATCCCCGGCTGAGCGGGTGCAGACCGCGCGCCACGCCCTTCTCCATGCCTTGCAGCGCTGCGGCGCGCACGCGCGACCTAGGCGACGGTGCAGAACGGCACACTTCCTGCGGCCCTTTCCGGAGAGGACGACAACGGGGTGTTCAGCGGTTGGGCCTACCTGGCGCAACCGCTCTCGCCACGGCAAGAGGAGTGGTGCTATGGCACGACAACTGGGTCGAGTTCTGGCGGGTGTACTCGCATTGGAGCTGATCGGAGCGGGCATGCTCCTGCTTTTCGCCTCGCCGGGTGTTCTGGCCGTGCTGCCAGGCCCGGATTCCTGGCGCCAACCAGGCGGCATTATCGCCACGGCGGCTGGTCTCGTCCTGCTGGTCCTGACAATGTGGCCCCGCGGTGGCCGCCGGGTGCTTCGGACGACGTTCGAGGGCGGCACGATCACGTACCCGATCGAGACCGTCGCCCAGATGGTCCAGCATGACGCGGCGCGAGTGGCGGGCGTCCACGAGGTGGGGGTGCGGCTGGCCCGGGTGCGCGGACACCGGCTGGATGTGCACGCTACCCTCGCGGTGGCCGCCGGCCACGACCCGGCGGCGGTGGCCGCGGCCACCGCCGCCGCACTCAGGGAGCATCTGCAACGAGCGTTCGGCCTCACGGCAGTCGCGATTCACTTCACCGTTCGGCCAGGCCCCACCACGGGCGCGGACATCGCCACGGCGACGACTGCTGCTCCAATACGCTCGGCTTCGCCTGGCACCGGGCCCACGCTACGAGCGCAACCACCGAGCGCGCGGGCGTAGGCCAGGGCGAGGCGGGCCGCACCCGGGATTTCGGTGCGGCTCGCCTCGACGGCTCAGCACATGAACAGACCCTGCCAGGCTTCACCAGAACTCTCGGCACGTGCTTCGCCATTTCCTCACTAAAGCGCGAAGTGCTGAGTTGTGCGAGGCACCGGCCATACCACATGAATGAGCAGCCGGCTCACCACCGTCGAACCACACTCCCATTCCATCCCATCAGCCGCCACAGCCAGCTCGTCAGTCAGTGGCGCACCGAGACTTATCAACACAGACCCGTGGGGCTGGGTATATGCTGAATTGCAGCCGCCAACCCGCGGTCAACCTGCAAGACGAGGAGCATGCATACCCATGGCACCAGACGCCGGAAGCCCCGGTCGCGCATTCCCGGGTCCCGAGCAGCAGGACTTCGTCAACCGCTATCAGCAGGACCCTCGATCAGTTCCTCCCCAGGAGGTCTGGAACCAGTATCAACAGGTCGCCAACCAGATGCCCCCGGCGGATTACCGTCAGGCAGCTTACGACGCATTTCAGCGCATGTCGCCCGAGGAGCGCCGCCAGTTTGCCCAGCAGGTGCAACAGCAAGCGCAGCAACAGGGATATCCCGCGCCCTTCCCCGACGTCAACCAGAACGGCATCGATGACCGTCTGGAGGACCCGCGCTACCTGGCGCAGCAGACCTCGCAGATGCAGCAGCAGCAGCCCGGGTTGCTGGGCCAGCTCCTAGGGGGCGGTGCTGGTGCCGGAGCCGCGGGCGCCACCGCGGGCAACATGCTCAGCAACCCGCTGGCCAAAGGCGCGCTCGGCGGTATCGCGGCATTCGGTCTGGCCCGCATGCTGGGAGGCGGCGGCGGCGGCCACGGCGGCGGACTCTTTGGCGGTGGTGGCAGTGGAATGTTCGGCGGGGGCGGCCACGGGGGCGGCCACGGCGACGACGACTGACCACGAGCGGAGGCGGAAATTGGAGCGGGCTCCTGCCTGAGCGGGCCGGCGGCAGAGCGTCGAAGCGTGCTCGCCAGGGTCCACCGGGTTGGGAAATCCCGACCCGGTGGACATGGGCGCGCCGCCCGGCTCAGGACTTGCTCCCGACGTGACCACCACGCACGGGGCCGAAGTGGTGGTCGTCGGCAGCGGCCTGAGCGGCCTCGAAGCGTCGGTCTCGCTCCTCCAGCACGGCGCCCGCGACGTCCTGGTCCTGGAAGGTGGCTCCGCGGATGCGGCCACCCTTGAGGGCGCTTCGAATGGCGTGGGCGGAGCATCCGCCGCCGGGCTGGCCCCGCAGCGATCACGGACGAGCGACCTGCCACCCCACTACGACCAGGACCCCTTCGGGCCGGCGCGGGTTGGCGGCCGTTCGCTCCGCTGGCACGGCGTGGTGCTGCGTCTGGAGGATTGGGCGCTGGACGACCCCCACTGGCCGGCACCTGTGCGCGGGGCCCTCCGTGGCTCTGGCCAGGACGAAGCAGGGCTGTATGCCCAGGTCGAGTCGGATCTGCAGGCGTGGCAGCGCCACACTGCGGAAATTTCTTTCGACGATGCGGACGCCACCTTTGTGGCGCTCCTCGCGGAGGTGCTGCCGGGTCCAGTCCAGACTGTGCCCCAGGCGGTGCGCCGCTGGCGAGCCGGCACCCAGGACCACTGGCGCGCCTACACGCCCCTGGATCTCTGGCGGGAGCAGGTGGGTGAGCCCGGGGTGCCGGACCGAACCCCGGCGATCTTGCCAGATGCCGAAGCACTCGCGGTGCTCACCGCCGGCGGTCGCGTGACCGGCGTGCGCGTTCGTCACGCTTCGACGAGGGCGGTCAGCACCATCGCGTGCTCGCGCGTTCTACTGGCGGCGGGCACGCTGGAGAACACGCGGCTCATCGCGCAGCTCCAGGCTCGGCGCGGCGCCGGGGACGCGGATGCGCGGTTCACGGGCCTTAACGACCACCTGACCCAGGGCTTCGTCGCGTCGGTCCCCGCGGCAGCCCTGCCGCCGGTGCTGCGCGCGGGCGCGTTTGCGTTACTTGCCCGCGACCGTCAGCACCGCTGCAATCTTTTCGCCCGCTTGCACCCCGCCCCGGATGGGGCGGAGTCGCTTCTGCTCGACGTGTGGGCCATGAGTGAGCAGGAGCGCTCGTCCGCGAGCTCTGTCGCGTACCTGAAGCGGCAGCATCTCCCGTGGACAGCGCACGTCCACCCAGGCCTCTCGCCGGCGGACGAAGCCGTGCTTACGGGCGGCCGCATCCTCCTGGACGCGGTGTGGGCTCGGCTCGGGGAACGTCTTGGAGTCCCCGTCGCTCCCTTGCACTTCCCGGATTTCCTGCACACACCGCGGCCATTCGAGAACGCGTACCACGCCGCGTCCACTGACAGCTCTCAGAGGCCGTGGACCTACACCTGGCCGCTGGGCGCGAGCGACCATGAGGGCGGCACCCTGCCCCTGGGCGAGGTGCTGGATGACACCGGCCAGCTCCGGACAGTGCGAGGTGTCTTCGTGGTGGGTCCCGCGACCTTTCCACGCGCCGGTGCGGCGAATCCCTCGCTCACCACGCTCGCGCTCGCCCGGTACACCGCTCGCGCGCTTGCCGCCGGCTGAGCGGCTGCCATACCAGGATCGGACGGCGCCACACGCGCGGCTTATAGCTCCTCGGAGTGGGCCGCGACCTTAGCGAACGCCTCGACCACGTGATGCAGTGCGGCGCGGTCGGCCAGGAGCACCCGGTGCGGCAGGAGGATCAGGTTCGCGTACAGCTCCTCCGCCGCGGGGAAGCGGGTGCCTGCCGCTGGCCGGGCCTGGGCAGCTATCCAGCGGTAGCGCTCCTTGGTCTCCGGGCAGTACAAGACATTCTGATGCAACGGCCGGTCTGGCTCGTGGACCCGCACCCCGAGCTCGGCCTGGAGCGCCGCCCGAACCACGGCGGTGGATTTCGCGCCAAACGCGTCCGGTATACGCCGCACCGCGTACTCGAAGATGCTAGGCCGCTGCAGGTGGGGCGACCGGGCCAGCGGACGCACGCCGGGAATCCGTGCCAGCTCGCCATCGAGGAACGCCGCGCTGGCGGCGCGCGTCTCGAGCCACGGCTCCAGCCTGTCAAGCTGGTCCAACAGCAGCGCTGCCTGCAGCTCGCCCAGGCAGCCGTTGGTGCCCATGATGTCACCCGCGTCCACCAGGTACGGCTCACCCGGCGCGGGAGCTACGTCGGGGTAGCGGCAGCCGTCCGCCCGCAATTGCTGCAGCCGCTCGTACAGACCAGCGTCGTGGGTGACCACCGCTCCGCCTTCGCCGGCCGTCAGGACCTTGCCCTGCTGCATGCTGAACGCACCAATGTCGCCGAACGCGCCCGCCATCGTTCCCCGCCACCGCGCTCCGTGCGCCTGCGCGCAGTCTTCCACGACGCGCAGTCCTCGGGCTTTGGCAACCGCCATGATGGCGTCCATGTCGGCCATACGGCAGTGCAGATGGACCACGATCACGGCTTTCGTCCGGTCAGTGATGGCGGCCTCCAGGTCCTCCGCGCGCAGGCAGCCGGTGTCCGGGTCGACGTCGACGAAGACCGGAATCGCGTTCACGTTGAGCACCGCCGTCGCCGTGGCCACCCAGGTGAGGACGGGGACGATGACCTCGTCCCCGGCGCCAATCCCCAGAGCCTCCAGCGCCAGGATGAGGCTGCTAGAACCGTGGTCGGTGCTCACGGCGTACGGCACGCCCACAAACTCGGCGAAGCGGCGCGCGAAGGTGCGCTCGTAGGTCTCGCGGCCGTTCCAGGCGCCCGTCACAGTCCAGCGGCCACTGGTGAGCGCCTCGGTGACGGCGGCGACGGTGGCCGCGTCGAACCGCGGCCAGGTCGGCCAGCCGCTGGCATGGACCGGAACACCGCCGGTAAGCGCCAGTACCTCCATTCCGCCTCCTTCAGCCGGCCCCACGCACGGAGTGGATCGGCGCCGCTGGTTGTAACAGCCGCGACCAAACCGGGAAGCGGCAGTGGAGCCGGCGCCCGGCGTATGGGCTGTCGCGCTCGCCGTCTGGGCGTATGGGTGCCCGTGTGGTCGGCCACAGCAGGAGTGCCGAACTGCCACGAGACGGAACCTTCGCTCCGCTCGACATGACAACACCGCGAAGGTCAGGTGGCGGACTACGAGTCCGCTGCAGCCGGGTTTGCGCAGCGTGCGTGGCCCTGCCGGGTCCGTATAGTGGTCACGAATCCGGCGGCGAAGCGGAGCTCCGGCGCGGACAGCCGCCAGACCGAGCGAACGGCGGTGACGTGGGAGAGGTGCCATGGAACGGAGCGCCGACTGGATGGACCAGGCCGAGGGCGACCTGGCCCACGCGCGCCACGTGGTGGCAGCCGGCTTCTATGACTGGGCGTGCTTCTCCGCCCAGCAAGCCGCGGAGAAGGCGGCCAAGGCCGTGCTGCAACGGCTTGGCGCTGAGGCCTGGGGACACTCGGTCGCGGAGTTGCTGCAGGGGCTGGCGGCTGTGCACGCCGTGCCGGATAACCTGCTGGACGCCGGCCGGGAGCTGGACAAGGCGTACATTCCGGCGCGGTACCCGGATGCGCTCCCGTCAGGGTCGCCGCGGCGGCTGTACACTCGCGTGGAAGGCGAGCGACTCGTGGCGCATGCAGCAGGAATCGTTGCGTTCTGCCAGGATCTTCTGGCCACGCTTTAACCGCGGGCAGCTCGTGGCGCGACTGCGCGAGCAACTGCCGGAGTTGGCGCGCGCGCTGCCGCTGCGCCGGGTGGTCCTGTTCGGTTCGTGGGCTGCCGGCCGCGCAACGGCCTTCAGCGACGTGGACGTGCTGGTGGTGTACGCCGATCCGCCACGAACTGACGCCTTCCAGCGTGTGCAGAGGACGCTGGAGGTGCGTGGGCTGGAGCCGCACGTCTACGCCGAGAGCGAGGCGGCCCGTGTGCAGGACACCCTGGACCGCATGACGCGGCACGGAATTGATCTGCTGGCGGATTGAGCAACATGTCCAGGCGAGCCGCGGGCGGAGCGTGCCGTCGCAGCGAATTGCTCCGAACGCTGAGCCGATTCCGCTCGCATGGCGCGCATGTTTCGTGCTGGCTCGGGGAACCTTAAAGTTTGCCGAGTAGCCCAGCCGGCCGGGCGCGTGCTATCACGCCAATGGCGTGATCCAGGGCTACCCGCGCGTGCCGAGTGTCGTGGCCGGCGGACGGCTGCGGCTCCACGTTTCCACCACCGCGCCGCGCTACCGCGTCGAGTTCTACCGCCAGGGCGAACGCTTGGTGCATCTTGGCACCTCCGACTGGCGGCGCGGCCAATGGGCTCTCGCGGGCCAGCCCGACCGCGATTGGGTCTGGCCCACGGAGGAGTTCGACGTACCAGCAAACTGGCCAGCCGGCGTGTTCCTGGCGCACTTGGTTGAAGGTGATGACGACACGGTGACGGCCGGCGCTGAAGCGGGGCCCCAGCCGCCCACCTTCGACGCCCGGGATGCGCGCGTGCTGTTCTTGGTTCGAAACCGGCCGCCTGGTTCCACCTCGCGGGTGCTCTACAAGCTGGCCTGGTTCACCTACCACGCGTACAACGCCAGCGGCGGCGGCAGCCTGTACCAGACCGGGAGCTGGCTTCCCTCGGCAGCACCGATCAGCGTCACCACGCGGCGCCCCGGGGGCGGCACGGGCGGCGCCCTGAGCTTCCCCGAGGCCCAGGACGTGTACGACCCCGCCACGCCGCGCGAGGGGTTCAGCCACTGGGACGCGCCCATGATCGCCTGGCTCGAGCGAAACGGCCACGCGGTGGAGTTCTGTACCGACCTGGACCTGCACGAGGATCCGGGCCTGCTGGACGCCTACAACCTGTTGCTGTGCGTGGGTCACGACGAGTACTGGAGCGCGACCATGCGCGGCGCCGTGCAGCGTTTCGTCGGCGCGGGCGGCAACGTCGCGTTCTTTGCCGGCAACGTGTGCTGGTGGCGCGTCGACGTCGCCGCGGATGGCGGCTCGATCACCTGCCGCCACCCGGTGGTGGCGCAGGCAGATTCGGACCAGTGGTGGCGGCATGAACCGGAGAACAGCCTGACGGGGGTGAGCTACCGGAACGGCGGCGGCTGGTGGACCGGTCCCCGAGACGCGGTGGGGTATACCGTCCAGCACGCCGGCCACTGGGTCTACGACGGCAGCGGGCTATCGACCGGAGATACGTTTGGCGCGGAGCAGCGGCTGGTGGGCTACGAATGCGACGGCGCGCGGCTGACGCGCACGCCAGCCGGGCACATCGTCGCCGCGGGCACCGATGGCAGCCCGCCCGACCTCGCGGTGCTGGGCGTTGCTCCGCTGGGCGTCGGATGGCAGGACCGTCCCGCTGGCGCAAATGCCGCGGCAACAATGGTCGTCCTTAACAGCGGCCCTGGCACGGTCTTCACCGCCGGCACCACCGATTGGAGCCGCGTGCTGGACGCGGGACATGTCGAGGTCGAACGCATCACGACCAACGTCCTCACCCGCCTCGCGGTACGCGGCCTCCGGATTACGGGCCCGCATCCGTGCGAGTCTGGCTCAACCTTCCCCGCGGTGGGGGAGCGTGCTCGGTTCCGCGCAGAGCTGCCGTACACGGCTGGCAACTCCACGGTACGCGCTATTTGGACCGTAACGGTGGGTGATGGTCCGGGCGTCCGGCTGGAGTCTGAAGGACCTGAGATCGAGGTGGCGCTTCCGCCGGAGGCGTCGCTGCTCACGGTGGCCGTTACCGCGTATGTGGGCGGCCCCGCGGGCGAGCGGTTCGGAACTCTGACGGTGCGGGTCCTCTCAGCGCACGAAGGTGCTCAGGCGAAGCTCCTGTGCTCCCTTCGGGATCTCGTCCTGGCAGCCGTGCCGCCGCTGTTGCCGACGAGTCCGGTGCAGGTGGGCAACCGGCCGTTCGGAGATCCCGAGTGGGAGCCCGTGCGTGATGGCTTGCGGCGCCTGCTGGACCACGGCGATGCGCGCGCCGCCCTGGCTCGCGCGGAAGCGGTTGTGGCCTCGGCGCGGAGGCTGGCCGGTGCGACGGGCGGCTGAGGCACGGGCCGTGCTCGCGTGAACGCCCCGCACGACGTGCGGGCCTGGCGGGGGCCCGACGACGCCCGGCTTGCCAACTCCCCCAGTACGCCCGGCTGGCGCCAGGGGGTGGAGTACCGCCGACTGGCCGCGCACGTCGCAAGCCAGATCGCCGAGCGCATCGATCCAACGGCGGCCACGTTCGTGCCGCTGCCGGTCGTGGGCTTTGGCGGCCAGAGCAAGCAGGTGCTGGGCCGCACGCTCGCGCTCCTGTCGCGGCTGCGGCCCGCGCTGCCCATCCAGGTGGCAATCCTCGTCAACCGCCCGTCGCACCAGCCGCCAGATGACACCGAGGCGTTTGCCCGCAACTGGGTCGAGCGGCAGCCCAGCGGCCCGGTCCGCTTTGCGCTCGGCAGCGTGGCGCTTCCGGTTCGCCCGCGCCTCGGCGACCTGCGCCAGATGCTGTGCGACGCCATCGTCGACGTGGCCGGCCCGTGGTCCACGGACGCGGTCGTCGTCCTCGCCGACGACGACCTGGTGGGCGCGCCTTCGGGCTGGATCGATCGCCTGAGCCAAGCGGTAACTGTTCAGCCCGATGTAGACATCGCGCTCGGACCCGTCCTCTTCGACGATGCTTCGGGGTCAGCCGTGCAGTGCGCGCCATTTTTCCTGGCCGACGCCCTGCGTGCCCTGCTTGCCGGCGCATGGGTCGAGCGTCTCTCACAGTGGCAGCCGGACGACCAGCGCGTGAGCGCTCCACTGCGAACCGTGGTCCTCGGTTATGCCGAGGCGATCGCACTCAGCGGCAACCTGGCAGTGCGGGCGAGGGCTCTGGAGGCGGTGGGCGGCTTCCGACCCCTGAACGAGATCACGAACGTCGTGCGCGACGTCCACGGACGCGGGTCGCAGAACGGCGAGGTACCGTCCGCTCCGCACGGCGGCATTGGCTCCACCTGGGGCTTTGACGCCGCGGACCCGGAAGCGCTCCTCTCGCTGTACCGCTCCGCCGTGCGGGTGAGCGCACGCCGGGCGGCCCAGGCCTACGCGACGGCCCGCCAACCGTCGGTAGCGCAGTGGCGGACGTGTCGCTTCCAGGCATCGCGCGTCGATCCGGTGCGGGTCGAGCCGCTCCCTGCGCTTCCCGCGTACCGGGTCCGTCAATTGGCTCGCTCCGGCATGGCCGCGCTGGTCAATGCAGTGGAGCCCCTGCTAGCAGCAACCCTCGCATACTTCCCGCCAGATCAGCAGTTGGCGCGGGAGGCGCTCCGTGTGCTCGGCCTGGACGAGGCAGCCTGTACGACAACCCTGGTCGCGGAGAATGCGTGGACGGTTCGGATCCACGACCCTGCCGAGATGCTGACTCGGCTCGAGGCGCTCCAGGAGGAGCCGCGGCTCTCACCGATGAACGGAGGCGCCGTACAGGCACGCACTCTGCGCCCTCTCTAAGCCATGGTGCTCCAGGCTCGCGGACGCGGCGCGGGCGGCCTCCGGCGCGGCCGTGCGAGCAACCTGCTCGCGGCCCGCCTGCTGGACGAGATCGCGCGCATGCTCCAGGTGCAGGGCGGCGAGCCGCACCGGGTGCGTGCCTATCGGACCGCGGCACGACAGGTGGCAGCGTTCCCGGAGTCCATCGAGGCGCTCCACGCCGAACGGCGGCTTCGGGCGATTCCGGGTGTCGGCGCATCCATCGAAGCGCTGCTGGCACAGCTGGTAGCGACCGGCCACATCGACCTGCACCAGCGGCTGGCGGCGGCCACCCCGCCCGGCGTCGCCGACCTGCTGGACCTGCCGGGCATGAGCACCGCTTCGGCGCGCGCGCTGTACCGCCGCCTGGGCGTCACCAGCCTGGATGAGCTGGAGGCGGCGGCCCACGAGGGGCGACTGGAGGACCTGGGTGGCTACAGCCCGGAGCGCGTCGCGCGGGTACTGGCGGGCGTCGAGCAGGCTCGGGCGGGCCGGCAGCGGACCCGGCTGAAGACTGCCTGGGAGCAGGGTCGTGAGATCGAGGCGCTCCTGCGATCCGGCCCCCGCGGGGCACGTGCCGTGTCCCTCGCCGGCTCGGCGCGACGAATGCAGGAGACAGTCGGCACCGTCGTCCTGGTGGCAGAGGCTGGCGAGAGTGGGCCTACGCGCCTGGTCGAGACATTTGTCCACCTCCCGAACGTGACGGAGGTGCTGGAACGCGGCGCGCGCACGGCTCGGGTGCGCCTGTACGGCGGGATCGAGGCGCGCCTGCACGTAGCCGCGGCCGCCACGTCGGGTGCCGCGCTGCTGTGGCACACCGGCGCCCGAGGCCACGTGGCGGGCCTGGAGGCGCGCGCCCGGTTCGCTGGGCTGCATCTCGGACCGGATGGCTTACGGTCCCCTTCAGGGCGTCTGGTGGCAGGGCGCACCGAGGAGGATGTCTACCGCCGCCTGGGCCTGCCCTGGATCCCTCCCGAGATCCGCGAGGACGACGGCGAGATCGACGCCGCCGCCGATGGCCGTCTCCCGCGCCTGGTCGAGCAGTCCGACGTGCGGGGCGACCTGCACGTCCACACGGACTGGACGGATGGCTCGCTGCCGCTGGCAGCCATGGCGGCCGCGGCCAGGACGCGCGGCTACCAGTACATGGCGCTGACCGACCACTCCCAGCACCTGCGGTTCATCGGCGGGCTCAGTCCCGAGCGACTGCGCGAGCAACGCCGGCTGGTGGAACAGGTCAACCAGCGGTTGGCGCCGTTCGTGGTCTTCCACGGCACGGAGATGGACGTGCTGGAAGATGGAACCCTGGACTTCCCGGAGGACGTCCTGAAATGGCTGGACTACGTTTCAGCGTCCGTCCACCGGCGCCACAAGCAGGATCGCGCCACCATGACCGCCCGCATCGTGCGGGCGGTCTCGCACCCGCTGGTCCACACCTTCAACCACCCTTTTGGACGGCTCCTCGGCAGCCGTGACCCTTACCCGGTGGACATGCCACGGGTGCTGCAGGTGGCCGCGCGCAACGGGGTGGCGCTCGAAGTCAGCAGTGATCCCGCGCGGATGGACCTGGACGGCACCTGGGCGCGCCGAGCCCGCGTGGCCGGCGCGCGCTGCACCATCAGCACCGACGCCCACGGCGCGGCGGATTTCGACAACCTGTGGCTCGGAATCGGTAGCGCGCGTCGCGGCTGGCTCACCCGCGAAGACGTGCTGAACACGCTCGACGTCGAAGCCTTCCGCGCCGCCTTGAAGCGGCATACCCACCAGGCCCAAGCGGCCTGACGAGGGACGAGTTCGGAGTTTGGAGTTTGGAGTCGCGAGTTCTCCGGAGACGGGTGTCATCCTGAGCGGAGCGAAGGATCCGTCTCTCCACGCACGAGTACGGATCCTTCGGCTGCGGCCTCAGGATGACAACCGATAACTCTGAACTCCAAACTCCAAACTCGTCACTCCCCTGCTTCGGCCGGAGCCACTACCTCCCGGAGGGCGGGGTCCGGTGCGATAACATCGGCAGCGGCCTGCACGCTCTTCAGCCGATCCGCAAACGCGCGGGTGAGCTGCAAGTAGAGATCGCCATACTGGACCGCCGGCTCGATAGACGTGGACTCGTGCCATTCGTTCCAGGTGCTCACGACCACGCCCCACTCCGGTGCGGACGCCAGGGCGCCGTCCAGCGTTGCCTGGTAGTAGGCGCCATCGGCCCGGTTCTGCAGGCAGGTGACGGCGCGCACGGAGGAGTCGTCACAGCCTGGTGAGACCGGCGGCACGTACAGCTTGCCCGGCATCTGCGCACGCGCCTTTGCGCCCCACGCGGGGATCTGGCTAACCGGATTGGGCGACCAGGCGATGGCGTACGGGCTGATGCCATCCCAGGCATCGCCGGCCGGGAAGGCGAAGTTGTCGCCGTCAGCCAACCAGACCACCTTGCGCTCGGGGTCGAACTGCTGACGCATAGCGTTCCAGAAGCTGTTGTCTCGCACCGACGCGCGCCAGAAGAAGAGCACCGGGCGTCCCTGGTAGCGGACCATCGCCGGGCTGTTGACATACTGATAGAACTGGCCGAGCTGGCCGGCGATGTCGCCGTTCCCATCGACCTGGTAGGTTGCGCGGAAGTCCGCGGAGCCGCCCACGTCCATCAGCCGGGCCATGTCCTGGATGCGGTTGGCGATGAAGCCATCCACGCCCGCGGCCTGCGCCTGCTGGATGTTCTTCCGCAGCAGTCCCGCATCGTCGGCAATCTGGCGGGTGCCCGGCGCGGGCCGTGTGCTCGGCTGGTACGCGCCCCAGTCCAGCACCTCTGGCTCCCACCACCCGTAGTAGTAGGCGAGAACCGGGTGCTCTTCGTTGTAGGCGACCCGGGGTAGCGCCGGCGCCTGTGGCGCGGGTGCGGGCGATGCGGCCGGGGCGGAGGTCCGGACGGGCGTCGCTGTCGGCTGAACGCGCGGGCGCGGGGTTGGCGTGGGGGTGCGCTGCGCGAGCGCTGGCTCGGCGCCGGCCGGCAGGGCCAGCAGCGCCAGCGCTACGAGCGCGCACAGCGCGGCGAGACCGTTTCCCGCGGCGCGTCGAATCGTCAACTGCTGCATGGTCGTGTGTTTCTCTCCCAGGGACGTGGCTGCGGGGCCACGGGGCCGAATATGCGTCATCTTCAGGCTGAAGAACGGCGGAGCCTTCTACTCCGTGACGGCCCATAGGACCAGGGTTCTACTGTCCCGCGCTCGTCAGCGCCTCGCGAATCTGCCGCGCGTGATCGTGGGCATGGGCGGCGTAAACGTGGAGCCAGGTTTCCACGCTGTACGCGCCGCTGTCCGAGTGTGTGCCCGAGCGCGTCCAGTCGTCCTCGCCGAGGAGGTCCAGGATCTGCGCCGAAGTATCGCGAGCGGCCTTCATCGCCGCGAGCGATGCGTGGGTAGGACGCCGGTCGTAATACAGCGCCCGGGCGAACTGGTTCTCGTCGTACGCCTGGATGTGCGGCGCGTCTTCCGCGATCAGGCGGCGGAGGCGGATGGCCGAGGTCATCTCACTGTCCGCCAGGTGATGGACAACCTCGCGGGCCGTGAACTCGCCGGGAGCGGGGCGCGCGTCGAGCGCGGCATCGCTTGCTCCACGCAGCGCCTCCTCCACCGCCGCATACCCCTCGCGGTAACGGTCGATCAATGCTTGCCGCTGCTCGTGGTCCATCAGCCTCTTCCGGAATGGCGCGCTACGCCGCGTACAGCATGCGGGTCATCATCGCCAGCACGATGAACCCCGCGACAGCGCCCATCATCGACAGGCGACCCGCCCGGCGCGCCTGCTCGACGGTCATCGTGCGGGCATCACTCAGGAGGCGCAGCGGACCGAAGCCAAGGTACAGCATAGCCAGCGCCAGGATGACCGAGCCGGCGAGGAGACCGCCCCACTCACCCATTCGGCCCGAGCTGAACAGCGCCGGGCCACGGGTCAGGAAGATCAGGATGGCGCCGAAGACCACCGTGGCGATTCCTGACCCGTTCACAAGCCGTCCGGCGCCATTGGCGACTGCTTGAATGGTCAACGTGGGGGCTTCGGCGGCGCGAGCCACGCGCGGCAGCATCACCATCGAAAGAAATGCGTAGGCGCCGACCCAGACGATGGCGCTGCCGATGTGCGCGAACCGCACCAGCCAGGGGAGAAGGGTGTCCATGGTGTCCGCAAGGGTAGCGGGCGGAGCACCTCGGCCGCCGATTCATCCATGCGATGGCCGACTTCCGGCGGCGGGACCGGGCAGCGTCGTGGCACGCCTCAGGCGAAGGCGTCGGGCGCGGGCGCGCTGAGCTTTAGGCTCAGCGCGCCCGGCAATCGGCTGATCCAGGTTCACGGTGGACCATCGCGGACGTCCTTGGTTGGGCCAGCCCACAACGTGAAACTGGCGTCTGGTGCTCACCTCGCGAAGTACGACGCGCAGCTCGCTCCAGCCTGTTGCCGTGCGTACCTATGCGTGCGGTCTCGTCCTGCGGGCTTCGCGGCGTGCGCGTGCGCGGTGCTGCTGCACTTCTGCAACGCACCGGTGCGCCCCCGCGGACCGTCCGGCCGCCCACGACACGCACCGTCGACGCGCCACGGGGCACGGGGTCTGCACCCACGCTGGTGGAGGCCACCATGTCAAACCAGGAGAAAGGCGCGCTGGGACTGCTGTTACTGGTGCCGATGGCGCTGATGTTCTTCGTGCTCCCCGCGCTGTTCAACGTCGGCCAACCTGGACCAACGGGAGCCGCCCCTACGCCGGAGGTGCAGGGCGTGCAGGCCACGCCCGCCGTACCCGCGCCGCTGCCGACGGCGACCCCGAGGGTCACTGAGCCACGGCCAACCGCGACAACCGTTCCGCGGGCGGGGGAGCCGACTGTCGTCGCCGTGGCGCCCGCGTCGGGCCCGGCATCCGCGTCCAGTCCGACAGGTTCAACCGCCCCGACTGACTCTGCTGTCGGCCCGAGCCTGCCCGCGGCGACTCCCGCCGACGCCGTGGCGGCGTTCTACCAGCTTGTCAGCCAGGGCCAATACGCGCCGGCGGCAGGGCTGTGGAGCGCCCGCATGCGCATGGAGTATCCGCCCACGGAAAACATCGACCGCCGCTTTGCTGCAACCCGCCAGATTAGGGTCGATCGGATGAACATAGTGTCTATCAACGAGACGACCGGGCGCGCCCGGGTGGCCGTAGACCTCACCGAGGTGACGGACAGCGGCGCACGCCAGCTCTCCGGCACCTGGGACCTGGTCGCCACCGCCGGCGGCTGGCTCCTGGACCGGCCGAGCTTTTGACCCGAGTTGTCAGTTGTCAGTTGTCAGTTATCAGTTGTGAGTCGTCAGTGATCAGGAGACGAGGAAGCTTTCCCGAACAACGTGGAACTCGTCTAAGAACTGACAACTGACAACTGACAACTGACAACTCGTCACCCCCCCGCCGACTCCAGGACACCCGGAATGACCTGGCGGGCGATGGGGTGGTAGCGCGGCTGGAAGCGGTCGTAGAGCGCACGCGCGAGCTGTCGAGTCTCGGCTCGGCCGGCCATCACCCGGTACAGGGGCTTGAGGTACTTCATCCGGCCGACGGTCCCCAGCACCTCTTCCGCGCGCGCCACGGCCGGTGCGTAGCCACGCTTCAGGCCCAGCGCGAGCCAGGCCGTGAGCACGTCGTAGCCTTTCGCGGCGGTCAGGTGGAAACGTCCGTCAATCTCCGCCAAGACGTCGGTGGAAACGTCTTCCGGGAGCGATTCCACGTACAGCTCCCACTCCACGGCGCGCCACGCGGCGGCCTCCGTGTCGCTTGGCAGCCGGGTTCCCAGCGACTCGATCGCGTCCAGTCGCGCGGTGCTCATCCGCGGTGCATCGGACGGGACGCCCGGCTCCCGTAGCCAGCGCTCGGATCCCACTAGGGCCAGCGCGCCGGGTAGCTGCTCCTCGGCGAACGCTTCGAAGTCCTCAGTGGTCAACGCCTGGAAGCGGAAGCGCGTAATGTAGGCGTGGAGGAGATGGTCGAACCGCTCGCGGCCCACGGCATCCTCCAGCGCCCGCAGGAACAATGCCCCCTTCTCATAGGGAACAACCGAGTACCCCTCATCGGGGTCGAGCCCTTCGAGGCGCGTCCGTAAGAGGGTTAGCGCCGTCTGGCCCTGTTGCTTGAACAACGCGATGGCCTCGTCCAGCGCGCGGCGGCCGAGCGCCCAATCCAGCGCCGCGGCCTCAACGCCGCTCAGCGCTTCCACGATGCGGCGCTCGGCGTATGTGGTGAACCCTTCGTTCAGCCAGAAGTGCTCGGCGTTGGCATTGGAGACCAGGTTCCCGGTCCAGGAGTGCGCCAGCTCGTGTGCTACCACGCTCACCTGGGAGCGGTCGCCGGCAACCACCGTGGGCGTCAGGAACGTGAGCCGCGGGTTCTCCATGCCGCCGTACGGAAACGCGGCTGGCAGCACCAGCAGGTCGTAGCGCTCCCAGTCATACGGGCCGAACAGCCGCTCGCCGGTCGTGAGCATGGCGTCCACGTCGGCAAACTCGTGGGCCGCGGCGTCCAGGATCGCCGGCTCGGCCCACACGCGCGTGCGGGCACCGAGGTCACGCGCTTCAAGCATTCCAACCGCCAGGGCGAACAGGTACGGGGCGATCGGTTGCGGCATGCGGAAGCGCGCGACGGCCGTTGCTCCTCCGGAGGGCTCGGTGCCCAGGGCCTCGGCCGCCATGAGCGCCTGCAGATCGGACGGCACTCGCAGCGCGGCCGTGTAGGTGATGCGGCGCGACGGCGTGTCCTGGACCGGGATCAGCGACCGGGCGTGGATCGCCTGGCACTGGCTGTACAGGAACGGCGCGCCCGACGAGGTCTGGTCTGGCGCCAGCCACTGGAGCGCCGAGGCATTCGGGCCGGTCCGGTACCGGATCCGCAGCCCGTCCACGCCAGCCGTCAGGTGGACCCGGAGCCGCGCTCCCAGCACGGGGTCTGGGTCCGCAAGGTCCCACGCCAGACTCTGGCCGCGCTCCGTCTCAACCGTCTCGATGACGAGCCCGCGCGTGTCCAGGTCGAGCGGCACCGCTTCCACCGGGGCCGCCGCCAGCCGCAGCACCGCCTCGGCCGTGATGACGGTTGCGCCGAAGTCGACGCGCGCATCCCAGTCCAGATGGGTAACGCTCGGCTGGCCATCGTCGGCGTATGAGTGTGGATCAATCCGCGCCATGCTGCTGAGCGATCCGCCTTTCCACCGTGGACCCCGCCGGACGCCGCGCGGCGTCCGGCGGGGTCCACGGTCGGGATGATAGGGGCGCCTGAACAGCAGACTTCGCCGGGGTCGCTGGCGCCGAGCGCCGCGCCCACGGCATCCGCCGCACGCTCGTCCGCCAGTCCGGGCAGGGCTCAGGTGCTCGGCGGCAACACCGGTCGAGAAACACCCGCGGTCGCGTGGGGAACCGACGTGCTCAGCCGCCGCATCGGCGCAAGCTCCGCCCGGTACGCGGTCGCCTGCGCCTCGCACTCCGCGGCATCCCAGCCAGCGATCTCACCCACCTGTTGCGCAAAGGCGTCAAGGCTTGCCAGGCCCTGGTCCGCCTCCAGCCCAACGGTCAGGCGGCGCAGGAGCACGTCGCCGAACGTCACGGCCCACTCGTGTTGCACCGCGCGCACCACTTGCGCGCGAATGGCCGGATGCGACGGCACCAGGCGCTGGCCGAGCGAACGATCGGCTTCCACGAGGTCCAGGACCTCCTGTGAAAGCGACCCGTACACCGCGCCCAGATGCTCGGCCTGGGTGCGGTCCAGGCCGAGGCCGCGCGCCCGCGGCCACAGCTTGCGCTCGACGTACTGCCGCGGGTGTCCCACCTGGCCACCTGGGAACGGACGGCGGTCGGTGTATCCCCGGGACCAGCGCTCCAGCTTGCGCGAGACCAGGTCCACGACTTCCGCGGCAATGCCGCGGTAGGCGGTGATCTTGCCACCCACCACGGAGACGATCCCGGGCACCTGCTCGGTCTCGTGGTCCAGCACCTTGTGCTTGCGCGAGACCTGGCCTTCGGTCACGCCCTCCACGCGCGCCAACGCGCGCACGCCGGCCCAGGTGTAGAAGACCTGGTCGAATGGTGCCGACGGAAACGCCTGGCGTGCCTCCGTCTGCAGATAGCGCACGTCCGACGCGTCGGCCTCGGCATTCGCCGGGTCGCCCTCGTAGTCCGTATCGGTGGTGCCGACCAGCGAGTAGCCTCGCCAGGGGGTGACGAAGAACAGGCGGCCATCGCTCCGGGCGAATTGGACCACGGCATTGTGGCTGCCGCTGGGCGTGACGAGGTGTACGCCCTTCGTGAGCCGCAGCGCCTTCGGGCGCCGCGCACGGATCTCGCCGTTGGAGATGTCGAGCCAGGGTCCGCTCGCATTGACCGTGATGCGAGCGCGGACCGCCAGGTCCTGACCACCGACCAGGTCCCGCACGAGCGCGCCCGTCACGCGGCCGTCCAGGTCCCTTAAGAAGCGCGCGGCGCGGGCGTGGTTGAGGATCAGCGCGCCGTTCGCGCCAGCGTCCAGCACGTTCTCCACCACCATCCGTTCGATGAGCGGCACCTGGGCGTCAAAGTACCGCCAGGCTCCCTGGAGCCCATCCGGCTTCATCGTCGGCTCCGCAGCGAGCACCTGCTCGCGCGTCAGCCACTGGCGGCCGGGCAGGCTTTTGTCGAACGACAGCAGGTCGTACAGCAGCATGCCCGCCCGCAGCTTCGAGCGATAGGTCAGGCTGGCGCCGTAGTGCGGCATGAGGAACGGCAGCGGGAACACCAGGTGTGGTGCCACCTTCAGCAGCAGCTCGCGCTCGTACAGGTCCTCCCGGACCAGGCCGAAATCGTACTGCTCCAGGTAGCGTAGGCCGCCATGGATGAGGCGCGTCGGCCTGGAGCTCGTCCCGGAGGCGAAGTCGTGCTGCTCCACCAGCGCCACGCGAAGCCCCCGCAGGGCGGCGTCGCGCGCGATGCCCGCGCCGACGATGCCGCCGCCGACGACGAGCACGTCGACCGTCTGACCGCGGAGGGAACGGATCGTTTCGGCACGCTGCGCGTTCATGACTGGCGGGTGGCCCTCCGAGGCAGCGAGCAGTGATAGGCTGGCGGGAACCGAAGTGGTGTAGACCCAATCGACGCCGGGTGTCAACGCGCCGTTCGGGCGGGTGGTCCGGCGTCCGCTACACCGCGATGACGGTTACAAGGTCACTCAGCCCGACGAAGTCGCGTGGATTGCGTGTGTAGAGGGCCAGCGCATGGGCGTGGGCCACCGCGGCGATGAGCAGGTCGGCCACGCGTGCGCGATGCGACCGCCCGGCCGCCGTCACCGCGGCAACAACTTGACCGTAGCTCCGCGCAGCCCCAACGTCGAAGTCGAGGGGATCGAACAGCGACTCGACCTGTTGCAGGCGCGCCTGGCGTCGTGCCCTCTCGTGGGGGTCATGGGCCAGGTGCGGGCCCGCGGCCAGCTCCGCCAGGGTGACCGTCGAGACCATGACTACATCTGGCAAGGCGGCAAACACGGTCGGCTTGTCCCAGTCGATGACGACCGATGTATCCACCAGCCCCTCATGCATCGCGCAGGCCCTCGTCGAGAACCGCGCCGAGATCGCGTCGGAATGCGGCCGCGTCCAGGTGCGGCCCAGCGGCCGCCAACGCGGCGAGCTCCGCTTTCGGGACGCGCTGCCGCCGGGAGCGCGCGAATGGGCGCAGCTCGGCCACGGGCGTGCCGTTCCGGGTCACCACGAAGCTCGCTCCGGCCTCCACGGCGTCCAGGACCTGAGCGTTCTGATTGCGCAGCTCTCGTTGGGCGATGATGCGGACCATTGTCCTACCGTAGCACACAGAGCGACAGTTGGCTACGCCGCCAGCTCCTGCTCCGAAGCATGGGCCCTTCTGCTTCGGACCCGCCGCGCACATGCACGCCCGGCCGCAGCCTTGACGCGGCCTCAGTCGGTTGCGCCGCGCATCCGTCAGCGAAAGCCGATGCGCGCCACGGCTACTCCGCTGAAGCGAGCCGGGCGGCGGACGCTGCTGGAACGGCGGCTCGACGTGCGCGCGGGACCGAGGGCTCTCCCGACGGGCGGCGGTTGGCCGGCGCAACCGGCTGCTGTCCGTCACGGCTCCGCTCCCACTGCATGCCCATCCTCGCAAGTTCCTCCTCGTGCGACCGAACGCGCTCGCGGGTATCCGCGCCGTAGCAGCCCGCCAGCAGGCCCAGCGCACCGATGCCTACAACCAGTCCGGTGAGCAGTAGCACTCCATCCATTACGTCCAATCTCCAATCTTCAGCCAGGTAGGTGCCATTCTGGCATACCGAACCAGCCGTAACTGAATCCATTCTGAACAATTGGATTCAACCCAGGTCTCGACTTTCCATTGGCATCCTCTGTATGGCATACTGGTCCCATGCAGGTTGCCGAAGCTGTCGAATATGCCGACCTCCGCCCGTCATTGGACCGCTGGAACGAGGGGCCCGGCCGGCTGAATCGTCGTCTCGCGTCCGCGCTGCGGCGTGCCATTGACGCGGGCGACCTCGCCGCGGGCACGCGGCTACCTCCGGAGCGGGCGCTGGCCGATTCCCTGGGGATTAGCCGAACTACGGTCGTCGGCGCCTACGGTGCGCTCGAGCGGGATGGACTGCTGGAGCGCCGGCAGGGCTCGGGCACCCGAGTCCGGGGCGGCTCCGCGATGGGCTCGGACGACGAGCGGGAGACGTCGCGCCTGGCCTCCAAGCTGCTGGTGAGCCACGATGGCGCCGGCGATACGATTGCGCTGCTCAGCGCCTACGTGGTGGGCGAGGCGGGCATCCCCCTCGAGGCGACCGAGGGGCTGGGCCGTGACCTCGTGGGGCTTTCCCGAGAGCACGGCTACTCCCCGCTCGGCTACCCGCCGCTGCGGCGCGCGATTGCCCAGTATTACACCGAGCTCGGCCTGCCTACGAGTGACGAGCAGATCCTGGTGACGCACGGCGCGCAGCACGCCATCGCGCTCATCGCGGCGGCATCCATCCGCCCCGGCGACCTGGTGGTGATTGAAGACCCCACCTACCATGGAGCCATCGACACGTTCTCGACCGCCGGAGCCCGGTTCGCGCCGATCTCCACGGACCGCTGGGGAGCAAGCGTTGACGGCCTCCGCGAGCGCTTCGAGAACCAGGCGCCGCGGCTCGCGTACCTGATGCCCACGTACCACAACCCGGTCGGCGGGGTGATGCCCGAGAGCCGCCGGCGGGACGTGGCGCGGCTGGCCGAGACCACGCAGATTACCGTGGTGGAGGACCACACCATCTCCTGGCTGGCGCTGGACGGCGATCCGCCGCCGCCGATCGCCACGTACGGGCCAGACGCCCCGATCCTGACGATCGCGTCGCTCTCGAAGCTGTTCTGGGCGGGTCTCCGGGTGGGGTGGGTCCGCGGCCCGCGGGCGACCATTGCCGAGCTTGGCCGGGTCCGGGTGAGCCAGGACCTTGGCGGCTCGCTGCCGGCCCAGGTGCTGGCGGCCCGGCTGTTCGGTTACGTCAAGCCGATGCACGCCCGCCGACGGGTGGAGCTGTGCGAGCGATTGGACGCGATGGGCGCGGCACTTGCAGAGCACCTGCCGTCGTGGCGCTGGGACCGCCCGCGGGGCGGCCCAAACATCTGGGCGCACCTGCCGATGGGTAGCGCTCAGGCCTTCGTCCAGGTTGCGGCACGGCACGGGGTAGACCTGGCTTCGGGTGCCGCCATGTCCCCGCGCGCGGGCTTCGACGACCACATCCGCCTCCCATTCGGCGGCCACGAGCCCGCGGTGCTGCGCGAGGCAGTCCAGCGGATCGCCCGGGCCTGGGACATCTACGCGCCGAGCGCCAACGTGCCGCAAAGGACCTCGGTCCTGGTGTGAGCGCCGTCCGGGCCGGGGGCCGCCCGGTGCCACGCTGGAAGAACGTCGTACCTGCGGAGCGACCCTACAAGAGCAGCCGTCCGGCGCGCGCGGCAACGCGATCCGCGAGCGTGATGGCGCCGGCCGCGCGGAGCCAATCCGCGGCTGCCGCCCAATCCGGCTCGCGGGTCGGCGGCAGCTCGACCGGCACGTCTACGCGCATGGCGGTCAATTCGTAGAACATGCGCACGCGCTCGCCTTCCTCGGTGCCCGGCGCCCACTCGGGGCGGGTCGCCAGGACCGCCTCGAGGCCGCCGTGCTGGGCCAGGAGGGCCGCGGCTCCTTTGGGACCAACCCCACGTGCGCCGGGGATGTTGTCCGAGCTGTCGCCGGCGAGGGCCTTGAACTCCGTGACCTGCCCGGGCGGCACGCCCATTCGCTCCTGCACCTCCGCTGGGCCAATCCGCACGATATCGGAGATGCCTTTGCGCGGTGACAGCACCGTTACGCGGTCCGAGACCAACTGGTAGGTGTCGCGATCGGTGGTGAGCACCAGGCAGGTACCGCCCGCGGCGACCTCGGCCGCCACGGCGGCGGCCATCAGGTCGTCGGCCTCGTACCCGGCCTGCTTCCCCGAGCCAAAGCCGAACGCCCGCGCGAGGGCCGGCAACTGATCGAGCTGCTCCACGATGGCGTCGTCGAAGACACGGCCGGCCTGGTAGGACGGCCAGAGGTCGTTCCGGTACGTGCCGCTGCCGAGCGTGTCCCACGCCACGAACAGGTTGCGGGGCGCCTCCTGGGACCAGATCAGCAGCACCATGTTGGTCCAGCCGACGAACACGTTGATCGGTCGACCCTCGCGGGAGCGCAGCGTCTTGGGAACAGAGTGATAGGCGCGGTGGGCGAGGTTATCGCCATCCACCACGAGCAGCGGGGCAGGGGCCATCGGACGCGGATGGTAGGTGAGCCGAGCGCACAGTTGTTGGCACCCGTCCGTTCAATGGAGTGACGACAACCCACCGGCTGGAGCCACGGGCACCGTCCGCTCCGCTTCCCGATTGCGGGGCTACGCGCCTTTCGCCGCCACGCGCAGCCGGGAGCCCCGCGGAAGTTCGCGGCCCACCCAGCGGCCTGCTTGTGTCGCGATCCTGACACGAGGTTCCCCCGGCACCAGCGTGGAGGGGAGTGCGGAGGCGTATTGTGGGGGTGCCCGCGCGGGTGCCTGCCTGCACCCGAGCACGTGCACACATGTGTGGCATGTTCCTTCAGGGTTGCGTGCACGTACTTGTCAGCGCGAGAGAAAGAGGATTCCGTCTTGGTTCAAGCACCCGCGTACGCGCCGGGCACCCCCATCTGGGTTGACCTGGCCAGCCACGATCTCGAACAATCCAGCGCGTTCTACAGCGGCCTTTTCGGCTGGGATGCGTCAGCCGTCCCCGCGCCCGAAGCGGGCGGCTACACGTTCTTCAAGCTCGACGGCAAGACCGTCGCCGGACTGGGCCGGGCCCAGTCGCCTCAGCAGCCGGCAGCGTGGTCAACCTACCTGCTGAGCACCGATGCGGACGCCACAGCAGCCTCGGTATCCGCGGCCGGGGGCAGCACCGTGGCTCCGCCGTTCGACGTGATGGGCCAAGGCCGCATGGCCGTCTTCACGGATCCCACCGGCGCCTTCTTCTCGGTGTGGCAACCGATCTCGATGAACGGGGCGGAGCTGTTCAATGCGCCCGGGGCGCTAGCCTGGAACGAGCTCGCCACGCGTGACATCGGTACTGCCCGGACCTTCTACGCGAAGGTCTTCGACTGGTCGTTCAAGGAGTCGCCAATGGGCGATACCGGCGCCTACACTGAGTTCCAGATCGACGGTAGGCCCGTGGCCGGCGGCATGGGCATGGGCGCGCACTACCCCGCGGAAGTCCCCGCCCACTGGCTGCCGTACTTCGGAGTGGTGGACGTCGACGCCGCCATCGAGAAGGTCCAGGCGCTCGGAGGCCGCGTTCTCTCGCCCGTGGTAACGCTCCCGTTCGGTCGCTTCGCGATGGTCACGGACCCCGCGGGTGCAGGCTTCGCCGTGTTCGAGATGGGCAACGGGTAGCAACGGGCGCTGGAGTCGAGTTCCAAGTTTCAAGTTCCAAGTTCCAAGTTTCAAAGAGACGGAGACGGCCTGTCCCTGTCATCCTTGAGCGGAGCGAAGGATCCGTCTTCAACGCACGAGCACGGATCCTTCGGCCGCGGCCTCAGGATGACAGCGGACAACTTCAAACTTCAAACTTGCAACTTGGAACTTGCAACTGGGCACTTGAAACTTGAAACTCGTCCGTCACCAGATACACCGGCCGGGTTTCCAGCACGGCCGGTGTACCCGCGGGCGGTGTTCGGAGCGGTTCGCCCAGGGATGCCCGCTGGAGCGCCAGGCTGACCGACGGCAGCGCGGGCGCGCCGATGCCGAGCCGCCAGGGGCCTGTGCTGAGAGCAGCAGCTCGTGGAATCGCGCGTTGCATCAGGACCCGCCGCAACAGGTCCGCGGTCGGCGCATCCGGGCGCGAGGCGCGGCGATAGCCGATCTGCGTCGAGCGCCAGCCGCGCGGCGTGGTGGTTACCCGTCGCCAGCGCAGCGCCTCGTCGGTGGCGGCCGGCCGCGCGAGGGCGACCTCCACCTCCTCAGCGAGCCCCTGGCCATCGGCCCCCATGCCCGCCAGGTCGCGCAGCAGGTGGCTCACGGCGGGCAGCGTGCACACCGCGACCGCCCCGAGCCGCGTGGACCACAGCAGGAGCCGCGCGGCGGCGTGGAGCGCGAAGAGACCCTTCGGCTCCCCCTTCGCCCCGGCCGGCGTGTCCAGACCCATCGGCCAGGGCTCCCACGAGCCGGGCAGCGCGTTCGGTGCGAACCGCACGACGCGCCTCTCGACGAGCGGCGCCAGCCGTCCCGCCGGGGCCGCCATTCGCAACAGCCGGGCGGCGTGGACTGCAGAGAGCCCGCCGGGCCGATGCCAGGCATCGTGCAACAGGTCGCGCACGCCCCAGAACGGATCGAGCACGAACACGGAACGAAACACCACCGCGGCGGACAGGACCGCCGCGTGATCCTCGGGCAATGCCAGGGCGCGCGGGCAGAGCGTGCCGCGCGCTAGCCGACGCACCTCACGCTCATCCCACACTCGCACGCCCACTGTGCTGGACCGAGGCCAGTCGGCGGCGTGCGCCAGCATCCCCACGAACTGCTGTCGCTCCAGGGTCAGCTCCTGGAGCGCACCGTCCATTTCCGGCGGGGAGAGCCGATCCAGCCCGTGAGCGCGCAGGGCGCCAAGCCACGACGGCAGCATCAACGCGGACCGGCTCGATGAGGGCATACGGAGTTACCGTCGATCAGTGGTCACGAGGCGAGACGCCCGCACCCGAACTCATACCTGGGTTGGGCTGGCGACTCATCTGGCACGCCGTGCGCTCTTCTTGCAGTACCCACCCCCCGCCCCTCCCGTGCGCGGAAGACCCCTGCACCTGGGCGGAATGGCGTCGCGCGTGCCATGGGACGCACCAGGGCCTACGCCGGGCCCGGTTGGCGCCGGGTGGCGAAGACGGCTGCTGGTACGGCCAACAACACGATGGCCGCGCTCAGGAAGCCAAGCCAGCGCAGGCCCACGGCATCGAAGGCGATGCCGCCCACGAACGCGCCGAGCGCAACGCCGGCGTTGAGGGCGGTGAGGTTCAGCGCCAGCGCTACCTCAGCCAGGCCGGGTGCTCGCACCAGGAGATGGTGCTGCCAGCCAGGCAAGAAGCCACCGATCGTCAAGCCCACCAGGGTCATGCCGATAGCCGCCGGAAGCGGCGCGGTTCCCAGGCTGGCAAGCGCCGCGTGGGCTGCCGCCAGACCCAGCAGCGAGAACACAGCCGTACGACGAATGCCCCAGCGGTCGGCACCAGAGCCGCCCAGCACGTTCCCCGCGGCGGAGCCAACGCCCAGCAGCAGCAGCGCGACCGCCACACCCGAGGCGTCCAGGCCAGCCCGGGTGGTCAGCAGAGGGGCGAAATAGGTCCCCACCACGTACTGACCGGTGAAGAGCAGCCCGGTAGCGGCGAAGGCCCAGCCAACACCCGGCCGCCGCAAGGCGCCGAGTACCGCGCCGAAGCCGGATGACGACGACGCGACGGGGGACGGCTCTAAGCGGTCGGTGGTGCTGGTGCGCGGGAAGAACAGCCAGGTGCCAGTGAGCGTCAGGGCGCCCATGGCAGCGAGGGCCCAGAACGTGGCGCGCCAGCCGAGGGCGGCGCCGATGAGCGTGCCCAGCGGCACGCCGACGATCAGCGCCACCGAGAAGCCGGAGACGATGAGGGCAATCGCCCGCCCACGCTTCTCGGGAGCCACCAGCGCCGCGGCGCCGCTGGTGGCGAAGACCTCGAACGTGCCGGCTGCGCACGCAGTGACGACCCGCGCCCCCAGCAGCCAGCCGTAGCTCGGCGCCAGCGCGCCCGCTGCCGACCCGCCCAGGAAGACGGCCAGCAGGCCCAGGATCCGCGTCTTCACCGAGAAGGGCGTGCCACCCAGGAGTGCCGCAAAGACGGGCGCGCCAACCCCGAAGCTGAGCGCGTACACCGTGACCAGCTGGCCTGCCGCCGGCACCGACACCGCCAGGTCCGCCGCGACCAGCGGGAGGATCCCGGCGATCACCAGCTCCGACGTCCCAACGACGAACGTACCAAATGCCAGCACCGCCAGGACCACGCCGATTCCACGCTCGCCACGTCGATCAGAGAACAGCACGGACGGATTGTCGGGGACGGGAGCGGGTTGGCCGGGCGAGCCCCGGCGGCGTATCGTTGCCTGGCCCCGCGCCTCTCCACGACCGGACAGGCGTCTCGGACACCCGCGTAAGGCTCTGGAGGCCGCCCGTCCGTGCCCACGATTCTCGACAACATCGAGCGATCGCTTCTCCCCGCCCTGGAGGGCATGCTCAAGGTCTCGCAGCGCGCGGACTTCTGCGTCGGCTACTTCAACCTCCGCGGCTGGAAGTGCATCGATGCGCTCGTCGAGGGCTGGGCCGGGGGACCCGGCGCGCAGGCCCGCGTCCTGGTGGGCATGCAGCAGCTCCCGCGGGAAGAGCTTCGGCAGGCGTTTCGCCTCGTCCAGGACGACGAAGACAGCCCTACCATCGATCAGCAGACCGCCATTCGCCTCAAGAAGCGGATGGCCGAGGAGTTTCGGCAGCAACTGATCCTTGGCGCACCCACCAACGCCGACGAGTGCGGTCTCCGCCGCCTGAGCGCTCAGCTCAAGGCCAGGAAAGTCGTCGTCAAGCTCTTCCTGCGCCACCAGTTGCACGCCAAGCTGTACCTGCTCTTCCGCACCGATCCGATCACGCCGAAGATCGGCTACCTCGGCAGCAGCAATCTGACCTTCGCCGGCCTGTCGAAACAGGGGGAGCTCAATGTCGACGTGGTCGAGCAGGACGCCTGCGACAAGCTTGAGACCTGGTTCAAGGACCGCTGGGACGACCGGTTCTGCCTGGACATCTCCGACGAGCTTGCTCACCTCATCGACGAAAGCTGGGCGCGGGAAGAGCCTGTCCCGCCGTACCACATCTACCTGAACATGGCCTATCACCTCTCGCAGGAGGCGCGTGAGGGGCTGGCCCAGTTCGGCATCCCGGCCGTCTTCAAAGACCAGTTGTTCGACTTCCAGGCCGCCGCCGTCAAAATCGCTGCCCACCACGCCCGCAAGCGCAATGGCGTCCTGGTCGGCGACGTGGTCGGCCTCGGCAAGACCATGATGGCCTCGGCCCTGGTCCGCATTTTCGAAGACGATGAGTACCTCGAGACACTCATCATCTGCCCCAAGAACCTCGTGCCGATGTGGGACGACTACCGAATGCGGTTCGGATTGCGCGCCACCATCGTTCCGCTCAGCCAGGTCATCGCCAGACTGCCGAGCCTGCGTCGTCACCGCGTGGTCCTGATCGACGAGAGCCACAACCTGCGCAACCGCGAAGGCCGGCAGTACCGCGTTATCCAGGAGTACATCGCCAGGAACGCCCTTCGGACCATCCTGCTGTCCGCCACGCCGTACAACAAGACCTACCTCGACCTCTCAGCCCAGCTCCGCCTGTTCGTGCCCGAGGACCAGGAGCTGCCGATCCGGCCTGAGCAGAAGATCGCGCAGTTGGGGGAAACCGAGTTCATCCGGCGGCACCAGTGCCCTGTCCGCTCGGTGGCGGCCTTCGAGAAGAGCGAGTTTCCCGACGACTGGCGCGAGCTAATGCGGCTCTACATGGTGCGCCGCACGCGCTCGTTCATCATGGACAACTACACCCGGACAGATCTCAGCAATGGCCGCAAGTACCTGGAGTTTCCCGATGGCCGGCCGCCGGCGTATTTCCCGACCCGCGTCCCGAAAACGCTGAAGTTCCGGATCGACGAATCGAACCCCGATGACCAGTACGCCCGGCTGTATACCGACAGGGTCGTTCAGACCATCAATGCGCTGAAACTGCCGCGGTACGGGCTCGGCACATACGTCCGCGCCTCCTTCAGCGCGCCGCCATCGGCCGCCGAGCAGAAGCAGATCGAGGATTTGTCCCTCGCCGGCCAGCGGCTCATGGGCTTCTGCCGGACCAACCTGTTCAAGCGCCTGGAGAGCAGCGGCCTGGCGTTCATCCAGTCCATCGAGCGCCACATCCTGCGGAACTTCGTCTACCTCCATGCCCTTGACAAGGACCTGCCGCTGCCCATCGGCACCCAGGGCGCCGACCTGCTGGACACGCGCGTCAAGGACGAGGACGCCGACGCGGGCACGGCCACCGCGAGCCTGTTCGACAATGCCGCCGAAGAAGAGGCGGCGGCCGAGGATGACGACTCGGCCGGCGGCGCCCAGCCCCCCGCGGCAGCGCAATTCCTGCGCGGCGAGGCGGACTTTCGGCAGCGGGCGGCGGAGGTGTACGCGGAGTACGGCGGCCCCTACCGTCGATCCTTCAAGTGGCTGCGGCCGTCCTTCTTCCAACCGAGCCTCGCGGCGGACCTGCTGTCCGACGCCCGGGCGCTGATGGAGCTGTTGCAGGCGGTCGGCGGCTGGGATGCCGGGAAAGACGCCAAGCTCATGGAGCTGCTTGACCTGCTCCAGCGCGCGCATCGCACCGACAAGGTGTTGATCTTCACCCAGTTCGCGGACACGGTCCGGTATCTCACCGAGCAGCTCAAAGCCCGCGGCGTGGCGGCGCTCGAAGGTGCAACCGGCCAGTCGGCCAACCCCACCCAGCTGGCCTGGCGGTTCAGCCCCCGGAGCAACGGGAAGCGCGATAGCATCGCCCCGGAGGCGGAGCTGCGGGTCCTCGTCGCCACCGACGTGCTCAGCGAGGGCCAGAACCTCCAGGACTGCTCCGTGATCGTCAACTTCGACCTGCCCTGGGCGATCATCCGTCTGATCCAGCGCGCGGGCCGTGTCGATCGCATCGGCCAGGCCTCAGAGCGCATCCTGTGCTACTCGTTTCTGCCGGCGGATGGGGTGGATCGCATCATCAGCCTCCGCTCAAGGGTGAAGCAGCGGCTGCACGAGAACGCCGAGGTTGTCGGCACCGACGAGTCGTTTTTCGAGGACGACACCACGACCGGGGCCATCCTGGACATCTACAACGAGAAGTCCGGCATCTACGACGGCGACGCTGACACGGAGGTGGACCTCACCTCGTACGCCTACCAGATCTGGAAGAACGCCATCGATGCCGACCCCTCGCTGAAGAAGGCCATCGAGTCGCTGCCGAGCGTGGTGTACTCGAGCCGCGCGCCCGTGTCTGCACCGGGGCAGCCCGAGGGCGTGCTGGTCTACCTGCGAACGGCCGAGGGCACCGATGCCCTGGCCTGGATCGACGAGTCTGGCAAGCCCGTGACGCAGTCGCAGCTCGCCATCCTGAGCGCGGCCCGCTGCGAGCCGAGCACCCCCGCGATCGCTCGCCACGAGCGCCATCACGAGCTGGTCGCGCAAGGCGCCGCCCACATCGTGGCGGAGGAGAAGCAGATCGGCGGCGGCCTCGGGCGGCCGAGCGGCGCGCGCTTCAAGACGTACGAGCGGCTAAAACGGTACGCCAGCGGCGTGAAAGGTACCCTCTTCGACGTGCCAGAGCTGCACCGGGCGATTGACGAGATCTACCGCTTTCCGCTGCGCTCCACGGCTACCGATACCCTCAACCGCCTGCTGCGCACCGGCGGCGAAGACGCAGCGCTCGCCGCGCGGGTGCTGGAGCTGCGCGACCAGGACCGCCTGTCGCTGGTAACGGACGACGAAGACGACGCCGAGCAGGAGCCGCGGATCATCTGCTCGCTCGGGCTGTTTCAGCCACACGGGAGGTAGGCAGCGTGCCGCTGGAGAGGACCGCCATTCGCGAGCGCTTGCGGCGCTTCGATTTCCGCAACCTGTTCGTGGAAGAGCTCGGCTGGGACATCCACCACGGCCGTCTCGATGTTTCGGTCGACGGCCGCTCGTACGCGCTGGACGCTGTCGCGGAGAAGCACGGCCTGGCCGTCTACCTCTGCCAGTCGGCCGATGGCCTGCCGGACGCTGCCACGCGCCGCAAGATCGAGCGCGAAGCCGCGAAGCGCACCCACGAGAAGCTCATCGTGTTCACGGACCAGGCCCGGACCGCCCAGGTCTGGCAGTGGGTGAAGAAGGAGCCGGGCCGTCCGGCCGCGTTCCGCGAGCAGGCGTTCAAGGCAGGGCAGGCGGAAGAGCTGCTGGTCCAGAAGCTGGACGCGATCGCCTTCGACATCCAGGAAGCGGAGCGCATCACCAGCGTGGCCGAAGTCGCCGCCCGCGTGGGCGCTTCGTTCGACGTGGACCGGGTCACGAAGCGCTTCTACGAGCGCTTCAAGGCCGAGCACCAGGCGTTCTTGAGCTTTGTGGAAGGCATCGCCGTGGTCGCCGATCGCGAGTGGTACGCCTCGCTGATGCTCAACCGCCTGATGTTCATCTACTTCTTCCAGAAGAAGGGCTTCCTGGACGACGATCCGAGCTACCTGCGGACTCGGCTCAAAATGGTCCAGCAGCAGCGCGGCGCGGGCCAGTTCCACTCGTTCTACCGCTACTTCCTGACCCGCCTCTTTCACGAGGGGCTTGGCGCCCCGGAGAAGGAGCGCGATGCCAGCCTGGAACCGCTGATCGGACGGGTACCCTATCTGAACGGCGGCCTGTTCGACGAGCACCAGCTCGAGCGCACGTACCCGGGCATCGACATCCCTGATCCGGTCTTCGAACGCGTCTTCGAGTTCTTCGATGCCTACGACTGGCACCTGGATGATCGCCCGGTCGGGAAGGACAACGAGATCAACCCCGACGTGCTCGGCTACATCTTCGAGAAGTACGTCAACCAGAAGCAGATGGGCGCGTACTACACCAAGGAAGACATCACCGAGTACATCGCCAAGAACACCATCGTGCCGTTCCTGTTCGACGCGGCCGAGAAGAAATGCGCCGTGGCGTTCCGCCCCGATGGCGCGTTGTGGCGCCTGCTGCGCGAGGATCCCGACCGCTACATCTACGAGGCGGTTCGGAGAGGCGTGGACCTGCCGCTCCCCGCGGAGATCGAGGCGGGCGTGGCGGACGTGTCGCGGCGGGGTGGGTGGAACCGGCCCGCGTCCGCGGACCGTGCGCTACCAACCGAAACATGGCGCGAGCACGCCGCCCGGCGCCAGCGCTGCCACGAGATTCGGACGAAGCTCCGTGCTGGCGAGGTCCACGCCATCGACGACCTGGTGACGCTGAATCTGGACCTGCGCCGCTTCGCCCAGGACGTGATCGAGACGGCCGAAGGGCCGGAGCTCGTGCGGGCCTTCTGGCTGGCGCTGGCCGGCCGCATCCCCGAGCAATCCAACGAGACGTGGGAGCAGGGCATCAGCGTCCTCGACCCAACCTGTGGGTCGGGCGCCTTTCTGTTCGCCGCGCTCAACGTCCTGCTGCCGCTGTACGAAGCCTGCCTCCAGCGCATGCAGCGCTTCGTGGACGAAGCCGATCTGGCCGACCCGGAGCACGGCGCCAGGAAGTACCCGGACTTCCGGCGCACGCTGAAGCGCATGGCGCAGCACCACAACCCCCGCTACTTCATGCTGAAGTCCATCGTGCTGGAGAACCTGTATGGCGTGGACATCATGGAAGAGGCGGTGGAGATCTGTAAGCTCCGCCTCTTCCTGAAGCTGGTCGCCCAGTTGGACTCCGCCGACCAGGTGGAGCCGCTGCCGGACATCGACTTCAACATCCGCGCCGGCAACACGCTCGTGGGCTTCGCCACCCGCGACCAGGTGCGTCAGGCCCTGACCGTCACCGGCGGGGGCCAGCTCAAGATGACCACCTCCACCGAAGACGAAGACCTGGAGCGCATCGACGAGCTTGCCGAAGTAGCCGACCGCGCCTTCAAGGAGTTTCGTCGCCAGCAGACTACGTACGGCGGGTCCGTGACAGCGGCCGACAAGTCCGCTCTACGAAGCAGACTTCAAACGCTCGACGCCGAGCTCGACCGCCTCCTCGCCCGCCAGTACGGCATTCAGCCCGAGCGCAGGGCGGACTTCGAGCGCTGGCGCCAGAGCCACCAGCCGTTCCACTGGTTCGTACAGTTCTATGGGATCATTGCCGGTGGGGGGTTCGACGCAATTATCGGTAACCCGCCATACATTGCAAGATCAAAGGTTGAAAAGGCCTATCGGCTCAGGGACTATAGAACGCAGAATTGCCCAGATATCTATGCCCTCGTGCTTGAACGTGTTGCTGCTCTGAAGGGCCCAGTTGGGCGAACTGGGATGATCGTTCCACTCAGCATAACTTTTAGTTCTGACTTCGCTTCGCTACGCAATTTGTTGTTTTCCACATACTCCAAAAATTGGTTCTCGTCGTACGGTCGCATACCATCCGCGCTTTTCAACTTCGATGTTCGTGTACGAAACACAATTCATATCGGAAGATCAGGTGAGTCTACGTCCTGCAACTATACTACGCGAACACATCGCTGGTACGGCGAAGAACGTCGGCACCTCTTCCCATCGCTCTCATATGTGGCATTTACTCCAGACGTGTTTTTGAAAATGATTCCAAAACTACCATCTCAGGAACTTGGAAATCTATTCCATACCTGGCTTTCAAAATCGCACGGAAGCATGAGTTCAATAATCTCACTGAATCGTACTAAGAACGTGCTCAATTTCAAGAAGACGGCATACAACTGGCTCACATTTTCCACCGATGTCCCACCCGCAATGGATGTCAGAGGCAGTGTTATACCCCAGACTGAATTCGGCGAGGTTCACTTCGCTGAAAGGCATCTGCAACGCTTAGAGCCCGTTCAGGAATTTAGGCATGGGAGGGAGCAAGGCGGTTGAGCAAGAGGGCGATCGAGGCGAGGTACACGTGGGCGGCACTGCACTCGGGGAGTTCCTCGTACTCGCGCGCCAGGCGCCGCGGGCGGGACAGCCAGGCCAGCGACCGCTC
>JACPOP010000013.1 GCA_016191465.1 Chloroflexota bacterium | reverse complement strand
GTGCTGCCCGCGCTGACGCAGGCCACCCGCGTCACCGGCTCGGGCACGGCGTCGTTGACCGCGACGGCGGAGGAGCCGCTCACGATCACGGTGGTGCTGAAGCGCGATGACCAACGCGGTTTCGACACCTATCTGAGCGGGTTGTACACCCGCGGCACGCGCAACTACCGGCGCTTCCTCAGCCAGACCGAGATCGCGGACCGGTTCGGCCCCTCGAGGCAGTCGTACGACGCGGTCCTCGCCTGGCTTCAAGGGCAGGGCTTCACCCTCACCGAAGGCTCGGACAATCGCCTCACCCTGACCGTACGGGGCGCCCGTTCCCAGACGCAGCGGGCGTTCGCTGTCGCGATCAGCGACTACCGGATCGACCAGCGGACGTTCTATGCCACCGAGCAGGACCCGGCGCTGCCGGCGAACATTGCCCAGTATGTTCAAGCCATCGTGGGGCTGTCGAATCTGGCGCAGCCGAAACGCCCGGACATCGTAACAACCCTTGCAGTTTGCGGGGCTTTTTTAGACGCTGCGATATTGCTGGCGCTTGGTGGTTTGACAGGATTGGCCATTGTGCCACTCGCCGTATCCGTCGTTTGTACTGCAATCTTTCTCGCGGAAATAGCCGCCTATGCCGCCTGCCTGTATGGCGCCGGTGGGGATCCGGCAGGACAGGCCCGCTGCGACCGAGCATTTATGGGAAACTTATCCAGCCAGGCAACGGCTTCGGGCGGACGGGTTCAGGCGGCTGCCAATGCGCAGAAGGTCGGGCTGGTGGAGTTCGACGCCTTCCGCCAGAGCGATGTCGCCGATTGGCTGCGCTTGATCAACCCGGCGAGTGTGACGCCCCAATTGAGCCGCCTCAGCACCGTGGCCGTCAACGGCGGCGTCGCCACGCCGGGGCTGGACGAGGCCGAGGTGCTGCTCGACGTCAACATGCTGCTGTTCGAGACCAACCTGTCGACCAACATCGTCGTCTACGAGGCGTCGCCCGTCACCAGCTATCAAACCCTGTTCAACCGCATGATCAACGACGGCGTGACGGTGATCAGCAATAGCTGGAGCTATTGTGAGGACCAGACGACCCTCGCCGACGTACAGAGCATCGACTCCATCCTCCAAAGCGCGGCCGGCGCCGGTATCTCCGTCTTCAACGCCAGCGGCGACACCGGCAGCACCTGCCTGGACGGCAGTCCGAACACCGTCGGTGTGCCGGCCAATGTGCCAAACGCCACCGCCGTCGGCGGCAGCAGCATGACCTCCGGCGTTGGCGCGACCTACGGCAGCGAGCGCTGGTGGGACGGCACACAGAGCAACCCGCCCACCGGTCAGGGCGGCTTCGGCGTTAGCCGCTTCTTCACCCGCCCCGCCTACCAGAACGGCAGCACGGCGTCACCGATGCGGTCGGTGCCGGATACGGTCCTACCGGCCGATCCGGCTCAGGGCCTGGGCATCTGCCAGGCCAGCAACGGCGGCTGCCCCAACGGCAAACTGTACGGCGGCACGAGCATGGCCGCGCCCGCCTGGGCTGCCTTCGCCGTGTTTCTCAATCAGAGCACCGGCGTCAACCTCGGCTTCCTCAACCCGCAACTCTACCCGCTGGCCGGTACAACCGGCTTCCACTCGGCCGCCAGCATGAACAGTGACTTCGCTCATGTGGGCCTGGGCTCGCCCAACCCCGATATGTTGCGCCTGCTGCTCACGGGGCAAACAGCCGGTCCGGTGGACCCGGCAAGCTCGTTTGTCCGATCCACGCCGACGCCGGTGTCGGCGGACGGCACAACTCGGGCGTTCGTCCAAGTGAACCTGCTCGACAACCGGGGGCGGATTGTCACCGGCAAGAACGTGGCGCTGACCGCCGGCCCCGGCAGCCGCGCCGTGATATCACCGCCGAGCGGGCCATCGAGCGTCAACGGTGGCGCGGTGGTGTTTACCGTGACCGACACCTTTGCCGAGAACCTGACGCTCACAGCGACGGACACGACGGATAACATCACCCTCAGTACGACCATCAACCTCAGCTTTGTCACACCGCCGGCGACCGCGGGCAACATCATCGCCAACCCGACCTCGGTGGCGGCGGACGGCACGGCCTTCTCGACCATCACCGTCACGCTCCAGAACGCCCAGAGCCAGGGCGCCGCCGGCAAGGTGGTCAATCTCTTGCAAGGCAACGGCCACTCCACCGTCACCGGCCCGACGCCGGCCGTGACCGACACCAGCGGCCAGACCACCTTCACCGTGACCAACACCACCGCGGAAACGGTCACCTATTCGGCGATCGACGTCACGGACGGTGACCTGCCGATCCCCGGCACGGCCGCGGTCACCTTCACCAGCGGCCCGCCGGCCCCATGCCTGCTGCCGATCGCCGCCGCCGCCGCCGGCTACGCGGTCACCACCTTCGCCTCCGGATTCGCGACGCGCGGCCCCACGCCGACCACCTGCCTGGGGCCGATCGGCGTCGCCTTCGATCCGGTGGGCAACCTGTGGGTGAGCGGCCACGTCGCCGATGGATCCCTGTACAAGTTCGGCCCGCGGGGCGGCGCCGTCAATGATGCGACCCGCGTCTCGACCGGATACGCCTGTCCCGACGGCCTGGCCTTCAGCAAGACCGGCAACAGCCTGTACCTGTCCGAACAGTGGTGCAGCGGCTTCCTCGGCGATGTCCTGCAGCTCAATCCGGCGACCGGCCTGCGCATCCGCTCCTACGTCGGCAATCTCGGCTGCGCCAGCGGCGCGGCCACGGACCCCCTCACCGGCGACCTGTTCGTGAGCACCCCCTGCGGCGCATTTGGCACCGACAAGATCATCTGGCGGGTGAAGAGCCCCGAGTCGGCGTCGCCGCAGTTTGTCCAGTATGCGACGCTGCCGGGCGTCACGGACGGCATCGCGTTCGCGCCTGATGGCACGCTCTACACGGCAGCCGGGAACCCTGCCGACAACGTGACGTGGCTGGGCAGGCTCACCGGCACGGGCGGCCCAGCCACCCCAGTCTTCACCTACGTCGCGCAGGCGCCGACGGCGGACGGCATCGCCGTCGGCCGCAACCCCGGCAATCCCAGCGCGCCGCCGATCGTGTACGTCAACCGCCACGACGGCAAGCTCACCCGCGTCGATCTCTCCACCGCCACACCGACCCTCACGGATGTCTTCACCGGCGGATCGTTCGGCGACTTCGTCACGGTTGGCCCGGATGGCTGCATCTACGCCACCCAGAGCGACCGCATCCTCAAGGTCACGCGCGCCGATGGCAACTGTGATGTCGTGCCGACGAGCGCCTTCCCCACGCTCAGTCTCACCCCGCCGGCGGTGCAGCCCAGCCCACAACAGGGCACGCCGGTGACGCTGAGCGCCACGTTCTTCAACGTCAGCGTCCCGGCCGGCACGCCGGTAAGCTTCCTGGTCAGCGGCGCCAACACGCAGGTCAAACAGGCCACGACCGACGCCAACGGCATCGCGTCATTCACCTACAGCGGCGTCAAGACCGGCACGGACACGATCCAGGCCAGCGCCACCGTGAACGGCAGCACGCTCACGTCGAATACGGCCGCGATAACGTGGGCCGCCGGC
>JACPOP010000012.1 GCA_016191465.1 Chloroflexota bacterium | reverse complement strand
GCGATCGTCCTGCAGCGCTCGACCTTCGGCCTGCGGCTCCGCGCCATCGGCCTCAACGCGTGCACGTACTTCTATCCCGACACGGTGACGTGGGCGTTCGGCATGCAGGCCGCGGTGGTCGAGGTCGACGTCGAGACGTTCGGGGTCCGGCTGCTGAAGTATGTGGTCGTCCATGATCCCGGACGCGCGATCAACCCGATGATCGTGGAGGGCCAGCTCCAGGGCGGCGCGACCCAGGGCATCGCCGCCGGGCTCATGGAGGCCATCGTCTACGACAGCGCGGGCCAGCTCTTGACCCCACTTTCCGCAGGTCGCGGCTGACATTTCTCTCCCCACCACCTCGCGTCACGGTTTCCGCCGTTGCTTCACCAGTCGCTGGGTAATGCGGAGCGAGACCGCCTCCATCTGGGCCACGATCCGGTCGAGTTGACGACCGTTTGAGATCCACTCCTCGAACAGGTGCGCCTCCTCCCGCGTGAGGCGGACCGTCACGGTCTTGCCGCGCACCTTGCGCGTCCACTGATAGTACGGGCCGTGGAGTTCGGGCGGTGAGGCCTGACAGCAACAGCCAGGTTTGTCGCACGGCATGAAGCGGCGGACAAGGCTGCCCCGGCGGATCGGACCCAGGGTGAGGACCGCGCGCTTGAGCGCGGCGTAGCGCGTGTGGTGGGCCCTGCCGTTCGTCGCCATCGAAATTCCTTGACCGTCCGGTATCTAGCAGTGTATATACTGCTAGATCACGCACTCTGTCAAGCCCGAGGGCGCAGGAGGACACGCGGATGACGGAGCCCGGCGGCTTCACGCTCGTCTCGCACACCCTCGGCGGCCTACCCCTCGTGAACCACCTCCTGCGGCGCCTCCGGTTCGAGGAGTTCCTCCAGCGCCACCTGCCGTCGCCCGACCCCCGCGCAGAGCTGCCGCCGAGCGCCGCCCTCGGCGTCCTCACACGCAACCTCGTCCTCGCCCGCGTGCCCCTCTACGGGCTCGGCGAATGGGCGCGGGGGTGGGTCCCCGCCCTCCTGGGGCTGGGGGCCGAGCAGGGCGCGCTCCTCAACGACGATCGCGTGGGCCGCGCCTTGGATCGGCTCTTCGACGCCGACCCGGCCGCGCTCGTGACCACGGTGGTCGTCCACATGGTCAAGGAGTTCGCGGTCTCGCTGGAGCAGTTGCACAACGACTCGACGACCCTGACGCTCCACGGCGAGTACGCCGCGGCCACCGGCCGCCTGGTCCGGAACCGGCCCACGCTGGTCGTGACCTTCGGCCACAACAAGGACCACCGGCCCGATCTCAAGCAGCTCCTGTGGATCCTCACGGTGAGCGCCGACGGCGCCGTGCCGGTCCATGTCAAGGTGGCCGATGGCGATACGGAAGACAGCACCACCCACCGCGAGACGTGGGAGGTGCTCCGGGCCTTGGTGGGCGCGCCGACCTTCCTCTATGTCGCGGACAGCAAGCTCTGCACGCGCGAGACCCTCAAGCACATCCACGAGCACGGGGGGCGCTTCCTCACCGTGCTGCCACGCACCCGCAAGGAGGACGCGCTCTTCAAGGCTTGGCTCCAGTCCCACTCGCCGGCGTGGGAGGAGGTAGCCCGGAAGCCCCACCCGCGGTGGAAAGACGGACCGCCGGACGTCTTCCGGGCGATCCCGTCGCCGATCCCCGACGCCGACGGGTTCCGCCTGTTCTGGTACGAAAGCTCTCACAAGCAGGAGCGCGACGCCCAGGCCCGCCGCGCTGCGCTCCAGAAGGCCTGGAAGCAGCTGGAGGAATTAGCCGCCCGGCTCCAGGGGCCGCGCCCGCGCTTCGGCACCCCGGCCCAAGTCGCCGCCGCCGTCGACGAACTCCTGGCGACGACCGGGGCCGCGCGATGGGTGGCGTACCAGGTGGACACCGTCGAGGAAGCCGTGTTCCGCCAGGAAACGCGCGGCCGGCCGGGCAAGAACACGCGCTGGCGGCGGCGCCTCAAGCGGCGCTTCTGTCTCACGTGGGCGCGCCGGGAACCCGAGATCGCCTATGACGCCCGCACCGATGGACTCTTCCCGCTCCTCACCAACGATTCTGACCTCACCGCCGCCGCGCTGCTCGACGCCTACAAGAGCAAGCAGCCGCTGATCGAGAAGCGCCACGACTTGCTCAAGAACGTCGAAGCCGCGACCCCCATGTACCTCAAGAGCATCAGCCGAATTGAGGCCCTGCTGGCCCTCCACTTCGTCGCGCTCCTCGTGCATGCGCTTCTCGAACGCGAGCTGCGGCGCGCGATGGCGCGGCGCGGGATCGCGGAGTTACCGCTCTATCCCGAGGAGCGCGACTGCAAGGCCCCCTCGACGGACCGGATCCTGGAGGTGTTCGCGCCCCTCCAACGCCACTTGCTGTGCCGGGCGCGGCGCGTCGTCCAACGGTTCGATCCCGAGCTGACTGACCTCCAGCGTAAGCTCCTCGGCCTCCTCGGGATTGCCCCGAAGGGGTTCATGAACGTCTGACGTCAGGCAAGCGAGTGGGGGCAGAAATCTCGGACCTGACTTGCGGAAAGTGGGGTGTACGGATCGACTACACCCTATTCGACTACACCCTATTAATGCCAGCGTCAAGGTTTTCCCCTCGATGTTGGTTTTTGTCTTTGATGTTCGAGATACATGAAATGGCCGCACCGGAGTGAACTCTGACATGACCCGCGCTTGCCGTGTCGCGTGGAGGAAGTGGGCATCGCGGAGATGCCCATGACCTATCCGCTCCCGCTGTGGAGCGTGCCCTGAACGCCAAGCCGCGTTATCCGAGCCCTGGCCCAGCACTGACGTGGCGCAGGTCGCCACGATCCTCGGGCGCGGTGAGCGCACGATTCGTCGGCATCCCACCACGTCGGCGGGTGATCAGCGTTGGAAGCGAAGCCACCGCGCCAGTGTTACGATAACTGATATGGAAGGACCGGCTGTCAAGCGGATTGTAACGGCGACCGCGATCTCTCGGTCGATGTTGATGGTCGAGGATTGCTCGAGGGTGCGATTTCCCGAGGACGCCGGCGCGCGGCTGACGAGCGGGCGGCTTCGACGACGAATCAGGCTGATATGCGCGGGTTACCCACGAGGGCAGAGCCGCATGACACCGCTTCGTCGGGAGCTGCCTCTGTCTAAGGGCGCGCGTCATCCCAATCCGAAGACCAGGCGGCGCATAGTTAGCGCGAGGACCCTCCAATCGTGCCCGTCGCGCGCCGCGGCCGACGCCGCTCGGGAAACTTACACTCATAGGTATGTCTCAGTCTCCGCGATGTCTACGCGGTCTGGAGCCGACTCTCGTGTCCGGTCATCGCCGCCCAGATGAATCCCACCAGCTCGCGGGCGATGGCCGCCACGGCCACCGGCGGCCGTTTGCCGTGGCCAACGAGATGACGATAGCGCCGGTGCAGTCGTTGTTGCGCGCGCCACGCCTGAGCGACGACGGCCGGTGGTTGCCCGTGGCTCCGGGTGGCCAGCGCATGGCCTACCGTGGGCCGATGCCGATAGTGCCAGGCGGCCTCGACGAGGATGCGCCGGGCGTGCGCGTTGCCGGCCTTGGTCAGGGCCCCGCGGCGCTGGGTCTCGCCCGAGGAATACTCGCTCGGGACCAGCCCCAGGTAGGCCATGAGCTCCCGCGGCCGGTGGAAGCGTTGGAAGTCCACGACCTCGGCGAGCAGGATCATGGCCGACAGCGTGTCGATTCCGCGGAAGCACCGCAGCCAGCCGACGGGCTCCCGATAGGGTGCGGTCTCGGCCAGCGCCTCGATCTCTTGGTCGAGCTCCGCCTGGCGCGCCAAGGCTTGCTCCAGCGCGAACAGGCTGGCCTCGAACGCGCGCTGCAGGGGCGGCAGGTCGAAGCGCTGCTCCCGGATCCAGCGCCAGTGCGCTTGGCTCCAATTCCGGCCGACGAGATAGAGGCGGCCGTGGCGAGCGAGGAGTTTGAGCACGCGATGCCGCCAGCGCAGGACGTCCCGGCGGATATCGTCACGACAGCGGGTCAGATCGCGCCCCGCCTCCTCCACCTCATCGGGCACGTGGATGGCGGTGAGCTCGCCCGCGCGGTAGAGATGAACGAGCTTGGCCGCGTCGCGCCGATCGGTCTTGATCCGCCGGCCCGGGCGTCGCGGCGTCAAGGCCGGCGCGATCACGTCGCACGCCACCCCGAGCGCGCGGAGCTGACGGTACAGATCATATCCCGACACGCCGGCTTCGTAGCACGCGGTCACCGGCCGCTCCCGCTGGAGCCGGGTGAACAGGCGGCGGATGTGCTGCGGGTCATTCGGGATCTCCCGCAGTTCCGGGGCGGTCTCGTCCGGCCGCAGAATCCCGGCGACGATCTTCCGCTTGCTGTCGTCGAGCGCCACGTAGGTAGTATCCTTCTCCATGACCGGCCTCCTTTTGCCTGTGGCTCTGTTCCCGCTCGGAACAACCCACGACTATGCAATAGGTCAGGCCGGTCCTTCCATATTGTCTAAGGGCGCAGTCGACCTGACCGCCGGCTCGCATTCGCTCGCCGTGGCAGGTCACTGCGGACGTTAGACGTCATGAAGGAAAGGAGCAACCACAGAGCATGATTCTGGAACTTGCGATTTTGAATGTGCGGCGGGGACGCGCTGCTGAGTTCGAGCAGGCGTTTCATGAGGCTCAACGGATTATCTCGTCCATGGTCGGCTACGTGTCTCATGAGCTTCAGCGCTGCCTCGAGGTCGAGAACAAGTACGTGCTGCTCGTTCGCTGGCGGCGGCTCGAGGATCACGCAGAAGGCTTTCGCAAGTCAGCCGAGTATCAGGAATGGAGGCGCCTGCTCCATCATTTCTACGACCCATTTCCGACGGTTGAGCATTATGAGTCGGTGGATGGCATGAACGTCTAACGGCACGTTGGACCTGACCGCTGGCCGGAGCCTGTCAACAAGAATGAGACAGTGGGTTCATGAGTTTAGTGTAGGAGCGCCTCCTCAATCGCTCGTGGCTGGGGTGGGTTGATCCAGACGGCCGTCGGACGCGCCGGGGGTTGCGGCATGCCATGGGGAAAACGCTCAGGGTGCACCGCGTGCGCGCCGGCCAACGTTTCGGCGCGGGCTGCGACACGTGCTGCGGCCAAGCCGTAGTGGACATCGTACGGGGTGAGCAGGCCGAGGCCCGTATGCCGGTGCTCGGTGTTGTACCAGGGGAAGAAGACTTGGCAATGCGCCCGGGCATCCTGGATCGCGCCGAAGCGCTCCGGGAAGTCGGGCCGGTACTTGAGCGTCTTGAACTGCGCCTCCGAGAAGGGGTTGTCGTTCGAGACATGGGGCCGGCCGTGAGTCTTGGTCACGCCGAGATCGGCGAGCAAGAACGCGACGGGCTTCGAGGTCATCGACGAGCCGCGGTCAGCATGGATCGTCAGTTGATCGCGGCCGATCTCCTGGCGGAGGCACGTCTCGGCGATGAATCGCTCGGCCAACGTCGCGCTCTCGCGGTGCGCCACCATCCAGCCGACCACGTAGCGGCTGAAGACGTCGAGCATCACGTACAGGTAGAAGTAGGTCCACTTCGCCGGGCCCAGCAGCTTCGTGATGTCCCAGCTCCAGAGTTCGTTAGGCCGCTGGGCCAGCAACTGCGGGGCCGCGTAGGAGGGATGCCGCAACTGGTCCCGCCGTTCGCGCACCTCCTGATGGGCCGCCAAGATCCGATACATCGTCCGCTCGGAGCACAGGTACTCACCGGCGTCGAGCAGCGTGGCGTAGACCTCGGCCGGGGCGAGATCCACGAACCGCGGTTCATGCAGGCGGGAGAGGACGGTCGCTTCTTCGCTCGGGCTGAGCGCCCGAGGGGACCGCGCGCGGGGCGCCGGGGCACTCTGGGGCCGCCGTTGCCGATAGTACGTGGCCCGCGGCAGCCCGAGGGCCGCGCAGGTGGGCCTGATGCCGAGACGCGGGCCGAGCTCGGTCACCGTCGTCATCAGGACTTCTCGGTCTCGAACGGCGTCCCCAGCAACGCCGCCACGTTTTTTTGGAGCTCCACCAAGGCCTCGGCCCGTTCGGCGCGATGCTTCCACCGAACGATCTCTCGGGCCTGCGCGGTGATCGTCTTGTCCCGCGGGTCCATCACGCGCGCCACCGGCCCGCGCTTCTTCGGGGCGCCCGCCAACTCGCCCCGCTCGCGCGCCGCTCGCCACACGGCCAGATGCGACGAGTACAGCCCTTCCCGCCGCAGCAACGCCCCGACCGCGCCGGGTGTCTTACACCCGTCCGCTTCCCGTACGACCTTCCGCTTGTACTCGAGGGTGAAGCGTCGCCGCGTGGGTTTCGCCACGACCTCGGTCTCCCGCTCGCTCCCGTTCCTCTCCGCTGCGTTCATCGGCCTCCGATCCTTGCTCGCCCTCGACACTAAACTGCAGGGGGGTCACTGTCTCATCCATATTGACAGAGAGGGC
>JACPOP010000018.1 GCA_016191465.1 Chloroflexota bacterium | reverse complement strand
GGGGATCGGGTCCGCGTTCATCGGGCTCTCCCACGCGCCGCCGGTGCAATGAGCACCGGCGGCGCTCGGCTTGGTGATCCGCTCAGCCTACGCTCCGCCCCCACTCGACCGGAAGACTGTTACAACCGCCGGGTGCGCCCCAGAACCGCGCGCCGCGCGCGGCCGGCCTGGCGCTGCTGTACGATCCGCCGCATGAAGGTCGAAGGTGCATACGTCTTTTCCGCCCCGCCCGAGCAGGTGTGGGCGCTCCTCATGGACCCCGAGAACCTGCGAACGTGCATTCCTGGAGTGCAGACGCTGACCGAGACGGCCCCGGATCACTGGGACGCGGTGCTCAAGGTGGGGGTTGGCACCATCCGTGGCACCTACAAGAGCACCGTCGCCATCGTGGAGAAGTCTGAGCCTACGGCCTACACCCTCCAGGTGCAGGGTACCGGAGGCCCGGGGTTCGTGAAGGGCACCGCCCGCATCACCCTGGAGCCGGACGGCGACAGCGCAACTCGAGTGAGCGTCGACGGTGACGGGCAGGTTGGGGGCACGGTCGCTGGCGTCGGTCAACGCATGCTCGGCGGCGTGGCCAAAATGCTCATGAATCAGTTCTTCGAGTGCTTGAAAGGAAAACTTCCGTCCTGAGCCGTTCGTGCGACGTTCCGAAAGTGCTCAGCACGTGCCATCACTTCCTGGTGAGGTGGCGGGCTTGTGCTCGCGTGCTTGACACTCTCCAGTCGCGGCCCCGCGCGTTGACGCGGGCGACAAGCCGGCGCCCGCGCGCGGCGCGGTAATCTGAACCTTCCACGGTGCCGACTCGCTCATCGCCCTACCCAATGGTCCCCGTGCCGGACGCCCTCGCGGCGATCCTCGAGCGGACGACCGCTCTGCCGACAGAGTCCGTTCCGCTCGTTGAGGCGCTGGGGCGAGTGCTCGCGCGCGAGGTCGCGGCCGATGCGGACCTGCCAGGGTTGCCGCGGTCCTCTGTCGATGGGTACGCGGTCAGGTCCGCGGACAGCGCCCCAGACCGGCGCGTGCTCGCGGAGGTAACGGCCGGCCGGCTGGCGCACACCCAGGTGGGTTCTGGCGAGGCCGTGGCTATCATGACTGGCGGCACCATTCCGCAGGGCGCCGATGCCGTGGTGATGGTGGAGGACACCGACCACGCGGGCGAGGTGGTGCGGCTGCACAGGCTGCCCCACGCTGCCGAGAATATCCACCCGCCCGGGATGGACCTCGTGCGGGGCCAGGTCGTCGCCCGCGCCGGCGAGCGGATCGGCCCATCGGAAGTCGGGCTTCTCGCGAGTGTTGGCGCGAGCGAGGTGCCCGTGGTGCGCCGTCCGCGGGTCGCCATCCTGGCCACCGGCGACGAGGTGGTTGAGCCCTGGGAGACGCCGCCACCAGGCGCGGTGCGGGATAGCAACCGCTACGCGCTGATGGCCTCCGCCCAAGCCGCGGGCGCCACGGTCGTCTGGCACCGCCACGGACGCGATGACGAGGCCCTGCTCGCGAGCCTGGTGCGCGAGGCGCTTGAAGTCTGCGACGTGCTCATCACGTCCGGCGGCGTCTCCATGGGCACCCGCGACCTGATGAAGCCCCTCCTGGAGCGCACCGGCACGGTCCATTTCGGGCGAGTTTCCTTCAAACCGGGGAAGCCGCTCACCTTCGCCACCACGGCGGCGGGCCAGTTGCTGTTCGGGCTGCCGGGGTTCCCGGTCTCCTCCCTGGTCACCTTCGAGGTCTTCGTCCGCCCGGCCCTGCTCAAGCTGGGCGGTCACCACCGGGTCCTGCGTCCGCGCGTGCAGGCGCGCATCGTTCAGCCGCTCCGCCCTGACCCGCTCCGTCTCGAATACCAGCGGGTGCGAGTGCGCTGGGAGGACGGCGAGCTCGTCGCCCATTCGACGGGACTTCAGGCCTCAAGCCGCCTGCTTTCGATTGCCGGGGCGAATGGGCTGCTCGAAATTGAGCCCGGCACAGTAGTGCTGCCCGCGGGCACGCGCATCCCCACGCTGCTCCTGGTGGACCTCGACCTATAATCGGATCGCCTTGCTACCTCAGATCGCCGAAATTCAGAGCCGCCTCGAGCGGCAGCATTACGTTACCGACCGGGCCATTGCTACAACCGTGTATCTGGCGATGGAGCTTCGCAAGCCCGTCCTCATCGAGGGTCAGGCTGGCGTAGGGAAAACTGAGATCGCAAAGGTCCTCGCGGCGTCCCTGGAAACAGAGCTGATCCGGCTCCAGTGCTATGAGGGCCTCGACGCCAGCTCCGCACTCTATGAGTGGAACTACCCCAAGCAGATGCTGCACATCCGCTTGCAGGAGGCTGCCCACGTGGAAGGCCGCAGTGTGCGCCAGGCGGAAGCGGAGATCTTCTCGGAGCCGTACCTGCTCCAGCGGCCGCTCCTGCGAGCCATCTCGCACCCGGACAGGGCGCCGGTCCTGCTCATTGACGAGGTGGACCGGGCCGATGAGGAGTTCGAGGCGTTCCTGCTGGAGGTGCTCTCAGACTTCCAGGTCACGATTCCGGAGCTTGGCACGGTCAAGGCAGAGCACCGACCGTACGTCGTGCTCACCTCCAACCGGACACGCGAGCTTTCGGACGCGCTGAAGCGGCGCTGCCTGTACCTGTGGATTGACTACCCGGATTTCGAGAAGGAAGTTCGGATCATCGAAAGCAAGGTGGAGGGCATCAACCACCACCTGGCGGAACAGGTCGCCGGATTTATGCAGGTTGTACGGCGGGTGCGGTTGGGCAAGACGCCTGGGATGGCGGAATCCATCGACTGGGCCATGAGCTTGATGGCGCTGCACGCTGACCACCTGGAACCGGAAGCTGTCAACGCCACGCTGGGGGCAATCCTGAAGGACCGGGACGACGTGAACCGTCTCAGCGGCACCCGTGCGGAGACGATCATCAGCGAGATTGGCCGCCTGGACCCGAAGGACCTGGCGACGGCGGCGCCGTCGATTGCCCAGCGCATCGACAAAGAGCTGGCGCCCCGCTCCTAGCGGCCGCGCGCTATTCGGAGTCCCACCTGGCCATGGGCACGCCCAGACCGCAGGCGCGCCACGCCGATCTCCAGCGCAACATCCTGGGGTTTTGCCGCCTTCTGCGGGAGCGGGAGCTGCTCGTCTCGCCGAGCGAGGTCATCGACGCCTTACGCACCGCGAACGCCGTGGACCTGGGAGACCGCCAGGAGCTGAAGGTCGCGCTGCGCAGCGTCCTCACCTCGAAGCCAGAGGACATCCCGGTGTACGACTGGACCTTCGAGGAGTTCTGGCGCTCGGCTCCGCCCGAGCGGGTTGAAGAGCGCGTCGAAGACAGCCAGGTGCAGAGCGACCCCAACGCCTCGCAAGGCGATGATTCCGAGCCCCAGCCCGCGGAGGGCGACGACGATTCGTCCGAGGCGACCGAAGAGTTGGAGATGCCGCTGTACTCGCCCGTGGAGACGCTGGCTGGCCGAGACTTCAGCGCCTTCGCCGCGGACGACATGGCCGAGATCGCCCGCGCGATCCTGGTGGTTGCCAAGCGTCTGGCCACGCGCGAGAGCCGGCGCTACCGCGCGACCCGGCGCGGGAGCGCGATTGACCTTCGGCGAACCATGCGCCGGAACATCAAGTACGGCGGCACTGTCATCGAGCTGGCGCGAAAGGCGCGCAAGATTCGCAAGCCACGGATTGTGCTCATCTGCGATGTGAGCCGCAGCATGGACACCTACAGTCGATTCCTGCTCCAGTTCCTGTATGCCATGCAGAACACCCTGGGACGGGTGGAGAGCTTCGTCTTCTCCACGCGCCTCACCCGCGTGACCGAGTACTTCCACTCGGGCGACATCCACCAGGCGCTCGATCGCATCGCCGCGGAGGTTCCCGACTGGTCGGGTGGGACGCGCATCGGTCAGAGTTTGAAGAGCTTCAACGACGACTGGTCGCTGCGCCTCCTGAACAAACACACCGTTCTCATCATCATGAGCGACGGTCTCGACACGGGGGACGCGAGCGTGCTGGAGCTGGAGATGGAGCGACTGCAGAAGCGGGCCGGGAAAGTCATCTGGCTCAATCCCCTCCTGGGCAACGAGGATTACCGTCCCCTAGCGCGTGGAATGAGCGCCGCACTGCCCCACGTGGACCTGTTTGCCAGCGCCCACAACCTCGCCAGCCTCCAGGCTCTGGGCCGCCACCTGGTTGTGTGAAGCGGTCACCGCGCATCCGTGTGGAACGCCTGTCCTTGTCTACCCGACGGCAGTACGCTCTGAGCGCATGAAGACGTCAGGCGCCTGGGCCAGTACAGCAGCCGTTAGCCACAGCAGCCGACTTCAGCCCGACGTGAGAGCTGGTGGACCGCCCATCGAGCGGTAAATCCGAGATTGGTCTGATCATGAAAGAGCTTCTTCCAGATATCGAACGCTGGCGCGCCGAGGGCAAGCAGGTTGCCATAGCGACTGTCGTGTCCGCGTATGGGTCGGCGCCGCGGAAAGCCGGCTCCAAGATGGCGATCTCGTCGGCCGGCGAGTTTGTCGGTTCCGTCAGCGGCGGCTGCGTGGAGAACGACGTGGTGGAGCATGCGCGCCAGGTCCTCGCTGAGGACGCGCCGCGCCTCATTCCGTACGGCATCTCGGATGAGATGGCGTTTGACGTGGGCCTGGCGTGCGGTGGGCAGATCGAGGTCTTCGTCCAGCCGTTTGGCCGCGCTTTTCCACTTGAGAAGCCGGTCGCGTTCGCCTTCGCCATCCGTGGAGCAGCGCTGGGGAAGGGGCTGCTGAGCTGGGATTCCGGGAAGCACCGGGGAAGTCTCGGGCTCGGCGAGGAGCTGGACGAGCGGGTGGCGCGGGACGCGCGAGCGCTCCTCCGGGAAGGACGCCCCGAGCGACGCCGCTATGCGGACGTGGCGGACGGAGAACTCGAGGTGTTCGTGGACGTCTACCCGTCGCAGCCAACGGTGGTGATCTTTGGCGGAGTCCATATCGGCGTCTCGCTGGCGAGCCTCGCGCGGGTCGTGGGGTTCCAAGTGGTGGTCGTCGACGCCCGCGGCGCGTGGGCGAACGACGATCGGTTCCCCGGAGCCGACGAGGTCCACGTGCAGCACGCCGACGACTACCTGCGTGCGCATCCGCTCCACAGCCAGAGCTACGTCGCGGTCCTCAGCCACGATCCCAAGCTGGACGACCCGGCGATCCTGGGTGCGCTGCAGAGCCCAGCCCGCTACGTGGGAGCCGTGGGCAGTCCGAAGACGCAGGCCGCGCGACGCGAGCGGCTGCTCGCGGCCGGCCTGAGCGCCGAGCAGGTGGAACGCTTGCACGGGCCGATCGGGCTGGACCTGGGCGCGCAGACGCCGGAAGAGATCGCCGTGTCCATTCTCGCCGAGATGGTCGCCGCTCGGCGGGGCAGGCTGGGGGCAGGACGCCAGGCGCCGGTTGCCGCTGGGGTTGCGCACTGACTATGTACGCGGCGCTGCTGCTAGCGGCCGGCGCCTCGTCGCGCATGGGCCGCCCGAAACCCTTGCTGCGCTTCCAGGGCAAGACGCTGCTGCGCCGGGCCGTGGATACCGCGATCGAGGTGCCTTGTGGCCAGGTGATCGTCGTGCTCGGCAGCCAGGCCAACCAGATGCTCCCCGAGCTTGAGGGTACTGGCGCCACCGTGGTGCTGAACGAGCAGTGGGCGGAAGGTCTGAGCACGTCCCTCCGGGGCGGGCTCTCGTACGTCTCGGGAGATGCCCGCGGTGTCTTCATCTACCCCGTGGACATGCCATACGTTACGGCCGAGGTCCTGCGGGTCCTGGCGGAAACGCAGCATGCCAGCGGACGGGCGGCGACAATGGCCGAGGTGGGCGGCGTCCGCGGCGTACCCGCTTTCGTGACGCGCAGCGTACTGACCTCCCTCATGATCCAGGAGGGTGATTCGGGGGGGGCCACCTACTTGCGCGCGCACCCCGACCTGGTGGAGGCCGTGCATTTCGACGATCAGCGCGTCACCCGGGACGTCGACGATTGGGCAGCCTACCTGCGACTCCTGGATGAGGATCCCACCGCTGAGCTGGACGAGCGTGGGTACCCGGTCGTTCCGTGAGCGCCCTCCCGCGCAGAGCGAACCGGTGAGGGAAGGCGCCAGGCGCGCGCTTTCGGCTGGGGCGGCTACGCCGTGTCCGTCCCTCGCCCATGGCGCCTGAGCATGGCTCCCCCCGCTGAAGCGGGGCCGGGCGAGTCCGGTCCCTCACTCAGCCCGATCGGCGTGGGCTACTGCGCGCGCTGCGCCACGGGCCTGGAGCTGCGCTGGCAGGAGGATCGCGACCGTCCCACCTGCCCCGCCTGCGGGCTGGTTGTGTACGTGGATCCCAAGGTCGCCGTCGCGGTCGTTGTGGGTGGGCCAGCTGGCATATTGCTGGGTCGCAGGAACATCGACCCGGGTCGAGGCGCCTGGAGCTTTCCCGCCGGGTACGTCAACAGCGGCGAGGTGCTGGAGGAGGCAGCCGTGCGCGAAGTGCGCGAAGAGCTGGGGGTCGAGGTTCGCCTGGGGCCGCTCGTTGGGGTGTATTCCGCCGCGGGCGACCCGGTCATCCTGGTGGTCTACGATGGCACCCTCATTTCGGGGCCCGTTCAGCCAGACGGCCGCGAGGTCAGCGAGGCCGCGATGTTCCCGCTCGATAGCCTACCCACCATGGCTTTTCGACATGATGCGCAGATCATCCAGGATTGGCGGTTCGCCCGGGCGAGCGAAGCAGGCCGGCAGCAGTCAGGAATGGCCAGGGCCGCGCTCCCGACGGCCTATCCGTCAGCTTGACGCCTGGGGGGCTGCCCGTAGCGTACAGTTCGATCTCACGACCGAGACTGCCCACGACGAGGACGCATGACCACGACCGAGACTGCCGCGGCGGAGCCCGCGCTGCACACGATCACCCTGACGGTGAATGGAACGCGCCACACCCGAACCGTTGAGCCCCGAGAACTGCTGGTGTACTTCGTCCGCGAGCAACTGGGTCTCACCGGCACCCACGTCGGCTGCGACACGAGCCAGTGCGGTGCGTGCACCATACTCCTCGATGGCATCGCGGTGAAGTCGTGCACGATCCTGGCAGTCCAGGCCGACGGCGCCGAAATCAAGACGATCGAGGCCTACGCGGAGCCAGACGGCACGCTGCACCCGATCCAGCAGGCCTTCTGGGAGGAGCATGCGCTGCAGTGCGGGTACTGCACTCCCGGCATGATCATCGCTATCGACCAGTTAATCCGTGACAACCCGAACCCCAGCGATTCCGAGGTGCGGCATGGCATTGAAGGGAATCTGTGCCGCTGCACGGGCTACCAGAACATCGTCAAGGCGGCGATCTCGGCAGCGGCCAAGATCCGCGGCGACGCGCCTTTCGAGAAGCCCGAGGACGAGCTGATGGCGGAGACGCACTGACTTATGTACCCGGCCAAGTTTGCCTACGTGGCGCCCAAGAGCATCGACGAAGCACTGACGCTGCTGGAGCACGGCAACGGCGAAGCCAAGCTGATGGCGGGCGGCCACAGCCTGCTGCCGCTGATGAAGCTGCGCCTCGCCCAGCCGGCCACGCTAATCGACATCGCGCGCATCCCGGGCCTCGGGTTCATCGAGCCGGCCGCCGACGGTTCAGCGGTGCGCATCGGCGCCACGGTTACGTACCGCCAGGTGCAGCTCTCAGATGTCGTCAAGGCGCACCTGCCCGTGGTGGCCGAGACGATGTCGCTCGTGGGCGACCAGCAGGTGCGCGCCCGCGGCACGCTGGTGGGCGGGCTCGCACACGCCGATCCATCCGGCGACATGCCGGCGGTGGTGCTGGCGCTGGGCGCCACGCTCGTCGCGCGCGGTCTCCAGGGGAGCCGCGAGATCGATGTCGACGAGTTCTTCGTGGACATGCTCACGACGTCGTTGGCTGAGAACGAGCTCATCACGGAGGTGCGCATCCGGAAGCCGGGCCCACGCTCGGGCGCGGCGTACCTGAAGTTCGACCAGCCCGCCAGCCACTACGCGCTCACGGGTGTCTGCGCCGTAATCACCCTCAGCGAGGATGGCAAGACAATCAGCGCGGCGCGGCTGGGGATCACGGGCGTGGGTCCCAAAGCGTACCGCCCCATGCGCGTCGAAGCGGCACTGCTGGGTGTCGATCCTACGGATGAGAAACCCGTCGAGGCGGCGAGCGCGGGGGCGGCGGAGGGCGTGGACGTGCAGGGCGACATCCATGCCAGTCCACCGTATCGAGCGCACCTGGCGCGGGTCTTCACCCGTCGCGCGGTCCTCGAGGCGGCCCGCCGGGCCACCGCCTGAACGGCTGGCCTGGAGTCTCGCCGGCTCCAGCGGGCCGGCGGTGGCACAGGGGTTGCGCGATGGCAAGGTGCCTCTGAAGGAGGGTCCGCATCGCGTGAAGCGACGAAACGTACAGGAAGCCTTCGTTGGCGAGCCTAGCGGCTCGGCCACGAGCGCCATGGAGAACTACGGCGAGGGCGACGAAGCCATCGATCTTGACGTCACCGGCGGCAAGATCATGATGGTGGTCCCAGCCGGGACCCCCGACAACCAGGTATTCGAGAACCGCTCGTATCTCGGCGGTGAGGTCACGCTGGAGGATGGACGCGTTCTCTCATTCGAGATCCAGGGCGGCGCCGTGGGGGCCCAGGCAACGCTCAAGGACGTCGACGAGCGCGATCGCGGCGCCGGCCTCTCCAGCATCCCGAACGTGCCGGGCGGCGTGTAGTCGGTCGTTTGCCTCCCATTGCGCACTTCCCCCGCAGCGAGGGGGTGGGCAGCGCGTGAACGGCACACCGCCTGGCAAATGACTCACCAGTCGGCGGCGCAGGGAGGTGGGTAATCCACCTCCCTGCGCCGCCGACTCAGCAGGCGGAAATGCTGCTGATCAGTGCTGAGAGTCTCAGACGGTCCGAAGCGCTGCGAGCACCTCGTCGGCCGAGGGGAGAGCCGGCGGCGTGGGGTTGTCCCAGCGATAGCGGATCGTACCGTCCGTGCCGACGATGAACACGGTGCGCTTCAGCACGTCCTTCATGCCGGACGCGGTGGTATTCAGGATGCCGTAGGTGCGACCAAAGTCGCGGTTGAAGTCGCTGAGCAGCACGAAGTCGTCCGGCAGGTTGATCTGGGTACGGTAGGCGTCATGGGCGAACGGCGAATCGATGCTGATTCCGTACACCGACGCGCCGAGCGCCTTGAACTCGGGGAGTTTCTTTCCGAACTCGGAAAGCTCGTTCGTTCAACCGCCACTGAAATCGAAGACGTACGCCAGCAGGACGACGGGGCCCTGCTTCAGCGCGTCAGACAGATGAAAGCGCTCCTGGCCACGGATGGGCAGCTCGAAGTCGGGAGCCGCCTCGCCAACATTGAAGGTAGACACGGCATCATTGTAGAGATGAGCACCACGGTTGCCTTCCGATCGTCCTGTGGTCTGCATGCTGGCCCAGCGAAGGGCCTGGCCGCCTGAATGCCAGAGCGGAGGGCCCTGTTCGTCGATCTCGACGGCACCGTTCGCAACACGAAGTCCGGGCACGTGCACCCGCTGAAGCCGTGGGACCAGGAGATCCGCCCCGGCGTCCAGGAGCGGCTTGCGCAGTTTCGAGCGGCTGGCTATGCCGTCGTCGGCGTCACGAACCAGGGTGGCGTGGCGTTCGGGTTTCTCTCAGAAGTGGACGTCCGGGCGATCAATCGCCGCCTGGAGCAGGTCCTTCTGCCGGACGTTTTCGACCTGATCCTGTACTGCCCGTTCCACCCCGGCGGTCGCATCAAGGCGTACCGGCGGGAGAGCGAGTGCCGGAAGCCACGCCCCGGCATGGCGTTCGAGGCGCGAGAGCGGCTGGGCATAGAGCTCAGCCGCTCCATCATGGTCGGCGATATGGACGTGGACGAGGGCTTCGCCGCGAATGCCGGCATCCCGACGTTCTACTGGGAGCACCGCTTCTTCGCCGAAGACTTCGATGCGGACGCCCTCCTGTCAGGCTGAGCGGCGCTCCAATCTCAAACTCACAACTTTGAGCTCGTTCAGCGTTCGTACAGAGGTAGGACCTGCCGTTGCAGCCTTTGGCCGGCGACCTTCTGGAGCGCGGGCAGCTTGTCCGAGTCCCACTCACCCACAAACGTGACCGCTGTACCCGTTCGGCCGGCCCGCGCCGTGCGCCCGATCCGGTGAACGTACGAGTCCATGTCTTCAGGAATATCAAAATTGAAGACGTGCGAGACTTCGGGGATGTCCAGCCCGCGGGCTGCCACGTCGGTCGCGACCAGGTAGGTGATCTTTCCCTCGCGAAACTGGTTCATGACCCGCTCGCGGATCTGCTGGCTCATGTCGCCGTGAATGGACTCGGCTGCAAGGCCGTGCCGCCGCATTGAAGACACGAGCTTGTCGACGCCGATCTTCGTGCGGCGAAAGAGCATTGCCCGCTCCGGCGGATCGCGCTGGATCAAGGACAGCAGGCCATCAACCTTATCCCGGTCGGCGACCTCGTAATACACCTGGTCTGCTTCTTCCACGGTGGCGTGCTGTGCCTTGACCTGCACCAGCTTCGCGTTGCGCATGTAGCGCCGCGAGATGATGCGGATCACCGTAGAAACGGTGGCGGAGAAGAGCGCGGTCTGGCGGCTGCGCGGGGTGCGGCGAAGGATTCGCTCCACGTCTGGCAGGAATCCCATGTCCAGCATGCGGTCCGCTTCGTCCAGCACCAGGTAGTCAATCCTGTCCAGCTTAAGCGTGCCGCGCTGGATGTGGTCAATCACTCGTCCCGGCGTCCCGACCACCACCTGGGCGCCCTCTTGCAGATCGTCCAACTGGCGCCCGTAGCCGGCGCCACCGTAGAGCGTCACCACAATGATGCGGGGGATGTACCTGGTGAGCGCTCGGAGCTGCTCGGCAATTTGCATAGCCAGCTCGCGGGTTGGAGCCAGTACCAGCGCCTGCGGATAGCGTTTCTCCTCATCGATGCCCTCGACGAGCGGAATGCCGAACGCGGCGGTCTTGCCCGTACCCGTCTGGGCCTGCCCGATCACGTCGGCGCCTTCCAGGAGAAGCGGAATCACGCGCTCCTGGATCTCCGTCGGTGTCTCGAACCCTAGATCGAGGACGGCGCTCTCGATCTCAGGAGAAAGATCGAGCCGCTTGAATGCCTCGCCGAGCACGCGGGGACCTGCTGCCGCCTCGGCCGGCTGGGCGGCTTGGACGGCGATGGCTGCCGATGATGGCGCCGTTACTGCATCGCCTCCGGACGCGGCGCGCCGGGGGCGACGAGCTGGCTTCTGTTTCTCGGCCTCGTCCGCCACCGTTGCGGAAACTGCCGCGTCGGCGGGTGGTGCTCCGGTAATGTCCATGATCTTCGCCACGGGGGTGGCGGCTGAACGACGGGTGCGCGAAGCTCGCACGGGCCGAGCGGTAGGCTCGACCTCTTCAATTCGAAGTGCCAGGATCTCGATCCTCCAGGATGCAGGGTGCACAGAAGCCCGGCCGTCAGCAAGATGTGCGGCCGAGTTGCCCATCGTTCCGAGTCGCTTTTCCCTGGACCCAGATCTCCGGACGGATTAGGCGACGGCGTGTATCAGAGGGCGTCGCACCCATGTCGTGATGCATGCCAAACTCGCGGCGAAGGAGAACGCTCAGAACCCTGCCGAGCGCCAGCGTATTGGTGCAGGCGCGCTGTGATCCGTGCATGCGTAGCGGATCAGCGGTATTGTACCCCGTAGCCCCCGCTTCACCGTAGGGCATTCAGACAATGCGACAGGCCACGCATCCTTCGCACCTGGCGCTCCGAGCCGTTCGATGGGGTGGGCAGGTGTCCCCCGGTCCGCGAATTGTCATGCGGGAAGGACTCGGGAAGGTGTAGAACGTTCGCGTGAGCGCGCGAGTCATTCCCCCCACGAATCGTGCCGGCGCGGTGCCCGAGACGGCCGCGCCAGCTCCGTCGAGGCGTGCCTCTCGGCGGCCTGGGGCCATCGCGGGTTTCGGTGCCGCGGTGGTTCTCCTGACGGTTGTGGGGATCGGACGTGCGCTCGTCCAGGCGCCGTCGCCCGTCGAGGTGGTGGCTGATGGAGTCCTACTGCTTCTACCGGGAGGCCTGAGCTCCGCGGCGATCGATACGCTGCGGTCGGGCGCGAAGCTGGTGCTGTATGCCGGGGTGGCTGTCGGAACGCTGGCCGTGGGAACGCTGGTTGGCGCGGTCTACGCCCGGCGCCCCACCTGGACGAGCACGCTCGGGATCGCCGTTGCCGCCTGGCTCGTGTCAGGAGCGCTGTACGCGGCCGTCGGCGCGGGAGCCTTCGGCGCAGGCCTCGACGGCGGTCTGTTATGGCATGCGATGTCCCTGTTGGTGGAGACGTTGCTGTTCGCGCTCGCGTTGCGGGTGTTCTACTCGCTTCTGGGACTCCGCCCCGCCACACACGTGGAGCCCACAACTCCGTTTGGTTCCGGGCCACTCGTGACACGGCGGGACGTGCTCGTCGGGGTCGGACTCTCCGGTGTCGCCGCGGCCGTCGGCGCACTCGTCTGGCGCGCGCTACCCTCAGAGGGCGAAGTCATCTTGGCAGCCCCGGCGCGCGGTCCCGTTTCGCTGAACCTGCCACCGTGGGACGTGCCGGGCCTCTCTCCGGAGATTACGCCCACCGCCGACTTCTACACCGTCTCGAAGAACATCATCGATCCAAGCGTCGCCACGGACACCTGGAAGCTTGTGGTCGACGGGCTGGTCGATCGGCCGCTGGAGCTCACGTACCAGCAGCTCCTGGCGCTCCCGGCCGTGGAGAGCGCCCTGACCCTCATGTGCATTTCCAACTCAGTTGGCGGCGACCTGTGGGGCAACGCCACCTGGAAGGGCGTGAAGCTCGCAGCACTCCTGCAGCAGGCCGGGGTCCAGGCGGGCGCAGTTGACGCCGTGTTCACCGGTGCTGACGATTACAAGGACTCGGTTGCGGTCGAGCGAGCACTCGATCCGGATGCGTTGCTCGCCTGGGAGATGAATGGACAGCCGCTGACGCGTGCCCACGGGGCGCCGGCTCGCCTCCTCATTCCGGATATCTACGGCATGAAGAACGTGAAGTGGGTGACGCGCATCACGCTGGTGCCGAACGATGTCAAGGGCTACTGGCAGACGCGCGGGTGGGACGATACCGCGCGCTACCAGGTGGCGTCGCGGATCGACAGTCCACGCGGCCGGTCGCCGGTGAAACAGGGGACGCTCGACGTGGCCGGAGTGGCGTTCGCCGGGGCCCGTGGGATTCGCCGCGTTGAGGTCACCGTGGATGGTGGCAAGTCCTGGACAGACGCCGAAATTAAGCCTGCCCTGGCCCGCAACACCTGGCAGTTGTGGAAGGCGCGGGTCGTGGTGCCGCCCGAGGTGCGGGACGTGCGCGTGCGCGCCACGGATGGGGTGGGCGAGAGGCAGACGCCAGACGAGGCGTCGCCCTATCCCGCCGGCTCGACCGGCTGGCACACGGTCAACGTGTTCCTCGGCTGAAGCGCCTCGCGGACAGAGCGCTCGTGGCGAGCTCTCAGGCAGGCACGCCCTTCAGCGCCTCCGGGCGGGGCTTGTCGATCCGTGCGCCCTTCACGTGCCGGGCCACAAGGGCCTCGCTGTTCGTGGCGCCGAGCTTCTCGTACAGGAACGTCAGCTTGTCCTCCAGCAGCCCACGGACCGATGCTCGGGCGTCGTGCGGCATGGTCCAGGCGTGCTGCTTGAACGGCCCCCATAGCTTCTTTCGCGTCTTGTAGATGAACTGTTCCTCGGTGTCGCCGGCGCTGCGCTCGTGGCCGAGCTTCTCGGTACAGTAGGCGTACATCTCGCGCTTCAAGTCCCCGGGGAAGGCGCCGCCGTCCAGCATGATGTTCTGGAACTCGGTGGCCAGGTGCACCTCTACGGTGCCGACCTCCGGGAATTTGCCAAACGCCTCGGCCGGCAGGGTGCTGGCGCCGTGCTGGACCGCGCCTCCCATGCCCACCTGGCGGGCGAAGGCCGACAACTCGCGCAGGGTCTCGAAGTCAATCTTGACCTTCGCGATGGAACCATCCGGTAGGACCACGCCGCCGTGCGAGGAGCCGGTGTTCACGCTCACCTTGGAGAGGCCAACCGCACTGCCTCCGGCCCGGCGGGCGAACTCCTCGTTGAAGCCCTCCATGTAGGCGCGAAGCTCTGCAACGGTGGAGTTGTTCTTGCCCACCTCGCCGATCTCGCCGCCGATGGAGATCGTGGTCCCCGTTGGCTCCAACTTGCGGATGAGCGCCGCGAGCTCCGCGGCGGGCTCGTAGTTGTGCCGCTGCTGCTCGCGCTCGGTGGCGAACGAGAGGTCCACCAGCGTCGAGGTGTCAATGTCGATGTTGCCGTAGCCGGCGGTGATCGCGCTCCGGATCAAGGTTCGGAGGCCTTCGAGCACGCCTTCTGGGTCTGTGGTGTACTTCTTGGCGTTTGCCTGGAAATGGTCGCCCTGGATGAAGATCGGGCCGGTGTGGCCCTCGCGGATGGCCGCGGCCATCATCACGGTGGCGAACTCGTCAGCATCTTGCTCGGTGTATTCCATCTCGCTTCGGGCAAGCTCAAAGATGAAAGCACCCACCTTTGCCTTGTGCGCTGAGGACACGATGGCCCGGGCGAAGTCGTACGCCATCGCCCGCACGTTGATCGCGGGCACGGTCATGCCTTCGTATTCGCCGCGTGCTCGCGCGCGATACAGGGCGTCGATACTGGCGCTCTGGATCCCGAGCGCCTGGCCGCCCTCCCAGATGAGCCAGCGCGCGGCATCGCGCACGTCGCCAGCACCGAACACGGCGGTGTGTGTCAGGCGGTCCATGAGATCGCCGCGGAAGGCCGCGGGATCTTTGATCGTGACGGCACCGTCGATGTCAACGGCGCCGCGCGTGGCCTCGATCAGGTCGGACAGCGATGCGAACTTCATCGTTCGTCGAGCTCCTCGGACAGATGCGGTGGATGTCGGCTGATCAGACTCGGCGCGGCGCGCTCGCAAGTGCCCCTGACCGACGTCCTGGATAGCCGCGAGTATATCAGCGTTCATTTTCCACCTTGCTCGGCAGGCGTGCGTCCCTAGAATCGCTGCATGAACGCGAGCACTGCCGCTCCCAGGGCCGACCACCCGAAGCTCACCGCGGCGCTCGCGACGCTCGCGAGCGCCGACCTGGGAAGCCCGTGCGGCCAGCCGCCGCCCCCGCTGTTGGAGAAGGCCATCCGAGAGTTCAATGAAGGTGAGTTCTTCGAGCAGCATGAGACTATCGAGACGCTCTGGCGCGCGGAGCCGGGTGCGGTCCGGCACCTGTACGAAGGCATCCTGCTGGTCGGAGTGGGGCTGTACCACACGCTGGAGAAACACAACTTCTACGGAGCGTGTGTCAAGCTGGACCATGGGATCCGCTTGCTCTCCGTCTGCCCGGTTACGTGCCACGGCCTGGACGTGGCGCGCCTGGTGGAGGATGCCCGACGCGCCCGACGTCACCTGGTGCGGCTGGGGCCCGACGGCATCGCGCGTTTCCGGCGCGACCGAGTACCGCGGATCCACCGCGTGCAGGCCGTTGCATGAGCGGACCACAGGCGGCTTCAGCCGCGCGGCGAGAAGATGGCGGCCGCAGCCGGGTGACGGCCGTTGCCCGACTGGCGCTGGCGGTGTGGATGATCTGGAGTGCCAGCCAGACGCTGCTCGATCCGCCGCTTCAGGCCGCGCTGCTGGGCCTCTCAACCGCGCTGGCGCTGTCGCTGGCGGGCCTGCACTTCACGCTGGGGATGTTCTTGGTGATGGGCTTCATGAGCCGTGTGGCGGGGCTCGTGCTGCTCGGCCTCGGGTCCTGGGAGCTCGTGGCCATCGGCCGAGATGGGATGCAGGCTGCCATGGCCGTGTTGGGGCTGTACGTCATGCTGCGCGGCGGCGGCGCGTGGGGGATGGACGTCTACGTGCAGGCGATGCAGGACCGGGTTCGCGAACGGGAGGAGCGCGAGCGCGCGGCGCTGAGCGCCTTGCGCGGCGAGGTAACGCCGGCGGACACGGGCGCGAGCCGTGCCGCCGCCGGCAGCACTACCGAACGCTGACCGTCGCGGCGCCGACCTCGAGCCGCAGGTCCACGCGGTCCGTCGCAGACGCGTAGGCCGGAGATGTGAACTGGCGCCGGCCGCCGCTCGCCGGAAAGCGGCCTTCGTCGACCGCGACCGTGCTCAGTCCCCCCTCGATCTGGATCCGCGCGGGTACGTCGGCGGGAATCTCGATCGCGAACGTGGAGGCGCCGCCTTGCACGCGCACGGGCAAGGTGCCGCGCGGACGAGGAAGCGACATCCGTGTACTTGCGGCGCCGGCCGATAGGTCCAGGCGAGTCAACTGGAGGCCCGAAAGGTCAAGGGTGGCGTCCGCGACGCCGGTTTGGACGTTGACCGAGAGCGGGAGCGCCGTCGACAGGTGGACCTGCATGGACGGTGAGCTCGCGCTCGAGCCACGATCGCCGAAGAGCGGCCACAGGAAGGAGGTCGGGAAGGCCATGCTCCCGCCCGTGCTCCCTCGCGCCACATACTCCAGGTCACCAACGCCGTCGCGGGTGCGATAGCTGACGCTAGGCTGGAGGTCTGGCGATCCGGAGTACTGAAGCGCGCTGACAAGCTCGGGCCGAGAGCCGTCCAGCGGATCCACCACCAGCCGGCCGGCACCAAACCGGAGCGTGACGTTGGCTTCGCGGGCGCCCTGGAGCGGCTGATCAAGCGCGCCGGCCGCCTCACGACCCGCGCCGGCGGTGGCGGGACTCCGTTCCGCGGTGGCCCAGGCCGCGGCACCTACTCCCACGATCCCGATCAGCAGGAGGCCCAGCAGCAGTCGAGGAATGCGCCCGCCCAACACAAGACTCAGCCCAACGAGCACCAGCCCCAGCGGCCAGAGCCGCCACAGGCCCGACCAGACTTCGCGGGGCAGGACACCCAGATTGTTCAGCAAGAGGAGCGTGCCCAGGGCGACCAGGAGCACTGGACCGGCGAAGCCATTCCGGGCCAGTCGGCCGGTCCGCGAGGGACCATCTACCACGCCCGGGTCTGAAGCCGGCTCGCGCATTAGCGCTTCCAGAGGCCTCGGCGCGCCATCATGGAGACACCCCACAGCACCAGTACCAGCGGCCACACCAGGTGCCAGGGGATGCTCAGCCATCGGAACCCGCCCGACTGTCCCACCAGCAAAGCCACCCCCAGAGTGATCAGTAGGACACCCGCCTTCTGTCGGCGATCCAGACCGGCGAAGGGCGCGCCCAGCAGCCCGGCCGGGCCGCGTTGCGCCGTGACGGGGGGTGAGCCACGCCCGGGCTCCTCGAAGCCGCCGGCGTGGGGCGGCGCTCCCTGTTCCGCCCTCCTACTTCCCGGCGCGCGGTCCGCGGGGCCATCCCCGTGGGCCTGCTTGGCCGCGGGCGCGCCAGTTGGCGCCGCGAAGTCCTGCCAGCGCCTGTACCGGGCGTCCTCGCGAGGACGGTCGTCGCGCGGCATAACCATCCACAGCACGATGTACGCGGGAATCGCGAGGCCGCCGCTGAAGACCGCCGCGGCAACCCAGATGAGCCGGACAAGGACCGGGTCTACGCCGAAGTACTCGCCCAGTCCCCCGGCGACGCCGGCCCACAGGCGCTCCCGCGTGCTCCGCATGATGCGGCGCGGCAATTCCGTTGGCGGTGCCGGGTGTGGCTGGCTTTGCTCCTCGTGCATCGCGCTCCTCCAAGTTGCGCCCGTCGCGTACGGGCTCATCATCGCGACTGGTCTCCGCCGAACGGTCGTTCAGGTAGACACCGAGTGGAGCCCAGTGCGGAGTCCCTGGTGGCGCTGAGACGGCTCGCGGGCACGTCTTGTTGCAGTACCCGCGCGACCGGCCGCGGCCGTGATCGCAACTCGCGTGCTTCTCGGCGCGTCTCAGGTCTTGAGGCGCACGACTGAATGCCCGAGCCAGGCGCCGAGCTGCTCGCGCGAGCGATCTTGGGCGAGGAAGACGCAATTGTGGCGCTGGTGCAATCGCAGCAGGCATACATCTATAGCATCTGTCTCCAGATTGCCCGCAATCGAGAGGATGCCGCCGACTTCACCCAGGAGGCCGTAATCCGCATGTTGCGCGCGTTGCCGTCGTTTCGAGCCGAAGACGGGGCGCGGTTCACCACGTGGCTGTACCGGTTGGCCGCCAATGTGGCGCTGGATGGGCTGCGGCGGAAGCGAGCGCGTCCGAGCACCTCCCTCGACGCGGGCTGGGAGAGCGCTGATGAGGGGCCGGTCGTGGCCAACCAGGTTGCCGATCCCGATCGCGCCGCGGACCCCGCCGACGCCGCGGCCACCCGTGATGAAGCTGCCCGCGTCCGCGCCGCCGTGGAGCTTCTGCCATTGGCGCAACGGACGGCGCTGACGCTGTTCTACTTCCAGGAAAAGAAGTATGAAGAGATCGCGAGTACCATGGACCTGCCGCTCAATACGGTCAAATCGCACATCCGGCGTGCGAAGGAACGGCTCGCGGTACTCTTGCAGGAGCACAGGGTCGAATGGGACGGAGCGGAGGGCCAGTCATGGGTTGCGACGAGATAAGCGCGCTGCTCCTGACCCCGGAAGCCGCAGCCGCGCCCCGGGTGCAGCGGCACCTCGCCCTCTGCGTCGGCTGCGCGCGGTTCTCACGGCAATGGGCCGCGCTAGACAACGCCGTGCATGCGGCGGTGCTGGTGCAACCGCCGGCGGACCTTCAGGCCCGCCTGCACAACCTCGCCCGCGCGGCTGCCCGCCCGCGGCGGGTAGCCGCCCCACCCCCTTCATGGTGGCGGCAACTCGCAGAGCGCCTCGGCGTGGGCGGGCAGTCGGCACAGCGCCCCAGTTTTGCTCGTGCCGTGGCCGGTCTCGTGCTGGCCGTCGCTGGTTGGCAAATGGTGGGCTGGGTCCAAACTGTCCAGCCCATGGTCGTTGGTGACGTCCCCTACGCGCTACAGGTCCTGGCGGTCACACCGGCCCTCGGCTATCTCAGCGATTTGCCGGGCAACATGGTCAGCCTGGCCGGCTGGTCTGTCGTCGGCGGAATCGCCTGGCTGCTCTCAGAAGCGGGGCCCATCGGCCGTCGGTTCATGCGGGGGCCGACCGACTGAGCGCCGCTGACCGGTTGGACCCGCTCGGCATCCGGGCTGCCTGCGCTCGCGTTGCGGCCCAGGCTCGGTCGGTCACCGTGGACGATGAGGCTGTCGCGCATCTGGCCCGCGCACTCGCCGATGGCGGTCTCGGCCCCAGCCCGTGGCGCATGCCACCACACTGGTGGGACGATGCGCACCCGGAGCGGACGGCGAACGTGGTGCTCTTGCTGGATGCTCTCAATTTCAGCTTCTGGGGTTCTCCCCGCTGGCGGGTTCACTGGCAGGGCCAGGATCGCGATGGCTACTGGGGCCTGGCCGCGGCGCTGCGGCATGCCCTCGACGGCGGCCAGCCGCTCTGGGACGCCGCGTTCCTGGAGTCGCTGGATGCTGCAACGCTGCTCGCGGGACGAGACGGCGTGGAGATCCCGCTCATTGAAGCTCGGCAGGGTGCCATCCGCGAGGTAAGCCGCGGGCTTGCGATTGTCGGTGGCTCGTTGCTCACCCTTGTCCAGCAGTCCGAAGGCCAGGTCGGTACGTTCATCCGCCTGGTCGCGGAGCATTTCCCGTCCTTCCACGACGTCGCGGAATACCGAGGCCAGGCGGTGCCGCTGTACAAACGCGCCCAGATCCTGGTGGCAGACCTTCACGGCGCAACCGAGGGAAGCGTCGGAGACTGCTGGTTTGCGGACCTCGAGTCGCTGACCATGTTCGCGGATTACAAGGTGCCGCAGGTGCTGCACGGGCTCGGCGTCCTGCGCTACACGGAGGATCTCGAGGCAGTGCTTCGGAGCGAGACGCTGCTGGAGACCAACGACGCTCGGGAGGTGGAGATTCGGGCACTCAGCGTCCACGCGGTTGAGAAAATCTGTGCCGCGCTCCGTGGGCTCGGTAGCCCGCTCGCGCCGTTCCAGGCGGATTGGGCGCTGTGGACCCTGGGACAAGGCCGAGCGTGGCCGCTGCCCTACCACCGCACCCGCACGACCGCGTACTGACCTCGGGCCCACACAGGCGGATGAACGCCGTTCGACTTGACATTCACCACCAGGACCGCACGACGCGGGCGCGAGCGGGCACGCTTCAGACAGCGCATGGAGCGCTGCGGACACCGTTCTTCTGCGTCGTCGGCACAGCCGGCGCCACGCGAGGCGCCATGCCCTCTGACGTGCGCGAGCTGGGGGGTCAGGCGCTCGTCGCGAACGCATACCATCTGGCGTTGCGGCCCGGGGAACAGGCGGTGCGCGAGCTTGGGGGCCTGCACCGCTTCCTCAACTGGGATGGACCGCTCTTTACGGACTCCGGCGCATTCCAGGCATTCAGCGGCGGCGTCGAGCTGGAGCAGGCTCCGGACAGGTTCGCCGATCAATCGCCGGCTCGGTCGCTCGAGCTGGCGGCGCGCAGCCGCGGGCAGCGAGCCAGACTGCTCCGAGCCGACGACGAGGGCGCCGCGTTCCAGTCGCCGCTGGACGGGTCGACCTACCGCTTGACCCCTGAACGTTCCATCCAGATCCAGGAAGCGCTCGGCGGGGATGTGATGTTTGCCTTCGACGAGCCGACGTCACCTCTCCAGGATGCCGCGCGCACTCAGTTGGCCATGGAACGCACGCATGCGTGGGCGCGCCGCTGCCTCGACGCGCGCACACGAGAAGACCAGGCACTGTACGGGGTTGTACAGGGTGGGGTATTCGCCGACCTGCGTCAGCACAGCGCGGCCGAGATCAGCACCCTGCCCTTCGATGGCGTGGTGATCGCCCCCTCGCTTGGCACACGGACAGAGGACCTGCGGGCAGTAATGGCGTGGTGCGTGCCCTTCTTCCCGGAGGGATGGCCGCGCCATGTACCGGGCGTCGGCGAGCCAGAGCTTGCCCTGGAGTGCATCGCCGCCGGGATTGACCACCTGGACGGCGTGACGCCAACGCGCCTGGCTCGCCACGGCATCCTCTACACCGCGCGTGGCAAGCTGGTCATCGCGGACGGGCGCTACCGCCATGATGCGGCTCCGATAGAGAGTGGATGTGACTGCCCGACGTGTCACGCCGGCTTCTCACGAGGCTACGTGCAGCACTTACTTGCCGCGAACGAGCTGCTGGGGTACACCCTGGCAAGCCTCCACAACCTGCGTTTCCTGGTCCGCCTCGTGGACGACGCGCGGTCCGCGATCCTGGCGGGAGCGTTCCAGCAGTTCCGCGCGGACTTCCTCCGCGGGTATCAGGGCGTGGTGACATAGGCTCCGCCGGCGCCACGGCGCCTAGCCGCCGGCGGAGGCGAACGACTGACCGGGCTGAACCATCGCCCGGGGGTCCAGAATCCTGTCGAGCTCGTCGGCCGTGAGGCTGGTGCGCTCTCGCGCCAGCTCGCGGACGGTCTTGCCCGTGGCAAAGGCCTCCTTGGCTATGGCCGCGGCCTGGTCATAGCCAACCGCTGGTGCGAGCGCGGTCACCAGCATCAGTCCCTGCTCCACCATGGCCGGACCGCGATCCGTCGCCTTCAGATTGACCACGAGCTGGTCGGCAAAGTTTCGGGTTGCGGCAGCCAGATACTGGAGGGCCTGCAGGAGGTTGCGGGCGGCAACGGGCATCATGACGTTCAGCTCGAAGTTCCCGCTCTGGCCGGCGATGACGACGCCCTGGTCGTTGCCGATCGCCATGGCGCAGACCTGGGTGAGCGCCTCGGCGATCACCGGGTTCACCTTGCCGGGCATGATCGAGGAGCCCGGTTGCACCGCCGGCAGGTCGATTTCGCCGATGCCAGCGCGGGGGCCGGACCCCATCCAGCGGATGTCGTTGGCGATCTTCAGCAGTGAGACCGCGGTCGTGCGGACGGCGCCGCTGGCGAAGACCACGCCGTCGATGGTGCTCTGCGCCTGGAAGTGGTTCTCGGTCTCACGGATCCGCACGCCTGTCCACTCCGTAATCCGCTCACAGGTCAGGCGCGGGAAGTCCGGGTGCATGTTGATCCCGGTGCCCACGGCGTTTCCGCCCAGGGCAACCTCCTCCATGTCCTCGCAGGCCCAGCCGAGGCGCCTCCGCGAGCGCTCCACCTGGCCCGCATAGCCCTTGAATTCCTGGCCCAGACGGACTGGCGTGGCATCCTGGAGATGGGTCCGTCCCGTCTTAATGATGGGCCAGAACTCCTCAGCCTTCTGTTCCAGCGCCTGTTGCAGGTGCGCCAGCGCCGGGTCGAGCCGCTCCTGGATTTCCGCCAGCGCCGCAAGGTGGATGGCCGTGGGGATCACGTCGTTCGAAGACTGCCCCTGGTTCACGTCGTCGTTCGGGTGAATGAGCCGGGAGCCAAATGCACCGCCCAGGATTTCCGTGGCGCGGTTGCCAATGACCTCGTTCGCGTTCATGTTGGTCGAGGTGCCTGAGCCCGTCTGGAAAACGTCCAGCACGAACTGGTCGTCGAGATCCCCACGCGCAACCTCCTCGGCAGCGGTAGCGATCGCCCGGGCCTTGGCCGAATCCACGATGCCAAGCTCGGCATTCACGACCGCCGCGGCCTGCTTGATCGTGCCAAGGGCCCAGATGAAGCGGCGGTTGAACCGCTCGCCGCTGATGGGGAAGTTCAGAACCGCGCGCTGCGTTGAGGCGCCGAAGTACGTCCCCTCAGGAACCTCCAGCGGGCCCATGGTGTCTTTCTCGGTGCGACGCGGCGGCACCGACTTCGGGGGCACACTGGTGCTCGCACGCTGCTCTGAGACTGTCACCGCTGGTTCCTCCTCGAACGTCGTTGGAAGTGTAGCCCTCGGCCCTTCGCCACTCGCGCGTCGGTGCCTCCGAACGGCAGCCTGCCACGACCCGGGCCAATCACCCGGCGAGCCGCCCGCCGCGCGACCCACTGCGGTACGCTGCTACCGTGCCTGAGGCAGCAGTGGATACCCGCGTCTGGATTGGCCGGGTGCGGTCCGATTCGATGGCCGAGCACGAACAGTTCATCGCGTGGCTCGGCACCGATGAGGCGCGCGAGGTGTACCGCCGCCGCCGGCTCGTGGAGTACGCGCTCTACGAGCGTAACGGCCAGCTCTCGGTCATCTTCCGCGCACCGCACACCGGTGATCCGCGCATCATGATCGATTTTCTGCGCTACCCGGGCATGTGGCCCCAGTTCTGGGAGTTCGAGCGCGCCGGCGGTGCGGCCGAGGCGGAGTTGGTCGAGGCGGACGGCTCGGCCGCGCGCGTGTCCTGGCGACGCCCCCTGGAGGAGAGCTGATGGACCTGGGACTCAGGGGACGGACGGCGATTGTGACCGGCTCCAGTCGAGGGATTGGGAAAGCTATCGCCGAAAGGCTCGCGGGCGAAGGAGCGGCCGTGGTCCTGAATGCGCGCAGCGAGGACGCGCTCCGGGGCACGGCCGAGGCGCTCGCTGCCGCTAGCGGAACGGTGGAGCCAGTGGCCGCCGACGTGATGCAGCGCGACGGGTGTGAACGGCTCGTTGCCGCCGCTACCGAGCGGTTTGGACGACTGGATATCCTCGTCAACAACGTCGGCGGCGGTACGGCGGAAAGCCTTTTCGACTCGGACGAGCAATGGCAGGAGGCCATGGATTGGACGCTCTGGCCTGCCTTGCGGCTCACCCGGCTGGCGGTGCCGCACATGCGCGCGGTGGGCGGAGGCAGCGTGATCACCATCTCCTCGGTGTACGGGCGCGAAGCGGGTGGTCGCTCGTCCTACCAGGTGGCGAAATCCGCCGAGATCAGCCTGACCAAGGCTCTGGCCCGCGAGCTGGCGCCCCACAACATCCGCGTGAATTCGGTTGCTCCCGGGTCCATCCTGTTCGAGGGCGGCTCGTGGTGGCGGCGCCAGCAGGCCAACCCCGAGGCGATCCAGCAGTTCGTGCGCCAGGAGATGCCGCTGGGGCGCTTCGGACATCCCGAAGAAGTTGCCGATGTGGTGGCGTTCCTGTGTTCGGACCGCGCGAGCCTTGTCACCGGTGCCTGCATTCCGGTCGATGGCTCGCAGGGCCGCTCCATCATCTGAGTGAGGCACCGCATACCAGCATGAGCCGCGTAACCTCAGATCTTCGGGAGCAGCTCGTCGCGCTGCGCCGCGACCTGCACCAGCACCCCGAGCTCGCGCACCAGGAAACGCGCACGGCCGCAATCGTGGCCGAATGGCTCGGGGCGCTGGACCTCCGCGTCCGAACCCACGTCGGTAGTACGGGAGTCGTCGCGACGCTGCGCGGAGACCTCCCGGGACCGACCGTGCTGTTGCGCGCGGACATGGACGCCCTGCCGCTGGACGAGGCGGATCACGGCCAACCGTACCGCTCGAGGGTGAACGGCGCTCACCACGCCTGCGGGCACGACGGCCACGTGGCCATCCTGCTCGTCGTTGCCTCCATCCTCGCGGGGCAACGAGCGGCGCTTCCGGGAACGGTAGTGTTCCTGTTTCAGCCTGCCGAAGAGACGGTAGGTGGTGCGGAAGGCATGATCCAGGACAGCGCGCTTGACGATCCTCGCCCAGATGCGTGCTTCGCGCTCCACCTGTGGAACGACCTGTCGCTCGGAACCGTGGATGCTCGGCCCGGGCCCGTGTTCGCTGCCGCTGACGGGTTCTTCGCCACCATCACCGGGCCGGGCGGCCACGGCGCGCTGCCCCACCAGACGCACGATCCTATCGTGGCGGCGGCAGAGATCGTGCTGGCACTGCAAACCGTGGTATCTCGTTCCACGCCGCCATTGCAGCCGGCCGCGCTGACCGTGGGCCTGCTGCACGCGGGAACGGCCTGGAACGTCATCCCCTCGCGGCTGGAGCTCGGCGGAACGCTGCGCACCTTCGACGACGGGTTGCGTAGCAGGCTTATGGCCCGGGTCGAGAAGCTGGTCGTCGGGATTGCGGACCTCCACGGCCTGGAGGCGCGCGTGGAGTGGGCGACGGGCTGCCCGCCGTGCGTAAACCAGGCCGACCTCACGAGTCTCGTCCAACGGGTCGCGCAGGGGGTGTCGTCAATCGACCGGGTGGCCGCCGACGTCCAGACCACGGGCGCGGACGACATGGCATTGATCCTTCGCGCCGTTCCAGGCTGCTATTTCCTGGTGGGCTCGGCCAACGCCGAGAGAGGGCTGGATGGCGCCCACCACAGCCCGGTGTTTGATTTCGACGAGCGGGCGCTCGCGATTGGCGTCGACCTGCTGGTTGACGTAACGCTCGCCTACCTGTCCGCGCCACCGCGACGAACGGCCGACTGACAGGCAGAAACGTGATGGATACGCTCGACCGCGATTTGCCGCTGTTTCCGCTCGGCCAGGTGGTGCTCGTCCCCGGGATGCTCCTGCGCCTGCACATCTTCGAGGAGCGATACAAGGCGCTGATCGGGCGCTGCCACGTGGCGGAACAGCCGTTTGGCGTGCTGCTGATCCGTTCCGGGCGAGAGGTGGGACCGCCCGCGGAGCCGGAGCGGGTTGGCTGCACCGCGCGCATCCTGGAGTTGGAGCGGTTGCCGGAAGGCCGAATGAACATCGTTGCCATCGGCGAGCAGCGGTTCACGCTCCTGACCGACCCCGCGCCGGCTGAGGACGGCTTCCTGTTGGCGCGGGTGCGGCTGGTCACCCGCGAGGACGCGCCGAGTGTACCGCTGACGCTGATGCAAGCGGTAGCCACCCAACTGGAGCTGTACGTCAACGCGGTCACATCAATCGCCGGCGCGGAGGCGCTGAATGACGTGCCCGTCTTGGCCTCGGATTCCGTGACGCTGTCCTTCCGCGTCGGCGCCGCACTGAAGATTCGCCCGCGCGAGCGGCAGAAGCTGCTGGAGACGGACGATGCGCTGGACCGACTTACCCGCGAGCTCGCCCTCCTCGGCCGCGAGCTGCCGCGCATTCGGCGAGACGCTCGGATTGCCCGGGCGGTCCAGGCCTCCCCGCCCCCGGAGGCAAAGTCCATCGGCCCGTTCTCCCTGAACTAGCGGAGCACATGCGTCCATCCGTCGGGGACGTGGTCATCCTGCGGCCCGGGGCGCTCGGCGACACGTTGCTGGCGGTGCCTGCCATTCGAGCACTCCGGGCGCGGTTCCCCGCGCCCTCCGCGCGGCTCGTCCTCGGGGCTCACCCGGGTGCCGCGCGCCTTCTCGCACAAACGGGCGAGGTCGACGTCGGCCTGGGCTTCGACGATCCGCGCCTCCTCTGGAGCGTCGCCACGAGCGAGCAGCCGCACCGGGAGCACCTGGCGGCGGTCATCGCCTGGATGGCGGACCCCTCAGGTGCACACGAGGCGCACCTCGGCAGCGTGGCGCCGCGCGCTGACGTGCTGGTCGCTCCCTCCAGGCCGCTCCCAGGCACCAGCCAGCACTGCTCCGAGTACCTGCTGAGCACGCTGGCGCCGCTCCTGCGGTGTACGCCGGCGGTCGACGCGCGGCCGATCAGGCTGGCCGCCAGCCCCTCCAACGTGGTGCTGGTCCACCCTGGCAGCGGCAGCGCTCGCAAAAACTGGCCAACGGACCGCTTCGTGTCCGTCGTGCAATGCATCGCCCGTCACGGGTTGGGCGTTGAGATCATCTCCGGGGAGGCAGATGAGGAACCGGTGGGCCGGCTCATTGCGGCGCTGGGGTCCGCTCTGCCGATCCTCCACGTGGACCTTGGCACACTCGCTCGGCGTCTCGCCGGCGCAATCGCCTACCTGGGCAACGATTCCGGGGTGTCGCACCTGGCGGGGCTGGCGGGTGCCCGCTCGGTGGTCCTGTTTGGCCCAACCAGCGCCGCGACCTGGCGGCCGCTGGGGCCGCGGGTCACGGTGCTGCCGTTTGAGGCCGCCAATGCGCACGTCGTGGACGCCCTACTGGACTCCAAGAGGGGATGAGCTACGGACTGGCGGGTTTCGGTGCTGGGGCCGGTTGGACGGCTCCGGGCTTCGGCGCTGCCGTCGGCGCGGGAGCGGCCGGGGCGGGGGCTCTGGTGGGTGCGGGAGCGGGTGCCTGCGTCGGCTGCACGGCCGGAGCCGGAGCCGGGGCAGGGGGAGGCTGAGGCGCCTGCGTCGCCGCCGGGCGGGGCGGCGCCGGCGCGGGCTGCGGGACCGCGGTTGGCTCGAGTCGCTGCCGGTCCTGGTTCAACGGCGGGGCTGGCGCGGCCGGTGGTGCTGGAACGGCGGGCGCAGGGGCGGCTGGTGCCGGGGTCGGGGCTGACGTCGGCCGAGGGGCGGGCGCCTGGCCAACCGGCGCACGGGGTGCCTTCTCGGCGAAGAACAGGTCGCTCCGACAGGCTGGCTGTCCCGGCCGCATCGCCTGGTCGCCACAGACCTGCTGCTCCACCAGGCCCTCCGGCCGGGGGAAATCCTCGGGTTTCAGCCCGAGGTATTCGAATGACGTCTTCATGGCTTCGGGCCAGATCTTGCCCGCGGTCATCGACGACAGGACGGGTCGCATGGGTGCGCCGCCCGTGTTGCCCACCCATACCACGATCGCGAGGTTGGGCGTGAAGCCAGCGGTCCAGGTGTCCCGGTAGTTGTCGGTGGTACCCGTCTTCGAAGCAGAAGGCCACACCGGTGAACTGGGTTCGGTGCCCTGACGCAGCACCAGCGGCGTCGAGGGTCCATACGTGAACAGCTTGGCCGTCGGATCTGAGAGGATGTTCGTGATCATGTACGCGGCGCGGGGGTCGATCACCTGCTCGCCCTGCGGCACCTTGTAGTCCTCCAGGATGTTGCCGTCCGAATCCACGATGCGGGTGATTGCCACGAGCGGGATCTTCAGGCCGTTGTTGGCGAACGTGCCGTAGATCTGGGCCAGGTCAATCGGCTTCACCTCCGCGCCGCCGAGGGTCAGGCTGAGACCGAAGGTCTTCGCCGAATCTTCCTGCCAGGTGCTCACACCCATCTTGCGGCCCAGTTCCACGACGAAATCCACGCCCGCGAACTCGAGCGTCTTCACGGCGGGAATGTTCAACGAGTTGCCAAGCGCGCTGCGGAGCGTGGTCTGGCCGTGAAAGGCGTTGTCGAAGTTTACCGGGCACCAGTTCTGGCCTGGTCCTGGTTGCCAGCACGTGGGCGCATCGTTCACGAACGTACCGGGAGCCCACCCTTTGAGAAACGCGGCCGAGTACACCAGTGGCTTGATGGACGAACCCGGCTGCCGCTCGTTCAGGAGCACGTTGACCTGGCCGTCGATGTTGACGTCGTTGTAGTCAAGGCTCCCGTCGAAGGCCAGGATCTCTCCGGTCTTGGGATTAATGGAGATCAGCGCCGAGTTGTTGCCGCCGTTGGCCTGGATGTTGTCGCGGGCGTTCGCGAGCACGTCCCGCATCTTGGCGCTGTAATCGGCGTCCAGGGTGGTGTAGATCTTCAAGCCGCCCTGGTAGAGGGTCTTCGATCCGTACTTTTGCTCCACCAGGTCCCGCACGTACATCACCCAGTGCGGCTCCTTGAGCTCCACGGTGCGCTGCTTGATGCGCAGCGGCTCGGCGTACGCGTCGCGCGCCTGTTGCTCCGTGATGAACCCCTGGCGCGTCATCTGCTCGAGCACGTATGCCTGGCGCTCCTTCGTTGGTACCGGGATGCCGTCCGCGGTCCGCGGCAGGTCGCGCCGGGTTGGGTCGTAGGCAGAGGGCGACTGCACAAGGCCCGCCAGCAGTGAGGCTTCGGCAATGTCCAGGTCGCGTGCACTCTTATCGAAGTAGCTCTGCGCTGCCGCCTCGATACCGTAGCTCTGGTTGCCGTAGAAGACCTCGTTGAGGTACATCTCCAGGATCTGGTCCTTGCTCAGCTTCTGATCCAGTTGATACGCGAGGATGATCTCGCGGAGCTTCCGTTGCGGCGTGACCTGCTTCGCCTCCTTGGGGTCCAGCAGCACGTTGCGGACAAGCTGCTGATTGATGGTGGAGGCTCCACCACGGTTGTCGCCGCTCGAGAAGAAGAATGCCGAGCGGAGCGTGGCCCGTGGATCCACGCCCTGGTGCTGATAGAAGTAGGCGTCTTCAGCGGCGAGCGTCGCGTCGATCAGCCGCTGCGAAACTTCGCTGAGCGGAACCACGGTCCGCCGGCCGCCGTCAGGGTCGTAGAACTCCCACAGAAGCTGCCCCTTCCGGTCAAAGATCTGAGCCGTCTTGAAGGTAGCGCGATTGTTGATGTTGGAGAGCGCCGGCAGGTTCTTCGTCAGCGACTCATAGCCAGCCGCCGCGGCCTGGAACGCCAGAAGAACCGACACGATGGACACGCCGATAAACGCGACGAACACGCTGAAGCCAATCACCAGAGGCGTTGAAGCGCGACTCGCGGTGGCCTTTGCCACGCGCCGCTCGCGCGCCGCCTGGAGTCGATACAGGCGCCGGAGCGGCGATTCCGCCGGCACACGGCCTGGCTGGCCGCCGTCCATACCGTTGCCTATCGCCATGGTGTCCTACTTCCTGAATGAGCGGAGTTGTGTGCGGCCGCCCGACACCCGGCCCGCCGGCGGGTCCAGATGACGGGCACGTCTCAATCGCGGTACGAAGCGCCCGGTTGCTGCACAGATGATGCCAGAGGCGGCCGCGGCTGGACGCGGAGTGTGCGCTCGTGGGTGTAGCGCACCAGACCCGGCGGTGCCTCTGGGATCTTCTTCACATAGCGCCTCGGTGCGACATCTACTTCTACCAGGCTGTTTGCTCGGGCCGACGAAAAATGGGCGGCCGCGCCAGCCGCCTGCAGCAGCACGTCCGACGGTGGCTCCTGCGCCCGGCCGGTGGCGCGCAGGATGGCATGGGCGCCCGGCACATTGCGAGCGTGCAGCCAGAGATCCTCCGGCCCGGCCAGCTCGAACGTGACGCGGGCGTTACCTCGGGCGCTGCTGCCCACCAGGAGCTCCCAGCCGTCACCAAGGTTGAACCGACGGTACGGGCCGCTAGCAGATCCCCCGGGCTTCTGGCGGGTGCCCTTCTTGGCCACGGGCCGAGCTGGACTGTCCGCGCCGATCTCGCTCTTGATCGTCCGCAGGACCTCCGGCGTGGCCGCCGACTCCGCGAGCGTGTGGAGTGTCGCAAGGTACTCGATCCGTGCCTCGACGGCCTGGACCAGAGCCGGTAGGCGCTTCCGGGTGTCACGGGCGCGCTGGTAAGCAGCGAAGTACGCTTGTGCATTCTCCCACGTGGTCCGGCCCGGGTCGAGAGGGATCCGTTCGCCCTCGACCTGCAGCGCGGTGGCGCCCACCTCCCCGTGCCAGGCGAATGCCAGGACCAGCTCGCCCCAGCGGCGCAGCTGCTCCACGGATTCCGAGCGTTCCAGCTCTCGCCGCAGCGCCCCGGCCTTGCGGCGCTCCGCCTTCAGCACCGTCTCGATCTGGCTCGCCAGCGCGGCGCGCTCCCCCGCCAGCGGCCCGTGAAGCCCGGCCGCGGGCCTGCCCGTGCCGCCGGCCGTCTCCAGGCGCCCGAACGCCTCGCTCGCCGTGGTGGCCGCCTCGAGCTGAGCGCCGCGCTCATGCTCGACGTGGCTCGCCCAGAAGACCGCGGCGTCGATGGGCGCGTTGTCCACGAGGACGACGCATGGCTCCCAGGCTGCCTCGCCTCGAACCGGTGCGTACAACTGGAGCGCTGCTGCGGACACCCTGGCCCAGTCCGCCCCGACAAGTGGAGCGGCGCTGGCGCCCGAAGCTCGGAAGGCGATCTCGCGGGCGGCCAGCGGAGACGCGCCTTCCAGTGTCTCGCCCAGGTACTTCGCCAGCGTCCCGCCGTGCTCGCCGGCGCGGGCTGCAGCAGCCATCAGGCCAGGCTCGGTCACCGGCAGCCGAACCTGCGCAGGAGGGAGCTCGTACGGCAGGTGGGGCAGGATGGGACGGATGGCGTTACGGCTCGGCGGGGTTCGCCGCCAGGCATCCAGGATCGTGTCGTTTTCGTCCACCAGCAGCAGGTTGGCCCGACGCCCCATCGCCTCTACCACCAGCCGAATTCGGTGGTCCCGGGAGTCTGCGTCCTCGCCGAGCCGACGGACACAGTGGAGCGTTAGAACGCGCTCCAGGCCCGGCTGTTCGAACGCCACGATCCAGGCGTTCCGCAAGTACTTGCGCGTGAGCAGCATGAAAGGCGTATCGCGCTCGACCCCGCGACGAGGCGGTGCGGCAGAGCGGAGCACCCGGCTTCGCTCCGGGTGGGCACTTGCCAGGAGATGGATGCGCCCGGTCGCGGGGCGGTAGGCGGTGAGCGTGAGGGTCCAGGTGTCCGAGAAGGCCAGCTCCTGGATTTGCGCGCCCACCAGCAGCGGCTCCAGCTCCTGGCGCGCGGCTGTGACGGCCAGGGAGTCGAAACCCATCAGAGCCTGGATGGTACGGTTGGGGCCATGATGCTGGCGGCAGATGGAGACCCGCACGCGCTCCCCGGCGACGCGGACGTGGTGCGCGCCTCGGGGCTCGTCTTCGTCCTCTCAGGCCCATCGGGGGTGGGCAAGTCCACTCTTATCGAGCTGCTGAAGCAGGATGGATTCCCCATTACCTATTGCGTGACCGCAACCACCCGGCCGCGTCGAGCCAACGAGGTTCACGGGAGCCACTACTACTTCCTCTCGCGCGATCAGTTCACGCTGCTGCTGGACGAGGGCAAGCTGCTGGAGCACGCCTTCGTCCATGACAGCCACTTCTACGGAATCCCGCTGTTCAGCGTGCGCGAAGGTCTCCGCCAGGGGCGCGACCTGATCATGACACCTGAAGTGCAGGGTGCCGCGACGATCCGATCGATGCTTCCGGGCGTTATCTCGATCTTCCTCCGGCCACAGCGGATTGAGGACCTGCCGGAGCGTATCAGCCGACGGGGCGCCGACGAGCAGGAGCTCATGCGACGTATGGCGACCGCTCGCGAGGAGCTGGAGCACATAAGCGAATACGACTACGTGGTGGTGAACCGGCCTGGGCGCCTTCTCGAGGCCGTGGACGACGTGAAATCCATTATTGCCGCTGAACGCTTGCGAACGAACCCCCACCTTGTCGTCGTGTAGAGCGCCCAGGTTCAGCGGGCTCGCTTCCTCCTGATGGCGCGGGTCTTCGTGACGGGCGGTGCGCGCTCCGGCAAGAGCAGCTATGCCGAGCGTCTGGCGTCGCTCATGGGACCACGAGTGCTGTACCTCGCAACAGCGACGGCCGGCGATGATGAGATGCAGGAGCGTATCCAGCGGCATCGAGCGCAGCGGCCCTCGGAGTGGGCGACGATCGAAGCGCCACTGGCGCCCGCGCGTGCGCTGGCGGCATCAACGGAGCCGTACGACGTCGTCCTCTTCGAGGATCTGACGCTCTTGCTCTCGAACCTCTTACTGGCCGACGAACGTCATGCGGAGGGCCGCACGGTGGAGGAGATCCACGCCGTCATCCAGCGCGCTCCCGATCTGGTGATCGTGTCCAACGAAGTCGGCATGGGGCTCGTCCCGGAGTACCCCATCGGCCGCCTGTTTCGGGACGCGATGGGGCGAGTGAACCAGCGCGCCGCCGAGCTCTGCGACGAGGCATACTTCGTCGTCGCTGGCCTGCCGCTCCGACTCAAATAGGCGCCGAAATCCACGCCGCCGGGCAGCCCGTCCGCTGCTACAATCGCGCCTCGATGTTGCAGTTCTGGATACGCCCCAGGAGATAGCACGGTGAACGCGGTCTTGGTGCTGAACCAGAACTACGAGCCGTTGAACGTGTGCAACACGCGACGTGCGCTGGTCCTGGTGGATGGTGGCAAGGCAGAAGTCCTGGAGCACGGCGACCAGCCGATCCGAACGCCCGTTCGCCTCTTCCCCCGGCCCAGCGTGATCCGCCTGGTGTACATGATCAAGCGCCCGCGCCCGCGGGTGCGTCTCACGCGACGCGAGGTCTTCATTCGCGACCGGTTCACCTGCCAGTATTGCGGCGTCCGCAGCCGCGACCTGACCCTGGACCACGTGCTGCCACGCCACCGAGGCGGGCGGCACACGTGGGACAACCTGGTAAGTGCCTGCCGGACCTGTAACCACCGGAAAGGGGGCCATACCCCCGAGGAGGCCCGGATGCTGCTGCGCTACGACCCATTCGAGCCGCGGGCGAGCAGCTACTACCTTTTTCACCAGTACCTGGAGAACGAGCACTTCCACGGCTGGCAAAAATTCATCCCCGAATGGGAGCGCGAAAAGGCGAGCTAGGAGTCCGTCAACGCAGGTATGCGGGGTTGTCATCCTGAGGGAACCCAAGGATCCGTGCTCGTGCGTGAGCGACGGATCCTTCGCTGCGCTCAAGGATGACAGCTACTGGGCAATCCTGCCTTGATAGAGCACTAGGCGTCAGCGCATCCGGCAACGGCTCCCTTGCCCGGGCGGCCTCGCATGATGAGGCCGCTCCGTCAGGAGCCGTCGAAGAGACTCCGCAGAGCGGGCTCGTGTTCCGCGCGCGTCAGGGCGATGACCTCGTCGCCGGCCTGGAGAACGGTGGCTCCCGTGGGAAACAGCGGGCTGCCTCCGCGCAGGAGCACCGCCACGTTGCTATCAGGTGGCATGGGCAGGTCCCGTAGCGACCGTCCAATGGCACGGCTATTGGACGGCATACGTAACTCGACAATCTCCACGTCCGTGTTCCGCAAGCGGAGCAGCGGGCGCATGTTGGCATTGGGAATTTGCTGCTCCATGACGCCAAGGAGCACTTCCGTGGCGTTGATCGTGGCATCGATGCCGAGCATGAGGAACAGACTTTCGTTGCGCGGCTCGTTGATACGCGCGATGGTCCGCTTGGCGCCGAAGCGCTTCTTTGCCACCTGGCAGATCACGAGGTTGTCCTCGTCGTCGCCCGTCACCGCGATGACCACGTCGGCACGTTCGGCGCCAGCCTCGGCTAGCGTGCGGGCCTCGTCGGCATTGCCCTTGAGGACAATGTTCCCAAGCTCGTTGCCGATGTACTCGGCGCGCTCCGCGAGCTGCTCGATGATCACCACCTCATTGCCCTGCGTGATGAGCTCCCGGCCGAGGTAGAAGCCCACCTTCCCACCACCGCCAATGATCGCGTACATACCGTCCCTACCCTCGCGCCAGCCTCAGCCGGCCCTGTCGTTTGATGGTTTGTCGCTCGCCGAGTTCGTTAAACGTCGCCGACACTTGACGCCAGGTCCCCGGTCAACTCTTCGTAGAACGTGTTCGCGCCGATAACCGTGGGGCTGAGCGCTCGCAAGCCGAGGGCTGCAAAGGTGTCCGAGCGGATCGGATCGTTGATGCGGGTGACCACGCGCTGCACGCGGAACACGTGCTGGGCGATCTGACTGGCCATGATATTGCGGTTGTCCCCCTGCGTTACCGCGACGAATGCATCCGCACGAGTCAGCCCGGCCTGTTCGAGGACATCCTGGTTGAGCCCGTTCCCGAGAATGGTTTGCCCACCAAAATCCTCGCCAAGCCGGCTGAAAGAGCTGGCATCACGGTCCAGAATCGTAACTTCGTTGCCGGCCTTGACCAGCATGCGAGCCAGGCGGGCGCCAACCCGACCGCAGCCCATAATGACGACGAACACCCGCTGACTCCTCGCTGCTCGGTGATGGGGCTGCTCAGCGCAGCGTTGTGATGGTCACGACGACGGTGTGGCTCAATGGGCCCCAGACGGTCGGTTTTCGCGATCGCGGGGTTCGCTGGAAGGCGGATATTGAGTCGGCGCCGAGCGGGTCAACCAGACCCGGCACGGAGCATTCTTCAGGACGTACGGAACGGTCCGGCCCAGGTCGAACTCGCCAAAGCGCCGCTTGTACGGTGCACCAAGCACAATCAGGTCCACCTGGCGTTCGGCCGCCTCGTCCACGATCGCGGTTCCAACGTCGCGGGCCTGAAGCAGCTCGGTCTCAATCGCCACACGGGACTGGCGGGCGATGTTCTCGGCATGGGCCAGGATGGCATCGCCTTTGGCGGCTTCTGGCGGAAGGTCGACGTCGAGCGGCAAGGTGCGCTTCACCTCGATCACGTAGATGGCGTACACCTCCGCCTTTGCCACCTTCGCCGCATCGCACGCCATAGCAACGGCCTCGTCGTCGGTAGCGTTGCCGTTGACCGTCACCAGGATTCGGCTTGGGGGGATCACGGCTGGAGCTCCTCGCGGTCACGGCTGGGCGGCCACTCGGGCCGATGCCGCGTCTGGTCGATTGTAGAGAGCGTTCCGGAAGCGGGCAAAGCGCCGTCTCCTGTCATGGTGCAGCCTACACCTTCAGGCGACGGGCCGCGCGGAGCAGCCCGACAACTGAGAAGGCGTGGGTAATGGTGGAATCCATGGCGGCGTCGACCGCTACGGCGAGCGGCACGCGCGCCACCCGCATATCTTCTTCGGCACCATCCCGGTGGAACGCGTCCGCTGCCCGATCCAGGCCGCGCGCCAGGAAGAGGTGGTAGTCGGCGGCCACGACAGCGCTGCTGTGCCCGATCCCCAGGGTTTCCCACTCACGGGCCTGGAGTCCGACTTCCTCCGCCAGCTCGCGCCGCGCGGCGTCGAGGGGCGATTCGCCCCCTTCAGCGTGGCCCGCTGGAATCTCCCAGGAGTTGCAGCCCCACGGGTAACGCCACTGGCGCACAAGGTAGGTGAACCCATCGTCGTCCATGACGACGACGGCCACCACGGCGTTGGGGATTTCGACGAACGTGTACTGTCCCGGAGCACCATCAGGCTGGAGCACCCGGTCGTCGCGGAGGCGTAAGCGATCGCTTTCCCAGATGACTCGCGACTCGATCGTGGTCCAGGGATTCGCGCCGTTCAACGGCAGGGTGCTGGAGTACGTTTCCATCTTCTTCGTACGCCCAGTGTGGCACGCAGGGCGCGTGGGCGGCAGTGCAGTACACTGCCAGTAGCTCACGTGCTTCGCTTTTCCCTGTGCTAAGACCTCGGACCGGCGCGTGCAAATCCACGCAGACCTCCGGACCTCTGGTCTAGCCTGTCCGCCTCAGGATGTCCATTCGAGCGCTGCGCCCAACCGACGTAGTGGCAGTTTCATCGCTGCTCGGTTCCCCGAACGTCGTCGCAGTGGCGGCCCACGCGTGGCCGTTCGCCGACCCCGAAGGGGGTGGTGCGTCGCTTCTGGACCTGACGGCCGCGTCATTCCAGCCCGGCTCCACGCGCCGGCGCGTGTGGATCGCAACCGACAGGGGCAAAGCGGTCGGGGTTGCGGGAGTCCGCTCGCGCGCGGGCGGCCTGGTGTGGGACCTGGAGCTGCTGGATGTGCTGACACATGCTGAGGACGAAGCGGTGCAGCTGTGTGAAGCCCTGGCCAGCGCCGCCGAGGTGCGCGCGGCGCGTCGGGTTCTGCTCATGGCGAACGGAACCGAATGGTCCCAGCGGGTTGCCCGGCGGGCGGGGTTCGAGCGGTACACGGGTGCCACCCTCTTTCGTCTTGCCCCCGGCTTCCGCGCCCCGAAGGGCGATGCCTTCGAGGCCCGGCCTCGCCTGCGGTCCGACGAACAGCCGCTTTACCAGTTGTACTCGGCGGCCGTCCCGCCATCGGTTCGAGCCGCCGAGGCCATGACGATAGACGAGTGGCAGGGATTGCACCGCGGCTCACGCGCGTGGCGCCCGACGCTGGCGGGTGCGCGTCAGCAATTGGTCTGGGAGCTGGGGGCGAGCCTGGCAGGTTGGATGGAGCTCACGTTCGGCGACCGCAGCCAGTTCGTCGACCTGATGGTCCACCCGAAATACGCCGACGCCGTGGACCGGTTCGTTGCCTACGCGCTCCACGAGTGCAGCCCCAAGGCGCCGGTGTACGTCCTCGCCCGCGATTACGCGGCCGGCCTGGCACCGGCACTGCACACTGTCGGCTTCGCTGACGTGGGTCTATTCGACCTGTTCGTCAAGATGCTCGCCCAGCGCGTGCCCGAGCGCGCCCTGGCAACAGCCACCCTGGTTGGGGGATAGCCCTACGACGCACGCACAAGACCGACTTCCAGATCTGTCGGCATCGGGGCCTGATGCCGAGGCGAGCCCGGCCTCCGAGCACGCGGGCGGTCCGATCCAGCGCGTCGTCGCGGACGACCTCGAGCAGTTGCTCGCCGTGCTGCCGCCGTTCATCTGCGAGCCACTTCGCACCATGCCCAACCGCTCCGATCTGCTCGAGGTGGTGATGGACCTCGGGCGTGAGCCCGCGGCCCGGTTGCCGGGCGCCGAGGTGATCCTGGCGGAGCGGTCGGTCGACTCGACCGACCTGGATTACGTGGTCCAGCGCATTGGACTCTTCGGCGATGACAACCGCGCGGGCATCGAGCGGACCCTTCACCGCATTTCGGCGATCCGGAATCGAGAAGGTCGAGTCGTTGGCATCACCTGCCGGGTGGGCCGCGCCGTGTTTGGCACGATCACCATCATCCGGGACATCGTGGAGTCGGGACGCAGCATTCTGATGATGGGGCGGCCGGGCGTCGGCAAGACCACCCTTTTGCGAGAAGCGGCACGAGTTCTTGCCGACGACCTGCGCAAGCGGGTGATGATCGTCGACACGTCCAACGAGATCGGCGGCGACGGCGACATCCCGCACCCCGCTGTGGGTCGGGCGCGCCGAATGCAGGTGCCGACCCCATCGGCGCAGCACGCGGTGATGATCGAGGCGGTGGAAAACCACATGCCGGAGGTTATTGTCATCGACGAGATTGGCACGGAGCTCGAAGCTGGAGCGGCGCGGACGATCGCCGAGCGCGGCGTGCAGTTGGTGGCGACTGCCCACGGCAACACGCTGGAGAACCTGCTGCTGAACCCGACGCTCTCCGATCTCGCCGGCGGAATCCAGTCAGTCACCCTCAGCGACGAGGAAGCGCGGCGGCGTGGTACGCAGAAGTCCGTGCTGGAGCGCAAGGCTCCACCCACGTTCGACGTGGTGGTAGAGATTCAGAACTGGAACCTCGTGGCAGTCCACGAGAACGTGGCGGAGGTCGTGGACACGATTTTGCGCGGCCAGCCGGCGCTCCCAACCGTGCGCCGCCGAGGTTCCGCGGGCGAGGTGATAATCGAGGAGCCGCTCACCCAGCCGGCTCGGCTCGGCGTGATCGACCGCGGGCCGTTCGGGTCGCACGCGGCGGCCCCCGGCCAGCGCAGCAACCGTGGCCGCGGGTCGGTGTACGTGGACGAATACGGCATGGAAGAGCGCCGCGCGACTCCGCGCATTGACCGTCGAGCGCCCGTTGCCGCCCTGGAGCCGGCGACCATCGAGGGTGCTGTTGAGCCCCGCCCCCGGACCATGAAGCCGCTGCTCCGCATCTACCCTTTCGGAGTCAACCGGTCGCGTCTGGAAAACCAGATCAAGGCGCTGGGCATTCCTGCAACCGTCGTCGGCGACCAGGACGAGGCCGAGGTCGTGCTGACCGTGCGGAACTACTACCGGAAGAAGCCGCAGGCGCTGAGGGATGCCGAGGCGAACGGTGTCCCGGTGTACGTGGTCAGGAGCAACGCAGCCGGCCAGATCGACGAGGCGCTCTTTCGCCTGGCACACCTGGAGCAGACCCCGGTGATCAGTGGTGACCAGACAGCGCTTGTCGAGACGCAGGACGCCATCAACGAGGTCATCCAAACCTCGCGGCCGGTGGAGCTCTCCCCCCAGAATGCGTACATCCGCCGCCTGCAGCACCAGCTCGCGGAACAGCACAGTCTCGCGTCGCGGAGCACCGGTAAGGAGCCGTACCGCCGGGTGCGGATCTCGAAGTCCGATTGAGCGAGGCCGGCAGCCGTACCCGGGGCCTGTTCATTACGTTGGAGGGGCCGGAAGGCTCCGGCAAGTCGCTCCTTGGGCGCGCCCTCGCGGCTCGGCTTGAGGCCAACGGGCGCCGAGTCCTGCTCACGAGGGAGCCGGGAGGAACACCGCTCGGGGACGTGCTGCGTGATGTACTGCTCCTGCGGCGCGAGCTCCATTTCGCCCCGCTGGCGCAGGCATTGGTCCTCGCGGCATCCCGAACACAGCTCGTCCAGGACGTGATTCGGCCGGCGCTGCGCTCCGGCACTGTCGTGCTCTGCGACCGCTACGTGGACTCTACCTATGCGTACCAGGGATTCGGCCATGGCCTCGCGCTGGAGGATCTCAGGATGGTGATGCGGGTGGCGACCGAGGGGCTCCTCCCAGACCTGACGCTGCTGTTGGACGTGACGCCCGAAATGGGGCTGGCCCGCAAGCAGCGACAGGGGGCCACCTCACCATCCGAGTGGAACCGGTTCGAGGCTGAGACGCTCGCGTTTCACAATCGGGTCCGCGATGGCTACCATGCGCTTGCCGCGGAACACCCGGAGCGCTGGGTGCGCCTCGACGCCACGTCCCATCCGGAAGTCGTGGCCGCTGAAGCCTGGCACGCAGTGCAGCAACGACTGATCGAGGACCCAAGCCCCCCATGAAAATGATCGTCATGGTCGTCCAGGCCGAGGACGCCGGAGGCCTGCTGGCGCAGCTCACCGAATCCGGATACCGCACCACCCGCATCAAGACCGCCGGCGGCTTCTTGCGTGACACCAACGCCACGATCTTTCTGGGCATCGAGGACCAGCAGGTTGACGACGTCCTGCGCATCGTGCGCGAGAACTGCACCACGCGTCGGCAGCACATCAATCCGGTGCCGCCGGTGATGGAGCCCGGCGAGTTTTTCCTTCCGTACCCGGTCGAGGTGGAGGTCGGCGGGGCCACGGTGTTCGTGCTCGACGTGGCCCGGTTCGAGCGAATTTGACGCCGGCGCCACGCCGACCCATGGCATGCACTTTGCCCCGTTCGCACTCCCGTGGAGGATCAGAGCCGGTTGGGGGCGCAGTTCGAGCTCACCCGATCACGTGGTTCGCGGACAGCGCCGGCCGGCAGGTGCGGGCGACGGTCCATCCGCCGTTCATTTTGTGGCAGCCATCGGAGCGGCAAGGCACCTGGACCGATAGGTTCTTCCAGGGGCGGACGTGAGGATTTGGTTTCAGGCAAGGTTGTTCGCCACCTCGTCTGGGTGCGCGGGCCTCTGGCCCGTCCGACGCGGGCGACGTTGCGGGCGGGGACGCCCGCGCACCCAGGGGTCTCGCGCTGTGGGGCGGCGCTGCTTTCGGGTGGACCTGTGTAGGTTCATGGCACACCTGGGCTGAGCCATGAAAGCGATGGCATGCGACCGGAGCGCGCCGGCCGGCACCCAACCTCGCGAATTCGAGACTTCGGCATTGAAGATTCCGCGCCCAGCGCGTAGGGTCTAGGTCCGTGCAAGGCGCGGACACTCGGTACATTTTCGTCTCGGGCGGGGTCGTCTCGTCGGTCGGCAAGGGCATCACGGTAGCGTCCATTGGGCGCCTGCTGAAGGCGCGGGGCGTCTCAGTGTGCATCGTGAAGCTGGACCCGTATATCAACGTCGATCCCGGAACCATGTCGCCGTACCAGCACGGCGAGGTGTTCGTCACGGAGGATGGGGCCGAGACAGACCTTGACCTGGGCCACTACGAACGGTTCATCGACGAGAACCTGACGCGCGCCTCCAACCTCACCACGGGCGCTGTCTACTCGTCCGTCATCGGCCGAGAGCGGCGCGGTGATTTTCTGGGGGGCACCATCCAGGTCGTGCCGCACATCACCAATGAGATCAAGGATCGTATTGGCCGGGCCGCCCGCCAAACCGGCGCACAGGTGGTGATCGCAGAAGTGGGCGGCACGGTGGGCGACATCGAATGCCTGCCGTTCCTGGAAGCGTTGCGGCAGATGCACCGCGAGCTGGGCTCGGAGCGCGTGCTGTTCGTCCACGTTACCCTGCTGCCGCACGTCGGCGCGACACGGGAGCTGAAGACGAAGCCGACCCAGCACAGCGTCAAGGAGCTGCGCTCCATCGGGATCCAGCCGGACGTGATCTGTACCCGCTCCGATTACCCGGTGCCGGACGACATCCGTGACAAGATCGCGCTGTTCTGCGATGTTGATCGCCGCGCGGTCATCCCGCTGGAGACGTCGGACACCATCTACGACGTGCCGCTTGTCCTGGAGCGCCAGGGGCTCGGCGACTTCGTCGTGGAGCGCCTGCGGCTCGAGTGCCAGCCATCGGATCTGCGCGCGTGGGAAGGCCTGGTTGAGCGGTCCCGGACGGTGAAAGAGGAAGTTGTCATTGGCATCGTTGGCAAGTACGTGGGCCTCGAGGATGCCTACATCTCGGTCCGCGAGTCGTTAAGCCACGCCGCCTGGGCGCACCACCGCAAGCTCAGCCTGCGGTTCATCGACGCCCAGGAGCTGGAACGGCTGGATGAGTGGGAGCATGCGCTCGAAGGCCTGCACGGGATCGTGGTGCCGGGCGGGTTCGGCTACCGCGGTGTTGAGGGCAAGATCCGCGCGGCCCGCTTCGCCCGTGAGCACGGCATCCCGTACCTTGGCCTCTGTCTCGGCATGCAGGTACTGTGCATCGAGTTCGCGCGTTTCGCGTTCGGGACCGAAGATGCGAACTCAACTGAGTTTGATCTCTTTACGAAATACCCCGTGATAGACCTGCTGCCGGAGCAGCGCGACGTCGAGGACAAGGGGGCCACGATGCGGCTAGGTGTCTACCCGTGCGCGGTGCACCCGGGGACCCGCGCTTCGGCGGCGTACGGCGCCACGATCGTGTTCGAGCGGCACCGCCATCGGTATGAGTTTAACAATGATTTCCGCGAGCCGCTCCAGGCGCGCGGACTGGTGTTCTCGGGCACGTCACCGGATGGGCGCCTGGTAGAGGTCGCGGAGGTGCGCGACCACCCGTTCATGGTCGGCAGCCAGTTCCATCCCGAGTTCAAGAGCCGGCCCAACCGCCCGCACCCGCTGTTCCGCGATTTCGTGGCGGCATCCGTGGTCCAGGCAGGCGAGCAACTGCCGCTCGAGGCAGCCACGGATGTGGACGTGGAGCCGAGCGCGCCGCGACTCGCCGCCTAACCACCTGGTGCTCGTCGTAGAGCACGCTCAGCGAGTGCCGAGAGTGTCGTAGAAACATGCCACAGGAGGGTCCACTCGCTTGGGCGAAGTGGACGGACACGCTTCGGCTATCCTGCGCCGGTGCGGATTCTCGTCACCGGCGGAGCCGGCTTCATTGGTTCACACGTCGTCGATCGGTATCTTGCGCTGGGCCACGAGGTCGCAGTCGTCGACAACCTGGTAACTGGCTCACGCGCTAACGTGCCGGCAGGCGTGAAGCTGTACACGGTGGATATCCGTGATGCAGCGCTGGAGGGCGTCTTCACGGATTTCCGTCCCAACGTGGTGAACCATCACGCCGCGCAGGCCAATGTGCCAGCCTCCGTGGCAGACCCCGTTTATGATGCCAGCGTCAACGTCCTGGGCGGGCTCAACCTGCTCAAGCAGTCGGCGCAGGTCGGCGTCAGTAAGTTCATCTACGCCTCGTCGGGCGGCGCCATGTATGGCGAGCCTGATCCCGCGTGTATCCCGCTGGCCGAGGACGCGCCCGTTCGACCCCTCTCGCCGTACGGCGCCAGCAAGCAGGCCCTTGAGGCGTGGCTGGGGGTGTACCAGCGCACCTTCGGCCTGGAATACAGCGTTGTTCGGTACGCGAACGTCTATGGACCGCGACAGGGCATTCGAGAGGAGGGCGCGGTCATTGCGGTCTTCGCGACCCGAATGGCAGCGGGCCAGCCCGTCACCATTGATGGCACCGGCCAACAGAGCCGAGACTTCGTGTATGTCGGAGACTGCGCCGATGCCAGCGTGGCAGCCCTCCAGCGTGGCGCGGGCGCGGCGGTGAACATAGGCACAGGCATCGAGACGACGATCCAGGAAATCTTCGACCTCCTGGCGGAGATCGCGGGCTACAGCCGCCCACCGAGCTACGGCCAGGCTCGCCAGGGCGACGTCCAGCGCATCGCGCTGAACCCGTCTTTGGCATCGCGAGAGCTTGGCTGGTCCCCGCGCATGGCGCTGCGACAGGGCCTGGCGGAGACCTATTCGTACTTCCAGGAACAGGTCGGTGGCTGAGCCCCGGGCACCAGACGGCGCGTACGTCGCCATCCTGGCCGGGGGTGAGGGAACCCGCCTCTGGCCGCTCAGCCGCGGCCACCGTCCCAAGCAACTGCTCAGCCTGGTCAGCCAGCGCAGCCTCATCCAGCAGACCGTCGATCGCGTGCTGCCGCTCGTGCCGGCGGAGCGCATCCTGGTCATCACGGAACGGTCGCACTCGGAGGATCTCCACGCCCAGTTGCCGGAGATCCCGCGTGAGAACATCGTGGTCGAGGCGACCCGCCGCAACACGGCGGCGGCATTGCTCCTGGGTGCGCTCCACATTCAGTCCCGAGCGCCCGGCGCAACCTGGGCCTCGCTGCACGCCGACGCGTTCATCCTGGATGACGACGAGTTTCGCCGCACACTGTCCGCCGCGCTCGAGGCGGCTTCAGGTGGCGCGTACCTCGTCACCACGGGCTTACGACCGCAGTACCCGGCCACCGGGTATGGGTACATCCATCAAGCCGAGCACCTGCGCGACGTCCAGGGATATCCACTCCATCGAGTGGAGCGGTTCGTGGAGAAGCCGGACCTGGAGACCGCCCGACGCTACGTCCAGAGCGGCGAGTACCTGTGGAACCCCGGGGTCTTCGTGTGGCGGAACGACGCGATTCTCGCGGCGTTCCGTACCCTGCAGCCGGAGATCTACCAGGTGCTCACATCCGTCCCTCTCGAGCGAATCGAAGAGGTGTATCCCAGTGCCCCGAAGGAGACCATTGACAATGGGATCCTCGAAAATGCGCCGAACGTGGCGACGCTGCCGGCCACCTTCCGCTGGAGTGACATCGGGTCGTGGTCTGAGCTCTGGGACGTGCTTGCCAAGGACGAGGCAGGGAACGCATCGGCTGGCCCGGGCAGGCACCTGGCGGTAGACACGACGGGAACGCTCGTCTATTCGGCGAGTCGCACAGTCGCCACCGTGGGCGTCGAGGACTTAGTGGTGGTTGAGACGCCCGACGTGGTGTTCGTGTGCGACCGCGGCCGTACCCAGGATGTGAAGCTCATCGTCAAGCGCTTGCAGTCGGACGGCGCGCTCGAGCTGCTGTAACGTCCAACAGGCCGTAGCCCGGCCGACGGGCGCCAGAGCGTTCTCGGTCAAGCCGCCGCGGCAGGCAGCGCCGGGGAGCGGCTCCGCCGCCAGAAGAACAGCCGTTCGATCTCGCCGTTGTGCCAGCTCACCAGGAGCATGCTTGCCACGAAGATCGAGGAATACGTCCCGGTGGTGATCCCTACCAGCAGTGCCAGCACGAACGTCCGAATGGTGACGCCGCCGAAGAGCAGCAGCACCGTCAGCGTCAGGATGACGGTCAGGGACGTGTTCAGGGAGCGACCGATAGTTTGCATCAGGCTGTGATTCACCACGTCTTCCAGGCTCTCGCCCTGGTGGCGGATGAAATTTTCCCGGATGCGGTCAAACACCACGATGGTGTCGTGCACGGAGAACCCGATGACCGTGAGTACTGCCACGATGAAGGTTGCCTCGAGCTCGATGGGGAACACGCGCCCAAGGATGGAAAAGACGCCGAGGACGACCACCGCATCGTGGACCAGGGCGATCACCGCGGTTGAGCCGTAGCGCCAGGGGAACTGCACCTTGCGGAAGGCCCAGGCTAGATAGAAGAGGATGAAGGCCGAGGCAACGGCGACCGCCACGACGGCGTAGCGGACGATTTCTTCGGCAATTGTGGCCGAGACCTGGTCGAGGTTCAGGATCTCGGTCGGGCCGAACCGCCCGGCAAGGGCATCCTGCACGGTCTGCCGCTCCGAGACCTGCACCGACTCGGGGGTATCACCCTGCTGGGCCTGCGCGAATGGACGGCTGCGTACGACGAAGGTGTTGTCCCCGGAGCGCTGGACGACGGCCTCGCCGTGCCCGAGCGTGGCGAAGGCATCCCGAAGCTCTTGCTGATCCACCGGCTGCTCGAAACGGATCGTCATCAGCGTGCCGCTGGTGAAGTCGATGCCCGGGCGGAGACCGCCCGGCAGGACGAGCGAGATCAGGCCCGGGATCATCACCAGCAGCGAGATCGCGTAGAAGTTCCGACGGTTGCGGACGAAGTTGAACACTGGCGGCTTCTTCCCTAACCTCGGGCACTCAACGGGGCGGTCGAGCCTCGCCGGGTCCGAGGCTCGGCGAGCGAGTGCTGGATGTCCATGCCAAAGAGACCCGACCGGTGCGCCCAGCGCTGGCTCAGGACCAGGTCCAAAAACGTCCTGGTCACGAAGATGGCTGAGAACAGCGAGATCACCACGCCGATACCAAGAACCAGCGCGAAGCCCATGATGATGGTGGCCCCAAACTGGTAGCCAAACACGTACAGCACCAGGCACGTGATGAGCGTGGACGAATTCGAGTCACGGATGGATGGCCAGGCGCGGTCTTCGCCCGCGTGTATGGCCGCGGCCAGTGACTTGCCCGAGCGGAGCTCTTCCTTCATACGCTCGAAGATCAGGATGTTGGCGTCAACCGCCATCCCCAGCGACAGAATGAAGCCGGCAATGCCGGCGAGGGTGAGGGTGATTGGCACGAGCTTGAACGTGGCGAGGCTGATCAGGCCGTACACGATCAGCGCGCCGACCGCGGCGAGCCCCGGGAGCCGGTAGTAAATCAGCATGAAGAGCCCGACCACGAGGAACGCCAGCTCACCCGCAAGGATGCTCTTGCGGACCGAATCAGCGCCGAGCGTTGCATCCACGGTGCGCTCCTCCTCGATGCTCACCGGGACCGGGAGCGCACCCGCGTTCAACTGGATAGCAAGGAGGCGCGCCTCTTCCAGGGACAGCCCCGTGATCACGCCGTTCGAGGAGATTACCGCGTTCACGGTGGGCGCCGAGACGAGGTCCTGATCCAGAAAGATCCCCAGCGGCCTGCCAATCAATCGGCTCGAAATCTGCTGGAAGAGCTCGGCACCCTCGGCGTTGAATTCAAAGGCAACCTCTGGAAGGCCCCCGCGCCCCTGAAAGGTGACTTGCTGCCGACCGGCGATCAGGTAGCGCCCCGTCAGCTCGCGGGTCTCTCCGTTGATGACGCCGGTGGCATTCACCCACTGGCCGTTGGGCCCCTGCTCCTTGAACTGGAGCTGCGCCGTTCGTCCCACCAGCTGCTTCGCCTCCTCGATGTTGCGAACACCGGGGAGCTGAACGATGATGCGATCGGTACCGCGAGTTTGAATCTGTGGCTCGGCTACGCCATAGGCGTTGATGCGCCGCTCCAGGACACTCAGCACGCCTTTGAGCGCGGTGTCGCGGGTGGATGGATCGACCTTGCTCATGTCTGCTTGCAAGGTCAACTGGGTCCCGCCCTGGAGGTCCAGGCCCAGCCGGGCGCCCTGGCGGACGAAACTTCCGATGCGGACCCCTGGGCTGCCGGGAAGCGCGTCGCCGCCGGGGATGTAGTTGCCCGGCTTCTGAGGCCAGACGACGGCGGCGGCGAGCACGGCCAGCACCAGGATGAAGATGAGCCGTTTCATAGTCCGCTGGTTATACAAACAAACCCAGAGCGAAGCGCCGCTGAATGAGCAGCCCGCGGGCACCGCGGCGCCGACTGTGGCACGTCAGCGCGCCGGCTCGTTACCCGATCGCCTCAGGGGATAGCTCGGGTTCATCAGCCGGCACGGCATCAGGCGGTGGCGGGGTGCGGCGCGGCCGGCGGCCCTGTCGCACGCGCGGCTCCCCATTCCCCGCGGCCTCCTCCTGGACGGCCTCACGTCGTCGCACGGGCTCAGTGCGCTTCAGCTCGTCGACCACCCCGGGGTGGTCGATGTACAGCATGCCGTCCAGATGGTCGATCTCGTGCTGGAGGGCCTGCGCTAGCAACCCCTCGGCGTTGAGGCGAAAGTCCTTGCCGGTCCGATCCTTCGCCTTGACGGTGACCTTCTCGGCCCGCGTCACGTGCCCCCAGAAGCCGGGGACCGAGAGGCACCCCTCATCCGGCTCGTACTCGCCCGTTCGCTTGACGATCTCGGGATTGGCGATCACCGTCACCTCTTCGTCAACCTCGATCACGGCCAGTCGCAGCGGCACCCCCACCTGCGGCGCGGCTAGCCCGACCCCAGGCGCGGCCCGCATGGTTTCGATCATGTCCTCGACCAGCTTCTGGATGGACCTGTCGAATTGAGAGACTTTCCGGGCCTTCTGGCGGAGGACGGGGTTCCCGACGACGAGAATTGGACGAACAGCCATGCTGGCTCGATTCTACGAGCCAGCATGGCTCTCCAGGAGCTCGAGATCAGTGACCGATGTGGTCTGTCCCCCGGCCCGCGCCTGTTTCCACCGTGCGCCCGGGATCGTCCGCGGCGTCGCTCCGGTTCTTGCCCGGAATCTCGTTCTTGGCGCCTGCCATAGGCGGCGGCAGCAGAGACTCCTTCTTGGCCTGCGTCTTCGCCTGGCGGCGTTCCTCTTCGCCCTCGGGGCGGTTCGTGATGCCAGTCATACCGGCCGCCTGGGCGCAAGAGGTATGCCGCGCGGTCAGCCGCGGAGCGGTCGCGATCACCAGCTTCCGCGCCGCCTGACGTTCAGACGCCGGCGATCCTCCGCCCCTGATCGAGAATTCTCGCGACCCGCTCCTGGCTGGTCGTCTCGGTGTAGATGCGGAGCAGCGGCTCGGTACCTGAGAAGCGGATGAGCAGCCAGCTTCCGTCCTGCGCGTAGAACTTGTAGCCATCTTTCGTGCCTACCGATGCGACGGGAGATCCGGAGAGCTCGTTTGGACGGGCCGCCCCCACGCGCTCCAGGATCGCCTGGCGCTGGTCCGGGGGGAAGCTCACGTCGACGCGATGGTAGTACCAGTCACCCAACTGCTGGCGCAGGTAGTCCATGGCGCCGCTCATCGGGGTACCTAGGCGCACCATCAGGTCCAGCAGGTACAGGCCGGCCACGATTGCGTCGCGTTCAGGGATGTGCCCGCTGAATCCGAACCCGCCACTCTCTTCTCCTCCGACGACCGCGTTTCGCTCGACCATGGTATTGCCGACGAACTTGAATCCAACGGCGGTCTCGATGACTTCCTGCCCCAGCCTCTGGGCGTAGGCGTCGCCCATGCTGGTCATGGTGACGGATCGCACGGCCGGGCCGCGCAGCCCCCGCTGATCCATCAGGTACAACAGCAGCAGCCCGAACACCTGGTGCTGGTTGACAAACGTGCCATCGCCGGTCACGGCGCCGATGCGATCGGAGTCGCCGTCGGTGGCGAGGCCCACGTCGGCACCCATCTCCCGCACCACCCGGCTCAGCTCGTCGATGTGCGGCCGGATCGGCTCAGGTGCGATCCCCGGAAACGATGGGTTTATCTCGGCACGGATCTCGTGAACAGTGGTCCTGCCCCCGGCGAGTAGCCGCTTGAAGTAGCCCATGCCGGTGCCAAACATCGCGTCGGCCACGACGTTGAACCCGGCGTCGCGAAGGCGCGGGAGGTCCACCAGGCGCGCGATCTGCGCGTCGTAGGCGGGCGTGGCATCAAACGCTTCAACAAGGCCCTTGGCCACCGCTTCAGCGAAGGGCATGCGCCTGACGGCGGATAGCCCGCCGGCTGCCTCAATGGCCTCGATCTGCTGTTCGATGACCGCGACGAGCTCCGGCGACGCGGAGGCGCCGACGTCTGACTTAACCTTGAATCCGTTGTAGGACGCCGGATTGTGGCTCGACGTAATGATGATCGCGCCGCCAGCCTCCTTGTCGATGACGGAGTAGGAGATGACGGGCGTCGGCTGAAACCGATCAGACAGCAGCACCTTCACGCCGTTTGCCGCGAGTACCTCGACCACCGCCCGGGCGAAGCGGTCCGACGCAAAGCGGGTGTCGAATCCGACGACGATCCGGCGCTCGGCTTTCCCTTCCTGGATGAAGGCTTGCGCCGTCGCCTGGGCCGCGATGCGCACGTTGTCAAACGTGTAGTCCTCGGCAATGAGGGCCCGCCAGCCGTCTGTACCGAACTGGATCGTCGTGGGCATGCTGTTCGTTCCTATCTCCCGCCGTCAACTGGTGCCGGCCGGGGGTGGAGAGTGTGGACGCGCTCGCGCCAGTAGTCCAACAGGTCACGGAGGGTGGTTTCGAAGGGAATGCTGGTCTCCCAACCCGTCGCGGCGCTGAAGCGGTCCACGTTCGCCCACAACAGGCGCACGTCGCTGGGCCGCATACGCGTGGGATGCGGCTCCACCCTAATGCCCTGCTGCGCATGCGCGAGGAGCATGTCCAGCATCTCGCCCACTTCGTAGCAGCGGCCCGCGCCGATGTTGTAGACCCCCCCGGGCTCGCAATGCTCGGTGGCCATCCAGTAGCCGCGGACCATGTCGCGGACGTCCGTCCAGTCGCGTCGAGACTTCAGGTCGCCCACGTAGATCACGGGCTCCTGGTAGCCAGCCTCGATCTGCGCGATCTGCTTGGCAAAGGATGAGGTGACGAAAACCTGTCCGCGGCGGGGCCCGGTGTGGTTGAAGCCGCGGGTCGTGATGGTCTTGAGTCCGTAGCTCTGGAAATACTGCGTGGCCAGCATCTCCTGGGTGACCTTGCTTACGGCGTACGGGCTGAGCGGCCGCAACGGGTTCGTCTCTTTGATGGGCGCCTCGTCCTCGTACACCATCCCGTACTCCTCGCTGGAGCCGGCGACATGGATGACGGGGTCGATCCCGGCATCACGGATCGCCTCGAAAATGTTGACCTGGCTGATGCTATTGTTCGTGAGCGTCGCCGCCGGGGCGGTCCACGAGGTAGGGACGAACGACTGGGCTGCCAGGTGGAAGATCCGGTCCGGGCGAATGGCGCGTATGACGCCTCGCACGGCAGAGGCGTCCTGGAGCTCACAATCGACGACCGTGACCTTGTCGCGCTGCAGCAGGCCCGTCAGGCTGGCCTCGCTTGTCACACGTTGACCTTCGTCGAGGATGTTCAGCTTGCCGCGGTTGAACAGCGCATCCAAGTTGTCGAGCTTGCTTCGCCAGCGGAACGTTCCGAACACCTCTACCTCCGGATGGTGATCGACGAGGTACTCGGCGAGGTGGCTTCCCGCCATTCCGGTGATGCCAGTAATCAGTACGCGCACAGGACGAGTCTCCAGGATTCAGTCAGGAGACGGCGGTGTGGGTCGTCGCGCGTACGCGTGCCCGCCAGAACTCCAGGGTGTCAAACAGCGTGGCGCTCCAGGGAATGCGTGGCTTCCACCCCGTGAGCGCACGGAATTTTGCCGTGTTCGCTTGCTGTCGCGGCACGTCTGACGGCCGCAGTCGGGCGGAATCCACCACGATGTCTATAGGGACGCGACTCAACGCCACCAGGTCCGAGACGACTGAGCGGAGCGCAATCGCGACCCCCTGCCCAACATTGTAAACGTCGCCGGGGACGCCCTTCTCCAGCGCCAGGCAGTAGGCCTCCACCATGTCCCGGACATCGGTGAAATCACGTTCCACGTCGAGGTTGCCCACGCGAAGCCGCGGCTCCATCGTGCCAGCCTCGATCTCGGCGACCTGCTTGGCAAAGCTGGGCAGGACGAACCGCTCATCATGGCCGGGGCCGGTGTGGCTGAACGCACGGACGCGAATGGTCTTCAGACCGTATTGCGCGAAGTACTGGAAGGCGATTGCGTCCTGGCCAACCTTCGACACGGCGTAGGGTGAGGTGGGCCGCAGCGGTGCGCGCTCGTCGGTGGGAACGTCCTCCGGCGCGACGGCCCCGTACTCGTCACTCGAACAGGCCACGAGAATGCGCGACTCACAACCACTCTGGAGGACGGCATCGAAGAGGTTGATCTGTCCGCGCAGGTTCGTCTCGATGGTTGCCCACGGGTCCGCCAGGCTGTCGGCCGTCGACGACTGCGCGGCGAGGTGGTAAACGGCGGCCGGCCGCGCTTCCTGAACGACGGAGTCAACCGCCCCTGCATCCAGGAGATCGGCTCCGAAGAGGTGAACGCCGCGGTTGTCCTGGCGACCCTGGGCGCGCCGGTCGAGGGCATATACGTCGTCGCCCCGTCGAAGCAGCGTCTCGACGAGATGCGATCCGACGAAGCCAGTGGCGCCCGTTACCAGTGCTCGCACGGTACTGGCGAATGAAGCTCATGAGGTGGACTGGACGGGCTGGCAGCGGTACGGCCACCAGGGGTGCTCAGCACCGGTTCCACCCGGGCACCCGAGGCTGAGGGCGCAGCCGGTGAGCACCCGAGTGGAACCGGTTCGTGTGGCCGTTGGCACGTACGTACCAGTTGAAGACCAGCACACCACATGCAGGGCCTGCTCGTACTCAGGCCCGCGCCGGCACGGCGGCCACGGCTGCATCCAGGGCGGCCGCGCGATCGGTGCGTTCCCACGGCAGGTCCAGATCCAGCCGCCCAAAGTGGCCGTATGCGGCAGTTGCCTCGTAGATAGGCCTCCGCAGGTCGAGGGCCGCGATAATCGCGGACGGCCGCAGGTCGAACGTCTGCTCGATCCCCCGCTGAATGTCCTCCGGACCAATCCCGCCGCGCTCGGTGCCAAACGTCTCCACGTTGACACTCACGGGCCTTGCCACGCCAATGGCATACGCGAGCTGCACCTCGCAGCGGCTCGCCAGGCCGGCTGCCACCACGGTTTTGGCCACCCACCGCGCGGCGTACGCGGCCGAGCGGTCCACCTTGGTCGGATCCTTGCCGCTGAAAGCGCCGCCGCCGTGGCGGGCCATGCCGCCGTAGCTGTCGACGATAATCTTCCGGCCCGTCAGGCCCGAATCGCCCCAGGGGCCGCCGATCACGAACCGGCCGGTGGGGTTGATCAGGTACCGGGTGTGCTCGTCGCGCAAGCTGGTCGAGCGGTGCGCGCCCACCTCGTCCAGTACGGGGTCGATGACCACGCGGCGCACCGCTTCACTGATCTCTATCTGCGAGATGTCGTGGGCATGCTGGGTGCTAATGACCACGGTGTCCACGCGCACGGGTGCGCCGTGGCGGTACTCCACCGTGACCTGGCTCTTGCCGTCGGGCCGCAGCCAGGGCAGCGTGCCATCGTGCCGCACTTGCGCCAGCCGGCGCGTCAAACGATGCGCCAGTGCCAGGGGCATGGGCATGAGCTCGGGCGTTTCGTCGCAGGCGAAGCCGAACATCATGCCCTGGTCGCCGGCGCCGGTATCCAGGTCGTCGCTGAGGTTGCCCTGCTTCGCTTCCAGCGCCTGGTCCACGCCCAAGGCGATGTCTACGCTCTGGCGGGAGAGGACCGACACAATCTGCGCGTTCGCCAGGTCAAAGCCCGTGGCGGCGTCGGTGTACCCGATGCGGGTCAGCACGCGCCGTACGAGGCGGTCCACGACCTCGTCAGGGACCGCGGGCGTGACCTCGCCGAAGACCGCGGCCCAGGAGCGGTGCTCGTCGGCCTTGATGCCGCTCTCACAGGCGACTCGGGCGGCGGGCGTCTGGCCGAGGGCCCAATCCAGTACGGCATCCGAGATCTGGTCGCAGATCTTGTCAGGGTGCCCCTCGGTCACACTCTCGGACGTGAAGAGCAGCTTCGCGCTGCGTTGAAAAGTAGTGCTCATGGGATCCTAGTTGTCAGTGATCAGTTGTCAGTTATGAGTTGTGAGTTGTTAGTTGTCCGGGACTCTTCGTCTCCTGACCACTGACAACTCGTCCTACGTTCCCGTGTTCCAAGATGACAAGTACGTTTCCTGCTCGGCGCTGAGCGTGTCGATGGTCACGCCCAGGCTCTCTAGCTTGAGGCGGGCGACCTCGCGGTCGATCGCCAGCGGCACATCGTAGACCGTCGGCTCGAGGCGCGTGTGCTCCTGGGCGACCCACACGGCGGCGAGTGCCTGGTTGGCGAAGCTCATGTCCATGACAGCCGCCGGGTGGCCTTCGGCGGCGGCGAGATTGAGGAGCCGCCCATCCGCGAGCAGGTAGACGCGGCGCCCATCATCGAGGTTGAACTCCTCCACGAATTCCCGCGCAATGCGACGGCTCTTCGTCATGCGCTCGAGGGCGGGAATGTTGATCTCGTCGTTGAAGTGGCCGCTATTGCCGACGATACAGCCGTCCTTCATGACCGCGAAGTGCGCGGCATCCACCACGTTCACGTCGCCCGTCACCGTCAGGATCACATCCGCGATCCTGGCCGCGTCGGTGAGTGGCATGACGCGGTAGCCGTCCATCAACGCTTCGAGCGCTCGGGTAGGGTCGACCTCGGTGACGACGACGTGGGCGCCCATGCCATGCGCCCGCTGCGCCAGGCCGCGTCCGCACCAGCCGTACCCACAGACCACGATCGTGCGACCGGCCAGCAGGATGTTCGTGGCCCGGATCAGGCCATCGAGCGTGCTCTGGCCGGTGCCGTAGCGGTTGTCAAACATGTGCTTGGTGAGCGCCTCGTTGACGGCCACCACGGGGAACTTCAGCGCACCATCCTTCGCCATCGCCCGCAGGCGGACCACGCCCGTGGTGGTTTCCTCGGTGCCGCCGATCACGTCGGGCAGTTGCCCTGCGTGCTTCGTGTGGAGCACGTTCACGAGGTCGCAGCCGTCGTCCATGGTGAGCTGCGGATGAGTGGCGAGCACCGCCTCGATGTGGCGGTAGTACGTCGCTTCATCCTCGCCCTTGATGGCGAAGGTGGGGATACCGAACTCGCCAGCGAGGGCCGCGGCCACGTCGTCCTGGGTAGAGAGCGGATTGGAGGCACACACCGCCACCTGGGCGCCCGCGGCTTGCAGGGCGAGCAACAGGTTCGCGGTCTCCGTGGTGACGTGTAGGCAGGCGCCCAGGCGCAGCCCCTGGAGAGGCTTGTCCTGCGCAAACTGCTGCCGAATGCGCGCCAGCACAGGCATCTGAGCACCCGCCCAGCGAATGCGGGCCAGGCCCTTCTCCACGAGCCCCAGGTCCTTCACGTCGTGCGCCGTCGCGCTGGCCGTCGGTGTACTCATCGGTCGGTTGTTGCTCCTTGCTCTCGGGCTACGCCACGGCGTAGCCCTCGAATGCCTCTTGTTTCGTCGTTCAGTGTGAGGGATTATGCCGCCTGAGCCGCGCGTGCATGGCCCGGACGACGTGTCCCGCGCCGATCAGAACCTCACGCGGCGGCGGCCTGGTGGGGCTCGAGCACCGTGCACTCTCGGAGGAGCTGGTAGCGCTCCGCGATCTGCCCGCCGTCCAGGGTGCGCAAGCGGTCCACGCTGAAATCCTCAACCGCGAAGCTTGCCACGACACTGCCGTACGCCATGGCGCGACGAATGCCCGCCCACGAGGTGTCACCGCTCTGTGCCAGGGAGCCCATGAAGCCGCCTGCAAAGGAGTCGCCCGCGCCCGTTGGGTCCTTCACCGCTTCAAGCGGGAAGGCGGCGGCCACGAAGACACCGGCTTCCGACACGGCCACCGCCCCGTGCTCGCCTTTTTTGATGAGGACCACGTCGGGTCCTTCGGAGAGGACCTGTCGCGCGGCTTCCAGAAGGTGGTAGGTGCCGGTGTACTGGCGGATCTCAGCATCGTTCATGAAGACCGCGTTGACGCGCGCAATCACCTGGCTCAGCGTGGCCCGGGTTTCTGGATTTCCGATCCAGAAGTTCATGGAATCCAGCCCTACAAACCGAGGGTGGTGGATCTGGCTCAGCACGTCCAACTGGAGGCCAGGTTGGATGTTGGCCAGGTACACGAACTCCGTATCGCGGAAGTGCTCCGGCAGTCGCGGCTGGAAGTCAGTGAACACGTTGAGCCGCGTATCCAGGGTGTGGGCGACGTTCAGGTCGAATTCGTACTTGCCGGCCCAGCGGAACGTCGCGCCCCCCGGGACTGTCTGCAGGCCGGCCAGGTCCACCCGGTGGGCCCGCAGCAGGTCCACGTGCTCGCGCGGGAAATCGTCGCCGACGATCCCGACCAACTGCACGTCCGTGAAAGGGCTCGCCGCGAGCGCAAAGTAGGACGCGGCGCCGCCGAGTACGCCCTGGGCCGTGCCGAATGGGGTCTGTACGTCGTCGATGCCGACCGACCCAACGACCAGGACGGTCATGGGGCCTCCTCCCTTGGGACCTGCTGGCTCGCATTCGCGGCGGCCGTCCGTACGCCGCCCGGCGCCTGGGCCCGGCCCTGTCCGAGACCCGGCGGCGAGTACTTCGTGTTCAACTCCAGCGCATCCGCGCGGGCCATGGCGGCCGGCTGGCCCGCAGTGAGCACCTTCGTCCTTATCAGCACGACGTGCTTAGCTGACGACCGCGTACTGCAACGCGGAGGCGCACGGGCAGGTGCGCTCGCGTGTGGCGATCAGCGGTACGAGATTATGGATGACCTGTCGCACGCGATCGTTGTTGCGGCGCATGACGCGCACGACCTCGTCGACGGTTACGGGCTCAATGTCTGCCACCCCTTCGAGCCCCGCGTCGTAATCGGTGATGAGCGAGATGTTGACATAACACAGTTCCAGCTCGCGCGCCAGCGCCGCTTCCGGGTATTGCGTCATGTTGATGACCTGCCAGCCCTGGTTGGAGTACCAGCGGCTTTCCGCGCGTGTCGAGAAGCGGGGGCCCTGGACCACAACCACGGTGCCGCGGTCGTGAACGGTCACTCCCTGGCCGCGGGCGGCTCCGACCGCGTGCTGCCGAAGATCAGGACAGTACGGGTCGGCGAACGAGATGTGGGTGACGCGAGGACCGTCGTAGAAGGTCTGTTCTCGACAGTAGGTGCGATCCACCAACTGATCGCAGATCACGAAGTCCCCGGGGCGAACGTCTGACTGGAGACTGCCTGCCGCGCTGGGGGCAATCACACGGGTCACACCCAGACTTGCCATAGCCCACAGGTTGGCGCGGTAGTTGATGGCGTGCGGCGGGATGCGATGGTGGGTCCCGTGGCGGGGTAAAAACGCCACCCGCACGCCGCCGATACCACCCACGGTGAAAGCGTCGCTTGGGGCACCGTACGGTGTCTGAACCGAGACCTGCCGCGTCTCGCCTTCCAGAAGGCTATAAAAGCCTGACCCGCCGAACACGCCAACCTCGGCGAGGCGCTCAGGCTGAAGGAGTGGGGGAAATGACACGGTGGGGGGAGCTCCGGGCGGACTGTCTCGCCGCTATAGCACGTACACGCGAGTTTGGCATGTTTCTACAGAACTGACTGCACGTGCGACGCACGCATTTCTCACGATGAAGCACAGAGTGCTTACGGGCCTGGTGGCCCCGGTCAGCATCATGTCGGGGAGCCTGCCACAGTGCAGGTGCTCTCGCGGCCGCGGCGGAGTATAGCTGCGCGTACCTACGGCTTCGTGCCGCCTTGCGCCGCGGGAATCTGGCGGAGCACGTCGGCCATTTCCACGGCAGCCACCGCAACGTCGAAGCCCTTATTGCCGGCCTTGGTGCCGGTACGCTCGATCGCCTGTTCAATGGTGTCTGTGGTGAGTATTCCGTTCATGATGGGAACGCCCGTATCCAACGCAGCGCTGGCGATTCCACTGGCGGACTGGCCCGCGACAAGGTCGAAGTGCGCGGTAGCGCCGCGGATGACCGCTCCCAGGCACACCACTGCGTCGAACGAACCAGACTCGGCGAGCCGCTTTGCCACGAGCGGCTGCTCGAAGGCGCCAGGAACCCACACGATGGTGACATCTTCATCGGCCCCCCCGTGCCGGCGGAATGCGTCGAGGGCACCTTCCAGGAGCGGCTTGGTAATGAACTCGTTGAACCGGCTGACGACGACGGCGAACCGGAGACCCGCGGCGTTACGCCGCCCTTCGAACGTGTGCATGGCTGGTGCTTCCGGTGTACTGCCCACCAGGGCTCGCAAGCAATCCTCCTGCTTTCACGCTAGCGGGACCAGGCCGTGAAGGCCGTCACGGCCGAGGCGGAGCGTAGCCAGCCAGGAGCCTCTCCACGTATTTCGCCAGCACGTCCACTTCGACGTTGACGCGGTCGCCTTTCGAGCGCTGGCCGAGCGTTGTGACTTCCTGGGTGTGGGGGATGAGGGCAATGGCGATCCGGCCATCCTGGCGCACCCTCGCGACCGTGAGGCTCACGCCGTCCACGGTGATTGATCCCTTCTCCACCACGTAGCGGCGCAGCCGCTCCGGCAGCTCCAGCCAGAAGTACGTTGAGCCATCCCCTTGCGGCTCGCGGTCGACAACGTTTGCCACGCCATCGACGTGCCCTTGGACGAGGTGGCCACCCAGACGGTCCATGAGGCGGACGGGCCGTTCGAGGTTCACTCGATCGCCGGCCTTCAGGAGCCCGAGTGTCGTGATCTGGAGCGTCTCGGCGACCGCGTCGGCCGTCCACCAGTCCTCACCGTGTGTCACCAGGGTGAGGCACACGCCGTTGACCGCGATAGACGCGCCCACCGTTGCGTCCTCGATCACCCGACGGGCAGCAATGGTCAGGCGCGCGCCGTCAGCGCGCGGATCGACCCCACGGATCCGGCCAAGCTCCTCGACGATGCCGGTGAACATCAGTCCCTACTCCCGGGGAGGCGCGGCCGCGGCCGGCTCAGAGTCAACGCGCCCGTCGTCGTGCATGCGCTCCGCTCCACTCACCCGCCAGCGGGGGGCACGGTCCATGCCCGCAACCTCGAAGCCCGCGAAAAGAGGCGCACCACTGGCACCCAGCACCGCGTTACCGACGTAGAGCGCCAGTCCGTCGGCGTATCCGGAGCGGAGGAAGCTACCGTGGACAAACGCGCCACCTTCCACGAGGACCTGGAGTACCCCCCGCTCCGCGAGGGCGCGCAGGACAACCGCCAGGTCCACCCCGGCGTCACGCTCCGGGGCGACGAAGACCTCAGCGCCCGCCGCCTCCCAGGCGTGCCGAGCCGTGGCGGACGAGCGGGCCGACGTGAAGACGAGTGTCGGCGCGAGACTCCGGTCGAACAAGGCTCCGCTGGCCGGCACGCGGCCCGAGCTATCCAGGAGCACCCGGAGCGGCGGCCGCGGGGGTCTGGCCTGTCCGTGCCGAACGGTCAAGCTTGGGCGGTCCGCGAGTGCCGTTCCCGCTCCCACGAGCACCGCGCCGGACTCCGCCCGCAAGCGGTGGGCGTCCCGCCGCGCGTCCGGCCCGGTGATCCAGCGCGACGTGCCGTCCGCGGCAGCCGTCCTGCCGTCCAGGCTGGCGGCGGCTTTCAGCAGCGCAAAGGCGCGGCCGGTCGAGCGCTGATGCAGATATGGGCGCAACTGGCGGCGGACTTCCTGGGCCATGAGCCCGTGCTCTACCGCGACACCAGCGTCGCGCAGACGAGCGACTCCATTCCCGCTGACGCGCGGGTCGGGGTCAAAAATGGCCGTGACCACGCGCGAGACGCCCGCGCCAACGAGCGCGTCGACGCATGGAGGCGTTCGCCCATGGTGGCTGCACGGCTCGAGGGTTGTGTACGCCGTCGCGCCCCGTGCCGCGGCGCCCGCCGCGGCCAGGGCATTCACTTCCGCATGTGCTGAGCCCGGCTCCAGCGTGTGCCCCTCCCCAACCACCTGTCCGTCTCGAACCAGCACGCAACCCACCCACGGGTTCGGCGGCGCGATGAGCCGCGCCAGCTCAGCCAGCGCCAGTGCCGCTTCCATGTGCTCGCCATCCACGTCCGAGAACACGCGAGCCTTCACCGATGGGTCAGAACTTCACAAGCGACACCACGTCGCGGCCGCGGAGGCGCTCACGACCGTGGAGAAACTGGAGCTCCACCAGGAACGCTGCCGCGGTCACGCTCCCGCCCAGCCGCTCGATCAGCGCGATGGTCGCCGAGACGGTTCCACCCGTCGCCAGCAGGTCGTCCACGATCAGCACCCGGCTCCCCTGATCAATTCCATCCTGGTGGATTTCGAGGGTGTTTGATCCGTATTCGAGATCATACTCGGCAGAGATCGTCGGACCGGGCAGCTTGCCCAGCTTCCGCACCGGGACAAAGCCGACGCCCAGCTGATGGGCGATAGGGGCGGCAAAAATGAACCCTCGGGACTCCATTCCGACGACGCGGTCGAACTGGAATCCGCGGACGGCGGTCACCATCTGGTCAATCGCTTCGCGAAAGACCGGGCCGTCCTTCAGGAGAGTGGTGACGTCCTTGAAGACGATGCCCTTCTTGGGAAAATCGGGGATATCGCGGATATGCGCGGCGAAGTCAGTCATGGGATCTCACGCGCTCGGGCGCCTCGTGGGTTGGTGGAGTGAGTACCGGACACTCGTCTTCGGCGGTGCTTGAGGGGTGCCTGTCTATCCGTGTGCGCCACCCGCGAAAGGACCGTCCAACTGGAGCGCCCGTACTTTCAGGTAGGGTGACGCACGGGGAGCAGGGGGGAAATCGATGGATGGCTCGTGCCACGAACGCAGGATCTCGGCGGATCGGTGAGCGGCGCGCAGCCCTTCACGGATGGCTCGGTCCACCGCAGTATCCGCCATTCCGGCGTGGTTGGTGGCCACAAGCAGGATACCTGCCCGGTCGACTACGGCGGCGGCCGAGCTGACGAGTGCCGCGGCGTCACGCTGCACCGAGAACGTGCCCGATGGGCCTCGGCTGAAGCTGGGGGGGTCCACGATGACCAGGCCGAAGCGCTGGCCGCGCCGGGCGAACCGGCGCAGCCAATCGAAGCTGTCGCCGAACACGAAATCCTGGTGGTCCGGCGTAAAACCGTTCGCCTTGTAGTTCTCCTTGCCCCAGGTAAGGTACGGACGGGCGAGGTCCACGTTCAAGACGCGCGCCGCGCCGCCAGCCGTCGCGGCGACCCCAAACGCGCAGGTATAGGCAAACAGGTTCAGCACCTCGCGGCCGACCACGACTGATTGCACCCAGGCCCGCACCTCGCGCATGTCCAGGAATAGGCCGTAGGAGAGGCCGCGATCCATGCGCACCACGTATGCGAGGCCGTTCTCCCGCACCACCGTTACGGGACGGCGCGGGCCGCGAATGGGGGTTTCCGGTGCGAGGCGCGGCGCATCGGCCAGCGTCACCCGACCGGCTTCCGCGGGGTGGCGCTTGAGGTACAGCGCGGCGCTCGGGTGCTGTTCGGCCAGCAGGTCGGCGAGCCGTGGCTCGATCGCGCCGGCTGTGGTCGAGTAGGCGTGGAGCACGAGGTCTTCCCCCAGGTGGTCGACGGCAAGCCCTGGCAGCCCATCGCCTTCCCGATTCAGGAGACGGAACGCCGTCGTGCGCGGCTCGAAGCCCGCCTTCTGGCGACGAGCGCTCGCGGCCGCGAGGATCGCCGGCAGGTCAGCGGTACGAGGCTGCCTGGAGGTTGAAGAGCTCGGCGTACCGGCCATCGAGCCGCATCAGCTCCTGGTGTGTCCCCTGTTCGATCAGCCGCCCCTGTTCGAGCACCAGGATGCGGTCGGCACGTCGAACCGTGGAGAACCGGTGCGAGATGAAGATCGCCGTGCGGCCACTGGTGAGGTCCTTCAAGCGCGTAAACAGGTCGAACTCGGCCTCGGCATCCAGCGCTGCCGAGGGCTCGTCCAGGATCAGGATCTGGGCGTCGCGCATGAACGCGCGTCCGAGTGCCACCTTCTGCCATTCCCCGCCGCTGAGCTGAGCGCCGCCGTCAAACCACTTTCCCAGCACGGTTTCATAGCCCTCGGGCAGTTTCTCGATGACGCCGCTAGCACCACTCTTCGCCGCCGCGGCTGTCACCCGGTCGAGGTCGTCCAGGGCATCGCTGCGCCCGACGCCGATGTTCTCCCGGGCGCTGAGCTGATACGTGACGTAGTCCTGGAAGAGGACCCCGAACTGGCTGCGCAGCTCGTCCGGGTCATATGCGCGAACGTCGTGGCCGTCAATAAGGATTTGCCCGCTGTGGACGTCGTACAGGCGGGCCAGCACTTTCACCAGCGTAGTCTTGCCAGCACCGTTGTGTCCGACGACGGCTACGGTCTCACCCGTCGCGATGGTGAAACTGAGGTCTTCGAGAGCCGGTCTCTCATGGCCTTCGTACGTGTACGTCACGTGCCGGAACTCGATCCCCTGCTGGAACGGCCGCCGCACCGGCACCGGGTGCGGGGGGCGGACGACATTCGGCTGCATGTCCAGCACCTCAAAGAGGCTGCTGAGGTAGAGCTGATGCTCGTACATGCTCTGCAGACCGCCGAGGAGTCCCACGAATGACTGCGACACGCCTTCCGCGGCCTGCACGTACAGGGTGAGGTCGCCGACGGTCACGCGTCCAGCGAGGGCGCGGAGCGCCACGTACAAGAACGTGGCGCCACTAGCAACCACCGTCAGCATGGACCAGATGGCGCCGGCCATGTAGCGGCGGATGACCAGGCGCTTGTTTTCGTCGTAGTACCGCTCGAAGAGCTGCTGAAAGCGGGTCACGAAGAACTCGCCCAGCGTGAACAGCTTGAGCTCCTTGTTGAACGTGTCCGTCGTGAGCACGGTCGTCAGGTACGACATCATCCGCCGGAGTGGAGATTGGCGGCGCGACATCAAGTAGCCCTGCCAGCCGTACCGCGCATTAGAGATGAAGGCTGGGATGGGGCTGAGGAGCGCGGCAACGGCGATGAACCACTCCAGGTTCACCAGCAGTGCGAGCATGGAGCCGAAGGTAAGGAGCTGGCGCACCACCCCGAACGCGGTCTGGACCATGGCCGTAGGGCGGAACCCGGCCTCGCGCTGGACCTGCTGGATCAGGTCGTAGAAGGCTGGGCGCTCGAAGTAGATCAGGTCCAGGCTGTTGGCGTGGCGCATGAGCAAGAGCTGCACTCGGTTCGCCACTCGCTCCTGCAGGAGCTGCTGAGAGATATTGGCGAGTGTCTGACCGAGATTGGAGACGGCACTCACCCCGAATTGGGCGGCCACCAGCAGCGCGACGCGCGGCAGGGCCGCCATGCCCGCGCCGGTAGACACGGCGGCGACGACGTCGTCGATCAACACCTTCGCCAGGTACACCCGTGCAGCCGGCAACACACCCTGGAGGAGGTTGAGCAGCGCCAGTGCGACGGTAAGTTGGGGGTTTGCCTCCCAGACCAGGCGCAGGACCCGTTGGAAGCCGGTCCAGGTGGTGCGGGCGTTCGCCGTGAGGGCAGAAGGACGCCAGGTTGGCCCGTCGCTCGCCCGCCCGGTCGGTGGCGGCCCTGCGGTGTCGAGCGGACCGGACAGCCCAACGCGCGCCGCGCTGGCGCTACCGCGTCCGTCCCGTCGACCGCGCCCTCCACGTCCGCCGCCAGGAAAATCAATCATCCGAAAGTGGCTGGACCATGTCGTCGCTCGAAGGGTACGCGCTGGCGGCGTTCCCATCGCGCAGATTCGGGTTCTCGCGGTCAGGCAGCGCTCGCTTGTCGTCGGGGAAGGCGCTCCAGGAGCGCGTACAGCACCCCCATCCAACCAGCCCCTTCGCCGCGGGCGAAGCGAAGCTGGTTACTCCCGGTGCGAATCGGCACGTGCAGGGTACGCTCCAGCCCACGCACATCCAGACCGGGCGGGAGCCGATCGAGACGAACGAGCACTTCGCGGTCGGTGGCCGCCACTTGCTCGACCTGTGCCTCGCCGGCCCTCAGCCTGAGGCTAGTGAGGTACACGAGATTCTGCACCGGCTCGGGCATCTTGCCGAACCGGTCTTCCAGCTCTTGCACGAGTGCTGCCACGTCGGAATCGCTTTCCGCGGCCGAGAAGCGCTGGTACAGCCGCAAGCGCACGCTGTCGTCGGGCACGTATTCGGGCGGAAGGAACGCACTGATGGGAAGGTCCAACGAAGCGGAAGGGCCCTCGGACAGGAGCCTGGCGGCATCCTCCGGGGAAAGCTCGCCGGCTCGGGCGCGGAGCACGGCCACCTGCTCCGACAGGAGCCTGGTGTAGAGGTCAAAGCCGACCGCCGAAATGTGCCCGCTCTGCTCGGCGCCGAGCAGGTTGCCCGCACCACGGATCTCCAGGTCCTTCATGGCGATGCGCATGCCCGCCCCCAGCTCTGTGGCCTCGAAGATCGTCTTGAGCCGCTCCGACGCCACCTCGGTCAGGGCCAGGTCCCGGGTGTAGAGGAAGTAGGCGTAGGCGCGCGCGCGACTTCGCCCTACGCGCCCGCGCAACTGGTAGAGCTGCGCGAGCCCGAAACGGTGGGCGTTGTTGACGATCAACGTGTTGGCGTTCGGAATATCCAGCCCTGACTCGATGATGGTCGTGCACACCAGGATGTCAAACTCGCCTTCGGCGAACTCCAGCATCGTCTGCTCGAGCGACTCTTCCGGCATCTGGCCGTGGCCGATGGCCACCCGGGCATCTGGCACGAGCTTCCGAATGCGCGCCGCGACGGACTCAATCCCCTGGACGCGGTTATGGACGAAATAGACCTGGCCGCTGCGGTCGATCTCCCGCAGGATCGCCTCGCGGACCATGCCGTCGTCATACTCGGCGACGTGCGTGCGGACCGGCAGGCGAGCCTCGGGCGCCGTCTCCAGCATGCTCATGTCGCGGACGCCGACCAGCCCCATGTGAAGGGTTCGCGGGATCGGGGTCGCCGTCAACGTGAGAACGTCAATTTCTGCCCGGAGCTCCTTCAGCCGCTCCTTGTGGGCAACGCCGAAGCGTTGCTCCTCGTCGATCACCACCAGCCCCAGGGACTTGAACTGGACATCTCGCTGCACGAGCCGATGAGTGCCGATGCAGATGTCGACGCTGCCTTCGGCGAGTCCCTTCAGAATGGCGCGTTGCTCCTTTTCAGACCGGAACCGCGAGAGCATTTCCACCTTGACGGGGAAGGGGGCGAGGCGGTCACAGAAGGAGTTGAAATGCTGCTGCGCCAGTACTGTCGTGGGCACCAGGATGGCAACCTGCCGCCCGTCCTGGACCGTCTTGAAAGCGGCCCTGAGCGCCACCTCAGTCTTGCCAAAGCCCACGTCCCCGACGAGGAGGCGGTCCATGGGACGCGCACTCTCCATGTCGCGTTTGACCTCGCCAATGGCGGCCTTCTGATCCGTCGTCTCCTCGAACGGGAAACTGGCTTCGAGCTCCGCCTGCCACAGCGTGTCGGGGGGGTAGGCATGGCCCTGGACGGCCTCGCGTCGGGCGTACAGGTCCATGAGCTCCTGGGCAATGTCTCGGACCGAGCGGCGGACGCGCGCTTTCGCCCGGCTCCATTCGCCTGTCCCCAACCGCGTCAGCGCTGGGGCGGCATCGCCGGAGCCGATGTAGCGTGACACTCGGTCCGCCTGCGAGATTGGGACGTACAGGTTGTCGCCGGCGGCGTATTCGAGCAGCAGGAACTCCGCGCTACCCGGTGGCGCGTGCTGGGGCGCGACCGGCGTCTCCGGGGTAAAGCCGACCGCGGAGCGAATCAGCCCTCGATAACGGGCGATTCCATGGTCCTCGTGGACCACGAGGTCGCCCTGCTTTAGCTCCGCGACGAACTGTTCTCGCGATTGCGACGTGCCGACGGCAGCCTGGCGGCGTCCGCTTGTGGTGCGCCGCTGCTTCGTCCAGCCGAACACTTCGCTGTCCGTGAGCAGCTCGAGCTCCGTCGCATCGTCCGCGAGGATCCACCCCTCCTGGAGGGTGCCGTGCATCAGCGTCACCCCCTGCGAACCCGGCTCGCCAACCCGGGTCGAAACGCCGCGCTCCCGCAGCAGCTCGTCCAGCCGCTCGACCTGCTGGGTGACCACGACCGTGCTGGCGCTCGCAGGCCTATCACTCAGGTGCCCCAGGAACATCTCCACGTTCCCGGCGAAGCGCGGTGCGTGCACAAATGGTGGGCCTGGCTGATCCGGATCGAACCGCAGGTCGACTGTCGGCCGCCGATCCTGGAGGGCGCGGAGCATGGGTTCCAACGGCGCGTACGGGCGAGCAAGGCCGATGGGAATCTCCCCACGATCTATGAGGTCCGCGTGAAGTTGTTCTGCCTGGTCTTCAAAATCTCGGGCTCCCTGCAACACCCCGCTCGGATCGTCCACGGCAAGGACCGCATCGTCGGACAAATAGTCCAGGAGTGACACGGTACCGAGGTGGCCGCGATAGAATTCGAGGGCGGGAAATGCCTGACGTTCGGCCAGGTGGCGCAGGTCTCGCTCGAATGGTCCGAGAAACTGTGGGCGCAGACCGCGGAGGTCCAGGGCGCCGACCGGCCGCGGGTTAGGCAGCACCTCGTGGGCGGGGCTCAGAAGAGCCTCTTCCATGGGCCGGGTCGATCGCTGGGTCGTCGGGTCGAAGCCGCGGATCGTCTCGATGCGATCGCCCCAGAAGTCCAAACGGAGGGGCTCGCCACCGGGTGGGAACACGTCGACGATCCCGCCGCGGCGGCCGAACAACCCGGGCTGGTCCACGACCGGCGAGGGCTCGTAACCGAGCGCCAGGCACAGGTCTGCGAGGCGGGTTGGCGGAATAGCGTCGCCGGTGCGGAAGCGGCGCGTGCATTCCTGGAATTCGGCCGGCGGCATGAGCAGGTCCATCGCCGCCCGGGCGCTGGCGACGACGACGAATGGCGACGAAGTACCCTGCCCCTGGCCCGCAAAGCGGCGCAGAATGCCGATCCTGTCCGCGAGCTTCTCCGTTCCGGCGGGAAGGTAGTCGTACGGCAGCGCGTCTGTTTCAGGAAACAGCAGCACGTCGCGGCTTTCCCCAAGCCACAAGCACAGCTCGTCCGCCAGGCGCCGCGCACCGTTCGGGCGGGCTGTCAGCACGACCAGCGGCCGCGTCACGGCCAGCGCCAGCGCGGCTGCCGTAGCGCTCCGCGCCGGCGAGATAGCCGAGAGCACGAGGGCGCCGCTCGCGGGCGTGTCGGCGGCGAGTGCCTTTGCTAGGGTGCGCAGGGCATCGTGGCGAACGAGCGTAGTGAGGACCGACGTGAGAGGCATGGCTCGAGGGTGCCTTCTACGGTAGCAATGCCAGGCGTCCCGACGGAGCCTGATCCTGTCCACGCTGCTGCTTCGCCCGACGTGCCACCGCGCGTTCTGAAGCGGCCGCGACCGGGCGCGCGGGCGTGGATGCGAACCGCGGCTCGGCTGCTGACGGCCATCATCCTCTTCGTGGTGGCGCTGAACGCGGCGGCGCGGGTGATCCCGCTGGTGGCGCCAGTCGGGCTACCGGCAAGAGTTCCGGAGCGACCGTTTCTCACCGACTGCGTCAGCGCCTGGCGCGTCTGCTGAGCGCGTCACGGCACCAACCGCCATTCTCGGCTGCCCCGGCCAGCCGCCAGTCCGAGTATGGCGGTTGAGGACGTCCCGCTCCGCCGCGGGAGGTCCTGGACCGCTCTGACGCCGATGCAGGCTCAGGAGGCGGTCACGGGAGGAGCGCTCTGCTTGTTGAAACGGTTCATCGCCACGGCCGCACCTTCCGCGGCCCACACGTGGACAGCTTGCTCAGCATCGCTCAGCACCTGTGCAAGCGTCTCTGCTTCCGCGCTGGTGAACCCGCCGAGCACGTAGTCGCGCGCGTCCCTGGCGCCGGATTGGCCGATACCAATCCGCAGCCGTGGGAACCGATCAGTCTGGAGGCGTGCCACGAGCGACTTCATGCCGTTGTGGGTGCCTGCTGAGCCGCGTTCGCGGAGGCGCAGCGCACCCAGCGGCAGGTCCATGTCGTCGTACGCCACGAGCACGTGCCGCGGCGCTAGGCCGAGACGCAGCCGGAGCGGCTCAACGGCGTCGCCACTGGCATTCATGAACGTCAGGGGCTTCGCCAGCACCATCGACGCACCAGGCCCGCGCGCCGGAACAACCGCCACCAGCGCCGCGGCACCCGGCGCGGGCTGCCAGCGTGCATTCGCCCCCCAAGCGATGCGGTCCACGAGCATGAAGCCGACGTTGTGGCGCGTCTCCGCAAAGCGGGACCCGGGGTTGCCCAGGCCCACCACCAGGCGCACCTCTTCGCCGAGGACACCTTGGAGAGGATCGCGCAGGCGGGTGCTGCGAAAGAGGCAGTGCAGCACGGCGCGCACATCGAGCATGGCAGGTGGCCGCGTGCTCGCTGGCTCAGTACGCGTTGCGGTCGCGGAAGATGACGCCGACAGTCTTCAGCAGGATTTTGAGGTCGAATCCCATCGACCAGTTCTCCACGTAGAACAGGTCATACTTCGTGCGCTCCTCAATCGACGTCTGGCCGCGGAGGCCATTGACCTGCGCCCAGCCGGTCAAACCTGACTTCTCGCGGTGCCGCTCCTGGTAGCGGGGAATCACCTGCTCGAACCGAGCCACGAACTCGGGGCGTTCCGGCCGCGGCCCTACGAGGCTCATCTCCCCAAGCAGCACGTTCACGAGCTGCGGCCACTCGTCAATGCTGAACCGGCGCATGAACCGTCCGAGAGGCGTACGCCGATCGTCGTCCCGGCCGGCCCAGACAGGTCCCGTTTCCGACTCGGCATCCGGCCGCATGCTGCGAAACTTGATCATGTGGAACGGACGTCCATCGAGGCCCACTCGCTCCTGGACGAACAGGATCGGACCACTCGGCGAGGTGAGCTTCACCAGCAGGGCAGTCGCCAGCAGGAGCGGCGAGAGAACGACCAGGAGAGCCCAGGCGAGGACGACGTCGACGGCCCGCTTGGTGACGCGCGCCCAGCCGCGCAGCGCAACGTCTCGGACCCGCATCAACGGCAGGCCCGTCAGCTCGGAGGTCTCTACCTCGCGGGCCATGATCTCGAAGAAGTCGGGGAACACCTTGACGTTGACATGGGCATGGCTGGAGCTGGCGACGATATCTACCAGTTGACGATGCGTGAGCCCTGGCCACGCGACGAAAATTTCGGTGATCGCTCGATCGTCAACAAGGCTGCCGACGTCGTCGAGGCCGCCAAGCACGGGACCCTCCACCGTGGTGGCGTGTTGCCCACCGACGAAGCCGACCACGTGGTAGCCCAGCTCAGGGGCTTCACGTATCTTGGCATGCACAAGGTCGGCCTGTTCGCTGTCTCCGACGATGAGGACCCGCGCGGTGTCATGGCCGCGGCGGCGGGCATCGCGGAGCACGACGTCGAGAGCGAGCCGCCCGAAGCCGACGAGCGCCACGGTCAGGAACCCCCAGTACACGAGCATCAACCGAGGCGGCTCAAGTGCCCGGTACACCAGCAGGGTGGCGGCGAGGCTGAAGATCCAGCCAATCGCGGTCGCTCCCGCGACCTGGTAGAGCAGGTCGACTCGGCCCACGCCGCGGCGGGGAATGTACAACTGGCGGGCGGCAAACACCCCCAGCATGACCACCGTCAGCAACACGGAGAACTCGTCATAACGCCGCAATGGGTCGATGCGGTCCGCTACCGCGGGATCAGCGAGAACCCGTGCACGATAGGCGAGTACAAACGCCAGGCGTAGCATGATTATGTCCGTGAGCAGCAGCGCCAGGACGTACAGCGCCTTGAGCAAGCTCACCGGGCGCAGCCGCGACAGGGCCGGCGAGCCCGGCCGGGCTCGCCCATTGTGCTGCTTCAGTGGGGTCGTCGCGGTTGCCATGAGATCGCTTGCCACGTTCCGTTCATTCGTTTGTATGTCCGTTCGTTGGTCGCCTGCCGCCGGCGCTGCTCGCTAGTGGCCGGCCCGCCGCTTGCCGTCCCGATCCAGAACCTGGCGAAGAAGGGCGAAAACGAGGCCGCAATACACGCCGACGAGCACGAATGTCCCGACCGCCAGATTGTACGAACGGGCATAGTGCTTCCGATAGAACAGATCCATCGCGTGGTAGAAGTGATACGTGGTTGCCAGCCGGCGGCCGCTGCCCGCGGCGCCGTGCTGGTGTCGGACCACGATCGACGGCTCGTAGCGCACGGTCCACCCGGCCTGCTTCAGCCGCCAGCACCAGTCGATATCCTCGGCGTACATGAAAAAGCGCTCGTCCAGCAGCCCCACCTGGTCCATCGCTTCGCGGCGCACGAGCATGCACGCGCCGCAGATTGCGTCCACCTCGGCAGGGGCATCGTCTGGCAGGTTGGTCAGGTTGTACCGCCCGAACAGCGGGCTTGCCGCAAAGCGCTGACTCAGCCCGCTCAGTTGGAAGAGCGCCACTTCCGGCCGTGGGAAGGCCCGCCTGCATGCTCGGTGGATCGTTCCGTCGTCACGAAGGAGCCTGGGACCAATGGCGCCCGCCTCGGGGTGGGCCTTCAGGAGACGCAGCAGTGCCTCGAACGCGCCCGGCTCGAGTTCCGTGTCGGGGTTCAGCAGCAGCACTGCCCGTCCGCGCACCTGTCGCAACGCCTGGTTGTTTCCGTGGGCGAAGCCGCCATTGCGCGGCGACCGCACCAGGTTGGCCCACGGGTACTCGCGAGCCACCATCTCTGCCGAGCCGTCCCGTGAGCGATTGTCAACCACCCATAGCTCGGCAGCGAGCGACGCGGGAGCGCCTGACAGCGACGTCGATCCCTCGGCTCGAATGGAGTCCAGGCAACGCCTGAGGTGATGACGCGTGTTGTAGTTCAGCACGACGACGGACAGGTCGGGCGGAGCGCTCATGGGGTGCCCCGCCGCGGGTGTTCCCGCGTCAGGCGCCACCACACGCCAACGGGGTACCCCGCCATTTTGGCGACATCGCCGACGGCACGGATGACCGGTACCAGGAGCAGCGCTTGCAGGGCTGTGGCCGGGGGTAGACCCCCGAGGCGGGGCCGGAGGCGCTCATACGGACGGCGGGTGTAGACGAAGGCGCCGCAGCCGAGCACCAGCCAGGCCCACGGCGTTCCGGGGAGCTTGCGGACGAGCAGGAACAGCGCGGCGTAGGTGGCGTACCGAATGGCGTGTCGCCGCCGCCACAGATCGGCCTTGCCGTCGCCGCGTGCGTACCGGAAATACTGCGTAGCAAAGGCGCGAAGGCTCGGCCGGGGCCGAAAGTGTGCGACGGCGCCGCCGGCAAAAGCAAAGCGATACCCGGCCGCCTTCAGCGCCAGGTCAAACACCAGGTCCTCACAGTAATCCAGCCATTCGGGGTACCCGCCGACGCGCTCCCAGGCGGCCCGACGCACGAGCAGCGAGCGACTGGAAGGGAGGAACGCAGCCGGACGTACCTCGCCCACGTCCGGCAGCGTCGTGGCGCCCAGGGCAAGCTCCCACGTGGAGCGGGGGTCGGACGTGAAGAAGCCGCCCACCACGTCGGCATCTGCCGAAGCCTGGACCAGGCTCTCCAGCCAGCCCGGCTCCAGCCACACCCCACCGTCGGTCACGGCCACCCACTCGGCACTGGTGGCACGGAATGCCAGGTTTCTCCCTTCAGAGATACCGCTTCCGGGGCGGGTCAGGAGGTTCAGTGGCAGATGCTCGTGCCAGCGCTGGACGCGCGCCCATGTGTCGTCGGTAGAGCCGCCGTCGACGATGACGACCTCCGTTGGCCTGAGGGTCTGTTCAGCCAGTGACCCGAGCAGCGCGTCCACCGAGGCGCTCTCGTTTAACAGTGTGGTGACCACGGCGATCCGGCCGCGCGGTGGCGGATCGGCCTGGTCGCTCACTTGGGGGCATTCTCCGGCGTGGAGGCCAGCCACGGCCAGAGGCCAGCTTCTTTGGCCAGGTCGCCGCCGTTCGAGACGGTGATTTGGCCTTTGACCGCCCATGGGCGGTCCTCCTTCCAGAGCTGCAGCGTAGCTCGCTGGCCGCGCACCACCACGCTGTCCGGGTACTCCGCCGTGGAAACCGGGAGGCCGAACCGGGCAAGCCATTCTGGCTCCGCCAGGTACCGGCTTCGAAGCGCTGCTGGGACCTTGTCCAGGAACGCGATGTGCCGCGCCATGACCTGCTCCCAGGCCAGGCCCGCGTCAGGCGCGGTGTCCGCTGGCCGCGGCGTCTGGCGGTACGTCTCCAGCCAGTCATCCTTGCCCGCGTCGTGGAGCGCGTCGAAGGTGTTGAGCAGCCAGGCGACGTTGCCCTGGTCGGGCCGCCACTGGAGGACCGCCTTCTGAAACGCCTGCACGGTAAAGCCGTCGAGGCTGAACCGTCGGGTCACCGGGTAGCCGAGGACGTCCGTTCCGCCGTAGGCGTTGAATGCGTCCCAGAACCGAACGCCGTCGTCGTTTGTGACCCGGAACCCGCGGCTGGACGTTCCCGCGGGCTGCCCGTTGGTCTGGGTGAAGAAGCGGCCGTTGGGGATGTCGTACTCCACGGGGCGCGGCGTTGCGCCGGTGGGAAGCAGGTACCAGCCCGCCCCGGGCAGGTCCAGTTGTAGGGATTTGTCCGGCAGCCGCTGAATCGCACCCGGCAGGGCCGAGTCCTGCGGCCGCAACTGGAGCGCGGCGCCGTCGGGGAGCATGGTAGGTCCGAGCGTGAGCCTGGCTTTTCCGCCCACCCACACCCGAAGCTCCACTGGCTCGGTCCAGGTCACCAGAGCCTGGACCGGTGACTCGGCAATGAGCCGAACCGGTCCGCCCGACGATGCCGTGCCGCCCAGCGCCACGGCATCATCGGCCACGTAGGCGTAGCGCAAACCCGCCGGACCGTCGTCGGCGACGGTGAGCTTGCCCACGGATGCGCCACTGCGCCGGGTGTACCAGGCCAGCGCATTCATCGCACCGACCACCGGCTTGGGCTTCGCCTCGCGGTCGAACATGCCCAGTGTGCGCTCTCGCATGTTGTAGCCCTCTGGCATGTCGTTCAGCATCCACTTGACTCCGCCGGCCGCGTTCTCGGCCAGGAGCCCCAGGTACGTTGCCGCTTCCACGAGGCCTGCTCTGGCGGGGTCAACAGTCTCGGTGGCAATCCCGAACTCACCGAGGACGAACGGGGAGTTGGGCTGGCTGGAGCGCAGCGAGCGCACCAGCGCGAGCGTCGCCCGGATGGATGCCGCGGTCGTGGTGGAATAGCGATGGAAGGTCTGGTAATCCAGCAGGCTGTTGGCGGGCAGGGAAGCGAGGACTGCATCCACGTGGTCGACGGTCACGGGCCGCGTGGGATCGGCCTTTCGGAGCGCCTCTACTTGCGGCGTGAGCCAGGCTCGAAGGGTGGCATCGTACGCGTCCAGGAACGGCTTCCACTGGGCAGATTCACGGGCGAAGTCCACTGTCGAGGCGCCGCCCCCTTTCGCCGCGGCCCAGGCGGCCCCTTCGGCGAGAAATTCTCGGTACAGGCGCAGCACGTTCACGTAGACCCACGCCTGGTCGTCGGTGAGCCGCGAAGGAACCGTTGCCTTGCCGTCGTCAGACTGGCGGTAGGCGGCAACCTCCGCCCGCGGGAGGCGCTCGCCGTAGGCCGCGATCACGTCCGCTTTCTGCAGCGCGGGCGGCGTTTCGTATCGCCCGAGGGCAAGGTCGCCGAAGCGGGGCTCGTTTTTGACGTCGTACGCCAGCACCCCCCGCCGCCCACGCAGGCGCGCCGCGATCTTGCCCGCCATCTGCGCGGCAGCCGCGACATTCGGATCGCCGTCGTCGTGCAGTGACACAATCAACTGGAGGTTGCGCTTCTCGGCCAGTGCAACCACCGTATCGAGCTTCTGCCACTGGTCCTTTGCCAGATCCTTCTGCAACGCGGGTTGGACGAAGATCCGGATGGCCTGCACGCCCGCGGTCGCGGCGCGAGCGAAATCCTGGTCGATGCGCGCCTCGTCAAACTGCCCGTCTTCCCACATCTGCCAGGCTCGATCAAATGGTCCTTCGTAGTTCACGGCCACGAGGAACCACGGCTGGCCGTCCGCTGCCAGGAGTCGCTGGCGGTCACCGGACACGCGCGCCGGGTCGGCGAGGGCCGCGCCTGGCTGGACCATGACGGAGGCGAGGAGGAGAAGAAGGATTCTGGCGAGCAGGTGGGCGTTTGGCATCAAACGGGGTGTAGCGCCCTAACGAAGAGGGGCTGCGCCGGGTTACGGAGCAGCCATGCCAGAGGCTCGATCAACCAGTGCCCGGTAGACGGGCCGCACCTGGAAGCGCGCATCCGCCAGGCTGAACCAGTACCAGGCCTGGCCCTGCTCGGAATCGTCCGCGCGTTTGAAGAACCAGACGTACACCTGGCGCAGCCACGGCCACTCCGTGCGCACCCGCTCTAGGGCCCGCAGTGTGTAGCGCGCCTGAAGCGTCGAGCTGACTCGTCCGTACGGGTTCGGCTGGAGTGCTTCGGGTGCCGCGTTCCAGCCGGCTTCCGTTGCCCACACAGGCTTCGCGCCGTCACCATTGCGCCGCATGACCTCGTATACCAGGCTGGCGCGCGAGAACGTGACGTCCTCCGACCCCGTCCGCGGGTCGTCCGGACCACCACGCAGGCCATACGCCTGGACCGCGGCCACGTCAAAGGAATTGCGCGCGCCTGCGTCGTACAGCTGTTGCAGGTACCGCAGCTCCGTGCGCGCCTGCGCATCGTCCGTGAGGGTGGGGGCCAGCGCCGCCAGGACGACCGGCACCCCTGGGTCGGCGGCGCGAATGCGGTCGGCGGCCCCGCGAAGGAGCGCGGCGTAGGCCACGGGGTCGGGCGGACGCTGGCCCCACTCGATCATCAGGTTGGGCTCGTTCCAGACCTGATAGGCGGCTACCCGCCCGCGGTAACGCCGGGCTACCAGCTCGACATAATCCCAGAAATCCTCGTTGCGGAGTGGCGGCCCGAGACCATCCGGCGCGCCTGGCGTCAGCGCCCACGGTGGGCTGGTATCCAGGCGTAGCAACACCCGCAAGCCGGCCTCTTCAGCCGCAACCATGATGTCGTCAAACTTCTGCCATGTGTCTACCCCGATGACCCTGTCGACGAAGCTGCCTTTGGCAACGGGCTCGATCTGCTCCCAGGGGATTTGCTGGCGAATGTATGTTGCCCCGGCGTCTTTGACCGCGCGCAGTGTGGCGCGGCGCTTCGCTGGCTCGACCTCCTGCTCCAGGAACACGTTCACCCCCAGGTCGGGAGCCTGTGCGCCAGGGTTGAAGGCGGCGGGCAATGCTCCAAGCGCCAGGGCACGGTGCCGCGCATCGGTCGTTAGCGTGTCCACCGAGCCGCCGGCGGTAAGGAGCACCAGGAAGGCCAGTCCGAGGGTGGCGGCCGCGGCGAGGCACAGCCGGCCGGGCCCCAGGGCTGGGGAATGGGTCGCCACGGGGCTCACGCGGCTGGCAGCGCGCCAGCCGTCTGCCAGGCCTCGCGCAGACGCGGCGCGGTCACTGCCGAGCTGTAGCGCGAGGTCACGATCGCCCTCCCGGCGCGGCGGAGCTCGGTGCGCATCGCCGCCGACCTGAGCAGCCGCGCACTGGCTTCGGCCCATTCCCTGGGCGTGTCCGCGTGCAGCACGTCGCGCCCCGGCTCCAGGTCAAGGCCCTCGATTCCCTGCCGGGTTGTCATCACGGGGGTGCCCGCGGACATCGCCACAAGCGCCTTCAGCCGCGACCCGCCTCCGGCAAGCAGAGGAATGAATAGCGCATGGGCGCGGCGGAGGTATGGCAGCTCGTCATCGACGTCGCCGACGACCGCGACCCCCGGGTCGCGCTGACCCCACGCCACGAGCCACGGCGGCGGCGTCGCGCCCACCACGAAGAGCCGCACCGCTGGCACTCCGCGGCGGATCGCTGGCAGCACAGCTTCCAGGAACCAGCGCAGCCCTTCCGCGTTCGGTCGATAATCCAGCTTGCCCAGGAAGAGCAGCGTTGGGGGACCCGCCGGATCGGTTTCCGCATACGGGTACGTGGCCGGGTCGACGGCATTCGGTAAGACGGCCACCGGCGTGGTCGTCCCGAGCGCCTCCAGCATGCTTGCGTCTTGCTGTGACACCGCCAGCGCGAGGGTGCTTGCCGCGAGCACAGCACGTTCGTAGCGTGCTAGTCTGGCCGCCTGGGTCCGCGAATAGGCCCAGCGCAGCAGGGTTGAGGACCCCAAGCGCGGGCTCGCCGCGGCTTCGGCTCGCCGCTGGAGTGCCCATTCGGCATTGTGCGCGTCATACACGCGAGTTGGGCCCGAGAGCGTGAGGAGCGGTCTGGCGACCTCGAGCCCTTCCGCTTGGACCACGTCGTAGCCGCGCTCGGCGACGAGCAGGGACACCGTGCGCTCGAATGCTGTGGAGTGGTAACGCCACGCCAGGTCTGGCAAGGGCGACCGAACGAGACGCGAAAGTCGCTCCACGCCCCCGGCGAGCCGCGGGCGCGGAACCACCGACGCGTGCGCCACCAGGTGCTGCAGGGCGGGTTCTTCCTCGGCCGCGCCGAAGGCGATGGCGTCAACCTCTGCCCACTGAGCCGCCGCTCGGAGCAGACCGAGATTGCGGATCTGGGCACCGGACCTGGCTGGGAGCGGGACGGACGGCAGCAGGAAGAGCGCTCTGGTGGTCATGCGGCCAGCGCTTCGCGGTACACGGCGAGCGTCTCCGCCGCGGCCCGATCCCAGGAGAACGCCGCGGCGCGCACCAGGCCTGCCTGGCGCATCCGTTCCCGCCGTGCGGCATCCGTGGCGAGGTGAGCGATGGCATCCGCCCAGGCCTGCGCACTCCTGGGCGGCACGTACATGGCGGCGTCGCCGCCCACCTCTGGTAGAGGTCCAGCATCGGAAGCGACCACGGGCGTGCCACAGGCCATCGCCTCAAGGACCGGCAGCCCGAAGCCTTCGTACAGTGAGGGAAGCACGAGCATCCGTGCACCGCTGTACAACGCGGCAAGCTCTTCGCGCCCCGTCTGGCCCAGGAACGTGACCGCGGCACCCAGCTGCAGCCGCTCGTGGGCGGCGAACGCCTCCTCCGCATGCCACCCGCGGTTCCCGACGATCACGAGGTGCAGGTCAATATCCGTCCCGCCGCGGGCAAGCGCGAAGGCCTCCAGCAGGAGCACCAGGTTCTTCCGTGGCTCGAGGGTTCCTACGAACAGCACATAGGGTCGACCAGGGGGCACGCCGAGGCGCGTCCCGACCGCTTGCACCTGCTGTTCGTCGCGCGGGGAGTAGATGGCAGCGGCGGCTTCCTGCACGATTCGGATGCGGAGGGGGTCCACCGCGTAGAGTCGAGTCAGGTCTGCCGCCGTCGCGGCGGAGACCGCGATCACGCGAGCCGCCTTCCGCACGCTACTAGCGGTGCCGGCGTAGTAGGCGCGCGACGCTGCGCTGTGTGTCTCCGGGAAGAGGTCAAACGCCAGGTCGTGCACGGTGACCACGGAACACCGGACGCCCCAGCGGGGAGCGACATGGTCGATACTATGCAGTAGGTCCGGCCACCTGCCGGTTCTGAGGCTGTCCAGCGGCACCGTCCAGCGCTCGAAGGGGTGGTGCGGAGGGGTGAGCGCCTCCACTCGCCGGCGTCGATCGGTGTCGGTGAGGGCCGTGCCGCCGCGTGGGCGAACCAGTGCGAGGTATCGCTCGGGGCCTGGCTGTCGGTCGAGGGCCTCGAGAAGGTTGAGCGTGTACTGGGCAATCCCCGCCGCGTAGCCCACCAGGCGAGCGTCGACGGCGATGAGGGGCGAGCGGGAGGCGCTAATCGACGATGCTCCCCGGTTCTTCTTCGTCGGGTGCAATGGATGGCTCGCCGGCACGCAGGCGTCGTCGCCGCGCCGGAGGACGGCCCCAACGCAAGGTGGCGAAGGCGCCGAGCGTGGTGAAGAGCGCCACCGTGAAGAGGCCCGCTCCGGCTAGTACGCCCACGGCCGCCACGAGCCAGATACTGGCCGCGGTGGTGAGGCCGCGGACCATGTCGTGGGTACGCCAGATGGTGCCGGCTCCAAGGAAGCCAACTCCTGCTACCACCTGGGCGGCGACGCGGGACGGGTCGCGCACGGTGCCCTGCCCGACGAATCCGGCGAAGGACACCACGGTGAATGCCGCGCTCCCCGCGGCGACGAGCATGTGCGTTCGCAGCCCGGCGGGCCGCTGAATGCTCTCGCGCTCGTACCCGATGATCCCGCCGAACAGGAAGGCCAGCGTGACGCGGAAGATCAGCTCGAATTCGATCGGCGAGATGAGCGTGGAGAAGTCCATGGGGGAAGCGCACAGGGTGGCGCTTCTAGCCTGTCCGCGTCAATGCTCCGGAAACCGAGGCGAGGGCGCTCAGCCGCGGTTGGAGGCCGGCCGGGGCGGCCGTGGCTCGCGCCTGTCGCCGCCTCGGAGGGTCAGGCGGGGCCGATTGAACGGTGGGGCGTCGAGGCGCTTCACACGCGAGAAGTCGCCATCCAGGAGCCGTGAAAAGATGCGAAGCTCCTGCTGTTGCTGGGGTGCGAGTTCCGCGTGGCGGTCGAAGGGCAGGTTGGTGGTGATCACCGTGGCGAGCCGCGCGTTGAAGCGATGGTTGAGGAGCTGGAACAGCTTCTCCTCGGCCCAGGGCGTGGACGAGTGCGCTCCGTAGTCGTCAAGCACGAGCACCTCCGCGTTGCGAATGGCGTCGAAGCCGCGGTCGTAGGCAACGTCTGAGGCCGGACCGTAGGTGGCTCGAAGGTAGTCCAGCAAATCGGGAACGGTCATAAACAGGGTTGGCTGGTCGTGTCGGTCGCGATCGTTCTTGATGGCTGCCGCCAGATGGGTCTTCCCGCGGCCGACGTCGCCCACGAGCACGAGCCAGCCACGCGGACGGAGAGCGAAGTCCACCGCGGCATCGTGCGCGTCGCGAAGGGTGGGCTGGCTGCCCACCTGGAAGGATTCAAAGGTCTGGGCCTTCAGGCCAGTCGGCCAGTCGCCCAGGAGCGCTTCGAGGACGGGGCTCTCCCACTCTTGCACGTACAGCACTCGGGCGACCCGCTTGTCTTCCAGTCGCGCCCGCAGCCGCTCGTCCAGCTCGGACAGGCGGTGGTTGGTGCTGATAACAGTGGGTAGCTCCGCGTTGAAGCGGTGGTTCAACAGCTGGAACAGCTTTTCCTGGGCCCAGGGCGAGGCGCTCTGCGTCCCGAGGTCGTCCAGGATCAGCAACGGGGCGTTGCGCACCGACTCGAACAGCTCGTCGTAGGTGACGTCGCTCCGGGGCCCGAACGTGGCCCGCAGGTGGTCCAGCAGGTCGGGCACGACGGTGAAGAACGCTTCGTGTCCGAGCTCGATCTGGCGGTTGGCGACGGCAGCCGCCAGGTGGGTCTTCCCGCAGCCCGAGGGGCCGCCGAGGACCAGCCAGGCGAGCGGCGCCTCGGCGAATGAACGGCACACCTCCAGCGCCTCCTGGAGCCGCCGCTGGGCTGCATCGCCGAGGGGCGAGCGGCCTTCAGGTCGGAACGATTCAAAGGTGCGGTTGGAGAGGGTACCGAGGTTCGACCGTCGGCGCAGTCGGTCCTTGACCTCTTGGTGCTGGCACACGCACGGAAAAGCTCGACCAAAATCGGGGTGGTCGATCGGCACGTCGCGACGAACGTAGCCGTGGTCTTTGCAGATCGGGCACGAGGGCACGGGATCTTCCGGGGCAACGGGCGGGAACTTGCGGGCAAAGTCCGCCAGCCGCATGCGGATGAGGGTATCGCCAAGCCGCTCCACGAGTCTTTGACCAGGTTACGACTTGAAGACTTCAAGGTCGAGGAACTTGGTGGTCCGATCCAGGAACAGCAGGTCCACCTTGCCCGTGGGACCATTGCGATGCTTGGCGACGTGGATTTCCGCCACGCCCTTCTTCTCGGTGTCCGGGTTGTACTTCTCATCCCGGTAGATGAACAGCACCACGTCGGCGTCCTGCTCGATGCTGTTGTGGACGACGATGTTGGCGGCCACGAAATTGTGTAGCCCGTCAACAGTCAAGTCGTACACCGCGTCTTCGCCGTCCGGTTGGATTGCAATTATCTCATCCCAGTAGACGTCACTACCCGCCAGGCTTGCGAGCTCCGGGGATTGGCTAACATGCGCAACTCGGGCCGCCCGCTCTCGGCTTAGATTGGTCTTGTACAAAGCCGTCCCGCAATAATGGGTCTCCATTCTGGCCTGCATCTGCCGAGTCGTCATTCCAATTTGCTGCATCGCGGGTACGACGAGCGAACGCCACGCTGCGTGGGGCACCACGTCACGGTTCGTGTTTGCAACCCGGCCAAGGAAGTGTTCGCGTAGCAGGTCAGCATGCTTCTGCTTGCCTGTACCCAGTGCTCCAACATCGTCCAGAAACCGCAGGATCTCGTCCTGGCCACTGACCACCACGTGAAACTGATCGCGCCCTTTTCCAGGCTGCGCGTGGCGCACCAGAGTCGCGTTGATGTTGAGGCGCAGAAGCAGCGACTGCACGCCAGATGCCAACTGCCAACTGCTGGTGGCGTAGTACACCCCGGCGTAGTGCTTCTGGCCGACGCTCAAGTGAATACAGCCGTCGGTGGACCATAGGTGGCGCAAGAATCGAGCGATGCTGGCGGACGGCTGGGCGAAGACGATGTCCGGAATGCGCTTATCGTGCGAACGGAGTCCGAACGCTCCCAGCTCGGATAACCACAGCGCGATCGGATTGCGCCGGCCGCGTCCAAGTCTCTCTGTGGATGTGAGGAATACCTGCAGCCACTGACGTTCGCGGCGGATGCGCGGTTCGATAGCGTCGCCGAAGGCCTCAATGGCGAGGCGCGAGACTGTCTCGGCGAGCAGAGGATCATTGGTCGTGTATTGGAGTGCGTGACGTGGCAATGTGCAGCCGTCGCCCAGCAAGTGGCCCAGGAACGCGAGTCGCGAATCACCCAGTGTCTGAGACTGGGGCCCTGGCAGAGTGCGCGGGAGTGCCAGACGCATGCCCGGCAACAGGTGGTCCAGGCGCTGCCAACCCTGCATGGTGAGGAATTGGTGGTTGGCAGTGGCGCGAATCGTTCGCCCCAACCGGGAAGTAAGTCGAAAGACAGGCTTCGTTCCAGTAGGAAAGGCATTGGTGACCAGACGCGGCTCCAGACGCCAGGTGTCGGTGTTCAGCGCCAGCACTCGGAAGCCGGTGCGGCCCACCAGTTGAGCAATGGGGACATACCTGCCCGGGTCTGGCAGGTAGACCAGCGTGTCGCCGGTGAGGCAGCCCGACTCGCGCAGATCGGACAGCATGGGGATGTGTGGCGTGCGCTGTTCGACGGCGCGGCTGAGCTGGCTGAGCGCAATGATCGGCACCCGGAGCTCGCGCGCAAGGGCCTTGAGGGCGCGGGAGATCTGGCCGATCTCCTGCACGCGGCCATCGCCGCTGTCGCCAACGATGAGCTGCAGGTAGTCAATAATGATCATGTCGACGCCATGCTCGGCCTGCAAGCGGCGCGCCTTTGAGCGCAGCTCCATGATGGGGATGGATGGGGTATCGTCGACCCAGATGGGCGCTTCCGCCAGGAAGCCGAGCGCGTGACTCAGCTTGCTGCGCTCGTGCTCGTTGAGCTTCCCGCCTCGGATGCGTGGCGAATCGACGCCGCTTTCCATCGACAGGAGCCGCGAGGCAAGCTGCTCCGCTGACATCTCGAGGCTGAAGATCGCCACACTCGCGCGTGCCTTGACCGCGGCATTCACCGCCAGGTTGAGCGCGAATGACGTCTTTCCCACGCTCGTCCGGGCCGCCAGAATGATCAGGTCCGTGCGCTGGAAGCCGCCGAGGATGCGGTCCAGGTCAATGTAGCCGCTGGGAATGCCGTAGCGCGCACCCTCGCCCTCGTTCATGGCCTCAACCTGGTCCATGTAGGCGCTCAGCACGTCTTCGAGCGACCGGAAGTCCCGCGTAACCCGCCGCTCGGCGATGGAGAGGACCATCTGCTCGGCCTTTTCGAGCGCGGTGTCGGGATCGAGGTTGTCGCGGAACGCGATCTCGGCGATCGTCGCGGACGCGGAGATGAGCTTCCGCATGATGGACGTGCGCTCGATGATCCTGGCGTAGTGCTCGATGTGCGCCGCCGTCGGCGTGGCGAGGTTCAGCTCCGAAAGGTAGAGCAGCCCACCAGACGCCTCGTAGACGCCCATGCGTTGCAGCTCATCGGCAATCGTGTGGTAATCGAGCGGGCTCTGACTTTCTGTCAGCCGGAGCATCGCGCCGAAGATGTGGCGGTGCCTGGCCTGGTAGAAGTCCTCAGACTTCAGGAAGTCTGAGATGCGGACGATGCTGAGCGGGTTCTTGAGGACCGAGCCGAGCACAGCTTCTTCCGCCTGAATGCTGTGCGGCGGCAGCGAGAGGTCGCGGTCGGCCAGCGCCTCGGGGCGGAAGTCGCTGTGGGTATCCAGTCGCTCGACGGCCACGGTTCAGTGTCGCGCAGTCCCTGCGTTAGCTGGCAAGCGCTCGAACGTCGAGCGAAATCGTGGCGGTCACCGAGCGGTGCAGCCGGGCCGTAGCCTTGTGCGATCCGACGGTCCGTATCTGGTCGCCGATCTCAACATCGCGCTTCTCCAGGGACACGTTGAGCTGGCGATGGACCGCTTCCACCACGTCTTGCGAGGTGATGGAGCCATACAGCCTGCCCTGACCACCGCTCTTGGCTTCGATCGTCACCGGTGTGGCCTCGATCCTGGCTTTCAGCTCGCGAGCAGCTTTCTCCTCGTCGGCGGCTCGGCGAGCGGCGGATGACTGCTGGTCGGCCAACTGCTTCAGCGCGGCCGGTGTGGCAGCCACGGCGAGTCCGCGCGGGATCAGGAAATTCCGGGCGTGCCCGTCCGCCACGTCCTTCACCTGGCCCGCCTTCGCGACACCCTGCACGTCCTTCTTGAACAACACCTTCATGGCCTGAAGTCTCGCACCTCGTCAGCCTCGTGGCACGTGCAAACGTGCGCACGGTTTTCCATACCAGGGAGGCTGGGCACCGGTGTACCGCATCCCGCCCGTCCGACCGCCAAACTGGCCGGCACGCGCGAATCACAAGGGACGCAGACGAACAGGGCCGAGCTGGCGGACCTGGGTGCGGCACCATGTCGCAGCAAGCCCTGGGTGCCCACGCGGACGTGCGCCACGGCCCATCGGCCAGCCCCGATCAGTGGGTGTGGGCGTGCTGGTGCTCGACGTCGTGGACGGTGGAGTCGTCCGCCTGACGCTGCTGAAAGAGCGACTCTGGCATGGCGGACGTCCGGCCCACGGCGGCCAGGCGGCGGGCGAACTCCTGGCGGATGAACGGGTCCTCCTCCGGGTACATGATCGTCCGCCCCCCTTCGCTGATCCCAAAGAGGTTGCTGGCTTTCACGTCCTCGCCACCTTTCTCCTCCAGGATTCCGTTCCAATCCGCTGTCGGTCCACCCCAGTAGTTCAACACCCGCATGGGCTCGGCGCCGGCGCTGAAGTGCTGGTGGAACCAGTTGCCGCCACCGGGTGCGGCGGCCACCAGTCCACCGGCCGTGTACTCCTGGATCTTCACCTGGTCGCCATGCCCGCTCTCCCACGGCCGCGGCCCCAGCTCCACCGGCCAGTTGAACGTGTACCCCTGGCCACTCAAGCACACCAGGACCGCGCCCGAGAGGTGGTAGTGGCCCTTGGAGTAGCGGCCAATCGGGTACTCCCCGATGAACCCACCCGTCGTCGCCTCTCGTTCAAACCCGTCGAAGTAGGGCTGGATGCGGCGGTAGCCGGGGGCACGCTGATTGTCCAGCGGCAGTTGGGCGTTGACCACGTCGGGGAAGAGGTTACTGCGGATCGCCGCCCGCCCGCGCACCGGCTCCGCCTCGATCTCGCTGCGGGCCCGGAAGAAGTCCTGCCCCAGGCCGTAGCGCTCGGTGAACTGGTACGGGTGCTCAAAGATGAAGCGTCGGCTCTGGAAGATGTTCATGATCGGCGGCGCGTTGTTGGAGGCCAGCAGCAGCGCGGGACTGTTAGTGGCATTGACGAGCCGATGGTGGGCGTTGAGCGGCGCCATGAACAGGGTTCCGGGCTGCCACTCGAAGACCTGCGGGTGGTGCTCGTCGCCGGTGCGCCAGACCTCGGTGGTGCCGCGGCCTTCGATGACCAGGAAGAACTCGTCGTAGAGG
>JACPOP010000016.1 GCA_016191465.1 Chloroflexota bacterium | reverse complement strand
TACCCGACCGGCGTGGTGGTCACCGATGCCGAGTTGGCCACGGTGCAGTTGGAGCGCGACCCGTTCCATGGCGAATGGAACTACGCTATCCATCCCCATGCCTCACCCACTTGATCGCCTTATTCCGTCCCAGGCCCTTAGTTGTGGCGACGGATACCGAGGAGAGCGAGCGCTTCCCAGGGCTGGGCGGCGTTGCGGCGGCAGGCCGCGGCGAGGTTGGTGGCCCCGGCCAGACGCAGCAGGCTGATCGCGGTGTTCCGCAGGGCGGCGAGCACTTCCGGAATGCTGCCGACCCGGACCTGGGAGCGATCCTCGTCGAACGTGACGTCGCGCACCCAGTGCGAACGATTCTCGATTGACCAATGGGCGCGGTTGTACCGCAGCAGATCGGCGGCCGAGGCCCGCTCGGGCGGCAGGCTCGTGAGCCCGTAGACCACCTCCTCCCGGAGCACTCCCGTCCGGCGCTGTACGATGCCCCGGTCGATGCGGACGACCTGCTGGACCCCCGGCCAGGTCAGGTAGGCGTTGAGCGCGGTGGTGGCGGTCAGGCGGCGGCGCTCGACCCGGCCGTGGCCCTTGTCAAGGGTCTCGGCCTGCGCGAAGCTGGCGTCGGCGGGGGGCACTGAATACGGTCGCGATGTCCTGTTCCAGTTGGGGCTGATTGCCCTTGGCCACCAAGAGGTAGTCCCCGCCCCCGTCCACGATCGTCCGGGCCACCTCCCGTTGGGTCAGCAAGGCATCCATCGTGACCACCCGCCCCTTGAGCACCAAGCCGCGGAGGACTGCCGGAGCCACCGGAATCTCGTTCGTCTTGTCGCCCACAGCGGCCTGCGCCACGGTGAGCCCCAGCGATTGGCTGACCACGCTCAGCAGATGGGCGCCCGGCGCGCCCTGTTTGCGACTGCCCCGCAGCGCCTTGCCGTCCAAGGCCAAGGCGTCTGTGGGCGCTTGGTCCGCCAGCACCGCGCTCGCCCAGCGCCCGAGCACCTGCTCGAACGCGTCCCGATCCAACGCGCGGAAGACCAGGAAGAACGTCGCCGCACACGGGGGCTCGCTCGCGTGAAGCCCAACGCGCGCAGCAACTCCGGGTCGTAGTTGCGCCCCCACTCCGCCATGACGCTGTAGCTGCGGTAGCCGCAGAGCACTGCGGCGCACGCCAACCCGACGAGGGCCGGCAGCGGGTACCGCCGCCCGCGCCGACTCCGCGGGTTCGGCACCTCCCCCAACGCCTCGATCAACGGCCGATAGGCTCGCTCCATCCGCAGCCCTCCCAGTCACCAGTTCTCTCTAGTGGTCCGCCACACGAGCTTCGCCGAGTTGTCATCCTGGGCACGCAAGCGCCGAAGGATCCGTCCGCAGCTTCGCCGAGTTGTCATCCTGGGCACGCAAGCGCCGAAGGATCCGTCCGCCGCGAACGAGCACGGATCCTTCGCAGGCTCAGGATGACAGGGGTTGGCGCCCGGCGAACCCCGCAGACCTGCCGTGGCGGTCCACTAGCCTACCCCAACTTGACCGGAACTCTACCTCTGGTTTGGACAAGGGATTGTGACGCTACGCGGCGAGCGGGTGGGTACGTTTCGCGGCGGTGAAGCGGAGCCGCGGGCCTGGGCACTGGCCCGGCCGACGACCCGGGGACTTTTCCCCGCGGCTGGGGTGCGCGGGCCGGGGTGCCCAGCTTGAGCAAAAATCCGGCGAAGGCGCGGCGGCCAGTTCATGGGCGTGATAGCCGCTGTCCAGCGCCGCCACCGGGCGCGGTGTCCCCGCCGGCTGCGGCGCGCGGGCGCAACGGAGTTGCTGGATCGCGAGTTGCGTCGGCGTCGGTGCCGTGGGGCCGCGCCGCTGCACATCCAGCGGCAGCGCCCAACTCCCACCCGCGGTGGGCTCGGGCAGGGCCACCAGCCATTGGTACTCCCAGACCGCCACGATGGTGGACGATGGCGTGCCCTTGCTGCTCACCTGCCCGTCGGTGCGCGCCGGGCTGGTGGCCGCGGCCGGGCGGGGCCAGGTGGTGCCGTCGAGCACCCACACCGGCCGTTCGCCCGCCGCCGGCGGCGGCAGGTGCTGCTGGAACAGGGTCCGCAGGGCGACCGGGTCCAGCGAGCCGTCGGCCAGCGCGTCGCAGGCGCTGGGCCAGCGGCGGCGGAAGGCGGGGCTGAGGCTGAAGCGCACCAGCGCCGTCGGCTCCGGCGTGCTCAGGACGCCATCGATCAGTTCGAACAGGCTCTCCTGTCGGTGGTCCAGGGCGGCATACACCTGCTGGCGGAAGGCGACGAGCGGCGCCAGGTCCGCGGAGGGTTTGGTCATTCTCCCAGCCTGACACGTCGGGACTTAAACCGGAAGCCCCCGCCGCTCCTGGACCGCCCGCTTGTCCAAACTCCAGCCCCTAAAAGGCCCTGGGAAATAGCCGAGATTCCTTCTCAAACGGACCGATTTACGGTACACTTCACTGGAACAAACGTTCTGTTCTGCCCAGCCTCTGGGCGTGTGCGCGCGGGCGCTGGACAGGCCCGCGCTGAACCACCATTTCGTCAGGTCTTGAAAGGACTTTCAACGTGCCTCAGCGGACTTCCCGCGACGCCGCGACCGTGGCTGAGATTCAGCCCGCGGTGGACGCGCCGAGATCACATGAGGGCGAGCCGACCATCGTGCCGGCGTCCCTCTACCAGCGCCTCGCGGCGCCGTTCGATTCCACCTTCCGCGACGTGCGGGGTGGCGTCGAGCTTGAATACATCACCGGCGAGCAGTGCGTCTCGCGCCTCAACGAAACGCTGGGCGTGGAGAACTGGAGCTTCCGAATTTCCGAGCACGGCATCAACGTCGAGGCCGACGAAGCCTGGGTGCTGGGCGAGATGACGGCACAGGTCACCGACCGATGCATCGTGCGCCAGCAGTTTGGCAGTCAGAAGCTGAAGCGGTCCCGCGCGTCCGGGCAGCCTCTGGACATTGGGTTCGATCTGAAAGGCGCTGCTACGGACGCGCTGAAGAAATGTGCCAGCCTGGTTGGCGTGGGCCTGTACCTCAGCCGCAAGGAGTCCGCGCCAGCACCTGTGAGCGGCCCACGGCTCGCCCAGCCCGTGCGCGAGCAAGAAGATGGTGCCGCGAGCAGCCATGGGCAGTACGCGTGCGCGGATTGTGGTACCGAGCTCAAGGAGACGCGCTTCAAGGACGGCACCGTGTGGGGCCCAGGCCAATTGGCCTCCTACGGGCAGCGCAAGCACGGAAAGGTGCTGTGCATGGATCACTACCGCGTGGCAAACGAGTTGCGGAAGAGCCAACTGCTGACGGCGTAACGCACGCCCGAAGGGGACAATCGAGTGTCTGCGCCAGGAAGGGTGCCCTTCCTGGCGCAGATGATCACCTGCGCCTCGTCGAATCCGCAGGTCTCAGCAGGAGCGAGCCGGCTGCTTCTGCACGCTGGGCTGCCGAGCCAGAACGTGGTCGCGGGGTGGGGTGCACGTACCTACAATGGCGAGGTGCAGGGCCACATGTACGATCCGAGCGTCCAGCGGGCCATCCTCCACCTCCTGCTGCGCTGGCGCCGCCTCCCCTGGGAGGATCTTCTCAGGGGGCTGTCCGCCGTGGATCGGCTGCGTTTTCGGCCGGAGGCGTTGCGCGACCTGGAGGCTGATGGTCTGGTGATCATTCAGCAGCGCGGCGACGAGCCGGTGGTGGAGTTGACGCCGCGGGGCTCGGCCTGGCTCGCCGAGCAAGGGGAGCAGGTATGACCGAGTCCCCACGCGGCGGGCCTTCCAATGTCCGCAAGGATGCCGACACGCTGCTCGCGGACCTTCTGGATGGCCTCGCGGCTGCCGAGGCAAGCACGGTGCTGGCGGCGGTGGCGCACGGTGCGGCGGTGCGGCTCCACAAAGTGGCTCGGGCGGAGGCCACGGCCCGCAAAGGGCAGCCAGATTGGCCTGTGTGGGCGCAGCTTCAGAACGCGAGCCGCTCGCTGCTGCTCCAGGCCAGCACCTGCCGCGACTTTTCCCAGAAGCTGCCCGAGGCTCAGAACTGAGCACTTCGTGCTTGATCGTGCGCAGCGCTCAGTACGTGCCCACGGTTCTGTAGCAACATGCCACATGTGTGCACGTGCATAGCGTGATCAAACAAGGAGTGGGGGCAAGGTACGTGGTAGCTGGGGTGTTGGGCGCTGTTCTCGGCGGCTTCGTCGGCTCCGCCCTCTTCGGGTGGGAGATCTCGGTGTTCAGCGCGGCAACCGACCTGATGGCCCTCCTGGGTGCGGCAATGGTGGTGTTCGTCGTCCGCGCTGTCCCCGACCCGCCGCCCTTCGAATAGCGCCTGGCGCGCCGCAGCCCCTGGAGCGCGGCAGGTACGCCACTATTCGGGGACAGGGCGCCTGCTCTCACCGCCAGCGGCCCGGCGGCTGGCGGTCGCGCTTCGCGCGCGGGCGCGGCGGGCCTTCTGCACCAGCGCCAGCCGCTTCTTGAAGGTTTGCACCATGGTGCGCCGATCTTGCGGAGTGCGCGCCAGGCTCGCCTGGAACACGGCGACCGCCCGCAGCAGCACGCGCTCGGCCTCGTCAAGATCGCCGCGCCGCTCGTAGATCGCCACGAGGCGCCCGTACGGCCAGTCGCCGGCAAATCCCTCGGCGGCATTGCGCTCGTACAGCGCAATGGCCTCCTCCACCCGCCCCTCCCGTTCCATCTCCAGCGCCTCGAGGTTGCGGGAGGTCTGCGCCTCCCGCACCCACCGCTCTTCAAGGCTTTCAGGGGACGGAAACCTGGGTTGTCGGGCCATGCGGGCGGGTGAAGCGCGGGTCGGGGAGAGAGGATTCGAACCTCCGGCCCCTACGTCCCAAACGTAGTGCTCTGCCTGGCTGAGCTACTCCCCGGGGGCGAGGACAGTGTACCAACGGCCGGGGGTCCATTGCGCGTTCGGTCTCTGGCCTACGGGTATGCTTCTTGCCAGGCGATTGCCGCTGCGATCGCTGCCAGCCGGTCGTGCCGCAGCCTGTGCGCCCACTGGTGGACGCCCGGCGACCGGCACTGGCCCTGGATCACCAGCGGGCCCCGCACGGTCGAGGCGCGGTGGTTGGCACAGGAAGGAACGCATTGGCCCTGGACCACACAACGCATGGCAATTAAGGCAGGCGCCTACGCCGCCGAGCGCCTCCCGGGACCGCGCGTTACGCGCGCCCTCGAGATCGTGCCGCCCGCACTCGTGTGGCTGGCGATCACGTCTCCCTTGTGGGCATCCGTACTGGTTCCAGACCTGCTCGGACTGTTCCTGGCGGTCTTCAGCGCCTACTGGCTCTGGAAGTCTGTGCAGTTCGCAACCTGTGTTGTGATCGGCTCATGGCGTCTGCAACGCGCCCAGAAGCGCGATTGGGCTGGTCAAGCCGCCGCGCTGCCCGGCTACGACGAAGCCCAGCACCTGGTCTTGTTGCCTACCTACGGCGAGAGCCAGGAAATCCTCGCGGACACCCTGCACCGCCTGGCCATGCAAACCTTCCCCCTCGATCGAGTCTCCGTGGTGCTCGCCTTTGAAGAGCGCGACCCCCAGGCCCGGGCCCGCGCCCACTTCCTCACCGAGCGTTTTGCGCCCCTCTTTCGCGACCTGCTAGTGACGTATCACCCGGACGTCGCCGGCGAGGTGAAAGGCAAATCGTCCAACCTGGCATGGGCAGCGCGTCAGGCCGAGGCGGAGCTGGTGAACGCCGGGCGCCTGGACCCCGACACCCTGCTGGTAACCGTCTTCGACGCCGACTCGCGGATCCACCCCCAGTACCTGGCGGCCCTCTCGCATGACGCCCTGGGGCACCCCGATGGCTGGTTACACGTGTTCCAGCCGGCCATCCTGTTCTATGCCAACCACTGGCGGCTGCCAGCGCTACTGCGCGCGGTCAACAGCGTCTATTCGCTGTACGAGCTTTCTCGCATGGTGCCCAGCTACCGGCTGGTGACCCAGTCCACGTATTCGCTCTCGTGGAAGGCAGCCCGGGACGTTGGCTTCTGGGACGTCGACGTCATCCCTGAAGACAGCCACATGTTCTTTAAGGTGCTGTTCCACTTCGGCGGCCCGGTTCGGGTGCGGCCGATTTTCCTGCCGGTGTACGCGGACGCCGCTGAAGGCCCGACCCTGCGGCGCACCGTGGTCAACCAGTACCAGCAGATTCGCCGTTGGTCCTGGGGTGTCTCCGACGTGCCGTACCTCGTGGCCTCGGCCGCGCGGGCCACGAACCTGCCCTGGTACTCGCGAGTAGCGCGCGTCGCCTGGTACCTGGAGGACCACCTTGTCTGGCCATCGCACTGGTTCATCCTGACCTTCGGCGGCGTGGCGATGGCGCTGATCAACCCGCACTACGCGCGTTCGGGGATGGGCGTGTGGCAGACCAACCTGACCGCGACCCTCGTAGCGATCTCCTTCCCGTGCCTGGTGGTGGTGCTGCTCGCCGACTGGCGGCTCCGCCCGCGGCATCCCGAGGGCGAGGACTTCATCGACGTCCTCTGGAGCTGGGCCGCCTTCTTCTTCCTCCCGCTGACCAGCCTGCCACTCTCGACGTTGCCGTCGCTCGACGCGCACACCCGGCTGCTGTTCGGGCGTTACCTGGAGTACCGGGTTACGGAAAAGATGCCTGCCCGGGTGCGGTTCCGCGACGAGGAGTCAGGCCGACCCCAGGACGGGAGCCCCGGCTTCGAGCCGAGCCATCAGCGCGGCCCGTACGCGCTGGGCGGCACGCCCGCGGTGACTGACTCGGTCCTTGGCTCGGTCCGGGACCTCCGCTAGCGTCGCCTCCAGTCGCGGTACGTAGAAGATCGGGTCATACCCGAACCCGCTGCTTCCCGCTGGCGCCAGCGCCACCTGCCCGCGGACCTCGCCGCGGGTTTCCCACAGCCGTCCGTCGGGCTCACGCAGGATCACGCTGCACACGTACCGGCAGGCCCGCGCTCGGTCCTGCACGCCTGCCAGCAGGCTGATGAGCAGCGCGTTCTTGTGGGCGTAGTCGTCGCCCTCCCAGCGGGCGCTGTGGACGCCCGGCCGGCCCCCGAGCGCGTCGACGCACAGCCCCGAGTCTTCGGCCAGCGTGAGCAGTCCCGAAGCGCGCCCGTAGGCCTCTGCCTTGAGGCGTGCATTGGCGGCGAATGTGTCGCCGGTCTCTTCCACGTCGAAGTCGATGCCGGCCTCCCGCAGGTCCAGCAGCCGGTACGGGGTGTCCGCGAGGAGGTGGCGCCACTCACGGAGCTTGCCGGCGCTGGTGGTGGCGATCAGGAGCTGGTGGTCAGCCATAGGCTCGTACACCGTATGGCGCGCCACGGCACCGCTGCCATCTGCCTCTGGCATAGTTGCCCCCCGTGACAGACGGGCTGGCCAGGATCATCGCGGCGGGCTCGTTCCCGTCGGGCTTCCACGTGGCCTGGCTCCCCGAGACGGAGTCGACGCAGGACGTGGCCCGCGCCGCGGCGCGGGGCGGCGCGTCCGAGCGCTCGGTGTGGGTGGCGGACTACCAGTTTGCGGGCCGCGGCCGGCAGGGGCGGGTGTGGCTAGCTCCGCCGGGCTCTTCGCTCATGCTCTCCATGCTGTTCCGTCTGGAGCGTCGCATGGCCCAGGCGCACCGTTGCACCATGCTCGTCTCCACGGCCCTGTGCCGCGCCGTGTTGGACGTGGCTCCCAACCTGGAGCCACGGGTGAAGTGGCCCAACGACGTGATGCTGGGCCGGCGCAAGCTCGCCGGCGTGCTCGCCGAAGCTGCCTGGGAGGGCGACCAGGCTACCGTGATTGTCGGCGTCGGTGTCAACGTCCATGCCGTCGATCCTGCCATGGCAGATCGAGCCGTGGCGCTTGACGAGCCGGCCGGCCGGAGCGTTGATCGGGGGCTCCTGCTGGCGCGGCTGCTGGCGCGAATCGACGAGCTCGATGGGTGTGGCCCGGACCACCTGGTGCAGGCCTGGCAGGCGTTGCTGTGGGGCCGGGACCAGCCCGTTCGTCTGCGGCTGGCAGACGGAACCCCCGACCGGACGGCCGTGGTGCTGGGCGCACTGCCCGATGGGCGGCTCCGCGTTCGACTGGACGACGGCACCGAGCTGGTCACGGCGACCGCCGAGCTTCTCCCCTGACGCCATGAAGCAGGACCTGGCAGGACGTACGGCACGCCTCTCGGCGGACCAGGTGGGGGCCGAAGCGCCGCGCGCCCTCGGTTCCTCGACCGCCCCTCGCGCGCGCGCCACCCGGGCGAAGCGGCCTCGCTTCTGGGTCGCGGGCGCCGCACTGTTGGCCTTGGGGGCGCTCGTGCGCGCGGCTATTGTCGCCAGTCCGCTGGGCGAGCTGGATGGCGACGAAGCGGTGGTGGGCCTGATGGCGCGCCACATCGCGTACCTTGGCGACCGGCCTGTCTTCTACTACAACCAGCCGTACCTGGGCTCGCTCGAAGCCTTCACGGCGGCGCCGCTGTTCCTGCTGTTCGGGTCCAGCACCCCGCTGCTCAAGGTGGTTCCGGCGCTGTACAGCCTCGGCTTCCTCGTCACGGGCGTGCTGATAGCCCGAAGGCTGTTCGGCACCGGTCCGGCGCTGGCGACGGGGTTGTACCTGGCCTTCCCGCCGTCCATGTGGGCCGTCTGGAGCACCAAGGCGCGCGGGGGGTACGCCGAGGTGTTGTTCCTCGGCCAAGCGCTGCTGCTGTGCGCGCTGTGGCTTGCCGAGCGGCCGCGTCGAGCGGCAGGTGCTTTTGCGTTCGGGCTGCTGACGGGTCTGACGATCTGGACACACCTGTTGGGCGTGGTCTACGTGCTCCCCGCGGTGGCCTATGTCATGGCCCGACGCCGGGGTGCCTGGGCGCGCAGTGAGGTGCCTGCCGCGGTACTTGGCGGCATCATCGGCGCCTTGCCGCTGCTTTTGGCCAACCTCGTTGGCGGGTTCCCCACGGTTGCCGCGCTCACCAAGCCTGCCGATATCCCCACCGATCCAGTGGCGCAGCTTGTGCGGCTCTTGCGGGTGGGCGTGCCGGTACTCCTCGGCCTGGGGCAGCCCACCACGTCCGCGGCCATGTTTGACCTCGACTGGCTCAACCGGCCGGCCGGGTTCTGGCCGGTGGCAGCGCTCGCGGTGCTCTTTCTTGCGCTGGCCGTCGCTACGTGGGCGCCGTCGCTGGCGCGGCTGGTGCGCGTACGCGCTGGCGTGTGGCGCGACCGCGATGGCGCGGCGCTGCTGGTCCTCGTGGCGCTCGCAGTCCCGCCAGTGGTGGCCTTCTCACGGTTTGGGTTCTTCGTCTCGGAGGCGCGGTATGCGTTGCCCCTGTACTCCACGCTGCCGCTCCTGTTCGGGGGCTTGTGGAAGCTGCCGCGCTGGGTGCGATTCGCTGGCGTGCTGGGGCTGCTGGGGCTCAACGGGTATTCGCTGGCCACCACAGACGTTCGCTTATGGCGCCCCGAAGAGACGGTGGAGAGTACGGAGGCGACCCGTGCCGAGCTCGTCAGCGCGCTGGTCGCCGAGGACCGCCACCAGATCTACACCGATTACTGGATCGCCTACCCGGTGATGTTCGAGACGCGCGAGACCGTGCTGGGCTACGTGATCTCCGGCGGGTTCAACCGCTACGTGCCGCACGCGGACAATGTGCAGCGCACCCCGAATCCGGCGTGGGTGTTCATGCCTGGCTCGGCTGCCGAGGCCGATTTCCTGGCCCGCTTGCGGTCCGTCGGGGGCACGGCCGAGAGCCGCGACGTCTCGGTGTACCGCGTGTACACCAACGCGGAGCCGCTGGCGGCGCTCAGGCCGCGGTAGGGCGAGTACGATGGCCGGCGTCATGCCGCAAGGTGCCCGAGCCCTGCTGGTCGCGCTCGCACTCTGGCTTGCCCCGGGCGCCCCCGTGGCGCTGCAAGCGCAGGAGCCGCCAGCGGGATTGATTCCGCTCAAGATCCTCGCGTTGAATGACCTGCACGGGGGCCTCGACAGCGGCCGGCAGGTGGGTGGTCGAGCGGTGGGCGGGGCGGCCTACCTCGCCGCCTACATGAAGCAGCGCGCGGCCGGGGCGCAGAACGCCGTCATCGTGGGCGCCGGCGACATGGTGGGTGCCAGCCCGCCGATCTCTGGCTTGCTGCGCGACGAGCCCACGGTGCGGGTGCTGAACGCCATCGGGCTCTCCATCAACGCAGCGGGCAATCATGAGTTCGATCGCGGCACCGAGGAGCTGTTTCGCCTTGCCAACGGCGGCTGCCAGCCGGAGACCGGCTGTTTCGAGGGGGCTCGGTACACCACGATCTCAACGAACGTGCTGGTCGAGACGACTGGCCAGACGCTGTTCTCCCCATACGTGCTGCGGGACATCCAGGGCGTGCCCGTCGCGTTTATCGGCGCGACCAATGACGACGTGCCGCGAATCACCGTCGCGGGCGCGGTCAGGGGGCTTCAGTTCGGGGACGCGGCGCAGCGCGTGAATGCCACTGTCGCCGCGCTCAAGGCGCAGGGTGTTCGGGCCATGGTGGTGCTAGTACACCAGGGCGGGTCGGTGGACCGCGCCACGCGCCAGTTGACCGGCCCGGTGGCGGATTTCGTGGATCGGCTGGACCCGGAGGTGGACCTCGTCGTCAGCAGCCACACCCACCAGGGGTATGCCACGCGGCGGAACGGCATCCTGGTGACGCAGGGTTTTTCCTACGGCACCGCGTTCGTGGACGCCGATCTGTTGCTTGACCCGGCAACCGGCGACGTGGTCGATGCCCGGGCACAGGTGGTGACCACCTACCAGGACCAGGTGGAGCCCGATCCTGAGGTGCAGGCTATCGTCGACGAGGCCGCGCGCCAGGTGGGGCCGCGGATCAATCGCGTGGTCGGCACGTCCACGGGCAATCTCACCCGCAACCAGACTCGCGGCGGGGAGACGGCGCTGGGCAACCTGGTGGCCGATTCTTACCGCTGGGCGACGGGTGCACAGATCGGGATGACGAATCCCGGCGGGTTGCGCACCGACCTGCGCTCTGGCGACCTGACGTGGGGCGCGCTGTACGCCGTAACGCCGTTCGCCAACGGTGTGGAATCGCTCACGCTGACCGGCGAACAACTGTATGCCACGTTCAACCAGCAGTGGTCGGTGGAAGCGGGCGGGGGTGAGCGGTATCGGCCCCTCCAGGTCTCCGGGCTGCGCGTCGTCTGGGATGGCCGCCGTCCGATGGGTGATCGGATCGTGTTGCTGACGCTGGAGAGTGGCGCCGTTGTGCAGCGGAATGGCCGCTACACGGTGGCCACGAACTCCTTCATCGCCCCCGGCGGTGATGGGTTCGATGCCCTTGCGGTAGGCCGCGACCGCCAGTCCGCGGGCGTGGACGTCGATGCGCTGGTCGCGTACGTCGAGTCGCTCCCGAAGCCGTTCACGCTGCGGAGCGAAGGCCGCATCACGCGCCTGGACTGAAGCTGGGCGCTCGCCCCGAGATCCTGTAGGGAAAAAGTACGGTTGCGCGGAGTCGGGTCAGACTCGCATAACCCGCCGCGGGGGCAACCAACGGACATGCAGACTCACGTGGCGCCTGACTCACAGGGGCGCCTGGACACGGCCGGGAGTGACGCCGCCCCAGGGCAGGACCGGGACTCGGAGCTCCAGGAGCCTGAGCGCGGACGAGCGGCCAACAGCGGAATAGCCGCGACATTTCGCGTCGCTGTCACCGCCGGCATTATCGGCAGTCTGTTGTGGACGGCGCTGGTCGTGCTCGGCCAGGTCCTGCCCGACCAGGCGTTCCTCGGGCGAAGCCGTGCCGACTTTGGTGCCGTCATTCCGCTCGTCCTGGTCCTGTTCTGGCTGGTGCTGCGCGGCATTCACCAGGCCCACCGCGTGGCCGGGACGTCTGGTGCGCTCGAACGGTGGAGCTACCAATTGGCCACGTTTGGCTTGTGGCTTGATCTCCTGAGTCGGGGTCTCGCGAGCTGGACAGCCCGTGCATCCCCCCGCGCGTCCCAGGATCCATCCGAAGGTATCACCTTGCTTCAACTGGTGATCGCGCTCGGCGTACTGCTCGGCCGTCTCGGCCTGCTTGGGTTCGGCATCGCCACACTCCGCGCGCGGGTGCTGCCAGTCTGGGGCCGAGGCCTCCCCCTCGTCCTGGGTGTCCTGCCGGTACTGTCGATTGCCATCGGCCTCGGGATTTCCGGTGACAGCGGTTTGCTTGGCGTCGTGCCCAATGCACTCGAGGCGCTTGCCTGGGGTGGACTCAGCCTGGCGCTCGGAGCGGCGCGGGTCGTCCGTCCGAGCCCTCTGGCCCCGCGCGCCACCGCGATGCGCCTGAGCGACGTGGGAGCGGCCCTCTTTTCGCGGGCCACGCTCATCTCGGGGCTGGTTGCCGTGGCGGCCTGGAGCCTGGAGTGGAACCCACTCGTGGGCGTCCTGGTGGTGCTGTTGCTGTACGTGCATGAGATGGGGCACGTGGCGGCCGCCTTCTGGCGCGGCGTGCGGGTGCAGCGGGCACCCTTCTTCCTGCCTGGCTTCGGCGCGTTCGTGGAGACCGCCCCCGGCTCCACGGCCTGGGATGACGTTTGGATCAGCCTGGGCGGCCCACTGGTCGGCGCGGCTGGCGCGCTCGCGGCGAAGATCATTGGGCAGCAGACCGGCCAGGCAGCCCTCGCCCACGCCGGTGATTTCGCCCTCCTGATCAACCTGCTGAACCTGGCGCCCTTTAGCCCCCTGGACGGTGGCCGGGTGGCCCTCAAGACGGGCTGGTTCGGGCTGCTGATGACGCTCGGCCTGGGCGGCGTACTCCTCTCCCAGGGTTTCGACCTGATGCTGGCGGCGCTGGTCGTCTTTGGCGGGCTGCAAGCGCTGGCAGCCGTCCTGCGCACGGGCGTGGGGTGGCGGACCAATCTTGGGGTGCTGATCGTCTACCTGGCGTGCATCGCGATCCTCTCGCTGACCGCGATTGCCAGCGGACGGGTGGAATGGCTTCCTTCGGATCGTCCTGCCTGGATGCCCAGCCTGGGCGACCTTGCCAACGTCGTCTTCTGGATCTACCTGGCTGGGCTGTTCGCCATCCCGTACGCCAACCGTCGCCACCAGTCGGCGCTGGTACGCTACGGCATCCTCTCCCTCCTGGGCTGGCCGCGCTACGTCCTGAATCGGCAGCTCTGGATGGTGCCGACCACGCTTGGGTTGCTAACACAAGCACTTGGCGTTGGCCCAGGCGGGGCCTGGGTCGAGCGCTATGCGCGGTCCCTGGCCCGGCGCGGCGAACCCGAGGCAGGCCGAGTAGCGGCGCACATCTTCGACGCCCTGGTGCGCCAGGGCGACTCGGCGGCCGAGGCCAGGCTCTGGGCGCTCTCGGACACCCTGCGCCAGGCCGGGCCAGCCGTGCTCCAATCCACCGTTGAGGCGCTCGTACAGCAGGGCTACGAGACGACGGCGGCACGGTGGCTGGAGGACCAGGGCCGCGACCTCCTGCAGCCCCCGCAACTGGATCCGAAGGTCGCCAATCGCATCGCCTGGAACCTGCTCCACCAGGACCTTCCAGCAGCCGCGCTGCCGTATGCCCGCGCGGCCGTAGCCGAGGCGCCAGCCGCCAACGCCCTCGACACGCTCGGCCAGGTGCTCCTGGCGACCGGCGCGTTCGCTGAGGCAGAGTCCGTCCTGCGGCAAGCCCTGGCGAAACAGGACCGGCCCGGGACCAGAGTCGCGCTCGCCCGTGCGCTGGCGGCGCTAGGGCGACCCGCGGACGCGGTGGCCGAAGCGCGACAGGCGGTTGCGCGGCACCGCGGCGCCTGGTCTGACGACGAGCCTGAAGGGGAGCAGGTCCAGGCCTGGATCCGGGACTGGCAGGCCCTCGCACCAGCGGAACCCCCCGCCGAGCTTCTTCAGGCCACCGGCACGCGGGCTGCGGGAGCCGGTGGCCTGAGCACCACCTGTCCAGTGTGCCGCGGCGCGGGCGGGTGCCCGGACTGCGGTCGGCGGGACCTCACCGGGGATTGCCGCATCTGCCGAAGCTCCCGCCGCTGTCCCGTGTGCGGACGGGACCGGCTTCCCGAGAGGGCGGCGCCGCCGATCGCAGGTGGGGGCGCCGCGGCCACGGCCGGCGGACCAAGCCTCACGCCTGCGCCATAGCCTCCCGGCACAGGTGCCCCCCACGCCGGTGGCCGTTCCCCGTGCCGTACCCTGGTCCTCAATGCCCTCGTTCACGCGCGGTCTCCTCGCGGGCGGAGCGGCCGGCATCGGCGCTGTGGCGGCGCGCCGGGCACTGACTGGCTGGCGACCCGAATCGCTCGACGAGATGTACGGCGGGCGTCGGCTGCCGCTGATCTTTGGGCACCGCGGCGCCAGTGGGGTTGCCCCGGAGAACACCCTTCTGGCTTTCCAGACGGCCCTGGACCAGGGGGCGGACGGGATCGAGCTGGACGCGCAGCTCAGCGCCGACGGGCAGGTGGTGGCCATCCACGACGCAACGCTTGACAGAACCACCAACGGCCACGGGCTCGTTGGCGCACACACCCTGGCTCAGTTGAAGGCACTTGATGCCAGCAGCTGGTTCCGAGGCGGAGATGGTGCGCCGGCTTCGCATTCGGATTGCCGCATCCCCACCCTCACCGAGGTGTTCGATCTTGTCCGTGGCACGCGGGCCATTGTGAACGTGGAGATCAAGACTGACCAGCCGCTGGGGGAGCGCCGACTCGTCTCGGCAGTCGTGGAAGCCATCGCCCGGTCTGGTCTGAATCGGCAGGTGCTGCTGTCGTCCTTCAATCCGATCTCGCTGTGGCACTTGCGGCGGCTCGACCCGCGCCTGCCGATAGCCCTCCTGTACTCGAACGATCAACCGCTGCGCACGGGCGGCCGTTGGGCCGAGCCGCTCGTGCGTCCGAATGCCCTTAACCCCACGTACCGGATGGCTACGCCAGAGCACGTCGCCGCGGCCCATGCTCGCGGCCAGCGCGTGAACGTGTGGACCGTCAACGAGGAGGCTGACCTGCGCCGCGCTGCCGCCGCGGGTGTTGACGGCGTCATCACCAACTACCCGGACCGCGCCCTCCGCGTACGGTAGGGCTCCTGGGAAGGGCACTGGCGGACGGCCATGACCCACCCGCAAGTGCCCGTACTCCCTCCTGGTCCACGGCGGAGATGGAATGCGACGGATGCTTCGCTTCGCGCAGCATGACAACGCGGCGACGCTCGCGTTGCGGAGTACCCGGCCCCGTCCCGCCTGCGGAAGGGCACGCGCTGGCCGAGGACGCAGGTCCGTTCAGCGGTTGTGTGTTACCGTTTGAGCGCCGCCGTGGCCTTGGTGACCAGCTCCTCCGCGCCTGCCTTAGGTGACGCGGTCAGGCTCGTCACCTTGTTCTCCACGTCGCCCATGGCGGTGCGAACCTCGGACCACGCCGCGATCGACGGCTCGCTTTTCGCCGTGGCCAGGCCCTCCAGCACCGCGTTGAAGCGCGGTTTCTTCGCGAGGAAGTCCCTGTAGGCCGGGTCCGCCGCGGCGGACTTGCGGACGGGCAGGTATCCGGTGGCGGTGGCCCAGCGGACGGACTGGTCCTTCTGGGTTACCCACTTGATGAAATCCCAGGCTGCCTGCTGCTTGGCCGCGGTCGATTTGAACACCACCAGGTTCGTGCCAGAGATGGACATGCCGCCGGCGGCGCTCTCGCCCGGCATCGGTGCAAAGCCGTACTCGAATGCTCCCTTGACGAGGCCTTCGATGAAGGTGTCCCCCGCGCTGGTCGTCGCGGAGAAGGCCACCTTGCCGGCGGCAAACTCGTTCTGCCAGGAGAAATCGCGGACCACGATCGCCAGCTTCTTTTCGATCAGGCTCTTCTCGCGGTCGTACCACTTCTCCATGCCCGGCCCGAACTGGGGCGAGAGAGTCTTCGTGTCGCCGCCCATGACCTCGCCGCCGTGGGCGAAGACCTGGATGTACGAGCGCGACTGGCTGGGCTGGATCACGTAACACTGCACGTCCGGCTTGACGATCTTCTGGCACATCGTCTCCACCTCCGCCCAGGTGGCCGGGAACCGATCGAACCCGGCGGCCTTGAGCATGGGCGCGTTGTAGACCATCACGCCGTCAAGGCTCTTGTTGAACGGGAAGCCAAGCTGCTTGTTCTGGTACTGCGGGAACACACCCTCCTTCAGCAAGGACGGGTAGATGTCCTCCAGGTCGGCCTGGGTGAGGCCGTTCGAGCCCTTGAGGTAGTCGTCGAGCGGCACCACCGCACCGGCGTCGAACCAGGCCGACGTGTCGTTCGGGAAGCCCTGCACCAGGTCGGGCGTGCTGTTGGCAGCGATGGCGCCCATGACCTTCTGCTGGAGCGCGTTCTGCGAGTAGGAGGTGAAGTCGAGGTTGATCGTGACGTTCGGCTTGACCTTCTTGTAGTCCTCGACGAGCGCCTTGATGGTTGCCTCTTGCGCGCCCTGCATGCCGTGCCAGAACGTCAGCGTGACGGGCGGCTCGGGAGCGCCGAGTGCGGCCGCGACGGTGGGCGCCGCGGCGGCAACGGCGGCGGCAAGCGTTGGGGCGGCCTGCGCAACCGCGGTCGCGGCTGGCGCAGCGGCAGCCGCCGCGGTTGGAGCGACAGCCGCCACGGTGGCGCTCGTTTGCGCCGCGCTCGTCGCCGCCGGTGGCGCCGCGGGAGCCGGCGAGCAGGCGGTGGCCAGCAGGCCAAGCGCCAGCAGCGCGGTCGTCGTGGAGAGCTTTGGGTAATGCTTCATCTGGGGTCCTCCTCAGCACGTGGTGCTGGCCGTCTTAGCGTGGTCGCGCAGCGCTCCCCGACGGGATCGACAGTCGCGCCAATTCGAGCGCCGGAACGCGGCCGTGGCCGGGTTGGGCCCATGGTAGACCGACGCCGTTAGCCGCGGATACCACTCCGGGCAATGCCTTCGATGAATTGGCGCTGGACGAAGAAGAACAGCACCAGCACCGGCGCTATGGAGAACGTGGCAGCAGCCATCAGCAGCGGGTAATTCGTGCCGTATTCCTGACTCCGGAAGATGCTCAGCGCCACTTGCAGCGGTCGGATCTCCGGGTTGTTGGTCATGATGAGCGGCCACAGGAAGGCGTTCCACGAGCCCAGGAACCCGAACAGCGCCACCGTCAGCACTGCCGGCCCCGAGAGCGGCAGGACCACCCGCCACAGGTAGCTCCAGTGGCCGCCACCGTCGAGCTCGCACGCTTCCCACAGGTCATTGGGGATCGTCAGGAAGAACTGGCGCAGCAAGAACACGGAGAACGCGCCGGCCATGAACGGCACCGTCATCACCGTGAACGTGTCGAACCAGCCGCCCCGGGGATTGCAGATGGTGTCGATCGGCACCGGACACGGCAGGAACTTCACGATGACGAAGCTCGGCACCAGACGGACCTCCTCGGGGATCATCAGGCTGCTGAGGAACACCAGGAAGACCAGGTCGCGCCCGGGGAACCGCATCCGCGCGAAGGCGTAGCCGGCGAGCGACGCGAACAGCACCAGGCCGGTCGTCTGCACGACCGCGGTGATAAGCGTGTTGCGAAACGCCAGCACGAAATTGGCCGCCGCCCAGGCCGCGGGGTAGTTCCCCCATTGCGGCTCACGGGGCAACAGCGTGGGCGGGAAGCCGGCCGATTCCGGCAGCGTCTTCAACGACGTGAGCAGCATCCACAGGAACGGGAACGCGACGAGAAAGGCTCCGATGCTCAGGACCACGTGGGCTGCCACGTCGGACCATCGCGGGAGCCGGCGGCGGCGGCGTACCACTGCTACGACGGCCACGCCGTCACCCCGTGGCCCTCATCCATCACGCGTAATGCACCCGGCGGCGCGCCACGGCCATCTGGACGATCGTGAGCGTCAGCACGATGGCGAACAGGATGAACCCGACCGCCGAGGCAAACCCGGTCCGATAGGCCCTGAAGCCGCTTTCGTACAGGTAGATCGTGACCACCTTGACGTCTGGCGGTACCAGGCCGCTGTAGATCACGTAGAACCAGTTAAATGCCTGGAAGGCTCGGATTGTCGAGGTGATCACCAGGAAGAACAGCGTTGGGCTCAGCAGCGGCACAGTCACCTGGCGGAACAGCGCCCACGGCCCCGCGCCGTCCAAACGTGCGGCCTCGTACTGCTCCGAAGGGATGGACGTCAGGCCGGCCAGCATAATGACCGTGTCGAACCCCAGGGCGTGCCAGATCTGGATGATGGCGATGCACACGAGCGCCAGGCTCGGCCCCGTCAGCAGGTCCGGGATCGCCACGCCGAAGTACAGGCCCAGGAGCGTGCCGACACCGCGCGGCTCCTCAACCCAGCGCTGAAACGGCAGTCCGAGCGCCCCGAACAGCCAGTTCCCTACGCCCACCCGCGGTTGGAACACCCAGTACCACACCAGCGCCGCGGAGACGGTGGACGTGACGTACGGCACGAAGTAGGCGGTGCGATACAGGTCGCGTCCGGCGATCTTGCGATTGAGCAGCGCGGCGATGAGCAGTGAGAGGAAGATGGCCACTGGCACCGTCATCACCACGTACCAGACGGTGTTGATGAGGGAGCGCAGGAAATCCGGGTTCGTCAGGACCGCGGCGTAGTTGTCGAACCCGACGAATGGCCCGGGGCTCCAGAGATTGCTGATGATGCGGCTGTCGTACAGGCTGACGAAGGCCGCGTACAGGACCGGCAGCACCTGGAACGTCACCACGATGGCCAGGGCCGGCAGGAGAAAGCCGTAGCCCTGCACGGCCTCGGCCCAACGGCGGGCACGCCCACCTCGTGCAGCACGAACCGTAACCCCCATCGCGAGCGCAAGAATACTCGCGGCCCGACGCTTTTCACCGCACGGGCCGGGTCCGTGAGCAGGGTGTGACGCCCGCCTGCCCCCAACGTGCCAGCGCTAACGTGTTTCCAACACTCGCCCGGGTAGACTCCACGGGTAGAGGACGAGATTCGCCGTGCCCGTTTACACCTACGCTTGCACCGCCTGTGAGGCTGTCATCGAGAAACGACAGGGCTTTCATGACGAGCCACTATCCACCTGCGAGCAGTGCAGCGGCGCGCTGCGACGGGTGATCCATCCTGTCGGCATCGTGTTCAAGGGGAGCGGCTTCTATGTCACGGATTCCCGCACGGCCGCTGCCGCGAAGGCAGATAAGGCGGTGGCGGCGGACAAGGGCGAAAAGAAGGACGCTTCCAGCACAGCCGACGTGAGCGCCGGGACGGAATCCGGCTCCGCGCCCGCCTCCACGGATGCGAAGCCGGAGAAGGCTGAATCGGCGACAAAGTCCACGTCGGATTCCGCCGCCGGCTCCGGCTCCACCAAACGCTCGGAAGCCCCTGCTCCTTCTACGACCTCGGCTTCGTCAACACCCTCCTGAGGCTCCGGGTGGGCAGAGCGTCGGACAGAAGCGCCGCCGCATTCGCCAGGTAGAACGAGCTAGCGCGTGCGAGCCTTACTTCAGCGGGTCTCCGAGGCGTCGGTTGTCGAAGCCGGGGTTACACTGGGCCAGATCGGCCGCGGCTGGCTCGTGCTGCTCGGAGTGGGGCGTGAGGACACGGAAGCCGTGGCTCAGGTGCTGGCCGAGAAGGTCGTCGGACTGCGCTGCTTCGAGGACGCCGACGGCAAGACGAATCTCAGCGCCGAGCAGATCGGCGCGCAATTGCTGGTGGTCAGCCAGTTCACGCTGTACGCGGATACCTCGCGGGGGCGCCGCCCAGGGTTCACGTATGCGGCCCCACCCGAGCAGGCCTCGCCCCTGGTGGACGCGTTCGCCGAGCATCTGCGCGCGCTGGGATTCGTCGTCCAGACCGGCCGCTTTGGGGCTGACATGCAGGTACATCTGGTGAATGACGGTCCGTTTACCCTCTGGCTGGACAGCGCCGATCTGAAGCGGGTGTAGAGCGGCCGTGGTCGGCTACTCGCCCGTCAGGATCTCGATGCTGCCCGTCCAGCAGGTCTCGGTGCCCTCGATGCACAGCCGGTGACTCCAGGTGCCCGCTTCAGCGGCCGGAAGGTCGCTGATTGGCGTGAACTGGGTGCTCAGCAGGCCGTCGTCGCCGATGACCCAGACCGCGGGCGAGCCGTCGAGCAGGATCGTGAGCTCCTGGCCGCTGGGCGATACCAGCACGTCCGTGATGCGCGTGCCAGGCTCGAAGCCCTCGCCGCTCACCGAGAAGATGTCGGTCGGCAGGCCGCTCGACGTGCCGGTGATCGACTGCGCCGAGGCAGACGAGGCGAAGGGGACCGCGAAAATGGCTACCAGCGCCACCGAGCTCAGGAAACGTCGCATACGGGGATCCTCCAACAAGACCTTTGTGCGAGTGAACATACCCACATTGCTGCCGGGAACCCGTCGCATTCGGCGCCAAGCTGGCAAAGAAAGGACCGAAGTCCTGACCGTCAGGCGCGCGTAGCGGCTAACGAGTGATCCACTCGTCGAAGGAGGGTAAGGAGTTGCTCCTGCTCCGATGGGGCGAGCGCCCCGAACTGGGCGCTGACTTCCGCCTCGTGCGCGGGAATCACCACATCGTAGATGGCGTGGCCGTGGTCGGTGAGGAACAGCCGGTTGCTGCGTCCCTCAGGCCGCCGTTCTAGAAGCCCCTGGGCCTCCATTCGGTCCAGCAGCTGGCATACGTTGCCCTTGGTAACGAGGAGCGAATTGGCCAACGCTTGCTGCGAGATCCCTTCGGCGGCGCCAACATGCGCCAGAACGTCGAACTGGGCGTGCGAAAGGCCGTGGCGGCGAAGCGCCTCCTGCGCACGGTGCTCCACCTTGGCCAGCACACGGGCAAGCCGAAGGAACGCCATGACGGCTGGATCACGCAGCCTGGGAGCGGACCGGGGGCTCATGGGCAATGGCGAAGCGCGATGAAGGTCAGCATCGGGAACACACGTTCTACAGTAGTGCAACGCGCCGCAAGCGATGGTATTCCGCCGCGGGATCGGACGGGTGTGCCCCGGAACGTCCCGAGCCGGTTCGGCTCGGCGTACACTCCGTTCTCCGTGTCCCATTCCCCCGCCAGTCCTTCGGCCCGTCGCTGATGCAGCTCTGGACGCTTGCGAGCGGCAGCAGCGGGAACTGCTTCCTGCTGGAGAGCGAAGGCACGCACCTGCTGGTGGAGTGCGGCCGGCCCATCGGCGATATCCGGCGCTACCTGGCGCACTGCCGCGTGGATCCGCGCGCACTCGACGGCATCCTGCTGACGCACGCCCACTCGGATCACATCAAGTCCGCGCGCGAGGTGTCAGACGCCTATGGCGTACCAATTTTTGCGTCGCTTGGGACACTCGGCCACCCAACGCTCCGGGACTGCGACCGCGCCCACGCCATCACCGCGGAGGACCGGTTCCGCGTTGGCGAAGTCGAGGTTCTGCCGTTCGCAGTGCCGCATGACTGCGTGGAGCCACTGGGCTTCCGGTTCGAGTCGGCGACCGCCAGGGCCTGCGTGACGACGGACCTGGGATGGGTCCCGGAGAGTGTGCAGCAACACCTTTCTGGCCTGGATCTCCTGGTTCTCGAAGCGAATTACGATCCCCAGCTGCTGCACGAGGGGCCATATCCGGCTTTCCTGAAGAGCCGCGTCGCTGGGAACCGGGGGCACCTGTCGAATGCCGAGGCGGGGCTTGCCGTCGCCCGGACCGGCGACAGGGCCCCGCGCGAGGTGTGGCTTGGCCACATGAGCGAGCAGAACAACAGCCACGGCCACGCCCTGGAGACCATCGGACGTACGCTGAAGCGCCGCGGGCTCGGACATGTCCGGCTGCGCGTTACGCACCACCGCAAGCCCAGCCTGTACTGGTCCTCCACGCCGCGCGAGGAGCAGCTCAGCCTGTTTTGAGCGACGTTCGGTAAGCCAACGGGCGTCAGCGCCCGTTGAGAAATCCACTTCCGAACGAGTCCCGGCGGCACCGGTGGATACCCTTGCTATGCTCGCGGGCACCCTTCATGGCGCCGCTCACGAGCGACCAGATCCGCGCCGCCTTCCTGGAGTTCTGGAAGGAGCGCGGCAGTCAGGTCATTCCTTCTTCAAGCCTCATTCCCCATAACGATCCCACCGTGCTCCTGACGACGGCCGGGATGCAGCAGTTCGTCCCGTATTTCCTGGGCCAGCAGGCGCCGCCGAGCCCGCGCATGACCTCTGTGCAGAAGTGCTTCCGTACCGTGGACATCGACGAGGTGGGCGATCCGCGGCACCTGACGTTCTTCGAGATGATGGGCAACTTCTCGGTGGGCGAGTACTTCAAGGCGGAGGTGATCCCCTGGGCGTACGAGCTCGTCACCCAGAAGCTGGCGTTTCCCGCCGAACGGTTGTGGATCACCGTCCACGAGACGGACGACGAGGCCGAGGCCATCTGGCTGTTGGTGGGTGTTCCCCCGGGGCGCATCGTGCGGCTGGGAGACGAGCACAACTGGTGGGGTCCGCCGGGCAAGACGGGCCCCTGCGGGCCCGATTCAGAGATCTACTTCCAGCAGGATCCGGGGCACGGCTGCGGTTTCCCGGAAGACCCTCCTGACTGCGACTGTGGCCGGCTTGAGTTCTGGAACCTCGTCTTCATGCAGTACTTCCAGGACGAGCGCGGCGTTCGAACGCCGCTGCCCCGGAAGAACGTGGATACCGGGATCGGACTGGAGCGCACCACGGCGCTGGCGCAGGGCACGCCGTCGGTGTATGAGACTGATCTCTTCTTGCCGATCATGCAGGCCGCGGCCGAAATTGCCGGCACCCGCTACGGGGCAGACCCGACAACCGATTTCGCCCTGCGGGTGCTGGGTGACCACGGCCGGGGCCTGACGTTCCTGGTGGCGGATGGGGTGGTACCTGGCACCGGCGGCCGGGAATACGTGCTGCGACGGATCATGCGCCGAGCCATTCGCTACGGGCGGATGCTGGGGATCACCCGGCCGTTCCTGGGCGGGCTGGTGGACACGGTTGGCGAGCGCATGGGTGAGCACTATCCCGTGCTGCGAACCGACCGGGCGCGCATTCGGCAGATCGTGGACCAGGAGGAGGAGCTCTTTACACGGACGCTGCGGGCGGGGCTGACGCAGATCGAGCGCCTCGTCGCGGAGACGCGCGCCCGCGGGACCAGCCAGGTCGCTGGCGAGCGTGTCTTCGATCTGTACCAGACGCACGGTTTTCCGCCGGAGCTGACCGAAGAGGTGCTCCACGAACAGGGCCTGCACTTTGCGTGGGACGAATACCGGGTTGCGCTCGACCAGGAGCGGCGGCGTGCCCAGGCGGCATCCGCGTTCGCGGAGGCGGAGCCCGGTGGCACGAACGAGTTCCCCGAGGCTGCCCAGACGGGGTTCCTGGCCTGGACGGACACCAGCGCGCGAGCGCGGGTGCTGGGGTTACGTGCAGAGGACGAGCGCGCCGTATCGCAAGAGCATCTTCAGCCAGGCGCCCCAGCGCGGCTGGTGCTTGAAGCTTCGCCGTTCTACCCGGAAGGCGGCGGCCAGGTGGGCGACCGCGGCCGGATCGTGACGCCGAGTGGCGTGTTCGAGGTGCAGGACACGCAATTCGACGGCGCCGGCCACGTGGTCCACATCGGTCGCGTGGTCGAGGGTGCCGTCCAGCGGGGTGAGCTCGCGGCTGCGGAGGTGGACCTGGATCGCCGCGCTCGCACGATGCGCCACCACACGGTCACTCACCTGCTGCACCGCGCGCTGAAGGACGTGCTGGGCGAAGGCACAAGCCAGCAGGGATCGCTGGTGGCGCCCGACATGGCGCGCTTCGACTTCAACTACCCGCGCGCGCTCAGCCGCGAGCAATTGCAGGCGGTCGCGAGCATCATCAACGACCGCGCGATGCAGGACCTGCCGGTGCACTGGGAAGTGATGGGCATCGATGCCGCCCGCAAGACGGGCGCCACCATGATGTTCGGCGAGAAGTACGGGGAGCAGGTTCGGGTCGTGTCCATTGGCGACTACTCAAAGGAGCTGTGCGGCGGCACGCACACCCACCACGCCGGCGAGCTGGGGCTGGCGGTGATTGCCGCGGAGTCCGGCATCGGCAGCGGCAAGCGACGGATCGTGGCGCTGGCGGGCCAGCCAGCGCTGCGCTTTTTCCAGGACCGGGTGGGTCTGCTGGAGCGCGTGGCGGAGCGGGCCGGGGCGCCGAGCGTGGACGAAGCACCGATGCGCGTCGACGCCCTGGTGGAGGAGCTGGAACGGGCGCGCACCGAGCTACAACGGTTAAAGCACCAGCAGGCGCATGAGAGCGCGGCTACGTTGGCCGCGGGCGCCCGACAGGTGGGACCTGTGCGAGTGGTGGCGGCGCGCGTGGAACAAGCGGACGATGCCGGGTTGAAGCAGCTCGTGGACGCCGTCCGCGAAGACCTGGGCTCGGGCGTGGTGGTACTTGCATCGGTCCTCGGAGACAAACCGCGGTTCGTCGTCGGCATCACGCGTGACCTCCTGGTGGACGGCCGTTTGAACGCCGGAGCAGTGCTGCGAGACGTAGCGCGGGCGGCGGGCGGCGGTGGCGGCGGGCGGCCCGATTTCGCGACCGGCGGCGGCGGTGACGCCGCCCGGATTCCCGCCGCGCTGGAGCAGGCGTTCGCGACAATCAGCGCCGCGGTCGGTGCGTAAGCCATGCGCCCCGGCCCGCTCCTTGCTAAGGGCAGTGATACGCTCCGTTACGAACGCGCCGGCCAGAATCCCGCGATGCCACGAGCGGACCCGGCGGAGCCCCACCGTGGCCGGGGCTGTCTGCAGCATTCAGGTCGCTCTCAGTTTGGCAGGTAGGTAGGAGTCTCGCCCCACGATGTTCGGCCGATCCAAGGCAGCACCCCGGTCCCAGGAGCTCGTGTTCCTGGACCCCGACGACGATCTCGGCACCATCCGCTCAAAGCTCGAGTCGAGTGGAGCCGAAGAGGTCTATCTCGTGGTCCCTCGGCGCTCGCCGGTCCTGCGCTCGCCCCTGGATTTCCGCATTCTGGCGCGCGTCGCCAACGAGCTCTCCTCCGAGACGATCCTCGTTACCGGTGACCCCACGCGGCGGCGCCTGGCGGAGCACGAGGGGTTCCGCACCAAACGCTCGTTGCGCACCCTGCGCCACCTGATGCTGGGCCCCGACCAGCGTCCGCCGCTGCTGGTCTTCCCGGACTGGGCGCCCTCGCTGGCGGGCCTGGCGGCGATGCTGGTCGGCATCGGCTTGACCACGCTGGCGTTCGCTCTGTTCCTGCCCTCCATGAAGGTGACGCTGGTGCCCCAGACAACGCAGGTAGCGCGAGACGTGAGCATCACCGTGGACCCCGCGGCGCAAGCGGTGGATACCGCCGCCGGCGTTCTGCCGGGCGAGCTGCTCACCATGCCGCGCGACGAGATCGCTGGCAAGCTCGACATCCCACCGGACCGGGTGGTCGGGCGTGAGCGAGCACGCGGTGAAATCCAGGTGATAAGCACGCGGCCGGAGGTGGCGGTGCTGAACAGGGGCACCCGCGTTATGGCCGAGGGCGGTGTGAAATTCAGCCTTGACCAGGAGCTTCGCCTCAACCGCGGCGTGCCCGGACGGGTCGCGGTGACCGCCGTCGAGGCCGGCACCGGATCGAACGTGCCGGCCGGCGCGATCACCCAGTTTGATGGCTTCGACGCGAGTGGGCTTCAGGTCTCGAACCCAAGGCCGACCTCGGGCGGCAGCGATCGCCAGGCGAAGGTGGTCAACCAGGAGGACCTCAATAAGCTGAAGGACCAGTTGCTCGGGCAGGCACGGCAGCGTGCGCTCCAAACGCTCAAGGGACGCGCGGGCGACACACGAACGCTACTGGACCAATCGCTCCAGATCAAAGACGAGCCAATTCAGTTTGACCAACAGCCCGGCGCCGAAGCCGAGCAGATCACCGGACGTCTCTTCTACATCGCCTCCGCCACGGCGATGGACAACAACCGCTTCAACGACCTGGTGGGGCGAGTCCTTGCTTCCAGCGCGGGCTCCGGCCAGAAGATCAGTGGAGCCGCAAAGATCGACCCGCCCAGCATCGCGGGCGTCCAGGGGCAGAAGGTCAGTCTGAAGACCAAGGCTTCCGGTATCGCGGTCCCGGACATTGACCGCGCGGGGATCGAGCAGGCGCTCCGAGGCAAATCTCCGCAGGAGATCCGCACGATCCTGGGAACGATCTCGGGCCTCGCCCAGCCGCCGCGGGTTGAGCTCACCCAGGCCTGGGCACCGCGCGTATACCGCCTCGACGTGGCGGTGGAGGGTCCTAAGTAGCCGCGGTGGAGGACGGGCGTGTCCTCGGCATCGACCCTGGCGAGCGGCGCGTGGGCCTGGCGGTGTCGGATGCGCTGCGGTTGATTGCCTCACCCCTCCAGGTGCTGCCGCGCGGCCGCGACCTCGGACCAACTCTCGAAGCGATAGCTCGCATCGCGCGTGAGGAACGGGCCGTTCAGATCGTGGTGGGCTATCCAATCAATGCCGACGGCTCGATCGGTCCTCAGGCCAGACGCTCCGAGGAATTCGCCCGACGGCTCGGCGCGGTGCTGGCGCTGCCGATGCAGCTCTGGGACGAGCGGCTCAGCTCCGCTGGGGCGGAAGAGGCTTTACGGGCCAACGGGCGGGACCTCCGCCGGGCGCGGCAGCGGGGTGAGCTGGACGCGTACGCCGCGGCAGTGATGTTGCAGGACTACCTTGACGCGGCGCGCTTGGCCCGCACCCGGGCGGCGAATCTGGCCGCGCTGGAAAGCCGGACTCGGGACGACGCCGTCCGCCTGGGTCAGCACGACCTCTCCGGGTCGGGAGCGTAGTGGCCCGGCTCGCCACCTTCCTGTTCGCGGTCCTGGTGATCGGTGTGGCCGCCTTCGCCGCCAACGTCCTGCTCGGGGAGGGCGACGGACGCAGCCCGTCGCTGCTCGCTCCGCTCGTGGACGTGGTCGACCCGCCGGTGAACGCGGTGGACCTCGAGGATACGCGCAAGGAGATCTTCACGGTCCGTCCTGGCGCCAGCGCACTGCTGATTGGTGAAGAGCTCAGGGGCCGCGGCCTGGTGCGCTCGGCCGCCGGCTTCCGCAAGGTGGTCGAGCAGAAGGGCGTTGGCAGCAGCCTCGCCGCCGGTGACTACGAGATCAGCCGCTCGATGAGCGTGGCCGAGATCGTGGAGGTCCTGGCGCGCGGCCAGGTGAAGCGGGGCATCATCGCTACGATCCCCGAGGGATGGCGTGCGGAGCAGGTGGCCGATCGCCTGGAGGCGGTGGGCTTTGTCACGTCGCGCGAGGAGTTCCTGCGAGCGGTGGCGGATCCGAAGTCCGTCCCGGCCGCCGTCGAGCTTGGCGCGGTGCCTTCCCTGGAAGGCTATCTCTTCCCCTGGACGTACGAGGTGAAGGCGCCGGTGAGCGGCGTCGAGGCGGCCGACCTGATGGTGCGCCAGTTCCTCGCACGAGGCATGGAGCCTCTCAGGCGCGCGGCGGGTGTGGGGACGGTCAAGCTGACAGTGCAGCAACTTCTCACCCTCGCGTCCATCGTCGAGCGTGAAGCGCAAAAGCCAGAGGAGCGCCCGGTGATCGCCAGCGTGTATCTCAATCGGCTCAGTGAGGAGATGCTGCTCCAGGCTGACCCGACGGTCCAGTTCAGCGTGGCGAACCGCGACCTGCGCGCCGCTTTGTCCTTTGGCTACTGGAAGCGCGACCTTACGCTGGAGGACCTGCAGGCGGACTCGCCGTACAACACCTACCTTCGGAAAGGCCTTCCGCCCGGGCCCATCTGCAACCCCGGCGAGGCGTCCATTCAAGCGGTCGTCAATCCTGCGCAAACGGGGTACCTGTACTTCGTTGCCCGCGGAGACGGGAGCCACCTGTTCGCAAACACGCTCGCCGAGCACAACGCCAACGTGGCGAGGGCAACCGGCTCCTAACGCGGGACGGTGCGAAGTTCCAAGTTCCAAGTTCCAAGTTCCAAGTTCCAAGTTCCAAGTTCCAAGTTCCAAGTTCCAAGTTCCAAGTTCCAAGTTCCAAGTTCCAAGTTCTAAGTTCCAAGTTCTAAGTTCCAAGTTCCAAGTTCTAAGTTCCAAGGTGACGAAGTGTCGGTGTCATCCTTGAGCGAAGCGAAGGATCCGTCCCACCGAGTGGTCAGTGGTCGGCGGTCAGGAGTCGAGTCGTCCCGGACAAACTTGCAAGTGGCAAGTTGGAACTTGGAACTTGGAACTTCGAACTTGGAACTCGGAACTCGGAACTCGCAGGGGCCGCCGGATCGTATCGCGCTATACTCTGGCGCTCCCCGGGCCGCGCTGTGCGCCTGTTCCGGGAAGCACCACTTCACACGCGGCCCGATCGCCGGGCTCGTGCCGGAGCACTCGCGCGGTTCGTGGCGCATGTCCCGCCCTTCTGGGTTGGCGTGCCTGCTCGCGCCGTGTCCCGGTTCCCGGCGGGCAGACGGCCGCGGCGGAACGAACGAGAAGGAGTTTCCATGCCCGCCCCAGTCCAGATGAAGACGCTGCTCGAAGCTGGCGTCCACTTCGGCCACCAGACCCGCCGGTGGGACCCGCGCATGCGCCCGTTCATCTTCACCGAGCGCAACGGGATCCACATTATCGACCTGCAGCAGACGGTGCGCCGGCTCGATGAGGCGATGACGTTTGTGCGGCAGCAAGCCTCTGAAGGCAAGTCGATGCTGTTCGTCGGCACCAAGAAGCAGGCCCAGGACACCATTGCGGAAGAAGCCACCCGCGCGGGCATGCCCTGGGTGAACCAGCGCTGGATGGGCGGCACCCTCACGAACTACGCCACCATTCTCACCCGCATCCGCCGCATGGAGGACATCGAGCGCCGCAAGGAAGCCGGCGAGTTCGACGTCCTGCCGAAAAAGGAAGCCATCAAGCTCAACGACCAGCTCGAGAAGCTGCAGCGGATGGTGGGTGGCCTGCGCAAGAACTACCGCCTGCCCGACATGGTCTTCATCGTCGACCCGCACCGCGAGGCGATCGCGGTCGCCGAGGCGAACCGCCTGAAGATGCCCGTGGTGGCGATGGTGGATACCAACTGCAACCCACAGGTCATCGATTGGCCGGTGCCGTCCAACGACGACGCCATCCGCGCCGTGCGGCTCATTGCCGGCAAGCTGGCCGACGCGATCATCGAGGGCCGCGAGCAGCGCGCCGCGGTGGTGGGCGAAGACGGCGCCGAGGGCGGGCTCTCCGAGGGAGATATCGAGGAGATGCCCATGGACCTGATCAGCATGACCGAAGTCGATTTCGGCTTCGGCGAAGAGGAAGAGGAAGACCGCTAGGACCTATGGCTGGAACCGATGCGATCAAGGTGCTCCGGGAAGAGACCGGAGCCGGGATCATGGACTGCAAGCGCGCGCTTGACCAATCGAGCGGCGACATGGGTGAGGCACGCAACCTGCTGAAGCAGTGGGGCCTGGCGAGTGTGTCCAAGAAGGCTGGCCGCGAGGCCAGCCAGGGCCTGGTAGAGAGTTACATCCACGCCGGCGGACGGGTTGGCGCGCTGATCGAGCTGAACTGCGAAACGGACTTCGTGGCTCGCACCGATCAGTTCCGCCAGCTCGCGCGCGAGATTGCCATGCAGGTGGCGGCGATGAAGCCAACGCGCATCTCGGACGACGAGGCGGCCGCGGCAGGCGCCGAGGACGACGTGCCGCTGCTCAAGCAGAGCTACATTCGCGACAGCAGTAGGACCATCCAGGACCTGGTGAACGAAGGCATTGCCAACCTTAAGGAGAACATCGTGATCCGCCGGATCGCGCGCTTCGAGCTGGGCGGCCTGTAGTCCCGATGCGTGGAGCTGCAGCGAGGGTTGGCACCTGCCATCCGGAGGGCACGGTTTGTCATCCTGAACGCAGAGAAGGATCCGTACCCATGTGTGGCAGACGGATTCTTCGCTCCGCTCAGGATGACAGCCACTACCGGCGAACGTCCGCCGTGATGGATTAGCCGGTTGACCACCCTCGATGGCAGCCCGCTCCGGTATCGCCGCGTCCTGCTCAAGCTGAGCGGCGAGGCGATGCAGGGTGACGGCTCGTATGGCATCGATCACCCCACTGTGGAATACGTCGCCGGCCAGCTCGGCGAGGTGGTGAAGCTGGGTGTCGAAGTGGGCGTGGTCATCGGCGGAGGGAACATCTGGCGCGGCGAGGCCGCGGCGGCGCGGGGGATGGATCGATCCACCGCGGATTACATGGGGATGCTGGCGACGGTGATGAATGCCCTCGCCCTGCAGTCGGCCCTGGAGCGAAATGGGTTTCACACCCGGGTGCAGAGCGCTGTGACCATGATGGAGGTGGCCGAGCCGTACATCCGCCGCCGTGCCATCCGCCACCTGGAGAAGGGGCGCGTGGTGATTTTCGGAGCGGGCACTGGAAACCCGTTCTTCACTACGGATACTGCGGCCTCGTTGCGGGCCCTCGAGATTGGTGCGGACGTGCTGTTGATGGCGAAAAACCGCGTGGACGGCGTGTACGACTCCGATCCCCGCACAAACCCGGCGGCCCGCAAGTATCAGCGGCTCGGGTACATGGAGGCATTGGAAAAGCGCCTCAAGGTGATGGACAGCACCGCGCTGTCGCTGTGCATGGACAACAAGCTGCCGATCCTGGTGTTTGACCTCCGCAATGAGACCAACCTCGCCCGGCTGGTCCAGGGACAGGGCTCGGTCGGCACACTCGTCTCGTAAACTGCACAGGACCGATGCCTGCACGGCATTGCTGCCCGCGCGGAAGTCGGCCACTATCTCAGAGTCATTCTGAAGTTACGCGGGTCGCATGATCGACGACATCCTGAAAGCGTCGGAAGAACGCATGAAAAAGGCGCTCGAGCACGTGCGCCACGAGATGGTCTCCATCCGGACGGGTCGGGCCACGCCGGCGCTCCTGGAGCCGCTGCGGGTGGATTACTACGGAACGCCCACGCCCATCAGCCAGATGGCGCAGATTACCTCTCCTGATGCGCGGATGTTGGTGATCCAGCCCTGGGATAAGGGCATGCTGGGGGCGATTGAGAAGGCGATCCAGAAGTCCGAGCTAGGGATCAACCCCACCAACGACGGCAACGTGATCCGCCTGGCGCTGCCGCACCCGACGGAGGAGCGCCGCAAAGACCTGGTGAAGCAGGTCCACCAGCGCGCCGAAGAAGGCCGCGTGGCCGTGCGCAACATCCGCCGCGATGGCATGGACCAGTTGAAGAGGGTGGAGAGCGTTTCCGAGGCCGACATCAAGCGTGGCCAGGAGCGGCTGGAGAAGATCACGAGCCAGCACATCCACGAGGTCGATGAGGTCTCCAAGCAGAAGGAGACCGAGGTGCTGGAGGTCTAGGCGGAACGTGGCGGTTGCGGCCGCGCAGAAGCGCGCAGATTCCGAGACGGCCGAGCGGATCCTGGCGGAGTACGGGCTGAGCGCCGTGCCACGCCACGTGGCCATCATCATGGATGGCAACGGTCGTTGGGCGCGTGCGCGCGGCATGCCGCGCCTGGCCGGCCACCACGCCGGGCGCGAGAACGTGCGCCGGATCACCATGGCGTGCGCGGACGCGGGGGTGGAGGTGCTCACCATCTATGCGTTCTCCACCGAGAACTGGCGGCGACCAGCCGACGAAGTGTGGGGCTTGATGTCGCTGCTGGCCGAGGCCATCGATCGTGAGGCCGCGGACCTGAACCGCAACAACGTGCGCATCCACCACTCTGGGAGCCTTGACGGGATTTCGGCGGCACTGGCAAAGAGTGTCCAGCGCGCGGTCGACCTGACCGCCAGCAACACGCGCATGGTGCTGAACGTGGCCTTCAACTACGGCGGACGCGCCGAGATTGCCCGTGCCGTGCGCCGCATGCTCGCACAGGGCGTCGATCCCGAGGGAATCACCGAAGAGCGGATTGGCGAGTTCCTCGATACCGCGGGCCTGCCTGATCCAGACCTGGTAATCCGTACGGCGGGCGAGATGCGCCTCAGCAACTTCCTGCTCTGGCAGGCCGCGTACGCGGAGTACTACGCCACGCCGGTCTGTTGGCCCGAGTTCGGGCGCGAGGAGCTGTACCGGGCATTCGCCGATTTCGGCCGCCGGACCCGCCGCTTCGGCGGGCTCGTCTGACGGCTACCAGAGCCTGCCACCCCTGGCACTTCGTGCAGAATCTTGAGAGCTGCTTCCATAGCACGTGCCGGCAGAACCGTGGAACCATGCCAACGGTGTGTGGACCTGTTAGGCGCGTGCCAACCGGTCCACGGACTCATCCCAGGCGTGTGCGTCCGTGCATCGTAGGAGCGGCAGCGCCTGGCGACGGTGGCGCGCATGGGCATGGCGATGCTCGCCCGTGCGCTGCCAGTGGCCGCCGCCCGGCGGATGGCAGGCGCCGTGCTGACCCTGCGCCTCCTGAGCGCGGCGGTGGCAGTGCCCTTCCTGTTCGCCGTGGCCCTGTTTGGCGAGAAGGGCACATTTGGTGGCTACGTCTACGGTGGCGTGCTGGCAATCGCGGCGCTGCTGGGGGCGCTGGAAGGCCGCGCCATGCTGCGCTCGGTAGGCAGCGAATCCGTCGATCCGGTGCTGTTCGGCGTGGCTATCTTCTTGCCGTTGAATGCCTGGTTCCTGGTGAACCGCCAGGCTGGCCGGCCGCTCTTCGGCGAGGACGGCTTCCTGCTGCTCGGGGTGGCGCTCATGGCCAGCCTGCTGATCCCCATACGACGCCAACGACTGGAGAACGTCCTGTTCGATTGGGCGACTTCGCTCGCGTTCGGTTTGTACATCGGCGGCTTGCTGCAGTTCTTTGCCCCGCTCCGGGATCGGCCCGAAGGCGGCTACTGGGTCATCACGGTGATGGGCCTGAATTTCATCTGCGATACCGCTGCTTTCTTTGTGGGGCGGGCTTTCGGACGCACGCCACTGGCGCCTTTGATCAGCCCCAAGAAGTCGCTGGAGGGTGCGCTGGGCGGTGTTGCCGCCTCGGCGCTGGTGGCTGCCGGCTGGGGCGCACTGACCGGGAACAGTCCTCTCCTCCTGCTCGGGTTCGGCGCGGCGATTGGGATCGCGGCGGTGCTGGGCGACCTCGCCGAATCACTGCTGAAGCGCCAGACCGGGACCAAGGATTCTGGAGCCTTCCTACCCGGGCACGGCGGCATCTTGGATCGCATGGACAGCCTGTTGTTCACCGTTCCCGTGGGGGTGATGTTCCTCCAGGCGTTCGGATCGCGCTGAGACGAGGTGCAGCGAACCACCGTGCATGACTTCACCACACCGCGCGCGGGCTCCACCGGTACCGGAAGACGGCCCCTCCTCCTGACCAATGGACGCACCAATAGGTCCGGCGGCGGCAAATGGCGTTGGTATGATTTAGGAGAGGTCCACCTCGCATCATGAACGTTCTCGCGTTCGTGCCCATTCTCAGTGTGATGATGCTTGTCCACGAGCTTGGGCACTTCATCACCGCCAAGCTGTTCGGGATCACCGTCCAGGAGTTCGGGTTCGGGCTTCCACCCCGGATGTTCGGCTTCACGTACAGGGGCGTCGTCTACTCCATCAACTGGATTCCGTTCGGCGCATTCGTGAAGATGCTCGGCGAGGAGGACCCGACTGCCCCGGGCAGCTTCGCCGGCAAGTCGCGCAAGGTGCGGGCAATCGTGCTGGCGGCTGGTGCGGCGATGAACTTCCTACTCGCGATCGTGGCCTTCGCCATCGCGCTGATGGTGGGCTATCCCACGATCTCACCAACGGGCCCGGTCAGGCTGGCCGAGGTAGTTACCGGCACGCCCGCCGCGGAAAGCGGCTTGCAGGCTGGCGACCAGATCACGTCGCTGGACGGCAGGCCAGTGAACGTGGACGAGTTCCGCACCCTCACCCGCGACCGAGCCGATACACCGCTACGGCTCGGCGTGCGGCGCGGCGGATCGGAGGTCCAGGTGACGGCCACCCCGCGCTCCAACCCGCCAACCGGGCAGGGTGCGCTGGGCGTGCGACTCGACTCGAACGGCGTGTACCAGGAGGCGGTCGGGCCAGCGCTTCTTTCGGGCGTGAAGCAGGCGGGGTTCGCGGTGGGCACGACGCTGATGGTGCCCAAGCTGCTCATGGACGGTGTCATCACCCCGCAGGACGCGCGCCCCATTGGCCTCCCGGGCATGGCCCGGGTGACGGGCGAGGCCCTGGACTACGTGGTCGATACCGGCTTCTGGTACCCCATTTTCGTGCTGACGGGCATGTTCAGCGCGGGCCTTTCTGTGGCGAACTTGCTGCCGATCCCCGCGCTGGACGGCGGCCGTTTGCTCTTTGTATTCATCGAATGGGTCCGTGGCCGTCGCGTCGAGCCCGAGCGCGAGGCGGCTTACCACTTCGTGGGCATCGTCGTGCTGCTCGCACTGATGGTCCTGATCTCGATCAACGACATCACATCGCCCATACCCAGCGTGAACTGGGGGCTGCGGTAACCTAATGAGCGCGCCCACTCTTGCGCTCCCGCTCGTCTACACCGCAAGCCGCTATCAGTACCGGCGGCGGCGCGCGCGTGAGGTCCAGATCGGCAGCGTTGCCGTGGGCGGCAACCAGCCCATTCGCGTGCAGTCGATGACCACCACCCGGACCCAGGACCTGGACGCCACGGTCGCGCAGACTGTCCGGTTAGTCGACGTCGGTTGTGAGATCGTGCGGATCACCGCGCCGACGGTGACCGACGCGAAGGCGATCGGCGAGATCCGCCGCCGCCTCCGGGCACGCGGCATCCAGGTGCCATTGGTAGCGGACATCCACTTCAGTCCGGCCGCGGCGCTGGAAGCCGCGGAGCACGTGGAGAAGGTCCGCATCAACCCCGGGAACTTCGCCGACCAGAAGCTCTTCCGAGTGCGCGAGTACGAGAACCACGAGTACCGCGCGGAGCTGGAGCGGATCGAGGAGCGCTTCACACCGCTGGTCCGGAAGTGCAAACAACTGGGTGTCGCGATGCGCATCGGCTCGAACCACGGGTCGCTCTCGGACCGCATCCTGAACCGCTTCGGCGATACGCCGCGCGGGATGGTGGAGTCGGCCCTGGAGTTCGTGCGTATCGCCGCCCGAAACGACTACCACGACATCGTCCTGTCGATGAAGGCATCGAACGCCAAGGTTATGATCCAGGCGTACCGCCTGCTTGTCGCACGGATGGACGAGGAGGGGCTGGAGCCGTACCCCCTGCACCTCGGCGTCACCGAGGCCGGGCTGGGCGAGGACGGCCGAATCAAGTCCGCGGTCGGTATTGGCGCGCTGCTGGATGATGGCCTCGGCGACACGGTTCGGGTTTCGCTCACCGAGGAGCCGGAGGCCGAGATACCCGTTGCCCAGCGGCTGGTGGCGCCGTACGACGCGGGGCTTCCAGCGGCGCGCACCGACCTGTGCGGTCCCGTCGAGCGCATCGATCCGTACGACTACGCGCGTCGGCCATCGCGCGCGGTCTCCCTCGGTCCGATCGAAGTGGGGACCAGCCAGCCGGTGGCGGTCCTGGAGCCTCCGGAAGCAGCCGGGCGCAAGGGCCCGCTGGACCTGACGGGGTTGGTGACCTTGACGCCTCCACCACCGTGGTGGGATGCCGTACGGGCCTACCGGGCGCGGGCCGCCGAGATGGCGCTGGCGGGGGACATGCGCCCGCTGCACCTGGCCATTGGGGTCCCCAGCACTGATGAGGAAGAGGTGCTGTTACGCACCGCGTCCGCGCTCGGGTCCTTGTTGTGCGATGGGCTTGGCGATAGCGTCGGGCTGGCGGCTCCGCTGGACAACGAGACGCGCGAGCGGCTGCTGTTCGGGGTGCTCCAGGGCTCTGGAGCGCGGATCACCAGGACCGAGTACGTTTCGTGTCCCTCGTGCGGACGCACGCTCTTTGACCTTCAGGCTACGACAGAACGCATCCGATCGAAGACGAGCCATCTGCAAGGTGTGAAGATCGCCATCATGGGCTGTGTCGTCAACGGTCCCGGTGAGATGGCGGACGCGGATTTCGGGTACGTTGGCGGCTCCCCCGGCCACGTGAACTTGTACGTGGGCAAGGATTTGGTGGAGCGCACCGTTCCGGAAGCCGAAGCCGACGAGCGGCTCGCGGCTCTCATCCGCCAGCGCGGACGCTGGGCCGAGCCGCCGGAAGGCGCTTGAGGCGCGTTCGCGCCGTTCTGAGTCTTCCGATTTTCCGTCATCAGTTCTGAGGGATTCAGGAGGCCGAGGGCATACAGCCCGCGGCAAGTCCTCGGCCGGGGCGCTGTCCGGGCAACTGGGGGCGGCGGCGCAAGCCGCTGACAAGATTGGTGGCGTTTCAACGTGGCCTCGGGTGGGCGGAGGGTTGGTATACTGGCGCTGCCAACGCGAGTCCACGCACCCGGTCCTGTTCTGCGCGGAAGTGGGTTATCCCACTTCTTTTGCTGTCAGGGCCGTCTGCAGGTGCTCGATTCACCCACTACCCACCAACCAGTCCGAGAAGGGGAGGTCGCCAGCATGAAAAGCGAGTTCATGACCGCAATCACTCAGCTTGCCGCCGAGAAGGGCGTTCCCTCGGACACCGTGGTCACGGCTATCCAGGACGCCCTGGTTTCGGCCTACAAGAAGGACCAGGACGACACGCGCAACATCTCCGCGGACATCGATCCCGGGAATGGCACGCCACGCGTGTACCACTGGCTGACCGTCGTCGACGAGGTCCCTGACGAAGAGGACGTCGACGATTCGAACATGATCATCGTGGAGCAGGCGCGCAAGCTGAAGAACGCCGAAGGCGAGATCCAATGGCCGGAAGCGCAACCCGGTGACCAGGTCTACGAGGACGTCACCCCGCCAGCCTTTGGACGCATCGCGGCGCAGATGGCCAAGCAGGTGGTGATGCAGAAGCTGCGTGACGCGGAGCGCGACCTGGTCTTCAAACAGTTCGAGGACCGCAAGGACGAGATCGTCCACGGCGTGATCCAGCGCATCGAGAACCGCACCGCGGTGGTAGAGATCGAGCGCGCGGAGGCCGTCATGCCGCCCCAGGAGCAGGTTCCCACAGAGCGGTACTACCAGGGCCAGCGGCTGCGCGTGTACGTGGCAGACGTCCGCCCCACGCCGAGAGGGCCGCAGATCATCGTCTCGCGGGCGCACCGCTTGATGCTGCGCCGCCTCTTCGAGCAGGAGGTGCCCGAGATCTTCAGCGGCGCGGTGGAGATCAAGGCCATTGCCCGGGAGGCCGGCTTCCGCTCCAAGGTGGCCGTTTTCGCCCGCCAGGAAGGTATTGACCCGGTCGGCTCCTGTGTGGGCGTGCGCGGGGTGCGCATCCAGAATATCGTCAACGAGCTCAACGGCGAGAAGATCGACGTCGTGCCGTGGGACGAAGACCCGGGGACGTATGTTGGGAATGCGCTGAGTCCCGCCCAGGTAACGCGCGTCAGTATTGACGAGCCCTCGCGAACCGCGAAGGTGCTGGTGCCGGAGCGGCAGCTCTCGCTGGCGATCGGTAAGGAAGGCCAGAACGCCCGCCTCGCCGCCAAGCTGACCGGTTGGCGCATCGACATCAAGAGTGATTCGCATGCCGACGAGGGCGATGGCCCGCGCCGCGACTCGGACAACGGGCAGGCTGCCATCGCGAGTGGTGGCGCGGCAGCGGTGTCGGAGGCCGCTCCCGACGGAGCGGCCGGCGCCGATGGCGTTGCGGACGTGCCAGACGCGGCGCAGCAGCCGGTCACCGCCGGCGGCGCGGAGTAATCGGCACGTGACCCGCGGCCCCCGCCCGGCGGGGCGCCCGCGGCACGTCCCGCAGCGGACCTGCGTGGCCTGCCGTCTGGGCAAGCCCAAGCGAGAGATGGTCCGCCTCGTGCGCCTGGCGGAAGGCAACGTGGCGGTCGACCCCACGGGTAAGAAATCCGGTCGTGGAGCCTATCTGTGCAGTGATCCGGCCTGCTGGCAGGCCGGCCTGAAGCGCGGCGTGCTGGTCCGCGCGCTCAAGCTCGACCACCTGGTGGCTGCCGATGCCGCGGCCCTGGAAGCCTATTCCCGGGCGCTGCCGGCGCCCGTTTCTCCCTCCATCTCTCACCTACCGATCACCCTGGCTGGCACCGAGCCGGCCCCAGCGAGCGACTGACGCTCAAAGCGCAGCCAAGGAGCCATACATGCCTCGACCACTACCCAACAGAGGACGGCCGGCCAGTCGGCCAGGCCAGACGCGCGGCGGCCGCGCGGGCCGTCTCGAGGCTTTCCAACGCCAGGCCGAGCGCGGTGGCGAGAACGGCTCGTCCAAGCCCGCTCAGATTGGTCCGATCGAGCTGCCCTCCGTCGTCAGCGCCGGCGAGCTCGCTGCGCGGCTCAACGTGACGCCGCCGCAGGTGATCAAGGCGCTCTTTACCAACGGCGTTATCGCCACCATTAACCAGTCGCTGGATTTCGATACAGCGGCAGTCGTGGCGGCCGACCTGGGATTCGAGGTGCGCGAGCAAGGCACCCCCGAGGCCCAGCCCGCGGCGGGCGACGCTGATGGCGCCAGCGCCGGCGCACAGGCCGTCGCCGCGGCTGAGGCGGTGCTCGAAGAGGCCGAAGATGAAGCCCTCCTGGTGCCTCGTCCGCCCGTCATCACCATCATGGGCCACGTCGACCACGGCAAGACCAGCCTGCTGGATGCCATCCGGTCCACCCGAGTGGCATCCGGCGAGGCGGGGGGGATTACCCAGCACATCGGTGCCTACCAGGTGGAGGTGAATGGCCGGAAGGTCACGTTCCTGGATACGCCGGGGCACGAGGCGTTCACCGCGATGCGGGCCCGCGGTGCCCAGGCCACCGACATCGCCGTGGTCGTCGTGGCCGCGGACGACGGCGTCATGCCACAGACCCGCGAAGCGATCGACCATGCGCGGGCGGCCAAGGTGCCCATGGTGGTGGCGATCAACAAGATTGATCGGCCCAACGCGCAACCGGAGCGCGTGAAGCAGGAGCTCGCCGACTTCGGGGTTGTGGTAACCGAGTACGGCGGCACCATTGAAGCAGTGCCCGTTTCCGCCACCACGCGCGAGGGGCTCGATTCCCTCCTGGAGACGCTGCTGCTCGTCTCTGAGGCTGAGGTGGACCCGAAGGCAAACCCGACCAGGGCTGCTCGCGGTGTGGTGATCGAGGCCCGAATGGATAAGTTCCGGGGCGCGGTGGCGACGCTGCTGGTGCAGCGGGGAACGCTGCGCGTCGGCGATGTGGTGGTGGCTGGTACCGCCTTCGGCAAGGTGAAGGCGCTGTTTGACGACCACGGCCAGCGGGTCAAGGAGGCTGGACCTTCCTTCCCAGTGGAAGTCCTGGGCCTGACCGGCGTCCCGTCGGCGGGAGACCGATTCACCGTGGCTGCTGATGAGCGGATCGCTCGCCTGCAGGTGGAATCGACGCAGCGGGCCGGGCAGCGTGATGGCGAGACGGACAACTCGGCGGAAGCCGTGTTTGCACGCGTCCGCTCGGCGGCCGCAAAGGAGCTGAACCTCATCGTCAAGGCCGACGTCCAGGGCAGCCTCGAGCCCGTGGTCAACTCACTTGAGCGACTCGGCGGCGAAGGGCAGGCGAAGCCGAAGGTCATTCACGCGGGCATGGGCAACATCAACGTCACCGACGTCAACCTGGCGGTGGCCTCTGGGGCGCTGATCGTGAGCTTCAACGTCAAGGTAGAGCCCGACGCGAAGCGGGCTGCCGAGCGCACCGGGGTGGCCATCCGCGAGTACAGCGTGATCTATACCTTGATCGAGGAGATCGAGGCGCTGCTCCTGGGCTCCGCGGAGCCGAAGTTCGAGGAGGTCATCCACGGGCACGTCGAAGTCCGCGCCACCTTCAAGGCCGGCAAACGGACGATCGCGGGCTGCTACGTCACGGACGGCATCGTGCATCGCAAGGACCGCGCGCGGCTGATGCGGGGCGGTGCCCAGGTCTGGGACGGAGGACTGGATTCTCTCAAGCGCTTCAAGGATGACGTTGCCGAGGTCCGCGAAGGGTTCGAGTGCGGCATCCTGCTGGAGGGGAACGACGATCTCCAGGTGGGCGACATTCTGGAGATTTACTCCAGCGAGCGGGTCTGAGCCGCCCGCGGGCGGCTCGCATTGCCGAGACAAACCATATACGGGAGGGTCCATGCCCAGCCGCCGCATCGCCCGGATCAACGGATTGATCCGCGAGGAGATTGCCGAGCTTCTCCGCCGCGAGGTGAAGGACGCCGCCCTGACCGACGCGCTGATCTCCATCACCGAAGTGGAAACGTCGCCCGACCTGCGCAATGCGCGGGTGTTCTTCAGCGTGTACGGGGACGACGAACAGGTGCGGCAGGCACAGCTGCACCTGGAGCGTGCCGGCGGGTTTCTGCACCGCCAGCTCATGGGACGGGTCGAGCTTCGGCAGGTCCCGCGGCTGGAGTTCGTGCTTGACGAATCGATCGCGCGCGGCGACCGCATCATGCAGTTGATGCGCGGGATCGATACGAGTAGCCCCGATGGCCAACCGGCGTAGCCATTCCGCCGCCGCTCGTGTCACCGCGAACACTGGGGCCGGCAGGCATTCTGAACGTCCATAAGTCCGTGGGGTGGACCTCGCACGACGTCGTGGCACGGGTGCGGCGTTTGAGCGGGGAGCGGCGGGTTGGCCATGCCGGCACCCTCGATCCACTCGCCGAGGGTGTGCTGCCGGTGCTGCTGGGTCGAGCAACCCGCCTGGCAGACTTCGTGGGGCAGGGCCGCAAGCGGTACACCGCCACGGTGGCGCTTGGCATCGCGACGACGACCGACGACCGTGAGGGCGAGGTCGTGGAGACAGCCCCTCTTCCCACCGTCCTTACCGCCGACGACCTGGAGCACACGCTGGAGCGGTTCCGCGGCGTCGTCAGCCAGGTGCCGCCGGCGTTCTCCGCCATTCAGGTTGACGGTCAGCGCGCCTATGCGGCAGCGCGCCGAGGTCAGCCGCTGGAGCTTGCCGCGCGCGAGGTGACGATCTACGGCCTCGACGTGCTGGAGGTGTCCCACGAGCGGCTGGTGCTGGACGTGCGGTGCTCGCGCGGGACGTACATCCGATCGCTGGCGCGTGACCTTGGCCGGGCCCTGGGTACGGCGGCGCATCTGGCAGGGCTTGTCCGCACCGAGGTCGGCCCGTTCGCCCTCGAGGGGGCGCTGACAGTGGATGAGATCCAGCGCCGCGGCGTGGCCGCGTGCCTGCTACCTGCCGACGCCGGGCTGCCGGACGCGCCGACGTACCACGCGGCTCGCCAGCAGGCGGGCGACCTGGCGCTGGGCCGGGCCGTGCCATGGGACGGACCGGCCGCGCCCCTCGTGCGTGTGTACGATGCCAGCGGACAGATGCTGTGCGTGGGAACCTCTGACGGCTCGTCGCTGCGGTCGCGTATCCTGCTCCAGGAGCCCGTCGGGTGACCGGGCGGCCCGCCGTGGTGACCGTGGGCAACTTCGACGGCGTCCACGTTGGCCACCAGTACATGCTCCGCCAGGTAGTGGATCGCGCGCGGGCGCTGGGGATGCGGAGCCTGGCTGTCACGTTCGACCCTGATCCGCAGGTGGTCCTCCGTCCGGACCAACCGTTCGTGGCGCTCACCGAGCTTCCGGAGAAGCTGCGGCTCCTGCGCGAGCTGGGGCTGTCGGACATCTGGGTGTGTCCGTTCACACCGCATGTGGCGGCGATGGGTCCGGCCGAGTTCATCGCGGAGGTCCAGCAGCACGGGCCCGTCGCGGAGCTGTGGGTGGGTTCGGATTTCGCGCTCGGCCGTGATCGCGCGGGCACGATCCCGGTGCTGGTGCAGCTTGGAGCGGAGCAAGGGTGGGGCCTGCACGTCGTTCCTCCGTTCCGCCTGGACGGGACGGTGGTCAGTAGCTCGCGGGTGAGGGCCGCGCTTTCGGGTGGCGATGCTGCCGAGGCCGCGCGCCTGTTGGGGCGAGCCTCGGTTCACGCCGCGCTCCAGGCGGGCCCGGCTGGTGCATGCCGCGACGTGCCCACCGGACGGACCACTGATCCCCTGGTGAGTCCGCTATGACTGCCGACGCGGCCAACGTCTACGACACGCTGCTCCAGCGCGGCCTGATCGCCCAGTGCTCCGACGCCGCGGCGCTGCGCGCGGCGCTCGAGCCGGGCGGCCCGCCGATCACCGTGTACTGCGGCTACGATGCCACCGCACCGAGCCTGCACGTGGGCCACCTGGTGCCGATCACGATCCTCGTCCACCTGCAGCGGGCCGGCCACCGGGTCATCGCCGTTGTCGGCGGCGGCACCACGCGTATCGGCGACCCCACCGGGAAGTCCGCGGTTCGGCCGATGATGGGCGACGCGGAGATCGATGCCAACGTCGAGCGCATCCAGCGCCAGCTAGCCCACCACCTGGATTTTACGGAGGGGCGGGCGTTGATGGTCAACAACGCCGAGTGGCTTCTGAAGCTCGGCTACATCGACTTCCTGCGCGAGATCGGCCGGCACTTCACCGTGAACCAGCTCATGCAACACGAGACGTACTGGGAGCGGTTCCAGAACAGCAGCCTGAGCTTCATCGAGATGAACTACGCCATGATCCAGGCGTACGACTTTCTGCACCTGTTTCGCGCCCACGGATGTCGGCTCCAGGTGGGCGGCAACGACCAGTGGTACAACATCCTGGCCGGGGTAGACCTGACCCGGCGCGCCGCCGACGGTCAGGCGTTCGCCCTGACCGGGCCGCTCCTGACCACGGCGTCCGGCGCCAAGATGGGCAAGACCGAGGCCGGCGCGGTCTGGCTGGACCCGGAGCAGATGGCGCCGTACGACTTTTACCAGTACTGGCGCAATACCGAGGATCTGGACGTTGGTCGCTTTCTGCGCATTTTCACCTTCCTGGCGGAGGACGAGATCGCGCGGCTCAAGCGGCTAAAAGGGGCCGAGATCAACCGCGCCAAGGAAGTCCTGGCGTTCGAGGTCACGCGGCGCGTCCACGGCGACAGCGAGGCGGCGCGGGCGCAGGAGACGGCTCGGGCACGCTTCGGCGGCAGCACCGGCGCCGCGGACCAGGGGCCCACGGTGACCGTGTCACACGTCGCGGACCTCTCGGCGCTGATCGTCCTGGCGGGCCTGGCCGATTCGCGCGGCGCGGAGAAGCGGCTCATCAAGGGCGGCGGTGTGCGCCTGGGGGCCAACAAGGAGCCGACCGACCGCCCGGTGCGCCCCTCCGAGCTGCCGTCGCTGCTGGGCGTCGGCAAGCGACGGGTACTGCTGGAACCCTGAGGGCCGGAACGGCGCAAGAGCTACGGTGGTGGTTGGTAGCGGCTGTTGGCCTGAGGCCCGGGATCAACCGCCGGCGGCATTCCGCCACAGTGAGCTGGTGGCCGAGAGGTTGGCAGGCAGCGGGGCGCCGGCGTTCCTCACTCCCCGTGGTGGGCGTGCTGCTTCTTGTGCTCCTCGACGATTTTTGACTGGACGTGCGTGGGCACGGGGTCGTAGTGCGAGAAGCGCATGGTATAGGTACCTCGGCCCTGGGTCATGGAGCGCAGCTCGGTCGCGTAGTGCAGCATCTCGCTCTGCGGCACGCTCGCTTCGACGATGGTGTTCGGACCGTCCGGGTTCATCCCGTGGATGTGCGCGCGGCGGGTGTTGAAGTCGCCCATGATGTCCCCGGCGAACTCGCTGGGAACGGTGGCCTCGACGTGCATCACCGGCTCCAGCAGCACCGGGCTCGCGCCGGCGAAGGCGGCTTTGAAGCCGATCGAGCCGGCCGTCTTGAAGGCTGCCTCATTGGAGTCCACCGCGTGGTACTTGCCAAAGACCAGCGCGCACTTCACGTCCACCACGGGGTATCCCGCGAGCGGTCCCGCCTCCATGGCCTCGCGCACCCCCTTCTCCACCGCGGGGATGTATTGTTTGGGAACCACGCCGCCGACAACCTTGTCGAGGAACGTGAAGCCCTCGCCGCGGGCGGCTGGCTCGACCTCCAGGCTGACCACGCCGTACTGGCCGTGTCCGCCGCTCTGGCGGACGTGCCGGCCCTCGGCGGCGCCTTTGCCGCTGACGGTTTCCCGGTACGCCACGCGTGGCGTCTCCAGCGTCACGTGGACGCCGAACTTGCGCTCCAGGCGCTGCACGGCCACGTCGACGTGGGCATCGCCCAGGCCGGCCAGGATCGTCTCGCCGGTGGATGGGTCACGGCTGAGGTGCAGGCTGGGGTCCTCTTCCAGCAGCCGCTGCATAGCGGGGCCAAGCTTGTCGACGTCGTTGCGCGACTTCGCGTGGACCGAGACGAAGAACGACGCGTCCGGGTAGTGGATGCGATCGAGCTGGACGGGGCTGTCTTTCATGCTGAGGGTGTCGCCGGTGTAGGACTCCGCAAGTTTTGGGAGCACGCCGATGTCGCCACGTACCAGCCGCGTCGCTGGCTCCTGTGTCTTGCCGCGGACGTGGAAGACCTGTCCGATACGCTCGTCCCTGTTGTGCAGCGCGTTCCAGACGTGGCTATCGGCACTGAGCGTGCCGGCGAACACGCGGACGTAGCTCAGGCGTCCGATATTCTGGTCTGAAACGGTCTTGAAGATGAGCGCGGCGAGCTTGCCGGGGCCCGGATCCTTCGAGCCTTCGGCCACACTGGGCTGAACCTCCTCGGGCGAAGGCAGCAAGTCGACCATCATGTCCAGGACACATCCCAGCCCCACACCCTTCGACCCGGCGACCGCCAGGACCGGGAACAGACACCCGTCGCGGATGCCGGTGCGGATGGCCTTGCGGAGCGCCTGGACGTCCACCTCCTCGCCTTCGAGGTAGCGATTGAGGAGGTCGTCGTCCAACTCGCAGGCGCTCTCGACGAGGCCTTCGCGGAGCTTCTCCAGCGCCGATTGGAGCTCCGGTGGCACGGCCTGAGCATCGTTTGACCCGGCGAGGAACGCCTGCATGCTCAGCAGGTCCACGACGCCCGTGAGGTGTTCCGATGATCCCACGGGGACCACGAGAGGCACGACTCCCTTGCCGTACCGCTCGCGCAGCTGGTGCAGCACGGCGTCGAAATCCGCATTGTCGCGGTCCATCTTGTTCACCAGCAGCATGCGCGGCAGCCCGCGGGCGGCCGCCTGCTTCCAGACCGCATCGGTACCCACTTGCGGGCCGGCGACACTGTCCACGAGGATCAGCGCCGAATCGGCGACCCGAAGCGCCTGGGCCACTTCGCCGTAGAAGTCGGCGTACCCGGGCGAGTCGATCAGGTTCATCTTATGGCCGCGCCAGTCCAGGGGAGCAACCGCCAGGCTGATGGACATCCGCCGCTTCAGCTCTTCAGGATCGAAGTCTGAGACGGTGTTGCCGTCCTCCACGGTCCCGGCTCGGGAAATTGCGCCGGCTCGGTGCAGCAACGCCTCGACCAGGGTGGTTTTGCCGGCTCCACCGTGTGAGAAAAGCCCCACGTTGCGCAGGTCGGCTGGCGCGTACTCCTTCATCGGCTCCCCCTCGAATGGTGCAGTGGCGTACGCGTTTGCGCACGCCCGAATGTCTTGCTGGCTCCGTTAGTCTATAGCCACCCTATGTTCCTATTCCGGACTGCGGCCCCGTGATCCCGCTGAGCGATGCGCCGGGTCCGCGGCGGCTGAAGCCGATCGTCAACTGGCTGCTCATCCTGGTGAATGTCGGGGTATTCCTGTACGAGCTCAGCCTGGGCGACCGTGCCTTGAGCCAGCTCTTCTACGCCGCGGGCGTGGTGCCTGTCGAGTTCACCCGTGGCCAAGAGGTGGGTCCCCCGCCGCCGTTCGGTCCCACCTGGACCACCGTGCTCACCAGCATGTTCATGCACGCCGGGTTCCTGCACATTGGCTCGAACATGCTGTACCTGTTCATCTTTGGCGACAACGTGGAGGACCGGCTGGGCCACGTTCGCTACCTGCTGTTCTATGTGCTGACAGGCACGATTGCCGCCGCCACGCACATCGCCATGAACGGCAACTCGGCGGTCCCGACGGTGGGCGCCTCGGGTGCGATCGCGGGGGTTCTGGGGGCGTACCTCGTGCTCTTCCCGCGGGCGTCGGTGCGTACCCTGCTGTTCATCGGGCCGTTCTTCACGGTCACCCGGGTCTCGGCGTTCCTGCTGATCGGCTTCTGGTTCGTGACGCAGTTCTTCAGTGGCATCGCGTCCCTGGGCGCACCGTCCGAGGCGACGGGTGGCGTGGCGGTGTGGGCGCACGTCGGCGGGTTCGTCGCGGGCATGGTGCTGCTGGTAGTCTTCCGACCCCGCCGCGCGGCGGCCTATGCGGTGTAGCACGGCAGCGCGGACGCTCGCGATGCCGCGGCGGAGCCAGACCGAACCCGTGGTAGACTGCACGACACTTCAGACGGGCGCCCAACGTGCCCAGCGTCAATGCAGAGGGAGGCCGACCCGGGTGTCTGGTCACAGTAAATGGGCCCAGATCAAGCGTGCCAAAGGCGCCAACGACGTGAAGCGCGGCCAGGCGTTCACGAAGCTGGGCCGCGAGATCACCATGGCAGCTCGGGAGGGCGGTGGGAGTCCTGATGGCAATGCCCGCCTCCGGCTGGCAATTGATCGAGCACGGGCCGCAAACATGGCCATGGACACGATCCAGCGCGCCATCGCCCGTGGTACCGGCGGCGGCGATGGCGCGAATCTGGAAGAGATCACGTACGAGGCCTACGGGCCCGGCGGCGTGGCGATCCTGATCGCGGCGACCACGGACAACCGCAACCGGACCGTGGCCGAGCTGCGCGCGGCCCTCACCCGGGGTGGTGGATCACTCGGCGAGGCTGGCTCGGTGGCCTGGAACTTCGAGTCGCGCGGCGTGCTGCTGGTGGAGGCAGCGAAGGGCCAGGATCCCGAAGAGCTGGCACTCCAGGCCATCGATGCTGGCGCCGATGACTTCAACGTTGAAGACCACGAGGTCGAGCTGTTGACGGAACCCGCGAAGCTCGAAGACGTCCGGGCGGCCCTGGAACGCAGTGGTGTGGCGGTGACCAGTGCCGAAGTCTCGATGGTGGCCAAAACAACCGTCGACGTTCCCCCTGACCAGGCTGCCCAGGTCATGCGCCTGGTGGAGCGGCTGGAAGACCTGGACGACGTCAGCGACGTCCACACGAACCTGAACCTGACCGACGAAGCGATGGCCCAGCTCGCCTCGTAGGCGGCCGGTCCATCGCCCCATGACCCCAACACATCCCAGCTTGATCGCAAGCGCAGAAGATCCGCGCGAGGTACCCCATTGATCGACGCACTCCGCTCCACGCCGGCACCCGCCGATGAGCCTGCCGAGCCCGCTACCCGCTTCCAGATCGACCCCACCTGGTTCGCCGACAAGGGGCTGTCGTTTGAGCACGTGGTCCGGGCGCGCATCTGCGAGATTGACCTGAAGGAGCTCGGCCGCGAACGCGAGGAGCGGGTTCCGATCTTCGACCAGGAATCCGGCCGTCCACGGTTCGAGGTGCGCAAGGCGCTCTATGGGAGCGACCCGGTGAAGGTCATCCGCGACCACTGCGGCCGCGCCAAGAACTACATCACCCGCGACATGCCCACACTGGAGGCGGTCTTCCGCGTCCTGCTGGCCAATGGCAACGCGCCCATGAGCCTGGAGCAGGTGCGCGAAGCGCTGGCCGAATGGTGCCCCGGCGGCGGCTGCCAATGGCTGCTCCTGCCCGTGGAATCACTGGACCGCCTGTTGCGCCACGACCACAACTACGGCCTGCGCGAGGCCACGGAACCGCGTAGCTGAGCGCCGGCTCTAGTCGTACACCGTCTCCGAGTACGGCTCGACGGTGACGAAAGCCTCGATCACGCTCGGGCCGTCCAGCGTCAGCCCCCAGTCGAGGGCTGCGTGCAGCTCATCGAGAGTCCTCGCGGAGCGGCACGGGACGCCGAAGTAGTGCGGTGGCGATGACGGCGGCTCGCCGAGGTGGACGCCGGAGAGCTGGTAGCCGCGACGCTCCTGCTTGACCTTCATCAGCCCCAGCCAGCCGTCGTTCAGCACCACCGTCGGAACGGCCAGATTCATGCGGCGCGCCAGGCTCAGCTCGCCGGCCGTCATCAGGAAGCCGCCGTCGCCCACCACGCACGCCACGGCGCGGTCGGGGAACACGAGCTTGGCGGCGTACGCAGCCGGCATCCCGAAGCCCATCGACGACCAGCCGTTCGTCGCGAGACACGTGAGCGGCTGGTCCGTGCGCCACTGGGTGGCGATCTGGTGGGTGTGGGCGCCGACGTCGTACGCCAGGATGCCATCGGCCGGAAGCCGGGCGCGGAGCGCATCCAGCACGTGGTAGGTGGCGAGGTCGCCTCCCATGGGCGGCCGGAGCGCCGACTCGAGTGTCCGCCGATGGGTATCAAGCTCCGCCGCCGTCCAGTCGTTCCCGCTGGGCGGCATCGCGGCCATACGCTCGACGGCGCCGTCCATGTCGCCGCCGACGTTCAGCAGCGTGTTCACGCTGGCGCTGATGTCCGCGGCCTCGTAGTCCACGTGGACGAGCGGAGTATCCCCCAGCCACTCCTCGTAGTTGATCTCGATGGGGTCGTAGCCGATGGCAATCACCAGGTCCGCTCGCTTGACCAGCGCCTGGACGGTGGTGCGGCGGGCACGGCCGAGGACGCCGCACCACAGCGGGTGGCTCTCGGGCAGCAACCCTTTGCCGTGCAGGGTGGAGATGAATGGGATGCCGTGTGCTTCCACAAACCGCCGTAACGGCTGCGCAAGGCGACTCCGGTTCACACTCAGGCCGGTGATGAGCAGCGCGCGGCGGCTCTCGGCCAATGCCTTCTGGAGCACTCCCTCCACCGTCGCGGAGATATCGGCTGGTTTCGGCGCCCGCTCGTGCAATGGCGGCGCGCCCTGGGCGGCGGGGGCGACGGCGACGTCTTCCGGCAGGTCGAGGTGGACAGGCCCCGGCGGCTCGGCGCAGGCCAGCGCGATCGCCTCCTGCAGGGCGAGATCGGCGTTCGCGGCCGTAAGCGCGACGGTGTCCTTGCTCAGAGGACGGAAGAGCGCGTGGTGGTCAATGCGCATCTGGATGCGTCGGTTAAGCCACGGCGTGGCGACGTTGCAGGTGATGGCCAGGCACGGCGCGCGGTCCAGCCAGGCCGCGCCAACGCCGGTGGTGAGGTTGGTGGCCCCCGGCCCAACGGTGGCCACGCACACGCCTGGGGAGCCGGTGAGCTGGCCGACGACCGTCGCCATGAACCCCGCGGACGTCTCGTTGGTGGTGAGCACAAACTCGATCGTGCTCTGGCGCAGGGCGTCGATCAACGGCAGCACCGGTCCACTGGGGATGCCAAACACCCAGCGAACGCCGGCCGCCTCCAGGCGCCGAACGATGATCTCAGCGGTGTTCACTGGCGAGTTCCAAGTTCCAAGTTCCAAGTTCCAAGTTCCAAGTTTTCAGTTGACGGAATGCCTCAGGCGGGCGAGGACGGACCCTTGACACATTGCTCGCGAGCTCTGGCAACTCTGAACTTGGAACTTGGAACTTGGAACTGGCATCTGAAACCTCGCCTCCAGCGCGAACCTCGGTAGACCCTACTGCATACAATACGCGACCGCATGCAAGGCTCCACGCTTCCCCGGGTCCGCATTGTCTCGACGGGCGGGACCATCGCCAACACGCCCACCGGGCGGCTGACGATTGACCAGGTTCTCAGCGATATCGCTCGGTGGCACCCCACCGCCGACCCCAGACAGATCGCGGACATCACCGTCACGGAAGTCCTGCGAGAAGGCGCCGAGACGTTCACGCCCGCCGAATGGGTGACCATCGCCCGCGGCGTCACCTCGGCGATTGAGCAGCTAGACGTGGATGCGGTGATTGTGACGCACGGCACCTTCACCGCCGAAGAGACTGCCTATTTTCTCCACCTGACAGTCCGCTCGCCAAAACCGGTCGTCGTGGTGTGCTCGCAGCGCAAGCACTCGACCATCGGCAACGACGGCGACAAGAACCTGCTGGACGCCATTCGGGTTGCCGTCGATCCAGCCGCCCGCGGGCGGGGGGTGCTGCTGCTGCTGAACGAGGAGATCCATAGCGCCCGCGAGGTCACGAAGACCAACCAGCGGCCGAGCGGTTTCGTCTCGGGCCTGCTGGGGCTGCTTGGAAGCGTGGAGGCGGACCAGGTCTCGTTCTACCGCCAGCCTACGCGGCGCCACACCACCAGCTCTGAGCTGACGGTGCCCGCAGACGGCAACCTGCCGCGCGTGGACGTGGTGGCCACGTACGCGGGCGCGGATGGCGTTGCAGTCAGGGCGTTCGTCGAGGCCGGAGCGAAGGGCATCGTCGTCAACGGCTTCTCGTACAGCGGCAAGCCACACCAGAACCAGGTGGCGGCTCTGCACGAAGCCGTTGAGCGCGGTGTTCCCGTGGTCTTGGTGAACCGCGGCGGGGGCGGCCGAGCGCCCAACGAGCCGGACGGCCAGGACGAGTTCGTGCGCGGGGACAACCTGAGCGCCCAGAAGGCCCGGGTGCTCCTCTCGCTGGCGCTAACCCGGACGACCAATCTTGCCGAGCTGCGGCGCATCTTTGGGGAGTACTGAGCACATGCTCTTCCTCTCGCACCACGACGTCGCCGCGCTGCTCGATCCCGCCGAGGTGATGCAGGTTGCCGAAGATGCCCTTCGGCAAGCCGTTGCCGGGACCGTGCGCTGGTCGGAGCCGCGTGCCGATGACACTGGCCGCGGGCGACACGGAGCGACACCCCACGCGCCTGCGCGTGAAGTCCTGTGCGCTCGACGGCGAGGCAGCCAGCGTCATCGGCACGCGGCTGACGGCCTTGAGCCCGCGCTCGCCTGAAGCGGGCGATGTTCCAACACGCATGGTGCTGCTGAACGATGCGCTCACCGGAGCGCTCATCGGCATCGTCGACGAGCGCTGGAGCTTCGCGGTGCGCACCGGCGGGAGTGCCGTGCTGGCGCTGAAGTACCTGGCGCCGAAGAACACGCACACGGTGGGCATCATCGGCGCGGGGCAGGTCGGTCGCGGGGCGGCCTACACGGTTCCCGCGGCATTGCCGTTGGTGCGGCGGATCCTGGTGACGGACCCCATGCCGGGCGCGGGCGAGCAACTGGCGAACCTGGTGCGCGAGCAGCACGGTGGCCACACGGACCTTGAGGTGACGGTCCTGGCGAGCCCCGAAGCCGTGCTGGCTGCCGCGGACGCGGTGGTGATCGCCACGACGGCGCCCGATGCGTTCGTGCGGAGCGCCTGGCTTCGCCCAGGCTGCACCGTATGCAGCCTGGGTGGCGAACCCGAGGTGGACCTCGATGCCTATGCCCTCGTCGATAAGCTCGTGGTCGACGACTGGGACGGTGTGCGCAACAAGCGCGACATGCGAACCCTCATCGCCGAGGGCACGCTGGACCGATCGAAGGTGCACGCCGACTACCTGGAGCTGGTAAGCGGCCAGAAGCCCGGCCGCGAGCGACCCGACGAGCGCATCCTGGTTCGCCTGGAAGGCCTCGCCATTATGGACACGGCTGTCTCGTACCACCTGTGCCAGAAAGCAGCCGCACAGGGCGTTGGCCAGCGGCTCGTGGTGTAGCCGATCGACTGGACGCCTTGCCCGAGCGCTCGCCCTTGTTGCCGGCGGCGTGCGGGTGAACCGATGTGCGGGACTTAGCGACGGGGTTAATCGCGCTTGCGCCGCGGGTCCCCAACCTCATCGTCAGCGCAAGCGAGGCAACCTTGCTCCGTCTCGCGCTGGACCTTGGTGCGGTTGAGATAGGCGGACCGCTATCCGAGTCTGAGCGGAGCCTCGCGGTGCTAGGCGGCGACCAGAAGCATGATCCCTTCGGGATAGGCAGAACACTCGGTGTCGGCCAGGCAACTTGTCGTTCTCGCTCGAACCAACGACGTGAATCCGCGAAGAACGAACGCGCTCGACTGCGGCGCCATTAGGGCCAGATACATCTGGCCGGCCGCATCTGGTGTCTGCCGAATCGTCGTCCGGAGAACCACCAGAGCGCAATTGTTCACTGCCACATCCGGCAGGCGCCGCGCCGCCCAGAGCGCATTGCCAGCGCGGCGGTACGCTGCTACCTCATCCTCCATGCTCGGGTTTGGTCCACGGTAATTGCTGTCAAACTGGCGACGGACGAAGTAGTCTGCCCACTGCTCCGTGCCATCGCGCAGATCCAATACTGGGCCGCCATAGGCGCCAGCGGCGTACAGGATGGCCTCTGCCCCGAATTGCGCTTGCTGCTTGAAGGGCAAGGAGATCTCGGCCAGTGCTTGAGCGTAGCGTTGCTGCGCCCGCTCCAGGGTTGCATCCGGGCGCACCAGCAGATCGGCGCGGCTGAGACAATACGCCAAGGAACTGGGGGCGTTTGGACCAGAATTGGGGACAACTGTTGCCGTTGGCTGCACCCGAGTTGCGGTAGGACTCGGTGACACTGACGCAGTAGCGCCTGGAGTGGCCGGTCGCTTGCGGTCGACCGCAAGCGCGGAAGCATCGATGAAGAGGAAGGAATCGAGGGTATCTACGAGAACCTGGGCATCCAGCGGCCCTTGTTCGCCTTCGATTCCTGTGCGAAGTTGGCCGACTAATACTGCTGCGAGCGAGGCTGGTGTATCAATGCTGTACGACTGGTTCAGTTGGGCGTCGTACCAAGCGATGGACCAGTAGTCACCCTCGCAGCACCATACGTGCCGAATTCTCGACGAGATTCCCGCTGGGGACACGAGCCGCGGGAAGAAGCCGCCGACAATTCCTGGCTGAGGCTCGCTCCCTTCAATTGGGCAATCTGCCGCATCCTCCTGACAGGCCAACCCGATCGATTCGGGGGCGAGTGCATTCCACGCGCCCGGCCCGGGCTCACCACGGAGGCGGATGGCTTCTCCGCCGGCCGGCTCGGGGCGCGTCAATAGGATCGAATACCCATAGGGGGAAGTAGTGACCTCTGCCAGTTGGACGACTAACCCGTCCGCGGTCAACAGTCGCGCGGGAGGCAGTGCAAGAACACCCCGGAAATAGCCCAATGAGCGTTCGATTGGCGCTGCGGGGCCTTTGCGAATCGCCCCAACCCATGCCGACAAATTTGAGTCCTGTACCTGAGCCGTGCCCGCATGACTGGGCGGTGCCGCGCTCCAGCCAGTCAGTAGGAGTGTGGCGACCAGAACTGTCCTGAACGTTCCCCGGCGCGCTGCTGCGCGGACACTATTCCCGGAAGCCAAATGGCCTTTCATCGCGGTACCTCCCCATGACTTCCGTGGAACACCGGTGCGTGCGTCGGCCAGTTTCGGAAAGTGTACACTTACTTTCTGTGAAGCAGTGACTTGCCGGATGCTGGGTAGGTCGATGCCGGATTATCTCGCACCGCAGTTCTCGGCGACCACCAGCCGCTCATGATCTCCCTGCCCGATCAAACGGCGAACCGCTACGAGTTCCACCCTACGATGTCGGTGAATCTCTGCTTCAGTGCGCGGCTTGGTGGTGGGTCACATCGAGTCAAGACAATCCACGGTGAGAAGAGTCCCGTAGCTAGTTTGAGGTGCCCACGGCCGTCGCGTCGCTGACCAAGGACCTGGCACCGGGTGCGACGAAATGGGAGAGCTGCATGACAAACGTGAATTCGCCGCGAGCATTGCGGTCAGGAGGCTCTGCTGATTCTCGCCGACGGCCTTGGGTATGAATGGCCAGCAGGTGCTGCGCGCCGCTGGCTTTGCACCAGTTCAGCCAGCCACACAGCCCCTCCTGCTCAATCACCTCCGTGGCTGGCTAGGCCAGCGCGGTGCCGCGCGGTCGTCGTCTACGGCTCGCCCTCGCACCGTGCCTCGAGCAGGCTGCACGGGCGGAGGAATTGATCGGGCCGGTAGCTCACGAAGCGGGTGCCGCCTGGCAGGTCCGTTGAGGCCGCCGTCGCGTTGAGCGCCTCCGGACGGGTGGAGTCTCCCCACGTGCCGGTGTCAAGTCGCGCCTCCAGCGTGAGCAACGCGCCCGCGTACTCGGCCGGCGTGAAGTTGCAGTGGCCGGCGCGGTTGACAAACGTCTGCCGTAGCAGCCCGGCGGAGCCCGTGGCGCTGACCGTCGCCGCGTAGGCCTGCTCGTGCGCGGGGAGCGCTGAAGGATCGCCGGTCGTGTTCATGGTGAGCACCGGAAACGAGAGGACGCCGTTGGGGGCGACGTTGGCCTTGGCATAAGCGACCGCCGCCGCGTTGCCAGCGACCCGGGGTGCCGCTTGCAGAGTTCGCAAGTCCTGCTCAAGACTCAGCCCCGCCTGTTGATAGAGTGCGCTCACGATCTCCCAGCGGCCGGAGAGCGCGAGCTGTTTGGCGTAATCCACGCCGGTGTTCCAGGAGAAATTCCCGCCGGCGCGGAGCTCGATCTCCTGGCGCGGCACGGACATGCCCAGGCGGATAGCGTTCCGGAGTGCCTTCGCCATCTGGGCCTGCTGGCCGGCCAGGTCAACTGGCTCGGGATCCGCGGGGTCTACCCACAACGGCGCATTGTTGAAGGCCGCCGCCATCGCGACACGCGCCCGGCCCGCGGCCGTTTTCTGGGCTTCAGTGACGAGCGCATCGGCCGCGGTGGCGTCAGGGGTCGCGGCGGGGAAGCGCGGCAGGTTGACTAATGCCAGGCTCGACGTCGGCGCCTGTAGCGTCTTCAGGGCAAAAGTCGCATCCAGGAGCTGGTTCCACTGCGCGGCCATCCCACCCCCGGCGTTGCAGAGTGGCAGCGCGCCGTCGAAGCGCGCCGGGTAGCGCTGAATGAGGGCATGGGTGACGCTGCCACCCAGGGACTCGCCCCAGGCGATGGTGCGGGTCGGTTTGCCGTACGTTCCTTCAAAGGCGTCCATCGTGGCGACCTGGTCCGCCGGGCCCTCGGCCACCGCCCATCCGGGCGCGGAATAGGAGGACCCGAGCAGCGCGTATCCCTGCTGCAGGAGCCATGCGGAGACGCCGCGCGGCGCATCGAGCGCCGGCACGATCACCACCGGCCCGCCGCGGCTGTAGACGAGCAGCGTGCCGTTCCAGTTGGACGGTATCTCCCACGTGTACGGCGCGCCGTTCGCGATCGTTCCCGTACACCGCTCCACGCCCCGGTCATCGGTCGCGCACCCAGCAGCTTCCTGCGGAATCTGCCGTGCTCCCGCGACCGGTGCTAGGCCCGAGGTACTCGCCAGCACCACCGCCAGCGCCGCGGTGGACGCCGAGCGGCGCCATGCAGTCCGTTTCATTCGTTCCCCCGACATGTGGTCTCCATTCACGGTAGGGGCCACGGGCCTGGCGGAAAAGGCGCGGTTTGCGCCAGGTCACGAGTCCCCAGGCGCCAGGATCTGCGTGGGCCCGCCGCCTCGGACGGACGGCGTGGCAGCACCGGATGCCGCATGCACATCATCCAGGAACTGTCGTACCGCACCGATGACCGCCCTGGGCCGCTCCCAGGCCAGCATGTGGCCGGCGTCTTCCCAGAGCACCATCCGGGCGCCGGCGACAGCGCGGGCGGCGCGGAGGTTGTCCTCCGGCTTGCAGAGCGGATCCTGCGCTCCGCCCAGGATGAGCGTGGGTACCATGATCGAGGCAAGCGCCTCCTCGAGGGCTTCATTGGTCGCCAGGCTGGGGAACGCCTTGCCGATCCGTGCGGACCAGCCATCCGGATCGGTGCCGGCCGCGGAGCGTGCCAGGGCACGATCGACGAGCGCGTCGCGTCGAACCCGCTGCGCCTCGGTTCTCGGCCGTGCGAACACCTGCTCCACGCGTGCGCGGCGCGTGGCGGCGTCGTCCGCCGCGCGGGCCAGCGACTGACGACCTTCTGATCGCGCGGTGCCGCCGGCTCGATCGTGCGGTGCGCCAACCACCGAGACCAGCGCTTTCAGCGCCCCCGGATGCTGCGTGGCAAGGTGCCAGCCGATCACGGCTCCATGGGAAACGCCGGTGTACACGAAACGAACGAAGCCGAGGGCGCGGGCCACCACGTACACGTCGTCAGCCCAGGTGGGGTACCAGCGCGGGCCGAGGTCCTCCCACACGCGACCGGAAGGCGGGAAGCCGCGCGCCGTGACACAGAACACGCGGCAGCGGCCAAGTGGACCGGCGAGCAGGGCCTGGTAGGCATCAGGATCGCGATCGAATGCCTGCTGCGACGAGAAGACCACCTCGTGGCCGCTGCCAAGCTCCTCGTAGTACAGATCAGCGCCATTCGCCCGGATGAGCGGCACGGACATCCTCCCGTATGGGCACGGCGTGGTATGGAGAATCCCGGGGCCTGGCGCCGTCTACCGTGGATCGATGGCGAGCGGCAGGCGCGACACCCCGAGCTGTGGCCACGGTCGACGCGCGGCCGGCCCATTGAGACGGAAGGAGCGGGTTCGGGCCAACACCTCCTCAAGGGCAATCCGCATCTCGATCCGCGCGAGATGCTCCCCGATGCAGCGGTGGATGCCATACCCGAAGGCCATGTGACGGTTCGGGCGCCGCTGGACCTCGCAGGAGTCTGGATCGGCGAAGGCGGCGGAATCGCGGTTTGCCGAGCCGACGACGAGCGAGACCCTGTCGCCGGCCCGCAGATGGCGACCCGCGATCTCGACCTCGCGCGTCACGGTCCGCCCGCGGGACTGGATCGGCGCGTCCAGGCGGAGAAACTCCTCCACGGCGGATCGCACCAAGCCCGGATCGGGGGTGGCTCGGAGCCGATCCTGGAGGTCGGCATCGCGGGCGAGCCGCAGCAGCGCATTGCCCAGGCCGTCGGTGGTCGTGCTGTGGCCCGCGCTCAGGATCAAGCGGGTGATCCCCACGATCTCCGCCTCGGACAATGGGCGGCCCTCGATCGTGGCGGCGAAGAGGGCGCTGATCACGTTGACCGCCGGGTCGAGCGGCTCGGACCGTCGCTCGGCAACGATGCCACGCACACAGGCGGCAAAGCCCTCGTTCGCCTCCCGCAAAGCATTCTGATCCTCCCGCACGGCGGCGCCGACCACGGCGCGGGACCAGCGCTCGATTTCGGGGAAGGCGGCCAGCGGCACGTGCAGCAGCTCGCACAGGACGCGGATGGGAAGGGGGTGCGTCAGCGCGCTGACGGCGTCGCCCCCGCCGACCTGCAGGAGTGGAGCGAGGAGCTCCGTCACGTGGCGCCGAATGCCGGGTTCGAGCACCTGCACCGCCGCCGGGTTGAAGTACGGCTGGAGGATGCGCCGGATGCTGGTGTGCTCGGGAGGATCGGATTCGAGGGGGATGCGGCGCGGTCCTCCGAGCGGGGGGATCGTGGCCAGGGTGGCGCTACTGAACGTCTCCGTGTCCAGTGCAGCCCGGGCGATGTCGTCGTAGCGGGTCAGCGACCAGAAGCCGCCATAGCGTTCGCTGTAGGCCACGGGGCACTCCGTACGCAGGCGCGCATACAGCGCGGCCGGGTCCGTCTCGCCGTTGGAGGCGAGGGGATCCCAGTCCGGGGTCGCGGGCGGCCCATCCTCGAACGCGCTGATGCGGTCGTTCTCCACCGCCTCCCAACCTCTCGAGCGGTGGGCGCTCTCAGGCGCCGAGCCAGACGTCGCTGAAGTTGATCCCCTGGTGCTGGTTGTACGTGATCCCCTCCACGCCAGCCCGCGCGGCGATCTTGGCGGGGGCAGAGGTGACCGGGACGACGAACGCCTCGTCGAGGATCAGGTCATTGAGCTGATCGAAGATCTGCTTCCGCTTCGTCGGGTCCGGCTCACTCCCGGCGGCGGTCACCAGTTGGGTGTACTGGTCACTCTTGAACTGGGCCATATTGATGGAGAAGTTCCAGGTCCGTCCGATGGTGAACAACGAGCTGGGGTCGATCTCTGCGTAGCCGCCGAGATTGATGATGAACCCGCGATAGTCGCTGTTGTTCAACGCGTTCTGAAAGGCCAGCCCTTCCAGGCCGCGCAGGGTCGTTTTGGCGCCGATTTTCGTGTAGTCCGCCTGCATGATCTGGGCGAGCCCGGCCGCGTCCGGCGAAGCTGCCGAGTAGGTGATGTCGAATTCGGCGCCGTCGGCGCCGGCCTGCTTCAACAGGGTCGACGCCTTCGCGGGATCGAAGGCGTACCGCTGGTTCTTGGCGGCGTCGTAGGCGGGCGAGAACGATGGCCACGGCAGCGCGCCCGGCTCGCCAATACCGCCGAGGACGGTGTCGACGAAGCGTTTGCGGTCGACGCCATACTGCAGCGCCTGGCGGACCAGCTTGTTGTCCATCGGTGGCCGGGTGACCTGCGCGGCCAGAATGAAGTACTGGCCCGGCTGCGGATCGGAGACCACGCGGAACTTCGAACCTTGCTTCAACCGGGCGGCCTCGGCGGTGGGCGGGTTGTCCGCGGCGTCGATGGAGCCGCCCTCGAGCTGCACCACCATGGCAAGCGCGTCACGGTGTGGGACGAACGTCAGACCATCGAGGTACGGCTTGCCACTTTGCCAGTAATTCTTGTTCTTGACAAACCGGATCTCCTGCCCGGGGATCCATTCCTGGAAGACGAACGGCCCAGTTCCGGCGATCCTGACCTTGCCTTCTTCCGGGGTGGTCAGCACGGTCTGGTCGGCGATGTTCAGGTACTCGAAGAAGTCGAAGAGCGCCGGCCGGGGCTGTTCCGACGTGAGGGTAATCGTCGAGAGATCCGGTGTCTCGATGCTCGGAAACCAATTGCTCATGTTGGTGAGCTGCGCCACGCCCAGCTTCGGGTCACGCACGCGCAGGATGTTCCACTTGACGTCGTCGCTCGTGAAGGGGCGGCCGGAGTGGAACGTGACGCCCTTGCGGAGCTTGAAGGTGACCTTCTTCAGGTCAGGGCTCACCTCCCAGCTCTCGGCGAGCTGGGGCTGGGGTTGAAGCTTGTTATTGAGCGCCACCAGGCGGTCGTACGCTTGCCAGGTCGTATCGAACCACGAGTTCCCGACGAAGTGAGCGTCGAGCGTAGTGAGATCGGCCCCGATGCCGACCCGGAGCGTCCCGCCGCTCCGGGGCTGGGCAGCCGCGGGGGCGCTCGGCGCGGCGCTGACCGGAGACGCGCCCGTGGTCGTGGTGGCGGTACTCCCCGCGGGCTTCGCAGGGGGCTGGGCAGTCGGCGCGGCGGGCGCGATCGGCGCACAGGCCGCGAGCAGCGATGCCGTCGAGGCCCCGAACGCCAGTCGTAGGGCCGCCCGTCGATCGAGGGTCCGCCGGCGCGTCGACCGTTCAGATACGTCCATGTCCCGGTCCATCAGATTCCCCCTGATTGTGTGATCGTATCGAACCTCTCACCGCGTAGCGGTAGTGTCCGGTGCTCCGTGAATGGACGCCCCGTACCCATCACGAGGCAGGGACGATGCGGAGCGGTGCCGAGAGCGTCCCCCACTCGGGCCATCCCGTCATACGCGGTGGCCCCGACACCTCAATGTGGCGGGAGCGGCCGAGGAGCTCCTCCAGCGTGATCGCCAGCATCATCCGCGCCAGCGGAGCCCCGGCGCACTGGTGCGGCCCTCCGCCAAAGGCGACGTGCTGCTTCAGGTTTGGCCGGTTGAGGATGAACTGGTCCCCGTCGGGAAAGACCGACTCGTCACGGTTCGCGGAGGCGTACACGAGCGCGATGGGCTCATCTTTCTTGATTGTCCGACCCCGAATGACCACGTCGCGGGTCGCGGTCCGGGCGAACCCACGGTAGGGAGTGAACAGGCGGAGGTATTCCTCCACGGCCGCGGGGATCAAGCTCCGGTCGCCGCGAAGCTGCGCCTGGACCTGGGGGTGCTCCGAAAGGTGTATGGCGACGCTGCCGATGAAGACGCTCGGCGCGATCATGCCAACCACGATGAGCTGGCGAATGGTGCCGAGGATCATCGCCTCCGGGAGCGGCTCGCCGTTGCTGTCGCGGGCCGCCAGGAAGGCGCTTGTCATGTCCTCGGCCGGGTCCATCGGCTCGGCCTTGCGGAGCTCTATGATCCCCCGCGCGAGGTCGTACAGTTGAAGGCTCGTCTGCTTGACGAGCTGATCGTCGGCCTCTTGAAGCGCCAGGTCGTACAGCCGGGTGACCTCCCGGATAGCCATGGAAAGCTGGGTCGAGAGATTAAAGAACTCGGCGAAGACGTAGCCAGGGAGGCGATGCGTGAACTCGGCGCAGATGTCGCCGCCGCCCGCGGCAATGAATGGCTGGAGCAGCTCCACGGTCACGCGGCGCACGGCGGGCTCGAACCGGGCCATCTTCTCCGGCGTGAAGAACGGGACCAGGATCCGCCGATAGACGGTGTGCTCGGGGGGATCAAGATGGAGCGGGGGTCTGCGACCGGTGAACGCCACCCGGGGAACCACGTTCTGGACCATGGTGGTGTAGGTCTGGTAGTCCTTCAGGACGGCGCTGACGTCCTCGTGGCGCAACAACGCCCAGAACCCATTCCAGGCGCTGGTGTGTGCGACCGGGCACGTCTGCCGCATCTCGGCGAACGTCTCGTGCGCGCTCGTGAACGTCTCAGGCGGGAGCGGGTTGAAGTCGTCGGTGAGGCGCTCGTCTGCCACCTGGTGCCCATCCCCTTTGCCGGCTGCTCGGCTCGCTGCTCAGAAGATCCAGCACGACGTGCTTGGCGCCCGGTCAACCATCACGCGCCGTACCCGGTGCTTGTCGGAAGGGTAGCCCTCCTGCCTACAGCGGACCAGCGTCGAATCGGCACACGTCCTGTTGCCCCCGGGCGCAGGACGTCTGCTCGTCGACGGCGCCACAGGTGGGCCCGAGCGACGGAACCTGTTCCGATGGGATCCTTTCGACAAATCGGGGAGCCGTCCTCCGACGGTGGAATTGCGCACAGGGCGGCGCCTGGGGCACCCTGTGGGGAGGGGTTCGGGGTGGTGCAGTTTTCTCTGACCGAATTGCGGGTTCTGGCAGGCCTGGCGGAGGGCAAGACCGTCACCGAGATCGGCGAGCAACTGGCCATGGGCCATTCATCGGTGAGCAAGGCCCTCCACGTCACCGAGACGCGGGCCGGTTTCCCGCTGGTCGAGCAGCGCGGCCGGCGCATCTTTCTCACCGCCGCGGGCCAGGTGCTGGCCGGCCGGGCGCAGAGTCTCGTGCGTGAGGTGGACGAGCTGAATGATCTGGCCGACAACATCAAGGCCGGTACCCACGGCCTCTTGCGGATCGTCGCCAGCGCCACACCCGCCGATTACCTGCTCCCACCGGTTATCGGCGAGTTCATCCGCACCTACCCCGATGTACGGGTCGAGCTCAGGGTGAGCGCACTCATGGGCATGTCCCAGGACCTGGCCAGTGGCGAGGTCGACCTGGGGATCGGCGCGCCCTTTCCCCCGCCCAGTGGCTGGCAGTCCGAGCCACTCTACGAGGACGCGATGACGTTCGTGGTCGCCCCCCGGTCGCGGCTGGCGCCGGCGCGGGACATTTTCTGGGCGGAGCTGCGCACCCAGCTCCTCATCGGCCAGTTCCGCCAACCCTTCTGGGGCCAGGTGTGGGGCGCCCTGACGCGCAAGCCGTTCGACGCCCAGCACACAGTGGAGCTCCGCACGGCCGAGGCCATCAAGCGCCTGGTCGCGGAGAGCGACGGCGTTGGGGTGCTGCCGCGTTCCGCCGTGGAGGAGGAGCTTGGCGACGGGCGTCTGGTGGCCCTCCACCTGGCCGATGTCACCATGCCCGTCGCGTATGTCCTATTCACGCGGTCCGGGCGCACGCCCACGCAGCCGGAGCGCGCGTTCTGCGCGCTCGTGCGCGAGCGCCTGGCGCCGAAGCCGGCGGCGGGCTGACGCCAGCGCCGCCCCGTCCTGGCGCCCCGAGCGCCAGAAATGGCGTGGAATTGGCCCTGGTCGGGCGCAGCTGCGCGTGCGACGACGACCCGCATCAACTGCCGTCAGTGGGGATCGGTGCGACGGAGGTACGCCCCGAACATCGGGGCCGTGAAGGCGATCACCCCGCGGCCCGGTCGAAAGATCAGGCCCTTGCCGACCAGATTGGCGAGCAGCGGCTGCAGCTCGTTGTTCTTGATCTGCCCCTTCTCCACGATCTGTTTCACGGTGGCGGACTCCTCCCCGCTGGCCGAGATCGCGTGGAGCACCGCGCGCTCGCGCCGCGTGGCGCGCTGGTAGCGGCCCTCGAAGAACATGTCGTCAAGATCGCGCAGGACCGCCGGCCGGAGCCGCTCGAAGTCCGCCCCGGTAATGGTGTCCCGCGGGCTGCCCTTCCACAGGCGGTCGCCATAGAGCTGGAGGAAATACGGGTAGCCCTGGGTGTCCTGGAGCACCGCGGCCACGACCGGCTCCTCGAACGCTCGGCCGTGTGCCCGGGCGGGATCCACCAGCGCGGCGCGCGCCTCGTCCTGTCGCAGGTTGGCGAGGCGCTCGGGCGTAAACATACGCTCCGAGTAGTTCTTCGCGTTGACCAGGTGCTCGACGATCGGCGGGAGCCCGCACAGGATGAGCATCACCGGCAGCTCCTGCTGCTGCGCCGCGGCGACCGCCGCCAGCAGTGCGCTGAGCGTGGTGGTGCCCCTTTTCTCCTCGACGACGTGGAACTCGTCGTAGCAGAGGATGACGCCCTTGCTGTCGCTGGTCCGGCACAGCTTCCCGACCTGCACCAGCAGCTCACGCAGCTCGTCGTCGAGGCGCCGCGAGACCGCCCTCGCCTCGCGCGCCTCGTACCTCACCTCGACGCCCTCGTACGCGATCCCGAGACCACCGAGCACGTTCCGCAGCCGCTTCACAAGGCCCTCGCCAAGCGTCCTGACCCGCTCGGCGACGGAGAGCTTGAGCGTGAGGCGCACCAGGTCCTCAAGCACCAGTTGGCGGAAGAGGTCGGGCGACGCGTCGTTCTGGCTCCACTCCCGATCGGCGACGAGCCAGCCCGCTGACTCCGCCTCATCGGAGTAGTAATTCAGGAGGACCGTCTTGCCAACACCGCGCAGCCCCGTCACCAGGATGTTGTGGGCTGCCTCGGGCTCGGTCAGGAAGTCCCGGAACCGCGCCAGCTGCTCCTCGCGGTCGCCCAGATACGGTGGATCGAGACCCATCCCCGGGCGGTAGGGGCTGCGTATGCGCTCGGCCATTGATGGGGAATGATACGAGGGGGTCGTATCATTCCCCATCAAGCCTGCCGGCGGGACGTCCGACGACACCGCCCGCTACCGCGCCGGAGGCGAGCCAGGCAGCCATTCCCGCAGGAGCAGGGGCGGCGAATCATTCACTACCCCTGCGTGTCCACCAACCGCCGGCGAAGCCTGGCCGTCAGGAGCGGCGCCGCGGCCCACGACGCGCCGCTGGCTGGCTCTCTCCAGCGTCGACGACGAGCCAACACGGCAGGTCCGGGTATTCGTAGCCCGCCGGGTCGAAGCCTCATCCCCGTCCTGGCGCCCCGAGCGCCAGAAATGGCGTGGAATTAGCCCTGGTTGGGCGCTCGACGCCCGCGTAGTCTGCGACCGGGGAACCGACTGCGTGCGCCAGGCCGGTGCCGCCCGATCGTAGCGTCCGCGAGGGAGGGCACGACACGATGCATCAACATGACGACCCGTTCGGGAGCGTTGCGCCGCCGGCGGTGCAGGAACGCCGGCTTGATCGGCGTTCCGTCCTCCAGCTCCTCGCGCTCGGTGGCGCGGCCGGCCTCGCGGCGGCGTGCGCGCCCATCACGCCCGCCGGCCAGCCGCCGGCGGCGCAGCAGCCCGCGCCAGCGCCAACACCAGCATCGCCCCCCGCCCCGGCGGCCGCGACCGCGCAGCCGGCGAGCAAGCCATCAGGCACGGCGGCTCCCGCGGCGCAAGCGCAGCCGCGTCCGGGTGGAACCCTGCGGGTGGGGCACGTCGGCGACATTTCGCCGATCGACCCGCATTTCTCGGGGCCGCCGACGCAGGCAACGCTCTGGCACCTCTTCGATCGCCTGGTCGAGCGCGACCTCGACGGCAAGCTCTCGCCGGGATTGGCCGAGAGCTGGGAGACCAGCAGCGACGGCAAGCAGATCACCCTGAAGCTACGCAAGGGGGTCCAATTCCACTCCGGCCGCGAGCTCACCAGCGGCGACGCGAAGTGGAACATCGAGCGCGTCCGTGACCCCAAGGTCCCGGCACAGCAGCTCGCGGGTCTGAGCAAGAGCTTCACCACCGTTGAGACGCCCGACGCGTACACGCTGGTGTTGGGGATGGAGCAGCCCCGACCCGTCGCGGCCGACCTGCTCTGGCGCCTCAACATGGCCGACCCCCGGGCTTTCGAGAGTGAGGAGGCAACCAAGCACCTGGTCGGCACCGGCCCGTTCAAGCTCGCCCAGTGGGTCCAGGGCGACAACGCCCAGTACACCCGGAACGCCAACTACTGGCAGAGCGGGAGGCCCTACCTCGACGGCGTGGTCATCCAGCAGATGAAGGACCCCCAGGCGCTGGCACTCCAGCTCGAGGCGGGAGCGATCGACGTCGTCGACCCACTCGCCGGGCTGACGAACCGCGAGATCGCGCGGTTCCAGAAGCTGAGCGGGTTCCAGGTCACGCTCAACGACATTGGCGGCGTGTACACGATGGTCATGAACACCGCCAACGCGCCCACCAGCAACAAGCAGTTCCGGCAAGCCATCTACTTCGCCATTGACCGCCAGCGCATTGCCGAGTCTGTCCTGCTGGGCCTGGGCGCGCCGACGGTGCAGTGGCCCCCGTCGTCCCTGGCCTTCGATCCGTCGAAAACGAACGCCTATAGCTACGACCTCGACAAGGCTCAGGCGCTGCTCCGACAGTCAGGAGTCGCCGGTGCCGAGATCGAGTACCTCGGCTATGCGACGATCCCGGAGATGATCACCATCGGGGAGATTCTTCAACAGGATCTGGCCAAGATCGGGGTCAAGATGACGATCCGTCCGGTCGAGGCGGCTCAGTGGTTGCAGATGGTGACCCCGCCCAACCAGACCTACCAGCACCTGACGGTAGGCCCCTGGACGTCCCTCACCCTGGACCCCGATGGCCTTTTCCCCAGCAGCCCCTATCTCAACCCAGCCGGGAACATTGGCAACTTCAAGAACGCGCGGTACGCGGACCTCATCAAGGCAGGTGGCGTGGAGCCGGACCCGGCGAAGCGGAAGCAGATCTACCAGGAGCTCACGGGCATCATGCTGGATGAGGCCTTCAATCAGCCCTTCGTGGCCACCCGCGCGGCGCTGACCGCGCGCGCCAACGTGCGCGACATCCGCGTCCGTCAGTCGTACTACGTGGATGTGAGCGGCGGCTGGCTGGCTTGAGTCCCGCATCGAGAGGGACGGCCGCCCATCGAGCTCGGCGGGCCGCGGCCCACCGTTGACGCGGCGCGCGGCGCGACCTAGAGTCCCCGGCACAGCGCTCTATCGATGACTGCTCCGCGTGCGCCCATGGCGCAACCCGGGGACGAGAGGGATGAACGACCGTTGTCGCTGCTGGCGAACCCACGTAATGGACGCTCCGGCGCATTGACCCCTTCTGCCTCCGCGCCGCGTGGCCGGGCAGTCTAGCGGTCGGTTTTGCCAGCACATGGTGTCGTTTGCGCTGCGTCGCCTTGCCCAGGCCGTGCCCACGGTGTTCCTCTCGACAGTGGCGGTCTTCCTCTTGCTCCGTGTCCTGCCGGGCGATCCCGCCCAGGTCCTCGCGGGACCCGACGCGCCCCGCGAATCGGTGGAGGCGATCCGCGACAGCCTCGGACTCGACCAGCCCCTCCCGATCCAGTACGTGGTGTGGCTGGGAAGGGTCGTCCGCGGGGACCTCGGGATCTCTATTCTGAGCCGCATTCCGGTCGCCCAGCTTATTGGACAGCGCCTCCCCGCCACCCTGGAGCTCACCACCGCGGCCATGCTCCTGACGATCGCCGCCGGACTGCCCCTGGGTATTTTCGCCGCACTGCACCCACGCGGATGGACGTCCTGGCTCGTCTCGTCGTTCAGCGCGGTAGCCCTGGCGCTCCCGAACTTCTGGCTGGGGATTCTGGCGATCATCCTGTTCTCACTCGTCCTCGGCTGGCTCCCGCCCGGCGGGCGGGTGGACTTCGCCCGCGACGCCGGCCAGGCCCTGCGATCGCTGGCCCTCCCATCCATCACGCTCTCCTTGCTGCCGATCGCCGCGCTCTCCCGGCTGGCCCGCGCATCCATGCTCGAAGTGCTCCACGAGGATTACATCCGGACCGCGCAAGCGAAGGGCGTCGGCAGGACGGGCGTGGTCATCCGCCACGCGCTGCGGAACGCCTTGATCCCCATCGTCACGATCCTTGCCCTCCTGTTCGGCCGCCTGCTCGGCGGAGCCGTGGTGGTCGAGTCGGTCTTCGCCTGGCCGGGCGTGGGGACGCTCCTGCTGACGGCGATTGGGAACCGCGACTACGCCATCGTGCAATCGGCGCTCCTGCTGCTGGTGATGGCGGTCCTCGTGGTGAACCTCCTGACGGACCTGACCTACGGCCTCCTGGATCCACGCACGCGATCGCGAAGCGGGACCGCGTGAACGCGGTTCCCGGGCCTCAACCGCACGCGGTGGCCGCGGCTTCGATCGGCGGGCCGGCGGCGGCACCACTGGCCGCGAGCCACCCGCGCGCTTCGCGGGCCCACCAGCCGCGGCGCCCCGCGCTCCGCGCTGCCAGCTCGGTGCTGCGCAACCCCCAGGGCACGCTGGGCCTGGGCATCCTGCTGGCCCTGGTGCTGGTGGCGATTGCCGCGCCGCTCCTGGCGCCGTACGACCCGCTCGTGCAGAACCCGGGCAAGGAGATGGCTCCGCCGTCCGGGGCCTTCCTGCTCGGAACGGACAACCTGGGCCGCGACCTGCTCAGCCGCATCATTTTTGGGAGCCGGGCCTCGCTGCTGGTGGGCGTCCTGGCGGTCGCACTCGGCGCCACCGTCGGGATCGGCTCCGGGCTTCTCGCTGGGTTCCTGGGTGGGTGGCTCGATGCGGTGCTGATGCGCGCCTACGATGCGCTCCTGGCGTTTCCGGCGATCCTCCTGGGGATCGGCGTGGTGGCGGTGCTCGGGCCGGGCATCCTCAACGTGGCGTTGGCCATCGCGCTGGCGCAGATGCCCGACTTCGCGCGACTCACACGGGCGCTCGTGATTGGCGAGCGGCGGCGTGAGTACGTGGAGGCCGCCCGCAACCTTGGCGCTGGCAGCGGACGCATCATGGTGCGCCACGTCCTGCCGAACACCGTGGCGCCGCTTCTCGTTCAGGTGAGCCTGGCCATGGGCTTCGCCATCTTGGCCGAAGCCGCGCTCTCGTTCCTCGGCCTTGGCACCCAGCCGCCGACACCATCCTGGGGCGGCATGCTGAACGACAGCCGCCAGTACCTGCGCCAGGCCCCGTGGTACGGCGTCTGGCCCGGCGTGGCCCTGGCCTCGCTCCTGATCGGCCTGAACTTCCTCTCCGACGCGCTCCGCGACGCGCTCGACCCGCGCCGGGTGGGGCTGCGGTAGACAGTCGGCGGACGGAGGACCAGCAGCATCGCAAGTCGCGCGCACGCTTCGCTCGAAGGAGGCACCACGTTTGACGACTGTTCCCGCCCCGCCGACGCATGGGCTCAGGAAGCCCCTGGAAGACCTGACGGTTATCGACCTCACGACGGCCCTCGCCGGCCCCTACGCGACGTTCCTGCTGGCTGGCCTCGGCGCCCGCGTTATCAAGGTCGAGAACCCTGCCGCTGGAGATACCTCGCGCACCAACGCGCCGTATCTGGGGCGGGAAGGCATCAAGCTCGCCCGGGACCGCGATGACGACATGTCGATCACGAACATCAATCGGTCGCGCAACAAGCTCGGGGTAACGCTAAACCTCAAGCACCCCGCGGCGCGCGAGGTGTTCGCCGACCTTGTGCGGGACGCGGATATCGTGGTCGAAAACTTCAGCCGTGGGACGGTCGAGCGGTTGGGGGTCGGCTACAGCTTCGCTTCCTCGGTGACCCCGCGCATCGTGTATTGCTCGATCAGCGGGTTCGGCCAGGATGGCGAGCCCGGCGGCGGCAAGGCCATGGACGCCATCATCCAGGCGATGAGCGGCCTCATGTTGACCAGCGGAGGGCCGGGTGACCCGCCCATCCGGGTCGGCGTGCCCGTTGCCGACCTCCAGGCGCCGCTCTTCGCGGTCATCGGGATCCTCTCGGCGGTCCACCAGGCACGCCAGACGGGCGTCGGCCAGTACCTGGACATTTCTATGCTCGGGGTCCTCTCCTCCCTCGTCGCCGGCGAGCACTTCGACGTCCTGGATCGATTGGGCGTCCCGCTCCGGACCGGTTCGACGCTCCCGCGTTTGACGCCCTTCGGCGTCTACTCTACGAGCGACGGCTGGATCGCCCTGGCTGCCCCAACCGACGCGTTCGCGGCCGGCGTCTTCCGCGCGATCGGACACCCCGAGCTCAACGAGGATCCCCGCTTCCGTTCGCGCGACCAGCGGGTGCGCCACACGGTGGAGGTCGATGCGCTGATCCGCCCCTGGACCGCGGGACGTACCCGTGGCGAGGCCCTGGCCGCGCTCGAGGCGGAGGGCGTTCCGTGCGCACCCGTCCGCTCGCCTATCGAAGCCGTACAGGACCCGGACGTGCTGCGCCGCGGCGAGGTGGTCCGACTGGAGCATCCCACCTACGGGGCCATCGACGAGGTCTATGGCGCCGGGCTGCCAATCCGGTTCTCGAACGCCGAGGTCGGGTTCGATCGCCCGGCGCCGTGGCTGGGCGAACACAATACGTATGTGTACCAGGAGCTGCTGGGGTATGACGCTGATCGGCTTGCGGCCCTGCAGTCGGAGGGCGCGATCTAATGTCCGTCGCGCCAGATGAAACGAGCGAATCCGCATGAGTCCAGTCACCGCCACCGTGTTGGCCGTCGGCGACCTGATCCTGGACGAGCCCGACCCCGACCAGTACTTTCCCTGGCCTCCGAGACGCTCCGAGCCGCGAACCTCGCGGTCGGCCACGTGGAGGTGCCGCACACCTCGCGCGGGACCACCCAGTCGAGCGATGTCCCGGCCGAAGGTGCCGATCCGGCCCATCTCGCCGCGCTGGCACGGGCGGGATTTGGCGTCGCGACGCTCGCGGGGAACCACATTTACGACCAGGGAGACTTCGGTATCCGTGACACCGTCGATGGGCTGCGTGCGGTCGGCGTCGCGCCCGTCGGGGCCGGCATGAACCTGGCCGAAGCGCTCGAGCCAGCAGTTGTCGAGCGGGCCGGGGTTCGTTTCGGGGTGCTGAGCTTCAATTGTGTGGGCCCCAGGGACTCGTGGGCCGGGGTTCGGAAGGCTGGCTGCGCGTACGTCCACGTGCTCACACACTATGAGCTCGATCACGCGAGCCCCGGCGGCCCGCCCAGCATCTACACCTTTGCCGAGCTGGACAGCCTCGAGCGCATGATGGGCGCGGTGGAGGCACTGCGCCCGCGCTGCGACGTGCTGCTCGTCGCGTTCCACAAGGGCATTGGCCACGTCCCGGCGGCGGTGGCGCAGTACGAAAAGCAAGTGGGACGGGCGGCCATCGACGCCGGCGCGGATCTGGTGGTCTCGCACCACCCCCACATTTGCCGCGGCGTGGAGGTGTATCGGGGACGTGCCATCTTCCACGGCCTGGGGAACTTCGTAACCGTGACCCACGCCCTCTCACTGGACACAAGCGATCCGCAGCGGGCCGCCTGGGCAAAGCGGCGGAAGCAGCTGTATGGGTTCGAACCGGATCCCGAAACACCGGAATACCCGTTCCACCCGGAGTCCCGGAACACCCTGATCGCCCGGCTCGACGTGCATGATGACGGGTCGCTTGTGTCCAGTTTCCAGCCGTGCTTCATCAATCGTCGCAGTCAGCCGGAGGTGCTGGGCCACGACGCGCGCGGTGAGCAGGTGGCGGCCTATCTCGCGGACATTACCCACCGCGCTGGCCTGCGGGCAGGTTTCGCCTGGGATGGCGATCGCGTGGCCGTCCACGCGCCCTGAGATGATGAGTCCCAGGCCAGGGCGCGACGGGGCCGCGGAGCTCGGCGCGGTGATGGCCGAGCTGCGGCGCGCGTACGAACATCGCGAGCAGGTTCCGCTCGATCCGAACGCCGAGCCCGGCACGGGTCCCGTGATCGGCTACCTGGGCGCCGACATACCCGAAGAGCTTATCCTCGCCGCGGGCGCCCGGCCCGTCCGGGTATCCGGCCGGCCCATGCCGTCCATGCCCCTGGCCGACCGCTACATCGGCGGTGAAGTGGATGCGGTCACGCGCTCGCAGCTTGAGCGCATCCTGGACGGAACCTATGGATTCCTCGATTTCCTGGTCATCGCCCACGACACCGAGGGCCTCGTGCGGCTCTTCTACACCATCCGAGAGCTCCGGCGCGTGGAGCCAGGCGTGACGCTCCCGCCGTTTCACTTCTTTGACCTGCTGCACCTGCCGCACCGCACCACCGCGCTCTACAACCGGGCGCGGACGAGGGAGCTGCGGCAGGTTCTCGAGAGCTGGACGGACCGTGAGATTACTGACGCGGACCTGCACGCCACCATCGTCCGCTGCAATGAGCATCGCCGCCTGCTCGGCCGGGTGTTGGAGCTCCGGACGGCCAGCCCGCCGCGTCTCACGGGCGTCGAGGCGCTCCGTCTGATCGGATCGGGCATGGTGCTCCCGAAGACCGCCCATGCCGCGCTCCTGCGGGCATTGCTCGAGCTGTGCGCTGCGCTGCCTCGCTACCCCGACCGAGTGCGGGTGTTCCTGACCGGGAGCGCCCACGAGTGGCCGGAGCTGTACCAGCTCGTGGAGGCTCACGGCGCGCTCGTGGTCGGAGAGGACCACGACTGGGGCGATCCCTGGTACGAGGACCTGGTGGACGAGGACGCCGACCCCATCGACGCCCTGGCCGACCGCTACCAGTACCGTGCGCCCTCCGCCAGCCGCTCCTCCATCGCCGCGCGCGCGGCCTACCTGGAACGCCGGGCTGCTGCCTGCCGGGCGCAGGCGGTCATCGCGTTCGTACGGGCCGGCGACGAGGCGCCCGCCTGGGACTTCCCGCGCCAGCGGATGGCGCTCGATCGCCACGGCATCCCCTCGCTGCTGGTCGACCGCGTCCCGTACGGGGCGGCGGTACCGGCCGCCGCGCAGGACGCCGTTGCAGGGTTCTTGATGCGACTGCGCCCGATCCAGGCCGAGGCCGCGACGGGTTAGCTCGCTTGCGCCGTGGCGAGCTCGTCGAGGAACAGGCGGACTTCCGAGACCAGCCGCTCGGGGATCTCTCGCGACATCGTGTGGCTCTGGTCCTGGTAGAGCACCAGCTTCGCGCCAGGGATCGCTCGGGCGGCAAGGAGCGCCATTCCGACGGGGATGATCTCGTCCTGGGCGCCGTACAGGAGCAGCGTGGGAACGGCCACCTGCGCGAGACGGGCCGCCACCTCCTCGTTGGAGGCCAGGTCCGGGAACACCTTTCCGGGATTGATGGCCCGCTCTTCGGGCGCCATTGCCGTGGCTCGATCCTGGAGATGCGCCCGGATCGCCTCCTGCCGCTGCCGCCGAACCGGATCATGTGTGGGCACGAAATGGAAGCTCGGTGGGGCCGGGGCACCTCCCGAACCAACGCCCATTCCCGTACCGCGGGGCGTTGAGCGATCGTGCGGGCCGCCGACAACGGCGACGAATGCCTCGAGCACCTCCGGGTGGTCCAGGGCCAGCGACCACCCGATCCCCGCGCCGTGGGACACTCCGGTATAGATGAACCTGCCGAGACCGATCACCCGCGCGAACTGGACCACGTCGTTGGCCCAGGTCTGGTACCAGCCGCCGACTGGAGGCTCGATCACATGTGTCGAGCGCCCGAAGCCCCGGATCTGGATGTCGTAGACGTGCAGGCCTGCCTGCGACGCCAGGAGCTTCTGGTACGAGTCGCCCGGCGTGAGGGACACGTGCGCGGACAGGACACATCGATCACCGCTACCGTACTCCTCGTAATAGAGCTCACAATCGCTCAGGCGAACGGTTGGCATCGCAGTCCCTTCAGGTGGCGGCTGGTCGGGCGGCCGCGAGGCGTGCGTATGCACGGGCCGCGACGCGGTGCTCGAGGAAGGCTGATAGGTTATCTTTGAGCGCCTCTTCGTTCCAGTTCCTGGCATCGACGTTGTCGGCGTCGATCTGGAACACCGGAAAGCCAGCCTCCTCCAGCGCCCTGGTCACGAAGTACGCTCCTCGCTGGGCGCCGCCAGCCAGGTGGATAACACCGTCGATCTGGTTGTGATGCGCCTCCTTGACGAACCAGGCCGCGTTCCAGGGGGGCGCATTCAGTTGCTCGGTGAACGCCGCGAACCGTCCAGCCAGCGTGCGCAGCGGATCGGCGCCCCGTCGAATGTAGCCGTCGGCGGCGATCGCCAGGTACATGGACCACACGAACACCGCTCCGAACCGTTCCTGAAAGAACTGGTAAAAGCCAAGATTGAACCACAACCCGCGGCCGACCCACATGAGCCGCATGCGCTCGCCCGGATAGGCCGCTTCACCCTGCTCGACCCGCGCCTCGACTTCCTCGAAGAAGGTGCGCGCCGCATCCCGTCCCCATTCGGTACCCCGGTGCCACTGCGGGAGCATCACCGCCGGGATGCTGTCCGTGATGCTGATCGGCGCCGGGGTGGTCCGGGCTACCAGATCCCGCGCGGCGGCGTTGAAGGCGGCCTGCTCGTTGGCGAGCAGCATCACGCGGCGAAAACGGGTTTCGTCGAAGATCCGTCCCGTCGTCTGCTCCAGAAATCGGATCAGCCCCTTCAGCTCGTCGACCAGCAGGTCGATGCGCTCGCTTCCAATGAGCGCCTCCCAATCATCCTGGACACGCTCCCACCAGCGCGGGTCTGGGTCCTCCGTCAGCACGGTCTTCTCGAGGGGGTAGAACGCGGCGCCGTGCTCCAGAGCCCACAGCTCGAATACCTTCGGCATGGCATCGCCGTACGCTTCGGCGACGACGATAGTCGGGAGCGGCAGACCGCCCCAGGGCGCCTGCTCGGGGTCGCGATCGAAGGCCGAGGCGAGGGCCAGGGCGTTGTACTGCTCCGAGTCGTCGGGGTAGCCCCGCTCCCGCAAGGAGCCCAGGTACTGCGCAGACTTCTGTTTGGCCGAAACTACCGAAGCCCACCACTGGTTGACTACGTAGGGGATGTCCATGGCCCGGAAGATCTCGTGCGGCACGTCGGCGTTGACCAGCGCGATCGGGTCACCCAGCCGAGCCCGCGCCTGCAGCTCGCCAAACCAGGCCCGCTGGTGCGCGGAAAACGCCCTGGTGCACGCAAGCGCCTTGGCGCTGCGGCGCCCCTGCCAATCCCGCTCGGAGTCTCGATCGATCGTTCGACCTGCCACCGAGCGAGGAGTGTATGACAGGGCGTTGACCCCATCATACCGTGGGAAGCGCTCCGCGCTCGGTGAGCCCGCTATCGCGGCGCCGCTGGCGTATCCTGTGCTCGATGGAATCCTCGGTCCCGGAGCCGCCGAAGGGCAGCGTGGACCTGACGCTCATCCGAGCGGCGCTCCAGCGGACGCCGGCCGAGCGGTTTCGCCAGGGTGTCACCCTCTCCCGCTTCGCGCGCCGGCTGCGGGCCGCGCGCCGGATCGCACGACTACGACCGGCGAGTTCGACCCCGAAGTAATCCTGCGCCTCCTGTCGGAGGAGGGGTGCCGGACCTCGTCGAGATGAAGCGGACCGCGGGCCGTCCGAAGGACCTGCTCGACCTCGAAGCCCTCGAGGCGATCAGGGCGGAACACGCGCTGCCCGAGGGCGGCATCACCACCTGACGGTGCGGCTTCGCGGGGTGAATGCCCGCCCCTCGGGTGCGTATACTCGTGCTCTCGATCGGTCGATAGATCGAGTGCCGTGCTCGGCCATCTGTTTGCTCGAACAAAGGAATGGAACGCAGCGTGTCGGATTCACCGCGGGGCCGCTATTTCGAAGACTTTACCCTCGGCGAGGTGCTGGTCACCGGACGCCGGACGATCACCGAGGCCGACGTAGCCGCCTTTGCGGGTGTGTCGGGGGACTTCAACCCGCTCCACACGGACCAGGTCTTTGGCGAATCCACGCCATTCGGTGGCCGGGTCGCCCACGGCATGCTCGTGGCATCGGTCATGACCGGACAGGTCAACCAGGCGGGTTGGGTGCTTGGCACGACGATCGCTCTCCTCGAGCTCACGCTGAAGTTCGTGGGCGCGGTGAAATTCGGGGACACCGTCCAGACCAAGCTCGAAGTCACCGAGAAGAAGGAGACCAGCAAGCCCGACCGCGGCGTCGTCACGCTGAAGACCACGGTGCTCAACCAGCGTGGGGAACCGGTTATCCAGGCGCAGCAGGTGATCATGCTGCGCCGCCGGCCTGGCGCCGACCACCTGGAAGCAACGGCGACTGCCACGGGAGCGGGACGATGAACGCCCAGGCCGACGGCGGGGCGGAGGCGGTGGTCCGGCGCCTGGTAGGCAAGGTAGCGCTGGTGACCGGCGCCGGCGGCGGGATCGGCGCGGCTACGGCGCACCGGCTGGCCAGCGAGGGAGCCGCGGTGGGCGTGGTCGACCTCCAGGAAGAGGGCGTCCAGACGACCGTGGCCGCCATCGGAGCCGCTGGGGGCCAGGCGCTGGCGCTGGTGGGCGACGTGACGAGCACCGCCACGATCACGGACCTGGTCCGGCAGGCCCGCGAGCGATTCGGGGGGCGGATCGACATCCTCATCAATAACGCGGGGATCAACCGCGACGGCCTGGCCGCCAGGCTAACCGAGGAACAGTGGGACGCGGTGCTGACGGTGAACCTGAAGGCCACCTTTCTGTGCGCCCAGGCGGTGCAGCCGGTCATGCGCGAGCACAACGACGGCCGCATCGTCAACACGGCGTCGATCGCCGCGCTCGGCAACGTCGGCCAGGCGAATTACGCGGCCAGCAAGGCCGGCGTGATCGGGCTCACCAGGACGCTCGCCCTCGAGTGGAGCCGCTACGGCATTCGCGTCAACTGCGTGGCACCAGGCGGTACCGAGACCCGCATGACGGCGGGCATCCCGGCCGAGATCAAGGAGAAGCTGATGGCCGGGATCCCACTCAAACGGTTCGCGCAACCCGGCGAGATTGCCGCGGCCCACGCCTTCCTGGTCAGCGACGACGCCTCCTTCATCACCGGCCAGGTGTTGTTCGTGGATGGCGGCGCCTCCGTCGGCTCCACCTTGTAGGCCCAGGCTCAGCACGTGAGCCTAAGCTTGGCATGGTGCTACGGAACTGATTGCACGTGCTGAGCATTTCTGAAGATCAAGCACGAAGTGCTTGGCCAGTAGCCGCAACGTACGGTAGGGGGACGGCAGCATCATGAATATCGCGGGGCACATCGAGCGGGCGGCACGACACTTCCCAGGGCAGCCCGCCATTCTGTTTGAAGGCGAAGCCGCCATCAGCTACAGGGACTTGCGCCAGCGGGTGCAGCAGGTGGCGGGCGGGCTGGCCGCGGCGGGGGTACAGCCGGGTGACCGCGTGGCTCTGTTCCTCCCAAACACGCCGAGCTTCGTCATTGCCTATCAGGCGTGCCAGTGGCTGGGCGCCATCACGGTCTCCGCCAACGTGATGCTGACGACCGAGGAGCTTCGGTACCTGCTCGAAGACAGCGGCGCTCGTCTGGCCTTTACCACCGAGGCGCTCTGGCCCGCGCTGGCGCCTCTGGCTGCGAAGCACCTCGGGGACCTGTCGCGCGTGGTCCTGTGCGAAGGTGCCGTGGCAGGCACGACACCGCTTGCCGCTTTCGGATTGGGCGCATCCACACCCCCGCTGGCGTTCCGCGAGAAGGATGACCCGGCCGCGATCCTCTACACCAGCGGCACCACCGGCAAGCAGAAGGGTGCAACGCTCAGCATCGGCAACGTGGTCTCCAACATGGAGGCTACCCGCCAGTACATGCGCGTGGATCCCGACGATCGGCTCTTGCTGTTCCTCCCACTCTTTCACGTCTTCGGGCAGAACTTCATCATGAACGCCGCGTTCGCGGCCGGCGCCGCGGTGGTGCTGCACCGCCGCTTCGATCGGGAGGGCGTGCTCGCCTCCATCGTCCGGGATCGCGTCACGATGTTCTTCGCGGTGCCCACGATCTTCATCATGCTGCTGGACAGCGGCATACGACGCGAGGACATGCCCGGCGTGCGCTACTTCTTTAGCGCCGCGGCGACCATGCCGGTGGAGGTCGCGGAACGCTGGAAGGCCATCTTCCAGAGCCCCGTATACGAGGGCTATGGATTGAGCGAGACCTCCCCGTTTGCCTCGTACAACCACGAGTGGCACCATCGTCCGGGATCCGTCGGCGCGGCCATCGCGAACGTCGATCTGCGCATCGTGGATCCGGAGGACCACGAGGTGCCGAGCGGGACGTGGGGCGAGATCTGCATCAAGGGGCCGAACGTCATGCTGGGCTACTGGAACCGCCCCAGCGAATCGGCGGAGGCGCTACGCGGGGGCTGGTTCCACACGGGTGATGTGGGCTACATGGACGAGGACGGGTTCGTCTTCATCGTCGACCGCACCAAGGACATGATCAATGCGGCCGGCTTCAAGGTGTGGCCGCGGGAAGTGGAGGAGGTGCTCTACCAGCATCCAGCCGTCGGTGAGTGCGCCGTCTACGGGGCTCCTGACCCCGTCAAGGGCGAGGTCCCCCTGGCAGCCGTGGTGCTCGCCGCGGGCGCGGCCACGACGGCCGCCGAGCTCGAGGCGTACTGTCGGGAACGGCTGGCCGCGTACAAGGTCCCGCGCGGCTTCGACCTGGTGCCCGCATTGCCGAAGAGTGCGACGGGCAAGATTCTCAAGCGGGTCCTCCGCGACGAGGTTGCGCGCCAGCCGGTAAGCGGCCGATAGACCGATCGAGGGAGTGCCGAGCCATGCGATTTGAGCACGCGAGCATCCCGCTCGGGGGCGCCTGGTCGTCCCCATTCACGCGTTGGCAGGGCAGCCTGGCCGAGGTCAATGCCCTGGATCTGGCCGTCGACGTCACCAGCCGTGCGCTGGACGAACGCCAGGTGGACCGCGATCGCATCGAGCGGCTGGTCCTGGGCTGGACCGTGCCGCAGCCAGGGAGCTTCTACGGGGCGCCCACCGTGGCCGCCCGGCTCGGCCTGCCCGGGGTGACGGGGCCGATGCTCAGTCAGGCCTGCGCGACCAGCGCCATCTGCCTCGAGCACGCCGCCGCCGGCATTGAGCAAGGCGAGGCGGGCCTGACGCTGGTCCTGGCCACCGACCGCACCAGCAACGGGCCGCTCCTGCTCCACCCGGCACCCTCATCGGCGGGCGGTGCGCCGAGCACGGAGCACTGGGTGCTGGACAACTTCCAGGCCGACCCGAACACCGGCCAGAGCATGCTCCAGACGGCCGAGAACGTGGCCGAGGAGATCGGCGTCACCCGCGAGGAGCTCGACGAGGTCACGCTGCTGCGCTACCGGCAGTACGACCAGGCGTTAGCCCATGACCGGGCCTTCCAGAAGCGCTACTTCGTGCCAGCGGCGTTGCCGGGCCGCAAGCGGGGCGTGCCTCAACGGTTGGTGGAGGCCGACGAGGGTATCTTTCCCACCTCTGCCGAGGGCCTGGCCGCCCTGAAGCCGGTGCTGCCGGAGGGGGTGGTCACCTTTGGGATGCAGACCCACCCCGCCGACGGGACCGCCGGTGCCCTGGTCACTACCGAGGAGCAGGCCCGGCAGCTCTCCCAGGGTGAGGGCGTGGCGCGGATTCTGGGGAGCGGCGTGGCGCGCGCGGAGAAGGCGCGCATGCCGAAGGCGCCCGTGCCCGCGGCCCGCAAGGCGCTGGCGGCCGCGGGGCTGACGTTCGCCGACGTGGACCTGGTAACCACCCATAACCCGTTCGCCGTCAACGACGTCTACTTCCACCGCGAGTCCGGCATCCCGCTGGAGCGGATGAACGTCTACGGCTGCAGCCTGGTGTGGGGCCATCCGCAGGGGCCGACCGGGCTGCGGGCGATCGCGGAGCTCATCGAGACGCTGCGGCTGCGTGGTGGGGGTATTGGGCTGTTCACCGGCTGCGCCGCCGGCGACACCGGCGCCGCGATCGTGCTGCGCGTCGGGGACTGAGGTTGGCGTACACTATCGGGCGATCGATCGGCCTGGACACCCGGGCGCCGCGACGCCCTATTCCATGCCCACCAAGAGAACTCCCTCGCGGCATTCTGCCAACCGCGGCCACGTGGCCGCGGTGCCGAAGCATACTCCGGCGGCGACGCGCCCCCGGCGCCAGACGGGGAGCCCCTCCGGTGTCGAGGGACCACCCCGGCTGGAGCTGGTGCGCGAGGCGGCTCGGACCCATTTCGCCGAACGCGGCTATGAGGCCGCCTCGATGCGCGACATTGCCGCCTCCGCGGGTATTCGCATTTCGACCCTCTACTTCCACTGCACGACCAAGGAGCAGCTCCTCTTCGACGTGCTCCAGGATTCGATGGTCGAGCTGGCCAGCGGTCTGAAGGCTCGCATCGAGGAGGTTGGCCCCTCCTGGACAGAGCGCCTTGCCGCCGCCATCGCGTTCCATGTGCAGTACTCCGCCGAGCGCGCGTTCGGGACTACGGTCAATCGCACCGACATGAACCATCTCAGCCCGGCGCACCGCGCCGAGTACCTGGCGATGCGCGACAGCTACGAGCACCAGTTTCGCGATCTGGTGCGAGGGGGCATCGAGAGCGGCGAGCTCCGGCCGGTGGACCCCAAGCTCACGGTGTTCGCCATCATCGGTACTGGGCTGACCGTCGGCCGCTGGTATCGGCCGGACGGCCCGCTGACGCCCGAAGAGATCGGCCGGGCGTACGTGGACCTCTTGCTGCACGCATTGCGCCCGGCCCGGTCTTAGGCGACCAGCGCAGCGGCGAAGGCCCGCGGAGGGTAGTCCGATCCGGGGTGCGAGCCGCTACGCCACGGCTCGGCTCAGGGTTCGGCGCGCAACGCGGAGCATGATCGCCACGAACACCCCGTTCAGAGCGGTGATGATCACCGCGAGCGCCGTCACCTGCGGGTAGCTGCCGTACGCCCACAGGTCGATCATGACTCGCCCCAGCACCGGGTTTCCCGTACTCGAGAGCAGCACCGAGGCCGTCAGCTCCCCCGCGGTAGTGACGAACACAATGATCCAGCCCGCGGCGAGGCCGGGCAGCGCAATTGGCAGCAGGATCCGCACGAACGTGCGTCGTTCGGACGCCCGAAACACGCGCGACGCCTCGACCAGCTCCAGCCCAATGTCGTCCGTCGCGGCACTCGCGGCGCGGGCGGCGTAGGGCAGCCCCATGATCAGGTAGGCCACCAGTAAGATCCCCACCGTGCCGTACAGCGGCAAGGGCGGCCGGCTGAAGGCGACGAGCACGCTCACGCCGATGATGGTGTGCGGGAACGTTGCCGGCAGGCTGGTGACGACGTCGACGAATCGGCGCCCCCGCCCGCGCGCCTGGTGTACGTACAGCATCAGCAGCCCGGCCGCGAGCATCACGATGGTCGCCGTCGCCGCGCCAAGGCCCAGGCTGTTCAGGAGCGCCTGCGAGGTCGCGCGGGTATCGATCAGCACGGTCTTGTAGTTGTTCAGGGAGAGCCGGTCCCACTGGACCGCGGGCGTCCAGAACGGCTGGAGCGAGACGAACACCAGCCCCGCCAGCGGCAGGATCGCGGTCACCAGCAGGTACAGCACCATCATGCCCCGCGCCCAGGGCCGCAGCCGGCCCAGCAGCACCGGATTCGTCCGAAACCCGCGTCCCCCGACGGCGGCGTGCCGACCCGCTGGCGCCAGCCAACGCTGAGCGAAGAGGAGCGCCTGCACCAGCACCAGCAGCAGCGCCGCCAGGATCAGCGCCGAGCCGGTTTTCGGCGGGAAGTTCTCCAGCAGCCGGAAGATGTAGACCGAGAGCACCTCGACCCGGGCGCCGGTGCCAATCACGACCGGCACCGAGAACAGCCCCAGGGCGCTGATGACGGCGAGCAGTCCGGCGGCAATCAGGGACGGCTTGATGGCCGGCAACGTCACGCATACCAGGGTACGCAGCGGACCTGCTCGGTTCAGCCGCGATGCCTCTTCAAGTGAAGGGTCCAGCTTGCGCAAAGACGTCGAGACCACCAGGTACACGTACGGCACCAGGTACAGCGCGGTCACCGCAACAAGCCCAGGCAGGGTGTAAAGGTTGATAGGGCCGGAGGAGGTGGATATTCCCACCGCGCCCAGCAGCGCACGCAGCCAGCCGTTGACCAACCCCGCCCGCGGCTCGAACAGCACGACCAGGCCGATCACCCCGGCCAGCGGCGGGGTCAGGAGCGGGGCCAATGGCAGCATTTCGCCAACCGCCCGGAGAGATGCATCGGTCCGCTCGTTCAGCCAGGCGAAAACGGAGCCCACCAGCAGCGCCAGCGCGGCGCTGAAGAGCACCACGATCGCCGTGTTCGCCAGCATTCCGGGAACGGCGGAGTCGATCTCCGCCAGTCGGAGCTGCTCCGGATCGAGCAGGACTCGCACGAGGGTGGTGACGAGCGGGTAAAGCACCAACAACGCCAGCAGGACCGTGACGACACCGACCACGAGTCCCATGCTCGGCAGGCGGGTCCACGCCGGAGACTGCCTGCGGCTCACCGCCTCACCCGTGGCCGCGGCCATGCTTCGTCCGTCCCTCCGCTCAGACCCGGGGGAAGACCCGGGCCCGCTCTGGTGCCAGGTACACCGAGAGCTCGGTTCCCTCGGGGAGGAGGTCGCCGTCCATGCTCCGCAGCACGAGCTGCGCACCGCCCGCCCGGACCAGGTATTCAACGTACGAGCCCAGGAAGATCGACCGTTCGACGTGGCCGACGAAGCGATTGGCGCGGGCGTCTCCAACGCCCGCTTCGCCGATACGGCAGTGCTCGGGGCGGAAGATCACCGTTACCGCGTCACCGGGATGTGCGTCGGCCACGGGCGTCATCCGCCCGTGGATGCGCCCCACTGCCGTCTCCACCCGGCAAGACCCTTCGTTATCGGGGAACTCTATGATCGTGCCTGCCAGCTCGTTCGTGCTGCCCACGAAGTCGGCCACGTACCGGGTCTCGGGCCGGTGGTAGACCTCCGCCGGCGTTCCGACCTGCGCCACTTCGCCCGCATTCATGACTGCGATGCGGTCACCCAGGGCCGCGGCCTCGGTCTGATCGTGGGTGACGTACAGCGCGGAGAAGCGGATGTCCTTGTGGAGGGCCAGCAACTCCAGCCGAATCCGCTCGCGGACCTTGGCGTCGAGATTGGAGAGCGGCTCGTCGAACAGGATCACACCCTCGTTGCTGACGATCGCACGGGCCAGGGCCACCCGCTGCTGCTGTCCGCCCGAGAGCTGGCCTGGGTAGGCGCGCGCGAGCGCGTCCAGGCCTACCACACCCAGTACGGCGCGGGTGCGCTCGCCCACCTCAGCCGCCGCCATCTTCAGGTTTCGGAGCGGGTAAGCGATATTGTCGAAGACGGTCATGTGCGGCCAGAGCGCATAGCTCTGGAACACCATGCCCAGGTTGCGCCGCTCGGGCGGCACGGAGATGCCGCGCACCGAGGAGAAGACGACCGACCCGCCAATCTTAATCTCGCCCGCATCAGGGCGCTCCAACCCCGCCACGCAGCGCAGCAAGGTGGTCTTCCCGCAGCCACTAGGGCCGAGCAATACGAGGATCTCCCCATCCGCGATCTCCAGCGACACGTTCGCCAGCGCTGGCACCTCTCCCCGGCGTGCCCGGTAGGCCTTGGAGAGGCCGCTAATACGGACGCTGGGCGAAGTCTGGCCAGGAGCCGCTGAAGCGATCGGCATAGGGATCGAGGAAAGAAGCGTAACCGGACGGCCGCCTGGATCAGCAACCGTGGCGGAAGGGACGTGAACGCCCACCGTTGCTGCCCTGGTGGGAAAGACTGTCCGTCTAGCTCAACCCGAGGAGCCGCAGGATGTCCGCCTGGGCCGCGAGGCCTTCCTTCACCCGACTCGGCGAGAGCTGCGGCAGGGGGCGGGTCCCCGCGATGTTCGGGAGTGGCGACCAGAGGTCCTTGTTGAAGATCGTCTGCCCTTCGACGGTCAGGTAGTAGTTGAGGAGGAGGCGCGCGACGTTGGGACGGGGCGCCTTGGCCGAGATTCCCGCCACGCTTGCTGCTGGCGCGGCAGGGTTCGGGAACGCCTCGACGATGGGCGCACCTTGCGCCAGGAGAGGGACGATCGTCGCGTGTACCGCCGGCACGGTCAGCGCGGCGCCGCCGGCCGCGAGCTGCTGCGAGGCCGTGACCGCGCTTGCCACCAACTGTGGCTGCTGGGCGCCTAGCTTGCGCAGGAAATCATCCCCAAAGTTCTCCCGCATGACGGTCAGGAACTCCAGCACGGGCGCTGAGCCCTTGGGGTCGAGCAGGATGATCTGCCCTTTCCACTTCGGGTCCAATACATCCTGCCACGCCTTCGGCGCATCCGCGTCTTTGACGAGGTTCTTGTTCCACGCGATGCCGCTGGGTGTAAAGGCCACCACCACGGTGCTGTCGGTGACGTACTCCCTGGGCATCTGCGCCAGCAGCGGCACGTCGGTGGGGCCAATCTTGGCCAGCCAGCCACGACCAGTGGCCTGCTCCATGAATGCAGGATCGGAAGTGATCAGCATGTCCGCCTGGATATTGCCCGCATCGGCTTCGGCGGCATACCGCTGCGCCAGTGGGCCGGAGGTGAGGCGCTGGAACTCAACCTCGATGCCGTATTTCGCCTTGAACGCTGCCAGTGTCGCCATCGAGGCGGCGGGGTCACTCACCGCGTACAGGAGCCCGCGTCCTTCGCGCCGGGCCGCTTCCACCAGGGCAGCCTCGTTCGCGGCGTTGGCCGCGGGCGACGCTGCCGCGGCGGGCGAAGCGGCCGCAACGGGTGAGGCTGCGGGTTTCCCAGCCGCGGCCGGACTTGCCGTTGCTGCCGCGGGTACGGCTGGTGCTGTCGTGGCAGCCGGCTTCGGCGCGGTGGTCGGCACCGCCGTGGAGGCGGCGGGTGCGGACGTGCACGCGGCGAGGGTTGACAGCCCGGCGGCGCCGAGGCCCAGCAGGCCGCTTAGCCGAAGGACATCACGCCGCGTGGGATTCGATGGTCCAGTCATCCAGTTCCCCTTGTGCTCCTTGCCAGTCGAGTTGACGATGGTCCCCGCCCGCGGTTCCTCCACCGGTCCACGGTCGCGGTCCCATACTCGATCGGTCAATCGATCGAGTGAGTCTAGGGGCGCGCTCAGCGAGTGTCAACGGGCGTTCGGACCTCGATTCCCGCGCCTCAGTCGACGAGCCCAAGTCTCGGGTCTCCCCGACGCCAAACCTGCTCACTGAAACGTCAGCGGCAGCATCGTCACCCCGTAGCGTGGCCAGGACGAGCGCCCCACCTCGCCGGCCACTGCGAAGCCGGTCGTCCGCGCGAGCACCTCCTCGACCCGCGTCCAGGATCTCGTATTGAAAGACCGCCCAAGAGCCCCCCAGCGTGTCGGACCAGGCAACAGGGCAGCGGTCGCGGAACCAGGCGTGCTCCCGCGCCGGGTCCGTCAGCAACGCGGACTCCAAGGGTCTCCAGATCTGCGCGTGTGGCTGGTCGGGCATCCGGCTATCGTTGGACGAGCCGCACCGGGAGCTGGTTCGGCCCGTACTCCGGCCAGGTCTGGTACGCGACCGGGCCGACCACCTCGAAATGGCTCGTGCTGCCGAGCAGGACCTCGAGCGCCACCCGGAGCTGGAGACGGGCAACGGTTTGGCCGCCGCACTTGTGGATGCCGTGCCCGAACCCGACGTGGCGATTCGGCCGTCTGTCCATGTCGAAAGTGTCGGGATCGGGGAAGACCTCGGGGTCGCGGTTCGCCGCCATCCAAACCAGTGCGACCGGATCGCCCTGCTTGATCGGACAGCCGCCGAGCTCGACGTCTCGCGTGGCCGTGCGAGCGGTGGCGTGGCTGGGCGCGTAGAGCCGCACAAGCTCTTCGATTGCGTCTGGCAGTCGCCCGGGATGCTGGCGCAGGTACTCCTGGAGACGCGGGTCGCGGGCCAGGTGCAGGGCTCCGTTGCTGATGCCATGGGTGGTGCTCCGATCGGCCGCCACGATGAGGCCACGGACGAAGCTCGCCACGACCTCGTCCCCCACCGGCCGGCCGCCGATGCCCTGCTCCAGCAGCCCGCTGACGATGTCGAGATGGGCGTCGATCGGGGAGGCGCGCCGGGTGGCGACCAGGCGTCGGGCATAGTCGTCGAGCTCGCCGCTCAGGCGGTTCGCGGTCTCCGGATCGCTGGCAATCGACGCCACATACCGCCGGCTGCGCGACTGGATCCACTCCGCATCCCCTTCCGGCACTCGGAGGAGCGCGCACACGGCGCGGATGGGCAAATGGCGCGCCCACTCCTCGGCCAGGTCACCCGCGCCCCGGTCCAGCAGTGGCTGGAGGAACCGAGCCGCCACCTCCCGCAGCGTGGGCTCGAGGAGCGCCACCCGGTCGACCTCGAAGTAGGGGTTCATGGCACGCCGGAACTGGGCGTGTTCGGGCGGATCGACCTGCAGCGGACGGCGAGCGACGCCTGACCGGGGCGACCGCGGGACCAGGTTCTGGACCGCGGTCGTGAACGTCTCGTAGTCCGCCGCGACGGCCACGACGTCGTCGTAGCGGGTGAGGGCCCAGAAACCACCCCAGCGGTCAGACTGGGCGACGGGGCAGCGCGCGCGCATCTCGGCGTACGTGGCCGCGGGATCGTCGAAGGTGCCCGGGGCGAGCGGATCCCACTCCCGGGCCCAGTCCGTGCCGCCGCCCGCGGGCGGCGGCACGGGGGAAAGCGGGCCCACCGCTTCAACCTTGTCGTTCATGGTTCCTCACGCAGCATCTGCCCAGAGCCCGTCTCACGGAGGGGACGCACCGTCCCTGCGCGGCTGCTCCACATCCCAAGAGGCTATGGGCCTGACGCATCGGCCAATAGTGACCAGATAACCCATGTTGGGTGCCCCGAGGCGCCAGGACCGCCCTATCAGCGCGCTCTTCGTGGTAGGTGCGCTTCTCGTCCTGTGACCTGTCGCCATCTGGAACAGGTTCGTCGTGCGGCGGTCACTCGTTCGGACGGGCTGGCCCCACTACGCTTCACCCGGCCGCGGGGCGGCGCCATGCCAGAGGAGAGACCGTGGGGAACGACCGACCGGCCGAGCTCATGCTGTACGAGTCCCAGCGGGGCGCCATCCGCATGGCCCTGGCTGGAGAGCTGATCGTGACCCGGGCGCTGCGCCCCTTCCGGGAGCCCGAATACCTCCGCCTCGTCGAGCTCGTGCGTGGGGCAGACGTCGCGTTCGGCAATTCGGAGTGTCTGTTCCACGACTACGAGGGTCCCCCCGCGCCCGACAACTCCGGGACCTACATGCGCGCCGATCCGAGGCTGATCGAGGATCTCAAGTGGATGGGCTTCGGCATGGTCGCCTGCGCGCAGAACCACGCCTACGACTACGGCGACGCGGGCGTCCTGGCCAACATCCGCCACCTCGACGAGTACGGCCTGGCCCACGCCGGCACCGGCGCCACCCTGTCCCTGGCCCAGTCGCCGGCCTACCTGGATACGCCCAAGGGCCGGGTGGCACTGGTCGCCGCGACCGATCACCTCAATGGCGGAACGTACGGGCGCGCCGTCGACCCGCGGGGCGATGTGCCCGGGAAGCCTGGTATTCACCACATCAGGGTCCAGGCCAGCTACACCGTCGACGGCGAGGCGATGGCCGCGCTTCGCCGTATCAGCCAGCATCTCGGCTGGGACCAGCGCAACCTCGATCTGGAGGGTGTGATGGCCTGGCTCCAGGGACGGGCCCGGGTCGCCATTGGCGACCCGGAAGGGCCGCCGTTCGAGCTCGGCCTGCGGGGCGAGTACGGGGGCATGGCCCCACTCCACTTCCGGGCCGGGAACCACTTTGAGACCCACTACACCCTGAACGAGGAGGACGTCGCCGCCACCCTGGGCTGGATCGAGGATGCCCGCCGAATGGCCGACTGGGTGATCTTCAGCATCCACCATTTCTCGCCGGGCTATCCCACGGGGCTGCAGGGCAGTCCCTACGACGAGCCCGGCGAGAACATTGTCCGGCTGGCCCACCACGCGATCGACGCGGGCGCCGACGCCGTGGTGGGCCACGGCCCCCACCGCGACCAGGCGATTGAGCTCTACCGTGGCAAGCCGATCTTTTACAGCCTGGGCGATTTCATCCTCCAGAGCGATACCGTGCTGCGCCAACCCGCCAGCGCCTACACGCGCCGACGACTGCCGCCGAACGCCCCATTGTCGGCGTTCTACGAGGACCGCAGCGGCGGGCAGTCGCAGGGCCAGGCCATCCTGCGCGACCAGTGGCAGAGCACCCTGGCGGTCGTCGATTGGGACGACCGCCGCCTGGCGGAGATCCGCCTGTATCCGGTCGACCTGGGCATGGGCCTACCGACGGGCCAGCGAGGACGGCCGGTTCTCGCCGGCGAGACGGTTGGACGGGAGGTACTGGACCGCCTCCGGCGCTGCTCCGAGCCGTTCGGAACGTTCATCCACACCGAGGACGGTGTGGGCATCATCCGTCCGGCTGGGGCGGTGGACTGATGCAGGATGTCACCGCCCAGGTCGCGGCGTGGGCGGCCGGCCTGTCGCTGGATGCTGTCCCCGCCTCGGTGGTGGCCAAGGCGAAGCTGCTCCTCGCCGACATCACCGGCATCGCGCTGCTAACGCGCCAGGAGAGCGAATCGACGCCGTCCCTCGTCGGGGCGCTGCGCGCGCTGGAGCTGGACCGCGGGCGCTTTCGCTGCATCGGTGATCCCGCCGGCTACGCGGCCCCGGCAGCGGCGTTGCTGACCGGCGCCATGGCGCACAGCATCGACTTCGACGATACGCACGTGGCCGCCCTGCACCACCCAAGCGCACCGGTTATCCCCGCGGCGCTCGTCGCGGCGCAGGTCGCTGGCGCCAGCGGCCGCGAGCTCCTGGCGGGGATCGTCGTCGGCGTCGAGGTGATGTGCCGCATCGGCGTGGCGCTCGGCCCTGGCAGCCACTACGGCAAAGGGTTCTACGCCACGCCCACCTGCGGGGCCTTCGGCGCAACGGCAGCCGCCGCTCGGGTGCTGGGCCTCTCCGCGACTCAGGTAGAGCACGCGTTCGGAACCGCCTTGAGCGAGACCTCCGGCTCCGGCCAGTTCCACGTCAATGGCGCGTGGACCAAGCGGTTCCAGGTCGGCCATGCCGCGGCTTGCGGCCTCACGGCAGCGGCGCTCGCCCAGGCCGGGTTCACCGGTGCTAGCGAGGCCCTGGAGGGCGCTAGCGGGTTCTATCGCCTGTATTCGAACGAGGCCCGGCCGGAGCGAACCGTCCAGGATCTCGGCCAGCAGTGGGAGATTGCCCGCATCGGGTTCAAGCCGTACCCGGCGTGCCGCGGGATGCACGCTGCCGTGGACGCGGCGCTTGCCCTCTACGTTCGGCATCAGGTGCCCTCGGCCGAAATCGCCAGTGCGACCGTCGGCCTGTGTCGGCAGAGCCTGGATCTGGTCGGATGGCCCGAGGACCGGAAGCAGCAGCCGACCAGCGTCATAGAGGCGCAGTTCTCAGCGCCATTCGGCGTCGCCGTCGGGCTCCGGCACGGCCGTCTGGGCTGGTCCGACTACGCCACGGAACTCTGCGACCCCACGATCCGTGCGCTGATGTCCCGCATTCACTCGGTCCACGATGCCGATGTCGAGGCCCTCTTCCCATCCCAGGTGGCTGGACGGGTGACCATCACCACCCAGTCCGGCCAATCATTCTCCGAGCTTGTGCCCATCCCCCGTGGCGAGCCCGAGAACCCGCTCTCCGAGGCCGAGCTGCGCGCCAAGTTCGACGGCCTGGTGCTGCCGTACCTGGGCTCCGACGGGGCCACCGCGCTGTTTGCCTGGATCCTGGATCTGGAGCATCAGCCCGGTCTGGACACCTTTTTTGACCTGGCGCTGCCGCGCATCGGCGGGACCTAGTGGGCCGACTGCCTTGCATTGGGCTATTCGACCGGAGCGCAGGGAGTCGGAGGGGGCGCGCCGCGCCCCCTCCGGGAAGAAAATTTCCCCCTTCCGCGCACGGGAGGGGGCGAGGGGGTGGGTACCCCCGGAATGCCGCACAGCGTGTCAAACGACCCACTCGTCAATCACCCCGATGCGTGCGTCGGGCGCACGCTCCCAGGCTTGCCGCTCGGTGGGCCATGGATCTGGGACTACGTGCGGCTGCGCATCGAACAGTATCGTCCAGGGGGCTCCGGGTGTGTAGCAAGGCCAGTGCGGCAGACCATCGTGCCTCTCCGCGATCCGCAAGGGAGCGCCACGTTCAGGCTATGGCGGGCACCCTCCCAACGAAAAGTGAGGGAATCCGCCACGTACTGTGCCTTTCAGCGCCAGGACCGCCGATGATGCCCCCGGCGAGCCGGCAGTCGAGAGGCGGTGACCTGGAACTCGCTCCTGGCCCCGGGCACATCCCGAGGATTCTTCCGGGAATGGACAGTTGCAGCGACCCGTGCGGCACTTCTACTCTCTCTATCGCACGATCGAGCTTGAGCGAAAGTGGGCGTGCGAGATTCAGCGCCAGGCGGCGTTGGGAGGTTTCCCGTGGCTCCTGCTGGGAACGCTGAGCGTGAAACGATCGTCGTCGGTGCCGGGCCGGTGGGGCTGACGGCCGCGCTGGCCCTCGCCTCCCTCGGGCGGAGCGTGACCCTTCTTGAGGTTGGGCCGAATAACCGCCCCCGCCCCGGCAGCCGCGCCATCTTCGTCCACAAGGAGACGCTGCGGCTCCTGGAGCAATTCAGTCCGGGGCTCAGCGCGACCCTCGTAGAGCACGGGCTGGTCTGGCAGACGAAACGCACCCTCTATCGCGGCAAGGAGGTCTACGCCAAGACCTATCCGCCTACCCGTCCCGGGGCAGTGCCGCAGTTCACCAGCCTGCCCCAGGTCGAAACCGAGCGCTACCTGCTGGAGGCCTGCAAGCGCGCCGGGGTGGAGCTGGTCTGGGACTCGGCCGTCTCGGCCGTGCGTACCGACGAGTCAGGTGTCGAGCTCGCCACCGCCGCGGGTGCGACCTGGACGGCGCCGTACGTGGTGGCCGCCGATGGCGCCCGCTCCAGCGTTCGGCAATCCCTGGGCATCGGCATGGAGGGCAGCCGTGCGCCGGGCCGGTACATCGTGGTCGACGTCGCTGAGGATCCGGCTGATCCGCTGCCCGTGGAGCGGGTCTTCCACTACGAGCACCCCGAGGTGGAGGGGCGCAACGTGCTGCTGGTGCCGTTCAAGGGCGGCTGGCGGATCGACCTCCAGCTGCATGAGCACGACGTGCTGGAGGAGTTCGAGAGCGAAGATGGTGTCCGACGCTGGCTGCCGCGGGTGATCGACGCCCGGTACGCCGACCGCATCAAGTGGGTCTCCAGCTACCAGTTCCTCCAACTGGTCGCCAGCCGGTTCACCGACGACCATGACCGGGTCCTGCTGGTTGGTGAGGCGGCCCACCTGTTCGCCCCCTTTGGCGCCCGCGGCATGAACTCCGGCGTGGCCGACGCTGAAGCAGCAGCGGCGGCGGTCCACGTGGGCCTCTCGGCGACCAATCCGCTCCGGGCAAAAGGGGCCGTCGAGGAGTTCTCGGCGCTGCGGGTGGCCGCGGCGCGGTTTAACCGTGATGCGGCTGGCGCCGCCCTGACGCACCTGCGGCCCTCGCCGCCCGTGCGTGCCCAGCAGCGCATGGCCGCCACCCTCGCCCCGCGCCTGCGCCGCTTCGGGGAGTGGCTCGAACGCGCTCCCTATGGCCCCCGCACCGCCCCACCCGGCTCTCTCACCGGCCGCTACTGAGCGCGCTGGGCCGCGCGTACGCTCGGCGTTGTTCCTTCGGAAGACGGCAAAACGAGGACAGGGCGCTTGAAGGATTGTCAGCCCGCGTCGACGGCCCGCCAGCAACCGCTGGGGCAGTCCATCGTGCGTTTGAGGGCAGCCAGTCCACGCGCCTGGAGCTTCTTGGCGGCCTCCTCGCTCTTGCCGACCACCCGCGCGGCTTCCGCCGTGCTAAGGCCATCGACGAAGCGCAGCAGGATGACGCGGCGCTGCTCCTCCGTGAGGTGGCGCATCGCGCCTTCGATTCCAGCTGCGACCAGCCGGCGGTCGAGCGTGGCACCGGAGCCGGGCTCGGGCAGGTTCTCCGCGGCCTCGATAGGCGCCGCTGCCTGCCGCGGCCCCTGCCGCCGGACGTGGTCGATCAGGTGGTTGCGCGCCACCCGGAATAGCCAGGCGGAGAAGGGGACGCCGCGGAACTGGTACGCGTTCAGCCGCTCGTACACCTTCACGAACACCTCGGCCGTCAGGTCCTCGGCCTCCTGGGTACGCCCATGGACGTGTTGGAACAGGTAGGCGTAAATCCGCGGCGCGTACCGCTCGTACAGCTCCGTGAACGCCTGCGCATCGCGGTCCTCGTTCGCCCGTCGCACCAGGTCTTGCACGTACCACACGTTGGAAGCCGGGCGTGGGCTGGCGGGAGAAGGAAGGTCGCTTTCCGAGGCCCTCACGGTCTCCGTCTCACGTGGTGCTCCGGACAGGGTGTCACAGGCGCGATATGTATCGTATCCCGCGTCAGAAAGAAAGCCCCCTGGCGATGGAGACTTGGCCGAGACGGACCCAGTGACCAGATGGGCGCACCGGAGGGACCGGGTTCGCCGACGCTTCGTCAGGAGTACATACCCGAGCTGAGCACGTGCACACGGGATCGGCTTGGCTCTACGGAGCCGCGGGCAGGTGCCGAGTAGGTCTCAGCGCGGAGCCACGACGTGCTTAGCGCTGGCCGAGGAAGGCAGGCAGCGCGGCCAGACTGGCGATCTCGTGATCAGCCTTGACGTCAGCAGCCGAGCGGGTCCGCCGCGCCGTGGCCTGCGCGCTGCCCTTTCCGATGCCTCTTGCACGACGAGTGGGTCATGGGGGTCGAACCGAAGCGTGGTGAGGCGCCGCATAGGAAGAACAGCGCGCGAGGCGGACTCAGCCGTTGATCTCGGCAAAGTCGCGCATGTGCTCCGCGAGGAGCGCACAGCCGGCTTCTGGCATGGCGTTGTAGATGCTCGCGCGGACGCCGCCCACGGTCCGGTAGCCCTGCAGCCCAACCATGCCCCGGGCTTCGGCTTCCGCCAGGAAGCGGCCGGTCAACTCTTGGGTGGGCAGGTGGAACGTGACGTTCATGCGGCTGCGGTTTTCCGGCCGGTCGTGGACGGTAGCCCGATAGAAGTCCGACTGCTCGTCGAGGACGTCGTAGATGAGCGTGGCCTTGCGCTCGTTGCGCGCTTCCACGCTGGCCAGGCCGCCCTGGCGCTCGATCCAGCGGAACGTTTCGAGCAGCATGTAGATGGCGAACGTGGGCGGCGTGTTCAGGCACGACTTCGCCTTTGCGTGGGCGGCGAAGCTGAAGATCGGCGGGACGTCTTTCGGAATGCGCGCGTACAGGTCGCGCCGCACGATCGCCACGACCACCCCCGCGGGCCCCAGGTTCTTCTGGGCGCCGCCAAAGATCAATGCGAACTGGCGCGCGTCAATCGGCCGCGCCATGAACTCGGACGAGACGTCTGCCACGAGCGTGGGGTGGTGCGGCAGGTGCCCGATCCGCGTGCCGTTAATCGTCTCGTTGGTACACACGTACAGGTAGCTGGCGTCTGGCGTCGCCGTCCAGCCGTCGGGAACGCGGTCATAGCCGGTTACCGCGCTCGATCCCACGACGTTGGCGGTGCCGTAGGGCCGAGCGGCCTCGATGGCCTTCTTCGCCCACTCGCCCGTCTCCAGGTAGTCCGCCGACCCCTGCAGGAAGTTCATAGGGATCGTGGTGAAGAGCTGGGTTGCGCCACCCTGGAGGAAGAGGACGTCGTAATCGGGGTTGCCCGGGATGCCGCACAGGCTCTTGCAACGCTCGATCGCCTCGTCCAGGATGGCGTCGAACTCGGGGCCGCGGTGGCTCAGCTCGGCCACGCCGATGCCCATGCCGCGGTAGTCCACCAGCGCTCGGGCGGAGGCTTCGAGCACCTCCGCCGGTAACATCGCTGGCCCCGCCGCGAAGTTGTAGAGGCGGTCCTCGGCCAGCGTCTGTGGCGCCAGCGGAGCGTCGTGGGCCATCGCGGCTCCCATCATCGGTTGGCATCCCTCCACCCGCGGGCCCGCTTCAACCGGGCTCCACAACCCCAGCATAGCAACGGCCGTCGCGGGGGGGGGACGCGTCGGCCGTTGCGAAACAGCGAAGCCCGAGGTGGGGGAGGGGTGACGGACTTCGCCAGGGTAGGCGTGGGTAATGGAGTCAGGGTATACATCGTGATATGCACACTCCATGCCCGCTGGAGCGGGCTCTGCCGGTCCAATCGGGCCGGTTGTCGCGCGAGCGTGGCCGGGCGCGGATAGTGCCCGGCGTGCGGGGCCTGCGCGATACTCCATCGGCAACGTCTGCACCGCGCCCACCTAAATGCTTCCCAGGAATGGCCCCGGCATCGCGCGTGTCCCGGTGCGGGCACGGCGCAACTTGTCAGAGGCACTGCGGCGGCCACTGCACATGCCGCACCGTGTAGCTGGAAGCATCTAGGCAATTGGGACCACGGCCAAGAGTCCAAGCGGGATGGGGTCACCAAGGCGGATTTCGATGCCTCTATGAGATTCCATGGACACGCTCGCCTTCCAGGTGCGACTGGCCAGATGCGTTCCACTTCCAGTCCGATAGCCTTCCACGGCGAGCGTGGGGTGTCCTTGGGATCCCTCCACGAGCCGGGCAACCGTGAACGTGCCATCGGAGAATTGCAGTAGGCAATCTCCGAGGTCCGCAAGTTGGCCGTGCGGAGCAGAAGGGGCTTCAAGCCGATCGAGCATGGCTTGCAACCGCAGGCCCCGAAACAGGTGGGAGTACGGAACGCGAAAAATCAAAGTGGACGCGGGTTGTCCGCTCGATGGGCCCCCACCGAGCCCGTCCGTATTTTATTCCCACAAGCGTCGCGTGAAGGCCGGCCGAAGTCAGATCGCCCTTCCATTGGCATACCCGCGCAGCCTAACCAGGTGGGGCGGGCCGCTCGACCTGTAGCCCCACTGCTTCAAGGACAATGTCCATGGTGAGCTGGACATGCCTTCGGGCGATCTGTTCGGCCGTACTGCCGTCACCGGCGGCCAGCGCCACCAAGAGGGAACGGTGATGCTCGTGTACCTGTCGATCAACATCAGGGGTGAAGACAACCGGGACGCTCAGGTTCCAGTAGTTCATCTTGGTCTGCGCGTGGAGGTTCGCCAGCATCGGGTTGTCTGCAGCAAGCGTAATCAGGCGGTGGAACTCCTCGTTTAGACGGTTGAACTCAAGGCGGGAGAGGCCAGACTCCTCCATCGCGTCCGCAAGAGTCGTGAGCTCCGCCAGAGAAGCCTGCGAAATCCGCGCCGCGGCCAGTCGTGCGGCGTAGCCTTCGATGGCGAGGCGGCACTCAACGAGCGCGCGGGTCTCCGTGGGGTTCCGCTCCCTGACGATCCAACCTCGGTCCCTCTCCACAAGCCCTTCCTGCTCCAGGCGGAGAAGCGCCTCACGGACAGGTGTCCGGCTGACCCTCAGCCAGTCAGCCAGATCGTCCTCAACCAGGCGTCGGTTAGGTCGCAATTCGGCGCTTAGGATGGCCGCTCGGAGGCGGGCGTACACCGAATCGGCCACCACGCGGGTGTTCTCCTGCGCCTTCCGGCGCAGTGGTGCCGTGCCAATGGTGGGTTCCACACGGTGCAGGGTAGGGGACGGGCGGGGATCAGACGCCCAGGTCGCCCCGTCGCCGCGTGGGAGCCGGGTCGGAATGACGGCAAGGCCTCCTATCCCCGGAGAATGGACCGGCCGCGTCTCGTCCACCGGACCGTTCCCATCGGACCGCGGAGGGCTCACTGACCACCGCTCCATCGGAATGGTAGGCATCAGCGCGTGCTCGCTTCCCGACTCGGCTTGGCGGACGGCGCGGGACGATCGGCATCCGGGCATTCGGCTGCTTCGTTGTAGGTTGCGAGGACACGCGCACGGTAAACTGCCGGAAAGTCCTGCTCTTCTAATCCATGTGGCACGTGGCGCCAGTAGAAATTGGGGGGCCGCATCGGTGTGCCGGGGTGGCTGAGTACGTACGTGAAGCAGTCGTACGCCCGCCCGTCGGCACCGTGGACTGTCAGGTAGACAATGTCGAAATCTTCAAAGGTGTCTTGCAAGTGCGCGTCGTCAACGTCAAAGACGATGCCCTGTGTCTCCTGTCCCAGCGCACGGTCCTTGTTCGCCAGGTGGCACCAGCCACGGTCGCGCCGGTCACCCGCCGCGCGAAACTCCACACGATGATTCTTCGCGGTAGCCTTGGTGACGAACCGCGCCTCCGGGATGTACTTGCGGAGCTCGGCATCGCTCAACCAGGTGCAGTAGCCGAAATAGTACATAGTGGTCGTGCTCTCCTTCTCGTTTACTCTCCAGATCGAAAACGTCAGCGGGTCAGGATGCCGCATCGTGATAATCCAGACACGTGCCCGCTCCGGAGCGTGTTCCGCGCTGGCCGATGCTCAGCCAGTGTTGAACAGCAGCGCGAACGCGATCGTCGCGCCCACTGACAGCACCGCAAACACCTGGCCCGGCCGCCACCATTCGACTTCCTTGAAGTAGGTCCGGTGTGGCGCCATCCCAAACCCTTTCACGTCCATTGCGCAGGCCAGTGTTTCCGCTCGCCTGAGCGACCTGGCGACCAGGGTCACCATGAGATGACGGAGCGACTGGAGCCGCCGTTGCAGCGGGTTCATGGTCGCACCGAAGTCCCGAATCCGGTGCGCCTTCTCGACGTTGCCAGCTTCCGCGAGCAGGATGGGCAGGAACACGAGCGCGAGCACCATGCCGTGTGTGTAGCGGTAACTCATCCCCCACTTGCTGACCGCTTGGGAGAGATCACGTGGGTGCGTCGTGTAGACAAATGACAGCGCGAGGAACGCGAGCGACACGAACTGCAGCCCCATAGTGAAGCCATCGGTGAGCTCGCGATACGTGAAGTTCCTCAAAGGGGTGGCGACGACGACAGGGCCCGGCTTGTCAATCAAGAGCGCGCCTGTGATGCCCAGCGACACGGCCAACGCCAAGACGAGTTTCACGCCCGCCCAGTACCGCTGCGGTGACTGACCAGTCAGGAGAAGCGCGATCGCTGCACTGATCGCCAGCAACGAGAACTGCTTTACCAGGTTGAAGCTGTTGATGATTAAGACGCTCGCGGCGATCACGTACACGAGCTTGCTCATCGGGTCCGTCCGGTGGAAGAACGAGGTACCCTCGCGGTAGGCGAGGTCGACACGCGCCGCCATGCCCGCTCAACCGTCCCCGAGCAGCGACCCGACGAATGCTGCGGTCGTCAGGCTGGGCCGCCCGCACGCCTCGAGTGACATCTGGACCACGGGAGGCTGGATGAGCTGAGCAGCTTTCAACAGATCGGGCTTGCAGAACAGTTGCTCCGCGGAGCCATCGAAAACAATCGCGCCCCCAACAACCACCAGCACGCGTGAGACGTACTCCGCGACCAATCGCATGTCGTGGGTGACAACCATGACGGTGCGGTTCTCCTGATTGAGCGATTGCATGAAGCGCATGAGTTGGGTGGCGCTCAACCAATCCTGCCCGAAGGTCGGTTCATCCAGGATGATGCCATCTGGTTCCGTAACCAGCATGCACGCCACGCTGAGGCGGCGCTTTTGGCCCATGCTGAGATTGAACGGATGGCGGTCGCGCCACTCCCAGAGCCCGATCCGTCTCAGCGCCGCCTCCGCAGTGGTTGCAACCTCTGCCATCGGCTTCCGAAGCGCCCGGACCCCGTGCGCTACCTCGTCCAGAACGGTATTGGCGATGAATTGATGCTCGGGATACTGAAACACGTATGCGATTTTGCGGCCTAGCTCCGCGGGCGACGCTCGGTTGGTTCGCAGCCCGCCAACAACCACGCTCCCGCGAGTTGGTTGCAGCAGCCCCACTAACAGCATCGTCAATGTGCTTTTTCCGGCGCCGTTCGGTCCAACGATCGCGATCATCTCGCCGCGTTGAACCGACAATGACACGTTCGAGATGAGTCGGGTTCCTGAGCCGTACGAGAACGTCAGATCCTTGACCTCCAGCCAGGGCGCCTCCGCAGTGGTCGAATCGGCGGGCTCGGCCGACGGCTCATTGTTCTTGGCTGCCACCCGGCTTCCCTCGTGGTGCTGCAGGAGTTCCGTGGGCAGCCACGGTGCGACCGCCGCGCCACCGTGCGGCAGCGTCGTGATCGCAATCCCTCGGTCCTGAAGGCGCATCGCCACGTCGGTGGCCTGAGGGAGCCACAGCCCCCAGTCGCTTGGAAGCCGCCAGCGATGGGTCCGCAGCAACTCCGCCGGTGGACCGTCGAAGGCAACGGCTCCGTCCACCAGCAGAACCACGTGGTCCACCAGCGGCAGCACGTGGTCAATGTTGTGCTGGACGGCGATGATGGTGGTGTCGGAGGAACGCCGGATCCGCTCCACGGTGTCCCAAACTTGGTACTCGCCGGCCGAGTCCAGGTTCGACGTTGGCTCGTCCAGCCACAGGACTGGCGACTTGAGGGCGAGCATGGAGGCAATGGCCACCCGTTGCTTCTCGCCGCCCGAAAGCTCCCACACGGACCGCTTACGGTACACGCGCAGCCGGCACAGATCGAGCACCTCCTCCAGGCGGCTCGCGATCTCCGACCGTGTCAACTGGTGGTTCTCCAGCCCGAACACGATCTCGTCCTCGACGGTCAGGTTGGAGATCTGGTCGTCGGGACTCTGGAAGACGATGCCAAGGTCGTCGGCGATCTTGCACGTTGGCCGCCTTAGTGAGGAGCTTCCCCGGACCAATAGATCGCCCTCCGCTCGCCCGAGCAGGAGTCCGGGACGGACCCCGAGCGCACACAGACCCAGGGTGCTCTTGCCTGAGCCGCTCGGTCCGGCGATGAGCGCGAATTCGCCGGGCCGGATACGGAAGCTCACCTGCTTCAGTGTGGCGACCTCCCGCCGAGGATGCCAGTACGTGAAGGACTTGGCCTCCACCGCGTACGCGTAAGCGTCAGCCTCGCGGGAGGAGGGCATGGACTGGTGAGAACATCCAGTCGAGAATGGACCGCGATCCGTAAACCGCGGCCCATTCTCGGGCGTCAGTACCGCCGGGTTCACGCACGGTTCCGTGTCGTCCAACGCACCGGTGGTTCTTCCAACTGGCTCAGCCGACGGAACCGAACCATCCGCAACAGCCCGAGGACCTTCACGGAAGGGCAAGCCAGGTGTCTGGCTTGCCCTCCGGCCACCACTCTCGGTTAGCGTGACGCGGGAATGGCCGGTCCTGGGTCATCGCTCGATGGCGCTCACGCCAATGCGGCTCACGGCCGTCCCAACGTAGTAGCCAAGGACCCCGGTGAACAGAAAGCCTCCCACGAGCAGAACCGCCTGAGCGACCCAGTAGGCCTGCCAGCCGAGAGTATTAATTCCAAAGAACCAGAACCACGAGCCGCCAGCCCAACCGGAGAGGAGTGCGCCGGCAAGTCCATACTGCAGCCACCCTTCACGCCAGCGGAACGCCCAGAGGACGAGGCCGCCAAGGAGACCGGCGCCGGCCCAATAGAACAGGAGGAGCGGGCCATCCGGGGCGCCGGTGAGCCAACGTAACATCGCCACCACTGCCCCCGAGAGCACCATGGCCAGGATCCGCTTTCGAAGATAGCCGGTCGTGATGATCAGCGTGCCATAGACGGTGACAAAGAGGAATCCGACCGCGATTCCAATCAGCCCCGTCGCTTGGAACATCCTGGCGAAGAAGTCGACTGCACCAGCAACGACCAGCACCCCCTGAACGACCCCCAGCAGAACCGCGACGGTGATATCCAGTGTGTTGAGTTTCCACTCCTCGCCGAATGCCCACCGCTTGTGACGTACCTCAGTCTGTCCTGCGTCTGTCAGTACTACGCCCACCCGTACCACTCCTTTCGCTATTCCGTTACTCGACACGTGGAATGCCCACCGCATCCCTTTGCTGCACTAGCCCTGGCGAGTCTAGAGAGCCTCAATGGCTCGGATGTAGTCCTCCGGAAATTCGTGCCGGCGTGCGCCGGCCAGCATGTGCAGACGGTAATCGTCCGGCGCCGGGCTAGCGTCGAGCGGGTGTTTGAGGACATAGGCCACCGCTTGGTGCGTAATTCCGGCGCGATCCACAACCTCGTAACTCCTCGGCGTATAGCGTCCCTCTGCTACGCGAGACAGCGTCTCAGCCACGCGCTCTTGCACAGCGTCCAGCTCGTACAGCAGTCCGGGAACCGAATTCCCTTGGGCATACACCAGGTTGCACCCGCCAGGTCGGATGGTTGCGTCCGCGTCTTCCACGAACGAGGTGAACGCCAGGCGGTGATCCGGGAGGACTACCCGATCAAGGAGACGTACCTCAGGCATGGATTGCCTGAGCCGGTGGTCGTCAATCCACTCGCAGTAGACGAAGCACTTCATGCTGATTCATCCGTGTGCGACATCGTATACTGACTCGTATGCGATGTCAAGGAAGGATAATTCAGCCAGGACCTATGGCCAGACCCCCTACTCACCGCAGTTGGAGACGCTGATGCTGGCTGAATTCGCCAACGAGCCGCTGACCGACTTCACCGTTCCTGCCGATCGCCAGGCGATGGGCGCGGCCTTGGAGCGCGCGCGGGGCGAGTTTGGCCGCGCGTGGCCGCTGGCCATTGGCGGCGAGCGCGTCACCACCGGCGCGTGGATCGAGAGCTTCGATCCCTGTCAGCCCGACCGGGTCGTCGGCCGCGTGGCCGCGGCGGACCGCGGCCACGCCGAGCACGCCCTGAACGCCGCCTGGCAGGCGTTCGCCGACTGGAGCCGCTGGACGCCCGCGGCGCGCGCCGGGGTGCTATTGCGGGCCGCGGCGCTGCTGCGCCGGCAGAAGCACGACTTCAGCGCCACGCTCGTGTACGAGGCCGCCAAGACCTGGGTCGAGGCCGATGCCGACACCGCCGAGGCGATCGACTTCCTCGAGTTCTACGCCCGCGAGGCGCTCCGCCTGGCGGAGACGCAGCCGCTCACGCCGGTCGCGGGCGAGCACAACGAGCTGGTGTACCTGCCGCTGGGGGTGGGGGTGGTCATCCCGCCCTGGAACTTCCCGCTGGCCATTGCCCTGGGCATGACGGCCGCCGTGCTCGTCGGTGGCAACTGCGTGGTGCTCAAGCCGGCTAGCCTCACGCCCGTGATCGCGGCGCGGTTTGTCGACCTGCTCGAGGCGGCGGGCCTGCCGCCAGGCGTGCTGACCTTCCTTCCGGGCTCCGGCGCCGAGATCGGCGATTTCCTGGTGGAGCATCCCCGCACCCGCTTCATTGCCTTCACCGGCTCGCGCGCGGTGGGTACCCGCCTGTACGAGCGGGCGGCCCGGGTGCAGCCCGGCCAACGCTGGTTGAAGCGCGTGGTGGCCGAGCTGGGCGGCAAGGACGCCATCGTGGTCGACGAGACCGCGGACCTGGATGCCGCGGCCGAGGGGATCGTGGCCAGTGCCTACGGCTTCCAGGGCCAGAAGTGCTCGGCGGCCTCGCGGGCGATTGTGCTCGGCGCGGTGTACGCCGACGTGGTCCAGCGGGTGGCGGAACGGACCGAAGCGCTACGGCTGGGACCGGCCGAGGACCCGGCCACGCAGGTGGCGGCGGTAATCGACGGCGGCCAGTACCGGACGGTGCTGGACTACCTAGACGTGGGGCGCCGCGAGGGGCGGCTGGTCCTCGGCGGCGAGCCGGCGCGCGAGCCGGACGGCTCCGCGGGTTGGTACATCCAACCCACGATCATCGCCGACGTGCCGGAGGACGCGCGGATTGCCCACGAGGAGATCTTTGGCCCGGTGCTGAGCGTGCTGCGGGCCACCGACTTCGCGCACGCGCTGCGGGTGGCCAATAACACCGAGTACGGGCTCACGGGCGGCGTGTACGCGCGGGACCGGCGGCGCCTGGAGCAGGCGCGGGCCGAGTTTGCGGTTGGCAACCTGTACTTCAACCGCAAGATCACAGGCGCGCTGGTGGGGGCGCAGCCGTTCGGCGGCTTCAACCTGAGCGGGACTGACTCCAAGGCCGGCGGCCGGGACTACCTGCAACTGTTCCTGCAGGCCAAAGTGACCGTGGAACGCTTCTGAGCCGCCCACCGGCGCGGCCTTCCGCCGCGCCGGTGGGCGTGGCTGCGCATGAGGGCCGCTCGGCGGATACACTCACGCCACCCGGGACCATGAGCTACCAGAACGACGACCTCGACACGTTCGCCTCCACACGGCGGGCGCTGCTCGAGATGATCGAGCAGAGCGAGCAGCAGTTGCGAGAGCGCAAGGCGCACGTCATCCGCCAGGCGGAGGAGCGCGCCCGCGAGATTGTGGGTGAGGCGGAGCACCGCGCCCTTGAAGTGGACCAGCAACTGGCGGACCTCGAGCAGCAGATAGCCGAGGCCCGCGCCCGTCTGGTCGCCCTCCGCGTGCGCGCCTCTGGCAACCGATCGGCCGGCTGAAGGACCGACGAGTTCCAAGTTCCAAGTTGGGAGCTGTCCAGGAACAGTCGTCTCCTGAGAACTGACAACTCGTCAGATCCTTCGCTCCGCTCAAGGATGACCGGGACCACGACCCCTTCGCGTCGCGTGTAGTAGCCTGATAGTCAGGGTTGATCCTTAGCACACGTCCGCGCGAACATAGGTCAGGAGAACCGAGGCAACATGATCCGGGAACCGAATCTGACGTTGCTCGTCGTCGACGATGAGCCGATGATGCATGAAACGCTCGTCGACGTGCTGGAGGATGACTACCGCACGATCCTGCACGCTCGGGACGGCGAGGAGTGCCTCGAAGTCGCCGCCCGAAGGCGCCCCGACCTGATCCTGCTGGACATGACGATGCCCCGATTGGACGGCATACCGACCTGCCGCGCGTTGCGACAGAACCCCGACCTGGTGGACACTCCGATCGTCATGCTGACCGCCAGGGCGTCCGAGGACCAGGCTCGGGCGGCGTTCGAAGCCGGGGCAGATGACTACGTGGTCAAGCCGTTCAGCATCGGCCAGTTGCGGGCCCGGCTGCGGACGGCCGCGCTCGGGCGCCAGGCATCGCCCGCCGTCGAAGCCTGAGCTGCTCGCAGCCCGCGGTCGGTTCAAGCGGCGGACGTGCGCAGGCGCAGCACGCGCTCCAGGCCGGCGGCGTCGCGCAGCACGGCCACGGTTGCGGCGGGAAACAGGGTCCGCGCGAACGCCGCGAGCGGCTGCCCCTGAGCCGCGTCGTCGATCTCCAGGAGCACCTCGGCCGTCGGGGCGAGCTTCGACACTGCCTGATCGAGGAGCCGACGGATGAGGCGGCTGCCGTCCGGACCGCCGCGCAGGGCGAGCGCGGGCTCGTACGCGGCGACTTCACGCGTGAGCACGCGGTCGTCGGGGATATACGGCAGGTTCGCCAGCAGCACGTGGATCGGCCCCTCGACGCGATCCAGCAGGTCGCTCTGGCGAAGCTCCACCAACGCCTCGGCGCCCAGTGCGCGGCGGTTCTCGTCCGCGAGCAGCAGTGCTTCGGTGGACACGTCGACGGCCAGAACCGGTGAGGCAGCTTCGAGCGCAACGGTGATCGCGATGGCTCCTGTCCCTGTGCCAACGTCCACCACGACGAACGGCTGGACGTCGGCCGGCCCGCGCAGGCGCCGCACGGCGCGGATTGCGTGCTCCACCAGCGGCTCCGTCTCCGGGCGCGGGATGAGCACGCGGGGATCGACCGTGAAGCTGCGCCCGTAGAACTCGCGGCGGCCGAGGATGTAGGCGACCGGCTCGCCCTGGACCCGCCGCGCTACAAGAGCCTCGAACGCTGCCGCCTCGAGCGGGCTGAGCCGCGTTTCCGGGTGCGCGAGGATGGTGGCCCGTCCCAGGCCGGTCGCCTCCGCGAGCAGCAGTGTGGCGTCGAGGCGCGGCGTCTCGGGAAGCACCAGGCGGATGGAGCGCGCCGCGGCGTCAAGCGCCTCGCCAATGGTCACGACGCCCGGACGGGCCAGCGCTCAGGCAGCCGCCGGCGCGACCTCGTCCTCGCGCCGCGCTTCTTCGGCCAGCGCGTCCAGCAGCGGGTCCATCTGGCCCGCCAGGATGCGGTCCAGGCTATACAGCGTCAGGTTGATGCGGTGGTCCGTGACGCGGTTCTCGCGGTAGTTGTAGGTCCGGATCTTCTCGGCTCGCTCGCCCGTGCCCACCTGGAGGCGCCGCATGGAGCCGATCGTCTCCTGCTGCTTGCGCAGCTCCATCTCGTACAGGCGCGTGCGCAGCACCTCCATGGCGCTGGCCTTGTTCTTGAGCTGGGACCGCTCGTCCTGGCAGGTGACCACCAGCCCGGTGGGCAGGTGGGTGATCCGAACTGCCGAGTCGGTGGTGTTGACGCCCTGGCCGCCGTGGCCGCCGGCGCGGTACACGTCGATCTTTAGCTCGTCGTCGGCGATCTGCACGTCCACCTCCTCGGCTCTCGGCATCATCGAGACGGTGGCGGTGGAGGTGTGGATGCGGCCCTGCGCCTCGGTAGCGGGGACGCGCTGCACGCGGTGGGTGCCGCCCTCCCACTTCAATCGCGAGTACGCGCCCCGGCCGTGGATCTCGAACGTGACGTCCTTCACGCCGCCCAGGTCCGTCTCGCTGGTGTTGAGCACTTCGATCTTCCAGCCTTGAAGCTCGGCGTAGCGCATGTACATCCGCATCAGGTCGCCCGCCCACAGGTTGGCCTCCTGGCCGCCTTCGGCGCCGCGGATTTCCACGATCACGTCGCGGTCGTCGTTTGGGTCGCGCGGGCGCAGGTGCTCCTGCAGCGCGGCCACCGTAGCGTCGATCTGCGCTTCCAGGTCCTCCACCTCCACTCGGGCAAGGGCCTGCATCTCCTCGTCGCCGCTGTCTTCAACCAGCGCCGACGCCTCCTCGACCTGGGCGACAAGCTCGCGGTACCGCTGGTACTGGGCCACAGCATCGCTCAGCTCGGTCTGCTCGCGGCCAAGCTCCGCCGCCCGGCGGCCATCGTTGAACGTGGCGGGATCAGACATGTGCCGCGACAGCTCGTCGTACCGTTCCAGGGCCGTCTCGAGGCGCTGTCGGGCCATGTCGCCAAGCCGGCTCACGGCCGCGCCTCCGCGACGAAGGCCACCACGTCCGCGCGGGGAACGCGACGCTGCTGCTCGCCGCCATCCTCACCGCGGAGGTTCTTCACAGAGACCTCGCCCGCCGCCGCCTCGTCCTCGCCGATGATGAGCGCGACGTCCGCGCCGGAGCGATCGGCCGAGGCCATCTGCTTTCCCAGCTTCCGGTCGCCAAGCGCGAGGTCGGTGGCGATGCCGCTGGCGCGCAGGTGCTCTGCCAACTGGAATGCCTGGACTCGGGCGATGCCGGGACCGTGTACCACGAAGGCCCGCGGCCCCGGGGCGGCAGGCACCTCCACACGCTGCTCCTTCAGGGCCAGGAGGATCCGCTCGATCCCCGTGGCAAAGCCGACGCCCGGAGTGGACCGGCCGCCCAACTGCTCGGCGAGACCGTCGTAGCGGCCGCCACCGCCCAGCGTGCTCTGCGCGCCGCCGTTCGCGGGCAGCACTTCCCAAACGGAGCGGGAGTAGTAGTCCAGGCCGCGCACCAGGCGGTGCTCCACGGAGAACGGGATCTCCGCCGCGGCCAGGTAGCCGGTCCAGGCGGCGAAGTGGTCGCCGCACGGCTCGCACAGGTGATCTATGCTCGCCGGAGCGTGGTCGAGGATCGTCTGGCACGCCGGAGTCTTGTCGTCCAGCAGCCGCAGCGGGTTCGTGGCGAGACGCCGGTTGCAGTCCTCGCACAGCTCGGTACGGTGCGCCTCGAAGTAGGCGCGCAGCGCTTCCACGTACGACGGGCGGCAGAGGGCATCGCCAATGCTGTTGACCACCAGGCGCAATCCGCGCAGGCCGAGCGCCGCGTAGTACCGCCAGTGCACGCCCACCACCTCGGCGTCGGCGGCCGGATCCGCTTCGCCGATGGACTCCACGTCCAACTGGTGGAACTCGCGCAGCCGTCCTTTCTGGGGGCGGTCGTAGCGGAACGTGTTGAGGAGCGAGAACAGCTTGACGGGTTGGGGCCGGCTGCCCATGCCATGCTCGAAGTACGCCCGCATCACCGCCGCCGTGCCCTCCGGGCGCAGGGTGATGCTCTCGCCGCCCTTGTCGAGGAAGGTGTACATCTCCTTCTCGACGATGTCGGTGGTGGCCCCGACGCCGCGCTGGAACACCGCCGTGGCCTCGAACGTGGGCGTCCGGATCTCGCCGAAGCCGGCGAGCGCTGCCTGGCGGCGCGCTACACCTTCGACGAAGGCCCACAGATGGGCGTCTTCAGGCAGGATGTCCTGCGTTCCACGGGGTGCCTGGTACATTTTGGAGGAAGCGAGAAGCCGCAGGATGCTACGGCATGCAGGAAGCGAGCTCGTAGTCGTGAGACGAGTTCCAAGTTCCAAGTTCCAAGTTGCAAGTTGCAAGGGGACGGGGATGTCTCGTCTCCTGACAACTGACAACTGATGACTGAGAACTGCGGACCATGACCCTTCTTGAGCGACCCGTGCTGGTGGCCGGGCCCCGGGTGCAGGTACGGCCTTTCACGCGGGCCGACGTGGACGCCTGGCAGGCCTGGCCTGACTACGACGACGCGCTCCTGGCGGGCACCAGCCCGCGGCGCATGCCGCCCGAGCAGCGGACTCAGTGGCTCCGCGAGCTGACCCAGCGCCAGGGCCAGATCCCTTTTGCGATAGATGACGAGAGCGGCCGCTTTATCGGACGGCTGTTCTTACGCGCTGTCCGGGCCGACGAGGGTGCTGCCGTGCTTGGCATCGACCTCGATCCAGACGTCCTGGGCCGGGGGTACGGCACCGAGGCGTTAGGTGCGTTCCTGCGCCACTACTTCGGACCCATGGGCTTCGATCGCATGCAGCTCAGCGTGGCGGCGTTCAACGAACGGGCGCGTCGCTCGTACGCCTCGCTGGGGTTTCGTCTCGTCGGCTCACACTGGGACACCCACCCGGGTCCGGACGTCATAAGCGAGCCGCGCTTCCGCCACGTGGCCCAGTATTTCCGCCGCGGCTCACTCGGCCTCGAGGCGCTGTTCTACGACATGGTCCTGGAGCGCGACGCCTGGCGCGCCCTTCTCTAACGTGCCGCCGTTAGCCTCGTCCCGTCCAAGCTCGCGCCAGTTGCGGGGGGGGGGTCGCGGTGCGGTACAGCCGTTCGTAGATATGGTGAGTAAGGCGGTAGTCCTCGCACGATGCTTCTTCCAGCCCCTCGCGATCCACGATGGTCAGGTTTCCGCGGCGGTAGCGGATCAACCCCGCCTGCTGGAACTGGCCCGCCACAAGCGTGACGCTGGCCCGCCGCACGCCCAGCATGGCTGCCAGGAACTCGTGGGTCAGGAAGAACTCGTCTTGGCCGACGCGGTCATGGGTCATGAGCAGCCATCGGGCGCAGCGCTCTTCCACCGGGTGGGCGCGGTTGCAGCCGGCCGTACGCGCCATCTGGCCCATCAGCGCCAGCGCGTAGCGTTGGAGCAACGTCTGAAGCTCCGGGCAGTCTGCCACTGCCTGTCGAAATGCGGTGACAGACATGGATGCGGCCTCGCCCGAGATCTGACACACCGTTTCGTCCTGTGCCAGGCCGTCGCCCAGGTACACCGGCAGTCCGAACATGCCTTCCCAGCCAACCGTGGCGGCCTCCACCGATGCGCCGCTCTCCATGGGCACCAGCAGCGAGATCACCGCGCCACGCGGGAAGTACACCCGCTGAATGGGCTCGTCCGGCATCCCGAGGACCTGTTTCGCTGTCAGGTGCTGGGTCTGAAGACGGGGAAGCATCCCTTCGTACTCGGCCGGGGACAGCGCCGCGAGCAACTGGTTGCGCTCGCCGGGGATTGAGGAGACAAGTCTTTGCACGTCGGGTGGGCTCCGTGGAGGAATGCAGCCACCCCACCGCCACTCGGACAGCCCGAGCCAGGAACGCCACGCGACAGTGGCGGAGTAGACCCGGCCAATGTACCCTGCCGAACAGAGCGCCGTCTGTACCTGTCCGTACGAAACGAGTTATGAGTTATCAGTTATCAGTTATCAGTTGTCAGTCGAGTTCACAGTTCGGAGTTGTCCCGGGACGACTCTTCGTCGTCTGACAACTAACAACTGATAACTGATAACTGATAACTTCGCTAGAACCCGAATCCCCGGCCGGCAATGGCACCGCTCAGGAACTGGATGGTGAGCAGGGCCGCGAGCGTCGAGAGGTCGAACATGCCGATCTGCGGGATCACCCTGCGGAACGGCGCGATGACCGGCTCGGTGACGTCCATCAGCAGCCGAACCAGCCGGTTCTCCGCGCTGATGGGGAACCACGATAGGATCACGCGGATGAAGATCAGGACCTCGAGCGCCTGTAGGAGCAACAGCAGGAAGCTCTGAAGCCCGTTCTGGAACTGGCCCACTACGCTGGCTCCACCAGGGTTCGCTCACCGAAGATGGCTCGCCCCACGCGAACCATGGTGGAGCCTTCCGCGATTGCCACGGGAAAATCCTCGGTCATGCCCATCGATACGTCGGTCCAGTGTACACGCGGGTATTCCACGGCCAGCGAATCCCGAAGGTTGCGGATGGCGGCGAACGCGGCGCGGACTTCCGCGGCTGCCAGCCCGAGAGGCGCGACGCTCATCAGCCCCCGCACGTTCAGGTGGGGAAGCTCGATGATCCGACCAGCGGCCTCGGAAAGCTCGGCCGGCCGCAGGCCCGGGCGATCCGGGTCGTCCCCCACGTACACCTCGAGCAGTACGGCGAGGGGTCGGGTGGCGCGGCGGCTCAGCGCCTCCGCAACGCGCACGCTGTCGACCGACTGGACCACCTGGAAGAGATCCGCCGCCGCCGCGGCCTTGTTTGTTTGCACGTGGCCGATCAGGTGCCAGGTCGGCCCCGGTAGCCCGTGCAGCGCGGCCGAGACGGCCGGGATCTTGGACCTGGCTTCCTGGACGCGGTTCTCGCCCACGTCGCGCACGCCGGCCCGCACCACCTCGGCGATGCGCTCCGGCGGCTGCGTCTTGGAAGCCGCGACGAGCGTGATGGCGGCCGGATCGCGGCCTGCCCGGAGCGCCGCTTCGGCGATGCGCTCGCGAACCGCCTGCACCCGACCGGCGACGTCTGGCGGCGAGCTCGTCACGCGGTGAGTCGGAGCACCGCGGCGAAGCGGCCGGCAGGTTGGCCGCCGTTCGCGCGGTGCGAGAAGAACTGCCTGGCGTTGCAGTGCGTGCAGACGCGGGCCACTTCCACCTGCGTGGCCGGAACGCCGGCCTCCACGAGGGCGCGGCGGTTGGCTTCCCACAGGTCCAGGCGCACAAGGCCACCCTGCTCCTCCGTGCGCACGGCCCAGGGGCGGTCGGCGAAGGCCGCGCGCACATCGTCGCCGACGGTGTAGCAGCACGGTCCAATGGCGGGGCCGACGGCCGCGAGGAGGTCCCGCGGGTTGGTACCCAACGCATCGACCATGGCCCGGACGGCGGCCGTAGCCGTGCGGACGGCGGTGCCGCGCCACCCGGCGTGCGCCAGGCCCACGGCACGCTGCACCGGGTCCACCAGCAGGATGGGTGTGCAGTCGGCAAAGCGCAGCAGCAGCGTGCGCCCCGGCGAGCGGGTCACCAGCACGTCGCACTGGGGCCGCGGCTCGGTATCAGACTCGACCACCGTCACGGCATTGCCGTGCACCTGGTAGGCGGCGAACAACTCCTCACGGCGGGTGCCCACAGCGCTCGCCAGGCGGGACAGGTTCTCGTCCACGTGCGCCACGTCGTCGCCAACGGTGTACGAGATGTTCAGCGACGCAAAGCGGCCGTCGCTCACGCCGCCGTGGCGGGTGGAGACGGCGTGTTCGATACCCGTCGCCTGCTGGAGCAGGGAGAAGCGGAGCAGCGGGAGATCCGGCGCGCCGGTCACGCGGCCGCGGCGGCCACGGCCAGCGCTCGGGCGCTCCGAGCGGCCTCGACGGCGGCGGCGACGGTGGCCGCGGCCTTGGGCGGCAGGTCCATCATCGGGACCTCCAGGCCGCCCAGCGCTCGCGCCCGCCCGAACTCCCGTTTCAGGTACCACTCGGGCACGCCCGTGGAGACAATGGACCACGGCATGATGCCATTGGGGTCGAGGGCACCCAGGTAGTACTCGGGATCCAGACCGGCCTCGCGCAGGTTCCGCTCGAAGTCCTGCAGCCGGCGCGTGTTGAGCAGGACGGGCGCCATGCGCCGGTCGCCGCGCGCCAGGATCGCCTGCACGCGCTGGGCCGCCGGCGCCTCGAAGCGCACGTCGATGCCGAGCGGGCGCAGGGCCTTCTGCACGATGCGGATGCGCCCCTCGCTCTCGGCCACGGGGGCCATCGCTTCCCATTGGAAGGCGGTCTGCGCCTTCGGCACGTGTGGCGACAGGTTCACCGCCACGCGCGCGCCGCGGTTGTGGTCGCGCATGGCCTGGAGCACGTCGCCCGAAAGCGCCGCCAGCTCGCGCGCGTCGTCGTCCGATTCACCTGGCAGTCCGACAATGAAGTACAGCTTTGACTTCGGCAGGCCGCCCTTGCCGGCGAGGGCCGCGGCCTGGACGATCTGCTCGTGGGTGAGCCGCTTGTTGATCACGTCACGCATCCGCTGGCTGCCCGCTTCCGGGGCCAGCGTGATGTTGCGGGTGCCGGATTTGACCAGCGCATCCACCAGGAATGGCGAGATGCGGTCGATGCGGAGCGACGACAGCGAGACCCGGGCGCCCGCGGCCATCATGCGCTCGAGCAACTGCTCCAGCTCGGGGTGGTCCGACGTTGCCGCGGAGACCAGACCGATGCGCTGGCGGACCTTCAGTCCTTCGTGAACCTGCTCCATGAGGTGGTCGACGTGGCGATGCCGAACGGGCAACGAGGTGTAGCCGGCGAGGCAGAAACGGCAGCCGCGGGCGCAGCCGCGGGTCATCTCCAGCAGGTACATGTCGCCCAGCTCGATGTCCGGGCTTATGACCCGCGTGGCAGTCTGGAACTCGTTGACGTTCCGGGCGTTCAGGCGTGGCACCGGCAGGGCCATGTCTTCAGGGTGGATCGCCCGGATCCGCTCGATCGGTCCGCCCGAATACGTCACGCTGAAGCGGGCGGGCACGTAGACGCCCGGCACCTGCGCCAACCGGTCCAGCGTATCGGCTCTGGTGCCGCCGCCCAGCAGAGCGTCCTTCAACGCCTCCATGGCCGGCTCGACCTCGCCGATGACGATGGCGTCCAGCATGGGCGCGATTGGCTCGGGGTTGCCCGAGACGGCCGGGCCACCGGCGATCACCAGCGGGTCATCCTCGGCGCGGTCGGCGGCTAGGGGATTGATCCGACCGCGCCGCAGCACGTCGCCGACGTTGAAATAGTCCATCTCGAAGGAGAGGCTGAAGGCGACGACGGCAAAGTCGCCCAGGGGCCGCTGCGACTCGATAGAGAGCGGCTCGCCCAGCGCCAGCAGGCGGCGGTCGATGGTGTAGCGGTCGTCCCCGGTCCAGTCCGTTCGACCGGCGGAGGCATTGCCGACGAGCACGGGCTCCGCGAAGAAGCGCTCGCACACGAATGCCTTCTCGGCGTTGAAGAGCGCGTACACGGACTGGAAGCCCAGGTTGCACATCCCCACCGCGTACGTGTTGGGGTAGCACAGGGCAATGGGAACACGGCCGCCCCAGTCTTTGAGGACGGCGCCCTGTTCTCGAGCCAGTCGCTTACGCTGGATTTCTACATCGGAGAATCGGATTTGACCCATATTGTTCGTGAGATGCCGTCGATCGGTGAGTCTATCGACGGCGTCTCAAGAACGGTGGGATATCCAGGTCGTCGTCGGCTTCGAAGCCGGGCTCAGCGATCGAGCCACCGAGCGTGCCGACACGCAACGGGCCGCGCTCGGCCGGTCGCTCCTGGTCAGCAGCGGGCGGTTGGCGGTTGCCTTCAGGCTCGCTGCTGTCACTGGGCCGGCTGTGCTGGGCCGCGGACCGCTGGGCGAACGTGGAACGGAACGGCCGGCTGGCGACTCCGGCCGGTGGAATGTCGAAGCCCGTGGCGATCACCGTAATTTTGACCTCGTTCTCGAGGCGCGGGTCGATTACGGCGCCGAAGATGATGTTTGCTTCCGGGTCGGCCGCCTGGGCCACGATCTCGGCGGCCTCGTTGATCTCACTGAGCGCCAGGTCGCTGCCGCCCGTGATGTTCAGGAGCACGCCTTTGGCGCCTTCCATGCTCACGTCCAGGAGCGGGCTGGCGATGGCCATGCGAGCCGCGTCGGCCGCGCGGCTCTCGCCCGTGCCCCGGCCAATAGCCATGAGCGCGGCGCCGGATTCAGACATGATGCTCTTCACGTCCGCGAAGTCCAGGTTGACGAGTCCGGGCTCCGTGATCAGCTCCGAGATGCCCTGGATACCCTGGCGCAGCACGTCGTCGGCGACGATGAACGCCTGCTCGACGGTGGTCTTGCGGTCGATGACCTGCATCAAGCGGTCGTTGGGAATCGTGATCAGGGTGTGGACGTGCTCGCGTAGCTTGGAGAGGCCGTCGTCGGCATTCTGCGCGCGTCGGCGGCCTTCGAAGGTGAATGGGCGCGTGACAACCCCCACGGTCAGCGCGCCTGCTTCTTGAGAGATCTGCGCCACGATGGGTGCCGCGCCCGTACCGGTGCCGCCGCCCATGCCCGCCGTCACGAACACCATGTCCGCGCCGGCCACCATCTCCTGGAGCGCCTCCGTGCTCTCTTCTGCCGCGCGCTCGCCGACGCTGGGCTGGCCGCCCGCGCCAAGGCCCCGCGTGAGCTTCTCGCCGATGCGGATCCGCACCGGTGCGTCGGAGCGGTTGAGCGCCTGGGCGTCCGTGTTGACGGACACGAATTCCACGCCGCGCACGCCCGCCTGGATCATGCGGTTGACGGCGTTGCTTCCCCCGCCGCCAACGCCGACGACGATAATGCGTGCATGCCCTTCCGGGCTGTACGGGGGGTGTCCGTTCATGGAGTGAACCGGCATTCTACGTCCTATGCGCCTCGCGCCAAATTCCTGGTGGCCACCACGGTGCGTGTCTGTCCATTTCTCGCGTGCGTGTGTGCCGCGTCTGGAGCGTCGTTCAGGGCAACAGGTTCTTCAGCCACCCGCTGAGGGCACTGCCAATTCCTGAAAGCGCCGGCACCCGCGGCCCGCTGACTGGCTCGACCCCTTCTTCGAGCCCGAACTTCAAGAGGCCCACGCTCGTAGCGAACGCGGGCGTCATGATCTGGTCCGTGAGCCCGTACACCCCGGTCGGAGTGCCAATTCGCACGGGCGTCCTGAACATGTCGGATGCAAGCCGTCGCAGACCGCCCAACTGGGCGGTGCCGCCGCACAGCACGATGCCCGCGGGCAGGCCGTCGCGGTGGCCGGCCAGGGCCAGCTTCTCCTGCACTAGCTCGAAGAGCTCTACCATGCGGGGCTCGATGATCTCGCTCACTTCGCGCAGGGAGACTTCGGTCCCGTCGCTGCCGCCATCGAAGGCGGCGACGTCGACCACACGATCCTCGGGAACCATTTCCGGCATGGCGCAGCCGTAGCGGACCTTCAGCTCCTCGGCGGTGGCGAACTGCGCCCGGAGGCCAACCGTGATGTCGTTGGTGACGTGCTGGCCGCCGACGGGGATGGAGGCGGCGTAGGTGAGCGCGCCTTCCATGAACACTGCCACGTCCGTGGTGCCGCCGCCGATGTCGATCACGGCCACGCCAAGGTCGCGCTCAGCCTCGGTGAGCACCGCCAGGCCAGCGGCGAGCGGCTGCAGCACGAGCGACTTCAGCTCGATCCCAGCCCGCTGGACGCAGCGCTCCAGGTTGCTGACGGAGGTCGTGGCGCCACTGACAATGGTGGTGTGAACTTCGATGCGGTGGCCAATCATCCCGGCCGGGTTCTTGATGCCGTCCTGGCCGTCGATGACGAAATTGCGCGCCACGGCGTGGACAATCTCGCGGTCCGAGGGCAGCGAGATGGCCCGCGCTGCTTCCAGCGCCCGGTCGACGTCGTCCTCGGTGATCTGTCGGTCGGCGTGCCGGACTGCCACGACCCCAGGGCTGGACTGGGTCTGAATGTGCGCACCGGAGATGCCGACGTAGGCGCTGACGATGTCGAACCCGGATTGCTTCTCGGCGCGCTCCAGCGACGCGCCGATGGCGTCGATCACGTCCTCGGTATTGACGACGGCGCCCTTCTTCAGGCCCCTTGACGGGGCGATGCCGACGCCGATGACCTCGCACTGGTCGTCGTCGGTGATCTCCGCGATCAAGGTGCAGACCTTCGTGGTGCCGACGTCAATGCCGACGACGATGGGTGCGCTGCTGGTGGCCATGTTGGTTGCTTGCTTGCTTGCTTGCTTGCTTGCTTGGTTGGTTGGTTGGTTGGTTGGTTGGTCCGTGCTCGGGCGGGCGGCGGCTGGAGATCTAGCGGACGTACGGGCGGGCGCCGAAGCGCACGTCGATGACTTCGGCAGGCTGCCTGGTGGTGGCAAGGTAATCCGCCACCGCGGCGAGGGTGGCGAGCTGCTGGCTGGCATCGCGGGTGCTGTCGAACCGTACCCGCCAGCCCTGTTCCGTCCTCACCTCCAGGCCACGGTCGCGGCTCCACTCGAACCCGGTGGGCTGAATGCCCGCCCGCGGGAGCAGCGTTCCGAGCCGGACCGAGGCTTCGAAGGTGCGCGGATCGACTCGGCCGCCGGTGGCCAGGGGCTGGCCATCCACCTCGACGATGCGTGGCATCGCCTGGCTGCTCGGCGCGTCGCACGGTTGGCCGCCGCAGGCCACGGCCTGACGGTCCGGCTCGATCTCGTCCAGGGCTCGCAGGACCAACCCTTCGCGGTCGACCAGGTAGGTGCGGCCCGCGGACTCCCAGAACGCTGCCGGAGTGCGCTCAAGCACACGGATGTCGACTGACCCTGGGAGCACGCTGTTGACCTCCGCCTTTCGCACCATCGGGAGCGCCTGCAAGCGGTCTATTACCGCCCGACGGTCGATCCAGAACACGTTCGCCCCAACGACTGCCGCCACCTGCTCAACGTCCGAGGGTGAGAGGAGGACCGTGCCGGTTACGTGAACGGCACGCACCTGGAAGCGATCAGAGGATGCGGAATCATACACGACATAACTGGCGACTCCGAGCAGCGTGAGGGCCAAAAGGCGGCCGAAGACCCAACCCAGGAACTGCCACGAGAGAGCCAGGCCGCCAGAGGGCTCGCCGCGCGCCGAGCGGAGCGCATCCTCCTGGATGTCGGCGGCGGTCCGGCGGCCACGTCCCGAGCGGGTCCGCACGGCGGCGGGCCGAGGGCCGGGGAGGGGTCGGGCTGAACGGAAGCGGGGCATGGTGGCAGGGGTCGGGCTGTCTGGAGGGGCTGCGCTTAGGTTGGATGAGGCCGGGGCTCATGATCCAGGGAAACGAGCCGTCGGCGCGAAACGAAGGTGTCACAGTCGGGGAAACCAGCGCGGAAGCGGTCAGGGATGGCGCAGCGCGTCCCGCTCCGCCTCGGTCCAGCGACCGAACAGCTCAATCTCCGGGTGCAGCCAGACCCCGTGCAGCTCGAACACCGCGCGTTGAGCGCGTTGCACGAGGGCGTACACGTCACGAGGGGTGGCGCCGCCCGGGTTCACGATAAAGTTGGCGTGCTGCTCGGAAACCTGGGCGCCACCCTCCCGGACGCCCTTGAGTCCCGCCGCCTCGATCAAGCGGCCGGAGTAATCGCCGGGAGGGTTGGCGAACACGCTCCCTGCCGACTGGATGCGCGGCTGGGTGCGCGTGCGCTGGGCCTGGTACTGCTTCACCAGCGCGTCCGCCACGCCCGGCTCCGAACGCGTGAGGCGCAGCTCGGCGCGCACCACAAGCAGCTCGCCCCACTCACGCCGCTTCAGGACGCTAGTGCGGTAGGCATACCCCAGCTCGACCGTCTCAGCCCGCCGCAGGGCGCCGCCGGCTTCGACTACCCACGCAGCCAGCAGGCTGCTGGCGGTGTCGCCGCCAAACGCCCCGGCGTTGTTGACCACCGCGCCGCCCACGGTGCCCGGGACGTTGGAGGCCCACTCCAGCCCCCCAAAGTCCCGTTTGGCGCATCGGCGCGCGGCTCCCGCGATCGTCACGCCCGCATCCGCTTCGAGGACCGCACCAGCGGAGCCATCGGTCACCTCAGAGCGGTTGCCGGTGGCGCGGACCACAAGTCCGTCGACGCCGCGCTCGGAGATCAGCAGGTTCGATCCGCCGCCAATCGCACGGACTGGCACGCCGTGCTCTCGTGCCCAGGCGAGCAGAAGCGCCGCGTCTTCGGACGTTGCGTACTCGGCGTAATACTCGGCTGGGCCGCCCACCTTGAGCGACGAATGGCGGGCAAGCGACTCCTCCCGGCGGATTCCGTGCGGCAGGCGCGAGGAGTTGTCCGTCACGCCGATTCGAGCGCTGGGACCAGGTCGGCCGCCAGGCGCGTGACGTCGCCCGCGCCCATGACGAGCACCAGGTCGCCGGGCCGCGCTCCGGCCGCAACCATGTCTCGCGCTTCGTCGAACGTGCTGGCGACTCGCACGTCGGGATGGCCCAGCGCGGATGCTGCAGCGGCGAGGTCTTCCGAGGTGACGGGGCGGGCGTCGGTCTCGCGCCCGCTCGGGCGGTAAATCGGGAGCAGGATGGCGTGATCGGCGGAGCCGAAGCAGCGGCTGAAGTCCTCGAAGAGGGCCGCCGTGCGATTGCTGGTGTGGGGCTGGAAGACGGCCCAGAGCGCCCCCTCGGTGGCATCCCGGGCTGCCGCGAGGACGGCGGCAATCGCGGTGGGGTGGTGGGCATAGTCGTCCACGACCCATATGCCGCGGGGCCGCCCCTTCGTTTCGAAGCGGCGGCGGGTGCCCTGGAACGAGGCCACGGCCGCGAGGGCCTGGCGGAGCCCGACGCCAAAGTGCTCGGTGGCCGCCAGGGCCCCGGCAACGTTGCGGGCGTTGTGGCGGCCCACCAGCGACGTCTCGACGGTGAACGCTCGCCCGGCCACGGCCACGTCGAAGCGGGTGCCACCGGGCACGGGCGTGAACGCCTCGACACGCCAGTCGGCGCCGGGCGCGAATCCGTACGTCTCACGGCGGGCGCGCGTCGTCAGGCGCGCCGCGCCTGGGTCATCGGCGCACACCACGAGCGGGCCGTCGCCAGGCAGGCGGTCCACGAACTGTTGAAACACCGACTCGATCTCGGCGAGGTCTCGGAAGTAATCGAGATGGTCTGCTTCGACGCTCGTCACCAGCGCGGCACTCGGGTGCAGCGACAGGAAACGGCGGTCGTACTCGTCGGCCTCGACCACAACCGGGCCGTCGCCGGCGAGGGCGCTGGCGTTCAGGTTCACGGACTCGGCGCCGATGAGCGCCAGCGGATCGAGGCCCGAGCGGTCCAGGATCCAGGCCACGAGCGCGGTGGTGGTGGTCTTGCCGTGCGTTCCGGCCACGGCGAGCGTGGGGCGGCCAGCGGTGAGCGCGCCCACGGCGCCGGCCAGCTTCACGGCCGGGATGCCGGCCACCCGCGCGGCGAGGATTTCAGGGTTGTCGTCCGGGATGGCGGCGGACCGAATGACATATTCAGCGCCCGTTACGTTCTCGGCGCGGTGCTCGCTGGCGACCCGCGCGCCCGCTGCCCGAAGCGCGTCCAGGGTGGCACCCGTGCCGGTGTCGGAGCCGGAGACCTGCTTGCCCATCTGCAACAGGAGCGTCGCGAGCGCTGACATGCCCGACCCGCCAATGCCGACCAGGTGGATCCGCTGGATCGAGCCGGGCCATGGCCCGTAAAAGCCGGCTGGCGGGCCGGCCCGCACCAGCCCGTCGTCAGGCACGGGGGGAACGGCGTGCACGGCGCGATCCATCGTGGCTCAGGGCCGGCCGGCGCGGGACCCGCCGACGGGCGGGTCGAGCCTGGAGCGCGTCGGCGACGGAGGGGCGGACCCGGCTGGCGACCCAGGCGCGGTGAATCGCCTGAATGCGGCTTGCCGCGGCCGGTGCGCCGCGGACAAGGCGCCGGGTGGGGCCCATGCGGCCGTCAACCGGTTGTGGGGCGCTCGCGAACGAGTGATCGGTCTCACGGGGTAGGCCGCGGCGGCGGGAGATGCTCAGGAGGAAGCCCACGGCAACCATGGAGATGATCGTGGAGCTTCCGCCATAGGAGATGAACGGCAGCGGTACGCCGGTGTACGGGATGCTGTTCGTGACCACGGCAATGTTGACCAGCGCCTGGATCACCAGGCCGCTGGTAAGGCCCGCCGCCAGTAGCCGCCCGAAGGTGTCGGGGGCCTGCCAGGCGATTACGAAGCCTCGCCAGGCAACGACGCCAAACACGACCAGCACGGCGAGCGTGCCGACGAACCCGAGCTCCTCGCCAATGATGGAGAAGATGGCATCGGTGTGGGCGTTCGGCACCCAGTAGAACTTCTGCCGAGAGCCGCCCAGGCCCAGCCCGAAGGGCCCGCCTGAGCCGAGTGCGATGAGCGTCTGGGCCGTGTGCCAGCCGGAGCCCTGGAGATCGGCCCATGGATCGAGGAACGCCGTGATGCGGTCCTGGCGGTAGCCACTCATGCGAGCAATGGCGGCAATGCCTGCGAGCATGCCAATCCCGCCCGCGAGTGCCACGTGCCACAGGTTCGCGCCCGCGATGAAGAACACGGACGCGGCGGTGCCGACAATGACGAACGTGGTGCCCAGGTCGGGCTGCATCTCGACAAGGCCGGCGACGACGCCGACGATGATGACGAACGGCAAGGAGCCGCTGCTCATGTGCTTCACCAGCGGCCCACGCCGGGCGAGCCAGTCGGCGAGGTATAGCGCGATGGCGATCTTGGCAAGCTCGCTGGGCTGGATCTGGATGGGCCCGACCTTGATCCAGCGAACCGCGCCGTAGACGCGGCTGCCCACGCCCGGTGCGAGCACCAGGATGAGCAACGCGACACAGCCGAGCATCACCAGCAGCGAGAACCGCCGCCACCGCCGATAATCGATCCGGACGAGCACGACCATCGCCACGGCGCCGAGAGCGATAGCACCCAGGTGGCGCGACAGAAAGTACAGGTCGTCCTGGAACTCGTTGTGGGCGATGACGAAGCTGGCGCTGTACACCATCACCGCGCCCACTGCCAGCAGCAACACCGTGGCCGTGAAGAGGATCAGGTCTGGCGGTCGAAGCTGAGGCCGCGGCAACGCCTGCCCGCCCACAGCCGCCGATCCCGAGCTGGAGCCGAGCGTCATCGTTCCTCCCGTGTGCTGCCATGCGGAGGATCCGTCGGGTCCAGGCCGCGGACGACGGTGCTGAAGTGGTCGCCCCGCTCCTCGAAGTCGCGGTAGCGGTCGAAGCTGGTGCCGCCGGGCGACAGGAGGACCACATCCCCGGGCCGGGCGGCCTCCGCGGCTTGTTGGACGGCCTCTTCCATGCTCTCGGCGCAGGAGACAGCGTTGAATTCGGGCGCGACATGCTGGAGCGCCTCCGCGATCAGGCCGCTCATCTCGCCCAAGAGCACCACGTGGCGGGCCCGGCGCTGGATGAGCCGGGCCCAGTCTTCCATCGGTAGGTGCTTGTCGCGGCCCCCCGCGATCAGCACCACCGGCTCCTGCAGCGCGTGGAGGGCTGCCATGGAGCGCTCTGGTGCCGTGGCGATGCTGTCGTCCACGAAGCGCACGCCGTGCCGCTCCGCCACCACCTGGAGCCGGTGCGGCACGCCGTGGAAGGCGGTGACCGCGGATCGAATGGCGTCCAGCGGGATGCCCGCGGCGCGACAGGCCAGGGCCGACGCGAGGACGTTGGCCAGGTTGTGCCGTCCCGGCACGGGCACCTCGTGGGCGCGGACGAGCGTCTCGCCTTCCACCACGAGAAGGTCGCCTGCCTGGAACGCGCCCTGCACGGGGTGCTCCAGGCTGAAGCGCCGCGTTCGGCCGACGGCCTCGTAGCGCGCGCTCCAGGGATCGTCGGCGTTCAGGATGGCCCAGTCGTCGGGCTCCTGGTGGTTCAGGATCTGCCCCTTCGCCGCCCAGTACACCTCCATCGTTCGGTGGCGATCGAGGTGGTTGGGCGTCACGTTGGTGACGACCGCGATGTGCGGAGAGCGCCGCATCGGCTCGAGCTGGAAGCTGGAGAGCTCGAGAACCACCCAGCTCGAAGGCTGGATCCGCTCCAGCTCGCCCAGCAGGGGCCAGCCAATATTCCCGCCCACGAACACTTCCCGCCCCGCGGCCCGGAACACGTCGCCCGTAAGCGAGGTGGTGGTGGTCTTGCCGGCGCTGCCGGTGATGCCCACGATGGGCGCTGGGCACAGCTCGAAGAACAGCTCGATCAGGCTGGTCACGCGCACGCCCCGCGCGTGCGCCTCGACGAGGAAGGGGTGCTCGATGGGAACGCCCGGCGAGGCGAACACCACGTCCAGGCTCGCCAGCCAGTCCGGGTCGGGCGCGGAGCCGGCTCGAAGCTCCACACCCGGAAGCGCGCTCGCGGCGCGCGCTTCTTCGCCCAGGCTGTCCGCGGGGCGCTGGTCAGACGCGACCACCCGCGCTCCTGCCCGAGCGAGGAAGCGGAGGAGATCGGTGCCCTCGCGCGCCACGCCCAGGACCAGGGCCCGCTGCCCGTGGAGCATCTCCCGCGCCCGCTCCAGCGGCGCCGTGTTAGACAAGGGCAAGCGCGACCCCCAGAAGCGCCGTGACCATGCTGACCAGCCAGAAGCGCTGGGCTACCTGGGTCTGGCTCCAGCCCATCAGCTCAAAGTGGTTATGTAGTGGCGCCATCCGGAACAGACGCTTGCCGCGGCTGAGCTTGAAGTAGCCCACCTGCAGAATGACCGACAGCGTCTCGGCCACGAACACGAAGCCGATCACCGCCAGCAGCAGGACCTGGCCCAGCATGAGCGCCACGATGGCCAGCGTGGCGCCCAGCGAGAGTGCACCGGTGTCGCCCATGAACACCTCGGCGGGGTGCGCGTTGAACCACAGGAAGCCCAACAGCACGCCGGAGACGGCGAAGCAGAACGTCACCAGGTACGTCTGTCCGTACAACTGGGCAATGATGCCGTAGGCCGCGAACGCCACGGCCGCGGTGTGGCCGGCCAGGCTATCCAGGCCATCGGTCAGATTGACGGCGTGGGCGGTGCCCATGATGCCGAAGCAGGCCAGGGGAACGATGAGCCAGCCGATGGCAATTTCGTTCTTGATGCCCGGCACGAAAAGGTAGTTGATGCCCAGGCCGTAGGGCAGCGGGCTGCTCAGCGGGTTGTTCCACAGCACGACCGCGGCGAGCAGGGCCACCAGAAACAAGAGCGCGAACTTGGAGCGTGCCGACATCCCGGCGCCGCTGGATCCAACCAGCGACATGCGGTCGTCGATCCAACCCAGGACGGCTGTGGCGGCCATGACGGCCAGCGGCAACAGAATGGAACGCCCGTTTTCGCGGTAGAGCGTCAGTGAGAGTGCAATAGTCAGGGCAAGCACGCTGAAGACGATCAAGATCCCACCCATGGTTGGGGTGCCGGTCTTCTCGAGGTGGGTGCTGGGCCCCTCGATCCGCACCTTTTTGCCCAGGCCGGCGCGCCGCAGGTACTCGACGAATGGGTAACCGAGGACCAGGGTAATCACGAACGCCAGCGCGCCCATGGACAGTGCAATCGCCACGTCGCCGGTCGCTCCTATCCTTCGCCCTGGGCGCGGATCGCCCGCGCCACTTCATCCAGGCCCATGGCCCGCGACCCTTTGACGAGCACGTCGTCGCCGGGACGCAGGCGGCGGTTCAACAGATCCACGATCTCGGCCACGCTCGCGGCCTCCACGACCTGCTCTGGGCGAAGCCCCGAGGTGCGCGCCTCGGCGGCCATGTGCTTTGAGCGCTCGCCGTACGTCACCAGGAGGCTCACCACCGCCGCCGCGCGATTGCCTACGCGGCGGTGCCCGGGCTCCTCCTCCGAACCCAGCTCCAGCATGTCGCCCAGAACCGCGATCTTGCGACGGCCCGGCAGCTCACGCAGTAAGTTCAACGCCGCGAGCACCGATTCGGGACTGGCGTTGTAGCTGTCGTCGATGATCCGCGACCCATTGATCCCTTCCACGACCAGCAACCGCAGGGCGGGTGTCAGGTCGTGGAGGGCTTCGGCGGCCTGACCCAGGGAGAGGCCTTCCTCCAGCGCGACGGCCGTCGCTGCCAGGGCCGCGTGGACGCTTTGCGCGCCCAGCAGCGGCAGATGGACGTGGACGCGCTGGCGGTTGCAGACGAGCTGGAATTCAACCCCGCGCAGGCCCTGGCTATCGATGGCTTCGGCGCGGACGTCAGCGTCCGGGGCGACGCCGTAGCGGATCACGCGGGCGCCGGACGGGGCCGACCCGGCCATGGCGGCAACCCTTGGGTCGTCGCCGTTCAGGATCGCGACTCCGTTGGCCGGTAACGCTTCCACCAGCTCCCGCTTCGCCGCCGCGATCCGCTCGATGGTGCCGAGCCGTTCGAGGTGGACGGGCAGCACGGCGGTGACCACGCCCACCCGGGGGCGGGCAAGCTGCGCCAGCAGGCGGATGTCGCCTACGTCGTACATCGCCATCTCCAGCACCGCGATCTCGTGCCGTGCCGTGAGCCCGTTGAGGATCACCATCGGCATCCCGATCTCCGAGTTCAGGTTGCCCTCGGTCTTGAGCACGCGTCGGCTTCGGGCCAGCACGCCGGCAACCACTTCCTTGGTGGTCGTTTTCCCGAGGCTGCCGGTGATGCCCACGACCTCGAGCCGGGGATGCTGGTCCAGCGCATAGCGGGCCATGGCCTCCAGCGCGCGCTGGACTGAAGGGACCACGATCAACGGCGGACCCACTTCCGCCGGATCGGTGGCCCAGTGGCAGTCGGCGGGGATGTGGTCGACCACGGCTCCGGCCGCCCCATCGGCCAGGGCGCGCGCCACGAAGTTGTGGCCATCATGCTTCTGGCCGCGCAGGGCGATGAACAGCCCGCCCGGTCGCACCTGGCGCGAATCGACGGCGGCCGCGGTGAAGCGCAAGTCGTCGTTCGGAGGGTTGCCCCGCACGTCGCCGCCGGTGGCCTGGACAATCTCGCGCAGCGTCAGCATGGGCGGGGTATCAGAGACATCTACCGGGCACGGGCCGGGATCGGCAGGGAGGGCGGAATGCGGTAGTAGTCGAACAGCGCCTTCGCCAGGTCCTTGAGCACGGGCACCGCGGTCTGACCGCCGTACATCTTCTCCGGGCCATCCAGCCGGATCAGCACGGCCAATTTTGGGTCCTCCGCGGGAAGGAAGGCGGCGACGGACGCATAGGTATTCTCCAGGTTGTAGCCGGTGCCGGTCGGGGTGTCGGCGGTACCCGTCTTGAGCGCGATCTGGTAGCCGGGGATGCGCATCGGGAGGAGCGCCTCTTGGTTCGCTACCTCCACCATCATCTGCACCAGCGTTCGCGCGGTGCGGGGTGACACCGTCTGGCGGATGGGCGTGGGCGGGACGGCGCTGGGCTGCGCGCCATTCCGCACCTCACGGACAATCCGCGGCTGCATCATGAGCCCGTCGTTCGCCAGGCTCGCAATGGCCGTGAGCATTTGCACGGGCGTGACGGCGATGCCCTGGCCGTAGGCGTTCGTCGCCAGGTCGACCCGTGACCAGCCATCGGATTTGGGGGTTCGCACGCTTCCCGTGGTCTCGCCCGGGAGGCGGATGCCGGTGAGCTGCCCGAAGCCGAAGCTTTCGATGCGCTGGTAGAAGCGGTCCTGCCCGAGCTGCCCCGCCACCCACTGAGTGCCCACGTTGGACGACTTGATGAGGATCTGGGTCATGGTAATGGTGCCATTGGCGGCACCGTCCCAGTTGTGGATCACGGACCCGCCCACCACAGCAGTCCCGTTGTCCAGCATGGTCGTGCCGGGACTGACGAGTCCCTCGTCGATCGCCGATGCCATGGTGACCAGCTTCATGGTGGAGCCTGGCTCGTACTGGTCCGTGACCACCGTGGACTTGTAGAGGCCAGCCTGCTCCGGGCGGTACAGCACGTCATCCGTGAGGCTGAAGGTGGGGTTGCTGGCAGCCGCGATGATGTTGCCGGTGCTGGGCTCCATCACGATGATCAGGCCGCCGCGGGCCTTATTGGTTACCACCGCTTCGTTCAACAGCCGCTCTGCCACCCTCTGGACGTAGCGGTCGAGCGTGAGAACGAGGTCCGAGCCCTCCGTCGCGGGGGTCAAGACCCTGCGGCCGAGCGTGATCTCCTGGCCGCTGGTGTCCGTTTCTGTATCGACGGCACCGGGCTTACCGGCAAGCTCGGCATCGTAGCTGAGCTCGACGCCGCCCAGGCCCTTGAAATCGCTGCCGACGAAGCCAAGAGCCTGGGCGGCCAGGCTGCCATCCGGGTATTCCCGGGCGGGCGCCTGCTCCATGTACACGCCGGGAATCTTGAGGGCGCGAACGCGCTCGCTTACGGCCGCGGACAGCCTGGCCTTGAGCATCACGGGACGCCCCTTGCCCTCCGCAATGAGGGCCTTGACGTCCACCGCGGGCATGCCGACGACCGGCGCGAGCTTCTGTGACACGCCTTCTGGATCGGTGACCTGGGGCGTGTTGACCCACACCGCGTCGTAGAGGACAGTGATCGCGAGGGGGCTGCCATTGGTATCCAGGAGCGCCCCGCGCCGGGCCGGCAGTGGCAACTGCGCGCGTCGCTCGTCCGCCGCCAGGCGCTGGAAGCGGTCCGACTCGTTGACCTGGAGCGTGAACAGGCGCCACACCAGGACCGCGGCGCAGCCCAGGAAGAGCGTGGACATGGAGGCTAGCCGGAAAGCGGCAGGGTGGCCAAAGATGGCTCCTAGCCTCGAAACGGGGCCTTCGCGGAGCGCCATGGCTGCCGTCCGTCCTCCCCGTCCCTACCGGGCGCCCGCGGCGGGAGCGCCGAGGTACGTCACACTCGCGGGCCGCTGCATGCCCAGGCGGGAGGTCGCTTCCGCTTCGACCCAGGCAAGCGAGCGGCGCTTTGCGAGCTCAAGCCGCAACTGGTCATTCTTCAACTGCCAATCGGCACGGGCCGCCTGAAGGCGCTGGATGTCGTAGCCGGTGGTGGCGACACCGCCGGTCTGGACGAGGTAGGTCAGGGCAAGGCCGAGCACGAGCGTCACGCCACCGACAATCCAGCGCAACGGGACGCCTCCCGTCCGCGCGGCGGCCGCGGCGCGGACGCCCGCCGAGGGGCGGTGCGCGGCCGCCGCGCGAAGCACGGCTGCTCCATCGAGCCCGTTCGGGCGAGGAGCGTCACCACGCGGCGGCGCGGTGGGAGCTGAACGCTGGCGGTTCTGGCGATCGGCGAGGAGGGCCATGGGTCAGGCAGGTACCTCCACGTGGGGAGCGAGGCGTTCGACGACGCGCAGCTTGGCGCTGCGCGCACGCGGGTTGTGGCGGACCTCGGCATCCGAGGGCACGATCGGCTTCCTGGTCAGGATGCGCGCCGTGGGAACGCCCTCTTCCGGCTGCGCCCAGCCACGGAAGCGCCACTTCACCAGGCGGTCCTCCAGCGAGTGGAAGGTGATCACGGCCAGCCGCCCACCGGGGTGGAGCGCCGCGAGGGCAGCGTCCAGCATGGCGTCGAGCGCGCCAAGCTCATCGTTGACCTTGACCCGCAGTGCCTGGAACACGCGCGTGGCGGGGTGCGTCCGCCCCCGCCGCGGCCCCAGCGCCTGCATCGCCGCGGCCACGAGGTCGCCGGTGCGGGCGAAGGGCGCACGCTCGCGGCGGCGGATCACCACGCTGGCGAGCCGGCGCGCCCGAGGCTCTTCGCCATACTCACGGAAGAGTGCCGCAAGCTCGGCCTCGTCGAGGGTGTTGAGCAGGTCGGCCGCGGTGGCGGTGCCAGCGGCCTCGTCGAAGCGCATGTCCAGCGGCTCGTCGCCCTGGAAGGAGAAGCCTCGGCCAGACAGGTCTAGTTGCACGGACGAAAGCCCCAGGTCCGCGATCACGGCGTGCACCCCGCCCCCGAAGCCGTGCTCGGCTGCTGCCCGCGGGAGGTCGCGGAAGTTGCACTGGGCAAGCACGAAGCGGCCGTCGAAGGGCGCGAGCCGAACGCGCGCCAGGGCCAGCGCGGAGGTGTCAGCATCGAGGCCAAGCACGCGTCCATCGGGCGAAGAGCGTTCGAGCAGCGCCGCGGTGTGCCCGCCGCCGTTGGTGGTGCAGTCCACCGCTGTAAAGCCGATCCCACCGTGCGGCTGCAGCGCTTCGAGGACCTCGTCGAGCAGCACGGAGCGGTGGTGATCGGGCGGGTGTTGCGCCGCGGCTGCTGGACGACTTTCCTCATCCGCGAGTCTGGCGTCGCTGGGCGTCTCCATGGCGCGCTCACGCGGAGCCCGCGAGATGCTCGGCGAGGGCCGCGCTGTTGGTCTCAGCCTCGGACCGCTCGCGCTGCCATTCCTCGCGCGCCCAGATCTCGACGCGGTCCCACAGGCCCACCACCACCACGTCCGAGGCGATGCCGGCGTAATCGCGCAGGTACTGGGGCAGCACCACGCGCCCGAGCTTGTCCGGCTGGGCCTGGACCGCGCCGGAAAAGAAGTGGCGCTGCATGCGGCGAGCGTCGCCCTGCCAGGGGTTCAGGGCCTGGACCCGCTCGGCCATCGTGCGCCAGGCGTCGACGTCGAAGACGACGAGGCAGCGCTCGAGCCCCCGGGTAATGAATAGGCCCTCCTCGAGCGAGGCGCGGAACTTGGCTGGGATCGCCAGACGCCCCTTGTCGTCCACCGAATGGTCGTACTCGCCGAGAAACATGGCAGCGCTACGAGCGCGACCCCCCTGCTCCGGATGCACCAGCGAGACGGGGACTTATCCCCATTCCCTCCCACTTTTCCCCACGGTTTTCCACTGCCCACAACTCTACGAGCCGCGAGCCTCCACTCCAATCCACCGGCCGGGGCGCCGGCATCGGCCCCGAAGGGGCATCACGAAATCGAGATGCCTCGAGATTCGGGTCCGCGCCTCAGCCGCGGTCAGTGCCGGTCGACGGCGGGCGTGAGGAGCGTCTGGCGCGTCTCAGGCGTGGCGGCCCACGGCACGCGGCTGGCCAGCCCGGAGCGCGTCGTAGGCAGCAATGTGGCGCGCGGCGATCCCATCCCAGCCGAAGCGGAGCACCGACGGGCGCGCGGCCGCTGCCATCTGCGCGCGGAGCGCGGGATCCCAGATCACCCGCTCGATCGCCTCGGCGAAGAGCCGAGGATCACGCCAGGGCACGAGGAAGCCGGTCTCACCCTCGCGGACGATGCTCGTCAGCCCGCCAACCCTGCTCGCTACAACCGGGGTTCCACAGGCCAGCGACTCCACGGCGACGAGCCCGAACGACTCGTAACTGGAGGGCATGACGGTGACGTCGGCGGCGCCGTAATAGAGCGGCAGGCGGTCCGGCTGGACCGCGCCGACGAACGTCACCCGGTCGCTGATCCCCAGCTGGGCGGCGAGCTTCTGGAGGCGGACCGCCTCGGCAGCTTCCGGCGAACGGCGGCCGCCGGCCGGCGCGCCTTTCCCGCCCACCAGCAACGCCTGCACCGGCGGCCGGCCCACCTCGTCGCCACCGATCTCGGCGAGGCTGCGTAGGAGTACCTCGACACCTTTCAGGCGCTGGAGCCGGCCCACGAACAGGACGATGGGCCCTTCGCCCAATCCCAGCTCGGCCCGGGCCTCCGCTCGTGCGCGAGGTTGAAAGCGCTGGAGGTTCACCCCGCCGGGTATCACTTCGATGGGCGTGCCCGTGCCAAACGCCCTGATCAGATTCGTGCGGTCGATTTCCGTCGAGGCGATTGCCAGGTCCGAAGCGCTGAATAGACGTCGCTCGACATCGTTCCGGACATCCTCTTCACGCTCGATCGCCTGCTCCGCCACGGCGTTCTTCTGCGTGCCAAGGGTGTGGAACGTGGTCACCAATGGAGCATTCCAGCGCTGGGCGAACGCCGGTGCAATCCGCCCGGCCAGCCAGTAGTGCGCGTGGACCACGTCGTACGTGGCCTCGCTGACGGTCCGCCAGCGCTGGAGCGCGCAGGCGAAATCCGGCAGGTAGTCCAGGACGTCGTATTTATCCAGGTGCCGCTGCGGCCCAGCGTCCAGGTGGATTACCCGTGCCCCCGGCACGTACTCCTCCACGTCGGGGGCTTCGCACGCCTGGCGTCGCGTGAACGTGTCGACCTGCACGCCCTGCTGGGCGAGCGCCTGGCCCAGCTCACGCAGATAGACGTTCATCCCACCAGTCTCCCAGCTTCCAAGCTCCGCGAGGGGGCAGGTATGGGGACTGACCAGGGCGACCCGGCGCACGGTCATCTGGCGGCGCACACGTTCTTGCACGTTGTAGAACCTTGAGTGTCGCAACACTCGGACCGCGCCGTGTATTTCCTGTTGCGCCACATGCGTCCGGAAACGCGGGCGCCGCGCCGTGTGAGCGGTCCCCGCGTGGAAAGACGGTCCGCCCATACGGCCGTTTCGTGACCGCGGGTGCCAGGCGCGATGCCGACGACGCGACGGCGCCCCGGGTGCAGAAGCGATTCGTGTTCGCTTCTGCACCCGGGGCGCCGCCCACAACGCGGTGGATGAAAATGGTATGCGTGCGAGCGAAGGAGTGCTATGCCGCCTTCTTCTCGGCCTTGCGGCACTTCGTGCAGCGCAGCTCCTTGCTGGTGAGCTTTTTGTGAAAGGTCTGCCCACAGGTGATGCAGATCTCTCGTCCTTTGTCTTTCCTACCCATGCCAGTGATTGTGGCGAGCCGCCGAGGCTGCGCGCAAAAGGCACCGGACGATCCCGCGTGTGCCTGAAGCGGAAGGGCCGGCAACCGCGTCAGCGCCGAGACTGCCAGCTTGCATAGCATGGCGGCACCGGCATGGCGAACGTACCATCGTCGAGCGCACCTCCGCTGGCCGCTGGTGGCCGCTGGGCCTGGTTCGGGGCCGGGGCAGCGGGCGCTGGCGCGGTCTTCCTGGTGTACCTGCTGGTGATCCAGCCGGGCGCCGGGACAAGGGTGGTGCAGTCGGTCGCGCGGCCTACCCCCGTCCCGCTGGTGGTGCAGGTTGCCGGGGCGGTGCGTGACCCCGGGGTGTACCGCCTGGATCCGGATGGGCGTCTCGCCGATGCCATCCGCCAGGCCGGCGGCCTGAGCGAGGACGCGGACGAGAGTGCCTTGAATTTGGCGGCAAAAGTGACCGACGGGCAGCGCGTCACGATTCCACGACGGGCTACCGCCTCCACGAGCGCGGCTGCGCCGCTGGCGGGCGACGATCCACGACCGGCCGCGCCGCCGGTGGGTCAGCCCGTCCAGCGGTCCACTGAGGCGGCGGGGGCTCCCCAGAAGCCCGGCCGCATCAACCTGAACACGGCGTCGGCCGCGGAGCTGGACACGTTGCCAGGGGTGGGGCCGGTGACCGCGCAGCGGATCCTCGAGCAGCGCCAGAAGGCACGGTTTACGCGCGTGGAGGACCTGCTCGACTTGAAGATTGTGAACGCCGCGACGTTCGGCCGAATCAAAGACCTGCTCACGGTGGACTGAGCCCCGGCGCCGGGTGCCAATGTGAGAGGCGTCGGGTTCGGCACACTCTTCCTGGCCGGCGCGGCGCTGGGCCTGGCTCGGGCCGTGGACCCGCTGGGTGCCGCCCTCGCCGCGGCCGTCGGCATGGTCGGGACGGTCCTGGGTCGCGGACCGGGTGGGCTGGGCTGGATGGGCGCCGCCCTGCTGGTGGTTGCGCTCGGGGCACTCCGCTCCGGGGTGGCGCTGCCGGGGCCGAACCCGCTCACGCCCTACTTCGGCGAGCCGGCCTCCCTCACGGGCACGGTCGAAGGTGAGCCGTCGGGCCGTGGACGCGCCACGCTCTTTCGGCTCCGGCTGACCCGTGTCTCCTCGGGCACGGTGGGGGCGACCGTGCTCGAATCGTCCCTGCCCTTGGTCGAGGTTGCCGCGGTGGGGGCAGCCGCGCAGTCGCTCGGGCCCGGGGACCTCGTGGAGGCCACGGGCCGACTCTTGCGAGCCACTCCGGTTGCCGAACGACAGGGCGCCCGCGGGGCCCTGTCGTTCCCGGTCCTTCAGCGGGTGATCTCGGCCCAGCGCTCCGCCATGACGGCAAGCAACCCGTTTGACAGGCTCCGCCAGTCGGTGGAGGACGGCTTTGGCCGCTACCTTCCGTCGCCGCAGGGGCCGCTGGCACTGGGCACCCTTCTCGGCGGCACGGCCGGACTCTCGGAGCAGGCGCGGCTGGAGATGCGTACCGCTGGGCTTGGCCACCTGGTCGCGGTGTCGGGGTACAACGTGGTAGTCGTCGCGGCTCTTGTCGGAGTCGTGTCGCGCCGAATCCTCGGGCGCTGGTGGAGCATCCCGTTGTCCATCACCGGGATCGTGCTGTACACGGGGCTGGTTGGAGCGCCGGCCTCGGCCATCAGGGCAGCCCTCATGGCCTGCGCGGCGCTCCTGGGCACTGCCGTCGGGCGCGTTGCCGACCCGCTGACCAGCCTCGTGCTCGCGGCCGTGGCGATGGCCCTGTTCGACCCAGCGGTGCTTGCCGACGTGGGGTTCCAGCTCAGCTTTGCCGCGACGCTGGGTCTCGTGCTGCTCCACCCGCGCATTGCGCCCGCCATTGCGCGGACCCGGCTGCCGCGGTGGGCTGCCGAGCCACTCTCGCTCACGCTGTCGGCCGAGCTGGCGACGCTTCCGCTGCTGCTGGTCCAGTTCAGCCAGGTTTCCGTCGTCGCACCGGTCGCCAACGTCTTCGCCGCGCCGCTCATCCCCTGGATCATGGCCGCGAGCTTCGGGCTGGCGCTCTCGCTCCCATTCGGCGAGCTTGGCGCCGTGACCGCGTGGGCGGTGTGGCTGCCGGCCACGCTGTTGTCGGAGGTTGCGCGGCTCGCCAGTCAACTGCCACGGGCGATGGTGTACCTGGGTAACGTGCCCCCGGCCGCGGGCGTGGCGATGACTGTGCCGGTACTGGCCTGGGGACTCCTGGGGCTGCCCGAAGGACGGGACCTCCTCGACGGGGCGCGCCTCCGCTGGCGTCGTCGGCGGCTGCCCGCCCGGCTCGCCGCCGGCGTGCTATCGGCCGCGCTCGTGGCGTCTGGAATCGCCGCAGCGGCTCGGCCGGATTCCGCGGCTCGGGTGGAGGTCATGGCGCTCGGGCGCGGTTACGCCGCGGCGGCTCGGCTACCGGAGGGTGCCACCATCGTGGTGGTATCGGGCAGGGCAGATCCCACCGCGCTGGCCTCAGCCGTGGCCGAGCTGCTCCCCCCGTGGGAGCGCCAACTGGACCTGGCGGTGGCGCTCGACGTGGAAGGTCGCGTTGCGCTTACGGAAGCGCTCCGCCGTTACCCGCCGCGGACCCTGGTGGAGCCGGGTGGTTCAGACACCCTGGAGCTTCCGGGCGGACAGCTTGCGGTGGCCGCGGATCGGGCCGACGGCGGAGGCTCGGCTGCCCTGCGCTTTGGTGCGCTGACGCTCGCGCTAGGGGGCCGCTCGGACGCGGACGCGGACCTGCGGATACGCACCGACCGTGACGGTCTGGTGGGCGTGGAAACTCGGTCCGGCGACGTATGGGATCTGTGGCCGGTCGGGGAGGACCGGCGGGTGTCGGTGCTTGCCGATGGCGAGCAGGTGTGGCGGGCTAGGTGAGCCCCGACCAGCGCTGCAGCCAGACCAGTACGACCAGGTTGAGCATGATCACCGTGAACACGACGACCAGCTCCATGCCCTCGCTCAGGATCATCGAAGGGTAGTGTAGCGCCAGGTCGACAGATCGCGCTCGCGGGGTCGATCGGCGTAGCGCGTTCCATGCGCCCCGCGACGCGACGGAAGCACATCCGTGGCCATGGGCTCGGCGTCCGGCGTTCGCTGCAATACCCGGCCCCGTAGCAGGCCGGCTCACCCTGGTTCCCGTTCTCGCGGTCAGGCCCGAAGCGCCTGGGGCGATGGCGGCTCCTGCATGTGCGAGCTGCCGTCGAAGTAGGCGCCCTCCTGCACGATCAGGGCTCCGGCCTGGATCTCGCCTTTCACCCGTCCGCTGGGGCGGATCTCCACGCGCCCGTCGCACTGGATCTGGCCATCCACCAGGCCAGCCACGATGACCTGGCTGGCGGTCACTTTGGCCTTCACGGTCGCCCGTTCGTCGACGATCACGGCGCCCTTGCTCTCGATCTCACCCTGCACGGTGCCGAGGATGCGGATCGAGCCCGCGGCCTTCAGCGTGCCTTCGAACGAGGTGCGCTCACCGATGAGCGTCTCGACATCGCCATCGACGCCGGGCATGCCGCCCTGACGTGGCCGCTGGGTTGGACCCATCTGCGGCTCGGGTGCGCCCCGGGTGATCGGTGCGAAAGATTGGGGAGCGACCACCATGTTGGGCGGCGGGGCGGCCGGCGTCGCGTGCGGCGGATCTGGCGCCTCGGCGGCAGCGGTGGACTGCGGCGCGTCCTCACGGTCGCGGTCACGAGCGAGTGCGCCGCGAAACCGGCTCCACTCCTGGTCATCAGACTTCCTGCTGAACACCGCGATCCTCCCTCACTGAGGGGCGAAGTATAGGCCGACCCTGCCCCAGCGTCTTGTGATCACATGGCTCCTGGGCGCTTTGGTGCATACCGCTGCCACCACACGGCCACCATCCGCCGCCCGCACCGGCGCGGGGCGTGATGCTCGACAATGGCGTCGCATGACAGTGCGCGGGAACGGCCTGGGTGTTCACGGTGGCCGCGGATTGGGCGCGGTGGGCCGTTCGGCCGATGCCTGCTGAGTCCGCCAAGGGGATCCTGGCGAAGCCGCCCGTCGATACGCCTCGGGCGACCGGCTGGCGCGGATGCTGAGTTCCGACATGCTGCTCCGACGGTTGGAAGCCCGGCTGGCGCATGTGCGTTCGATGAAGCCCCCGGGCGTTGCCGACGCGGCGGACATTCAGGCGGAGTTCACCCGCGCTGCACTCGATGTGCCGCGTCCGCCGCGGGTGGAGCGATTCCCCCTGCCGCGGGAGCGGGTTCGCGAGAAGCTGCGAGCCGGTACGCCACTGCTGCACGGCGAGCCGGTGGTCGTGGACGTGCAGCATGCCGCGGAGCTCTACAGCCGCCTGCGGCGTGTGGTCGCGGCCATGCACCTGTCCACGTCCCCGGTTCAGTCGGCCCTGATTGCCCCTCGGCAGGTGGTCGAAGCCGCGAGAGATTGGGATGCGCCCGGGGATCCCGGGCGGCTCTTTGGAGAGGCGTTCGTGCAGCATCGGGAGCACCTTCGAGAGATGGCCGTCCACGCCGCCGCCGATCCAGATGAGATCGTGGCTCTCAGCATCCTCGCCGTGGGCCCGTCGCTGCGCGCCTACGCCCGCGCAATCGGCCCTCTCGTGCCCACGGGCGACGCGGCCTGGACTCGCGGCTATTGCCCGATTTGCGGAGCCTGGCCGCTCCTGGGTGAGCTGGTTGAATCGCAACAGGCGCGGCGCCTCCGCTGCGGCGCCTGCGGCTGGGGCTGGGCGGCACTGCCAAACGCGTGTCCATATTGCGGCAACGCCGGCGCTACGGCCATGCGAGCTCCGCGGCCGGTGGACGATGCGACTCCCACCGTTCACGTGTGCGAGCGCTGCCGGGGCTTCTTGAAACTGGTCACCGCCCGTGAGCCGGCCCCCGCGGAGCTACTGGGGTTCGAGGACGCGGCCACGGCAGACGTGGACGCCGAGGCCACCCAGCATGGCTACCGGCGGCCCGCCGGCGCTGGCTTCACGCTGGAGCTGTCGATCCCCGAATCAGAATGGGCCGAGGACCTGGCATCGCTGGACTGAGCACGCTGGCTCCAGGTGCAAGCATGGCAGGCTGGAGGGGTGGCACGGCGGGCGCTCCGCCGCTGAGGCTTTCGGGTTAGCCTGAGGGGCGAAGGTATGATGATCGAGGTTCGCGAGAGAGACCAGGTGGGCGAAGCGCCAGAGGTTCCGGACGTGCCGCCAGAGCTCGCACTCGCGCCGACGGTCTCGCGTGCGGTGCAGCGCTTTGTCGGCGACGCCGCGGCGGCCGCGGTGTTGCCCGTGGTCGGCGAGATCCGCTTCTCGATCGTCGTCAACGAGCGTGAGCTCGTGAGCCTCATGTGCAGCCCGTGTGACCTCCAGTCGCTGGTCGTCGGGTTTCTGTACATCGAAGGACTGATCGAGGGGCCTGACGAGATCGACCTGCTGCGCGTGTGCCTCGAGGACCGATTGGCGGAGGTGCGCCTGGTGCACGGCTTCCCGGACGTGCCGCCGCGGAAGATCCTGACCTCCGGCTGCACCGGCGGGGTGAGCTTTGGCAAATATCTTGCCGACGTGGAGCGGTTCCGGGTGGAGGACGAGGAACCTGCGCTGCCCGTACCGCCAGCGCGCGTGTACGGCCTGATGCGTGCCCTGTACGACCGCGCCCATCTGTACCGAACGGCGCGTGGGATCCACACGTCGGTGTTCGCGCTTCCTGGCAGCGACGAGCCGCGGCTCGTGGCGGAGGACATTGGTCGACATAACACGCTGGACAAGCTCCAGGGGCAAGCGCTGATCGCTGGGGTGCCCACCAAGGGCGGGATCCTCGTCGCTTCCGGCCGGGTGTCCAGCGAGATGCTCTTCAAGGCAGCGATCATGGGCGTGCCGATCGTGGCCTCACGTACGAGTCCGACGAACCTTGCACTCGCGGTGGCCGAGCGGCTCAACGTGACGGTCTGCGGCTACGTACGCCAGGGCAGCATGAACGTGTACACCCACACCCGTCGCATCGGCGCCACCGCGGGGAGCGGCGCGGCGTGAACTCCTCTGGCGGATGGGTGTACATCCTCCATGGCGACGACGTGGTCGCGCGTGACGACGCCGTCCGCTCGCTCAAAGGCCGCATGCGGGCGTTGCCGGCTGGTGAGCACAACCTCACGGTCATCTCGGAGGGCGAGGCGAGCGTTGCCGCGCTGCGGGCAGCCGCAGATTCGCTGCCGTTTCTGGCCGATCGTCGGATGGTGGTGGTGTCCGGGCTATTGGGAAAGCTCCAGGGCGTGGGGGCCGGCAGCGGCCGGGGTGCGCGGCGCGGCGCGAAAGGAGCCTCCCGGAGCGCGGGCACGGCCGACGAGACCGCGGCCCTGCTGGCCTACCTGCACGACGTGCCGTTCACCACCTCTATCGCATTTGTGGAGGCCGGCAAGGTTGACGTGGCGCCCATCCAGAAGGCGATCCCCGAGGGACGCGGACACGTGATGCCGTTCCCCAGACCCGAAGGTTTCGGGATGACCGAGTGGGTCCGCAAACGCGCCCGGACGCGCCGCGTGGACCTGGACGAATCCGCCGTGCGTGAGCTGGCGCAACTGGGCGCCGACGATCTGCGGCGCATCGACACGGAGATTCGCAAGCTGGCCTGCTACGTCGCGGACGGCGAGCCGGTGACGCGCGAGGACGTGCGCGCACTGGTGGTGGGTCGGGAGACCCTCACCTGGGCGCTCCTGGATGCGCTGGCCGCGCGCAACCTGGCCCAGGCGCTGTCCGCGCTACGCCGGCTGTACCTGCAAGGTGAAGAGCCGATGAAGCTCCTGGGCGCCGACGTCGCCCCGTTGTATCGCCGCCTGCTGGTGGCCCGCGAGCTTGGCAGCCTGCCGAGAAACGAACGATCGAGCATGGAGAGCGCGTTCGGCGTGAACCCGCGGGCGCTGCCGAAGCAGATGGAGCAGGCCGCCGCCTTTTCGGTGGCGGAAATCGAGCGGGCCCTGGAGCTGCTGCTCGCGCTCGACCGGGGCGTCAAGACCGGCGAGCTGGAGGTGGAGGCGGCGCTAGAGCTGACCGTCGCGCACCTCTGCAGCCGTCTCTAGGACGAGTTCGAAGTTCGAAGTTCGAAGTTCCAAGTTGCAAGTGCGCAATCGCGCATGCCATCGACGCGGCATGACCGAGCATGAAATCGGCTGGTTCAGGCGAGGTAGCAGTTCTCAGGAGACGAGCCGCCCCAGCCGACTTGGAACTTGCTACATGGAACTTGGAACTCGGCCCTACTCCCGGAACCGGTTCGTGATCGGCAGGCGCCGATCCCGGCCGAACGCCCTCGGCGTAACCTTGATACCCGGGGCTGCCTGGCGTCGTTTGTATTCGGCGCGGTCGACCAGTCCAATCACCTGGCGCACGACTTCCACGTCGAACTGCCCGCAGGCGACGATCTCCTGGATGGGGCGGTCATCTTCCACATAGGCTTCCAGGATGGCGTCCAGCACCTCGTACGGGGGAAGTGAGTCCTGGTCGGTCTGGTCCGGCCTCAGCTCAGCCGAGGGGGGCTTGGTGAGCACGCTCTCCGGGATGACGGGGCGCGCGCCAACGGCGTTGCGGTGGCGGCACAGAGCATAGACCAGCATTTTCGGCACGTCCTTGATGACCGCGAAGCCGCCGGCCATGTCGCCATAGAGCGTCGCGTACCCCGTGGCCACCTCACTCTTATTGCCCGTGGTGAGCACCAGGTGGCCCAGCTTGTTCGAGATCGCCATCAGGATCTGTCCCCGAACGCGGGCCTGCATGTTCTCCTCGGTGACGTCCTCCTTCAGGCCCGCGAAAGTCTCGGCCATGGTGTCCAGCAGGCCCTGGAACCCGCGCTCGATGGGCACCACCCGATACTCCATGCCGAGGGCTTCGGCCAGGTCGCGTGCATCGTCCTTGCTGTGCTGGCTCGAGTAGCGTGAAGGCATGCTGACGCCCAGCACGTTCTCGGCGCCGATGGCGTCGGCGGCAACGGCGGCGACGAGGCTCGAATCGATGCCCCCGGAGAGTCCCAGGACTGCCCGGGTAAAGCCGTTCTTGTGCATGTAGTCGCGCACGCCCAGGACCAGCGCCCGGTAGATCTCCTCGACTCGGCTGATCTCCACGTCTGCCATGCACACGGCCCGCGGCGCGCGCTCGGGCACGGTACGGCGCTCGGCGATGACGATCGGCTCGGAGCGGGTGACGGGCTGCCCCAGGTGCGCTTTGCGCCGCCGCGGGTCGTGCAGGCGGGCGCGAAAGACCCCGGCCACGTCCACGTCGACGATCACCAGGTCCTCCGCGAAGGCCTTGCCATGGCACAGCATGTCGCCGGACGGTGCGAAGACCATGCTGGCGCCGTCAAACACCAGCTCGTCCTGGCCGCCGACGAGGTTGACGTAGGCCACGGCCACCTGGTTGTCGCCGGCGCGCGTCGCGAGCATCTTGCGGCGATAGCTGCGCTTCTCGTCGGAGAACGGCGAGGCGTTGATGTTCACGATCAGCTCCGCCCCCGCCAGGCTCTGCGCGTTCGTGGGGCCCACCGCGTACCAGATGTCCTCGCAGATGTTGACGCCGATGGTGATCTCGCCCAGTCTGAATACAGGCGCTTCGATGCCCCGGCGGAAGTAGCGGTCTTCGTCGAACACCCCGTAATTCGGGAGGTACTGCTTGTGGTACCGCGCCACGACCCGGCCGCCGTGCAGGACGGCCGCGGCATTGAAGATGTCATCCTGGCGGTCGACGAACCCCACGATGGCCACGCAGTCCCGCGACGCCCGAGCGATCTGGTCGAGCGCGCGGAGGTTTGCGCTGATGAAGGCCGGCTTCAGCAGCAGGTCTTCCGGTGGGTACCCGGTGAGAGCCAGCTCTGGGAACGCGACGAGCTCGGCACCCGCCTCTTCGGCGGCACGCATGGCGTCCAGGATGCGGCGAGTGTTGCCGTCGATGTCCCCGACCGTCGCATTGATCTGGGCCAGGGCAATCCGCAGCGGAGGCGTGACGGTCGGGTCTTCGGGGTTCGGACCGGTCGAGGCGTCCACACGTCGAGTATGGCGCATGCAATGGATCCGATCCGCGTCTGGCGGTCCAGAGCCGTATACTCGCGGTCTCACACGACCCACGGACAGAGAAGCGGTCCAGGACCGAACCCAGCGCAGGGAGCTGCACAGTTGGCGAACAAGAGATCCGCACAAAAGGCGGCGCGGCAGGCTGAGAAGCGCACCGCGATTAATAAGCCGATCAAATCGGCGGTGAAGACCTACGTGAAGAAGGCCCTCGCGGCCGTGGCGGAAGCTGCGGACAGCGCGGTCGTCGACGTGCGTGCAGCAGCGCGCGCGCTTGACCGAGCGGCCAGCCATGGCGTGCTGCATCGGAACGCCGCCGCCCGACGCAAGTCTCGCCTGATGTCCCGCCTGCACCAGTTGTCAATGGCGGAACCGACGGCGGCCGAGGAGACGGCGAAGGCGCCGAAGCCTGCGAAGGCCCCGAAGGCCACTGCGCCGAAGGCCGCCGCGAAGACGAAGGCGCCCGCCACGGCGAAGGCGCCCGCCATGGGTGCAGCCGCGCCCGAGGGTGCGCCCACGAAGAAGCCGGCTGCCAGGAAGAAGGCGGCTCCGGCCGCCAGCTAACGCCACGCAGTGGCCGCTTGCGCACCGGCGCCCGCCACCGGTGGCTCCGCCGTCGGCCTCGGAGCGTCCTGCACCGGCACCCGAGCAAGCGTGATCAATTGACGAGTTTGCTCGGGCGCTGCTATATTCGTTTCGAACGCCTGTTCTAGGCGAAAACCGAGCGCAGGCGTTCGCGTCACTGCTCGGGGTGCAGGATTGCCCAGCGAGTGGGCCGTAGGCACGAGGGAATCGCGTCAGGCTCCCGTGCCGGGCCGGTGGAGGAGAAGTCGTGGCACGCAAGCTCTCGGACAGGCAGCGGAGCATCCTGTCATACATTCAGGAGTACGTGGTTGATCGGGGGTATCCCCCCAGCATCCGCGAGATCGGCGACCGGGTGGGCATCTCCTCCACCTCGGTGGTTGACTACAACCTCCGGGCGCTCGAGCGCGAGGGCCTGATTCGTCGCGACCGCGAGGTCTCGCGCGGGTTAGAGATCGTAGGTGGCTCCACCGCCAGCCGTCGTTCCGCTCCCCGGATGCTGCGCGTCCCAGTCCTGGGCAGGATTGCCGCGGGCGCGCCCATTGAAGCCATCGAAGATGCCACGGACTTCCTGGAGTTTACCCCAGGGTCGCTCCCGGACGGCTGCTATGCGCTCCGAGTGGCAGGGACCTCGATGATCGAGGACCACATCGACGATGGCGACATCGTCGTGGTGCAGAAGCAGAGCCACGCGCGGAACGGGGACATCGTGGTCGCGGTTATCAACGACGACACGCCGAACGGCGGCGCCACCCTCAAGCGCTTTTACCATGAAGGCGACCGGGTGCGCCTCCAGCCCAAGAACGTGGCCATGGACCCGATCTACGTTGCCGCCGACCAGGTGGAAGTGCGCGGCAAAGTCGTGAAACTGGTACGCGACCTCTAACCGCGGCACCTGTTCTCCGCCTCTGCGCGAGCCGCCCGGCAGCCCCGACGCTGTTGGCGGCTCGCTGCTCTCGAGGTGCCTCGGCGCGCCGGCGAGCGGCAACCCTGCACAATCTCGCCTACCGTGCCGAGCCGCCGAACGACCTCGCCCGTACCGCGCCATCTGAGCGTGGATGCTGACCCGCGAAAGCCGGATGCCGTCCAGTTGGCGGAAACCATCCGCGGCTGGCTCCGGGAGCGAGAGGTCTTCGCCGAGAGCTCCCGGGAAGCCGATATACAGGTCGTTCTGGGCGGAGACGGAACCGTGGTCCGCGCGGCCCGGGCCGGCTGTGACATACCCGTCCTGGGCATCGACTTCGGGCAGTTCGGGTTCCTGGCAAGTGTTCCCCGCCGACGCTGGGAGAGCCGTCTGGCACAGGTGCTTCGGGGGAACTATCTCGTCCGCGCGGACCCGACAATCGCCGTGGTCGTCGAACGGGGGGGCGAGGAGGTGGCACGCTTATGGGGCGTACAGGATGCCGTGTTTCATGCCTACGTGGTGCGCGGCGGCGGCCAGCAAATCGCCATGCTGGAGCTGTACATCGATGACAAGTACCTCAACCCGATCCCCGGAGACGGGCTGATCGTCGCGAATGGGCCTGGCTCCAGCGCCTACAACCTCGCCGCGGGTGGCCCGGTCCTCACGCCCGGGAGCAGCTCCTTCACGGTGACGCCGATCTGCGCTCACACGCCGATGCGTGGCTCGTTCGAGGTCTCGCAGAGCACCCCCATCACCGTGGTGCAGAATGGCCGCTTCCCCGTCAACGTGTGCGTCGACGGCCAGGAGACGTTCGACGACTTCCTTCCAGGCGACGTTGCGCACGTCCACGCTGATCCGCGGGAGTTCCGCCTCGTCACGTTCCGCGACGTGAGCTTCTACGACCGCTTCCGTCAGCGTTTCAATTACCGGATCCGCGTCGGCCACGAGCCGCCACCGGCGCAGCGGAAAGGACGAAGCGAGTTCCAAGTTCCAAGTTCCAAGCTCCAAGTTCTAAGTTCACCGCTCCGCGCTTAGAAGCGCACCGCGGGCGAGGGATCTCCGTCGCGGCGGAGCGGAACCCGTCGAATGGGTCACCGGAACTCCAAACTCTGAACTTGCAACGTGCAACCTGCAACTTGGAGCTCGTTACAGCCGCACGTCCACCGGATCGGCGCACACGATCTCGTCAAGGGACGCGCCGGCCGGAATCATGGGGAGGACCGTCTCTTCCATCGGCACCCGGACATCCACGACGGCCGGTCCAGGATGCATCGAGGCTTCCCAGAGCGCATGCTCGAGATCCGCTCGGCGCTCCACGGTTGTGGACCACACGCCGTGCGCCGCGGCCAACCGCTCGAAGCTGGGCTGGGGCAGGATCGAGTGGCTGTACACGTGGTCGTAGAAGAGCTCCTGCCATTGGCGCACCATGCCCAAACAGCGGTTGTTCACCACCAGCACCTTGACCGCCAGGCCGTTGGCGGCCAGGGTCGAGAGCTCGGGCGCGCTCATCTGGAAGCCGCCGTCGCCGACGACGGCCCACACCTGGCGTCCCGGCTCGGCGGTCTTCACGCCCATCGCGGCAGGCAGGCCATAGCCCATGGTGCCCAGCCCGCCACTCGTGAGCATCTGGCCCGAGCGGCTAAAGCCGTGGTGGAGCGCCACGAACATCTGGTGCTGCCCGATGTCCGAGACGATGGTTGCCCCGCCGCCGGTCACTCGCCTCAGCGCCTGGATAACCTCGGGTGACGTGGGTGCCGCGTTGGGATCCGACGTATCCTCGGTCTGGCCACACCGGGCGTGGCCGACGCGCCAGCGGTCGAGACGCTCGTGCCAGGCCCTCCACCGCGTCGGCGAGAGCAAGGTCACGTTCTCCAGTAGGTAGGCGAACGCTGCTCGCGCGTCCGCGAGCACCGGCACGTCCGCTCTAACCACCCGCCCGAACGATTGTGGGTCGACGTCGACGTGAACGATGCGCGCGCCTGGCGCGAAATCGGCCGGGCGTCCTACCACCCGGTCATCGAAGCGCATCCCGACTCCGATGATCAGGTCCGCATGGTGCAGCGCCATGTTCGCTTGCACGGTGCCGTGCATCCCAACCATGCCGAGCGCCCGCGGATGGTGCTCGGCAAAAGAGCCCAGACCAAGTAAGGTCGTCGCAACGGGCAGGCTGGTCTTTTGCGCGAACGCGAGGAGCGCCGGCGCGGCCTCTGCAATGACGACGCCGTGACCCGCGACGAGCACGGGCCGCTCGGACTGGCGTAGCAGCCCGATCGCCTGGTCCAGGGCCAATCGCACGTCCGGCGGCAGGGATGGCGCGGAGACGGTAGGCGCCGAAGAAGCGACGCCGAGCGGGCGTTCGCCTTCCACGTCGATCACCGCCATCTGCACGTCCTTTGGCAGGTCCACGAGCACCGTTCCGGGCCTGCCTTCGGCGGCGATCCGGAAGGCCTCGGCGATGATCGCTGGCACATCCTCGGCCCGTCGCACCTGGAACGCCGCCTTGGTGATCGGCCCGACCATCGCCAGCACGTCCACTTCCTGGAAAGCCTGTGTGCCTATGGCCGCTTGAGCCACCTGCCCGGTGATCGCGACGACGGGCACACAGTCCATGTAGGCCGTGGCGAGGCCGGTCAGCAGGTTCGTGGCGCCCGGTCCGCTCGTGGCCACGCAGACACCCACCTTCCCGGTCGCGCGGGCGTATCCGTCCGCGGCATGGGCAGCATTCTGCTCGTGGCGCACCAGCACGTGCCGCAGCTCAGGGTACCGGTCCAACTGGCGGTAGAACGGGAGCGCGGCGCCACCGGGGTAGCCGAACAGCGTAGCCACGCCCTGGGCAATCAGCGCTTCGCACACCAGCTCGCCACCCGAAAGTCGGCGAATGACGCGCGACCCTGCGACGGTGACCTGCATTGTGTGCGGGCTGCTGCCCGCGGGGGTGGTGTGCTGTGGGGCAACCACGACCATAGTGTGCTCCTCTGGATCCGCCCGCTTTCTGGTCTGGGCGGGCAACCGGGTAGGGCTTCCGTTCGTGCGGTGCGCGAATGTGAGACAGGCGTCGCAGCCTCGCGAGCCGTGATACTTCGGGCCTGGAAGGATCCTTTAGCTTGCGCGTCAGCGGAAGCCCAATCCGCGAGCACGACCGCTCCGTCGACGCCCGCGGTAACTCTACCCACGGTCCGGAACGCCGGCAAGAGTAGCGCAGACCGCGGCCGAGGCACCGCAGCAATTGGCGTGCTGCCGCCACGCGAGCCGTGCGGGTACTCAATCAAGGCAGGCGTGCCGAGGAGCTGTCATCCTTGAGCGCAGCGAAGGATCCGCCGCGCACCCACGAGCACGGATCCTTCGGCCGCGCCCGAAGGATGACAACCCCGCATACCTGTGTTGACGGACGACTCGGCGAAGGGCGCGTACCGCTCGCTGAACGGGAAAACCTACCCCGGTCCACCTGGAAGCCGTGGCGCCCCGAAGCGGGGTACGCCTGGGTGCGCGGGCGTCCCGCCCGCTTCGTCGCCCGCGTGGAGCGGGCCGGAGGCCCGCGCACCCAGGCCACGCGGAGAACACGCTTGCATGGACAACATCCCCCCGACCGCCCCTCGGAGAATCTACCGCTGTGGGGTGAGGCCGAGCCGGCCTCACCCCACAGCGGCCAAAAGAGGGAGTGGCGGCTAGCGCGCCCGACGGCGGAGGGTGTACCCCAGGCCGGCAAGGCCCGCACCGGCGGCGGCCAGCATGGGCACAATGTCCCCGAGGTCACCCGTCCTGGGGAGCTGCGTCGGCGTCGTCTGGGCGCCTGCCACGACGATGTTGCCGCAGGACGTGTAGGGTGCCGGGGTGGTCTCTGGCGTTGCGCCACGATGGAAGTTGACCGCGAACACGCCCGCGCGGAGGTCGGCGAGTGAGGCCGCGACCTCAGTCGTGCTCTGGCCATTCATGAGGGTCGTCAGGGGGTACCTGACACCGCCGAGCGTGGCACAGGTGCCGTCGTGGATGTGTCCAACCTTCGCCACGGCCCCCGTGGGATCGGTGACGTTGACCACGACCCGCGTCCGACCCCCGCCGAGGTCTGTTAGGACGGCGGTCCCGGCAATGCCAGAATTGTTCTGCGCGGCCATCGTCACCGTCGTGGTGCCGGATTGCGCGGAGGCCAGGCTAGACCAGCCAATTGAGGCCATGAGCCCCGCGGCGAGAGCAGAAATCAGGAGCGACGACTTTCGGGACATGTGCCCTCCGAGCCTTTCTTGAATGCGGACCGCTGATCGACCCCAGATCGAGCAATGGTCCGGCAGCTGAGTTGTCGGTCCGCGTTCCGGCACGCGCCGTCCCATCCACGGACGGTGCCGGGCGGTTCACGCACGTATACGGGGCGCGCTTCTCGCCGGATGTTCACTGCCGGCGTCCCTTACGGGTGACGGCCACGGTATCACCCCCTCGGTTCCCCGTGGCAATCCCGACTCCGGCGCTCCGGCGCTCCGGCACGGAACTTGTTATCGTAGGGGCGCCGTACCCCCGCGGGAGGAGGATCGACGCAACAATGGAGTTGCCACAGCATCACGACGTCGTGTTGTTACTTGGAGCGCCTGGGGCTGGGAAGGGTACCCAGGCCAGGTTCCTGGCGGAGACGCTCGGCGTGCCCCACGTTGCCAGCGGCGACCTCCTGCGTGAGCATCGGAACCGCGGGGATGAGCTGGGCAAAGCTGCCCAGGTGTACATGGACCGCGGGGATCTGGTGCCCGACACGCTGGTGGTCGACATGATCATGCACCGGCTCAATGAGCCTGACGCCGCGGACGGCGCGCTTCTGGACGGATTTCCCCGCACGATCGGCCAGGCGCACGCCTTGGATGCGGCGCTCGTCGAGCGTGGCCTCCCGATTCGCCGTGCGGTGTACCTCGAAGTCTCGAGGGGAACCCTGACGGACCGTCTCTCAGGCCGCTGGACCTGCCCGAGCTGCCAGAGCACCTATCACGACCGCTTCAGCCCGTCTCCGGCCGCGCCGCTGTGCGGCCGCTGCGGCGGAGTGCTGTACCAGCGGGAAGATGACCGTCGCGAAGCGGTGGAGAACCGCATCAACGTCTACCTACGGGACACGACGCCGGTGATCGACCACTACGACCGGCTTGGCGTCCTGGCTCGCGTCAACGGGGATGGCGAAATCGAACAGGTTCGTGATGCGCTCCGCCTCGCAGTGGACCCGGTGCCAGTGCCCGTGCCCGCGCACGTCGCGGCCTGAGCCTGAGCCCCGCGTCGGTTCCAGGCGCTCGAAGCTACCAGCCCGCGCGGGCTGAGCCAGACAATGGCATGCTCACGCATTCGGTCAGGCGGCTTCAACCAGCGCGGCGTAGACCTCCCTGGTACGCCGTGCGATGGCCCCCCACGAGAACTGCGCCTCGACCCGCTGACGTCCGGCGCGGCCCATAGCTTGCCTCCGCGCGGGGTCCCCGAGAAGCACGTTGATCGCGCTTGCGAGGTCGGTGCTGAACCGCTCCGGGTGGCGCGCCTCGAACGGACTCTCCGGTTGCTGCTCGAGGTGCACCAGTAAGCCGGTCTCCCCGTCCACGACGACCTCCGGTATGCCGCCCACGGCGCTCGCAACCACGGCTGTGCCGCAGGCCATCGCCTCGAGGTTGATGATCCCAAACGGCTCGTAGATGGACGGGCAACAGAAGACCGCGGCGTGCGTGTACAGCTCGATAACGCGCTCGCGCGGCACCATCTCCCGGACCCAGAGTACGTCAGCCCGAGCTTGCTGAAGGTGGCCGACCGCGGCCTCCATCTCGGCCGCGATCTCTGGAGTGTCCGGAGCGCCTGCACACAGGACCACCTGCGCCGATGGATCGATCTGGTGCGCGGCGCGGACGAGATGAACAATGCCCTTCTGGCGCGTGATGCGTCCGACGAAGAGGACGTAGGGCCGCTTCGGGTCAATTCCGTACGCCAGGAGGGCGTCGACTGAATCGCTGGCACGGTACAGCTCTGGGTCGATGCCGTTGTGGATCACGTGTACCCGCTCGGGCTGGATGTCGAAGAGTCGTAGGACGTCCGTGCGCGTGCCATGAGACACCGCGATCACGGCATCTGCCATCTGGAGCGCGGTCCGTTCGATCCACGAAGAAAGGTCATAGCCGCCAGCGAGCTGCTCCCGCTTCCAGGGCCTGAGCGGTTCCAGCGAATGGACCGTGACAATGAGGGGAATGCCGTAGGCAAGCTTAACCAAAATTCCCCCCAGGTGGGCGTACCAGGTGTGGCAGTGCACGACGTCCGCGTCGACGTCCTGGCCGGCCCAGGCGATGTCGCGGGCGAAGGTGCCGAACACGCCGCGGACGTTCTGGGGCGCCGTCCAGGCCAGGTCCGGCTCGGCGAAGCCGCGGACGCGCAGATGCGGCTCGGCGACGTCCTGGTCGCCGAACGCACGGACTTCCACGTCCGTCTGGGGAAGCTTCGAGAGCTCGCGGGTCAGGAACTCGACGTGTACGCCGGCCCCGCCGTAGACGTGCGGCGGGTATTCGTTGGTGAGGAACAGCGCCTTCACGCGCGGGCGTCCTCGATGGCCGCGCGGATGCGAGCCACCCCCTCGGCCATCTGGTCAGCGCGTGGGCAGGAGAAGGAGAGGCGGACCGCGTCCCGTCCGGCCTGGCCGCCGGGAAAGAACTCCTGACCCGCGAGCAGGCTCACACCGTGCCGCGGACCCGCCCGAGCCAGGCGCGGTCCGTCGATCGGCTCGCCCAGCTCCAGCCACACGAAAAAGCCCCCCTCCGGCCGGGTCCAACGAGCGGGGCTGCCGATCTGCCGCGCCAGGGCATCCAACAGCGCGTCGCGGCGTTCGGCGTACGCGCGCCGGAGGCTGGCGACGTAGCGCTCGAAATCCAACTCGGGGTCCTCGATCAAGCGGACCGCGGCGAGCTGGGTGACGCCGTCGGTATGGAAGTCCATGCCCTTCTTGGTAAGCGTGAAGCGATGAGCGACGCGTCGGCTGGCGATGGCATAGCCCAGCCGAAGCCCAGGTGCCAGGATTTTCGAGAACGATCCGAGGTAGATCACGTGCTCGTCTGCCCCGGGCAAGGCGCGGACTGGGAGGGGCGTCACCGCATCGTAGTACAGCTCGCCATACGGATCGTCCTCGACGATACAGAAGTCGTACTCCCGCGCGAGCCGGAGCAACCGGGCTCGCTTCGCCTCTGGCATGAGCGCCCCGGTGGGATTCTGGAAGCTGGGCAGCGCGTAGACGAGCTTCGGCCGCGCGCCGCTCCGCAGCGCGGCCTCCAGGACGTCCAGGTCCATCCCACTGGCGCCATCCAAGGGGATCTGGAGGAACCGCGGCCGGTACGGCCGCCAGACCCCGAGTGCTCCCATGAACGTGGGCGCTTCGACGGCGATGGTGTCGCCATCGTCCAGCAGGGTACGGCCGACGAGATCCAGGCCCTGGAGCGAGCCTGAGGTGATGACCACCTGATCCACGTCAACCTGGATCCCGCGCCGCGCCGCGCGGGCCGCGACCGTGGTCCGAAGCGCTCGGGTGCCTTCGCTGTCGCTGTACTCCAGCGCCCGTGCCCAATCGCATTGCATGACGGAGCGATAGGCGCGTTCCAGCGCATCGCGCGGGTACAGATCGGGAGCAGGCACGCCCCAGCCGAACGGGATGACGCTGGACGGATCGGCCGCCCCGGCTTCCGGGCTGGACGGAACCGGTACGTCGTCTCGGATGTCGTCGAGCCAGCGCGCAAAGCGCGGGCCCGCGACCGGCGTGCGGAGGCGGCTCGGGTCGTTCAGGTCCAGCATCGCGCGCATGAACCAGGGATTGTAGGTACGAACGGCGGCTGGGCCATCGCTTCCGCCGAGCGAATCCACCATCGCTCGGTGATAGGCGCTGAGTACCCTTCCACGATGCCCATCAGCCGCCCGTTCGCCGCGCTCGTCTTCGACCTGGACGGGACGGTCCTCGCGACCCATGACCTGATCGCAGCGACTATCAACCGCGTACTGGTGCAGCGCGGCTTTCCGGTTGCCGAAGTCGCCGCGGTGGGAGCGATGTCGGGCCTACCATTGGAGACAATCTTTGAGACGGTGCTGCCGCCCGCGGCAGTGGAGCAGGCGCTCGGCTGTATCGCCGACTACCGCGCGCTGTTCGATCGCGACGTCATTCCCGCGGTGCTGCCGATCGAGGGTGCGCCTGAGGCATTGCGGGCCATCGCCGCCACGAAGCGTTGGCCGCTGGCGATTGCCACCGGCCGCCTGGGGACGACCGCGCGCCAGATGCTGGGCCACACCGGGCTCCTGCACTTCTTCACCGCGGTCGTGGGGATCGACGTGGTCCCCCGTCCGAAGCCGTACCCGGACGTTCTTTTCCGTGCGCTGGATGATCTTGGCGGACTCCCCGCCACCGACGTGCTCATGATCGGGGACACCGCCGCGGACGTGGCCGTGGCGCGCTCGGCCGGAGCGCCGGTGTGCGCGGTGACCTGGGGCGCTCAGGAGCGCGAGCCGCTGCTGCGGAGCTCGCCAGACTGGTGCGTCGACACCTGGGACGAGCTCCTGGACCTCCTCGGGGTCACTCTGCCAGCCGGCGCTGCAGGTACGCCCGCAGCACCGGACCGAGATCCGGCCGACTGAGCGCGATATCCACGGTGGCTTCCAGGAACTCGCTCTTGTTACCGGCGTCGTAGCGGCGGCCCTGGAACTCCAGGGCGTACAGGCTGCCCTTCTCCGCAATGCGCTGCACGCCATCCGCGAGCCAGATCTCTCCACCCTGACCGGCCGCGGTCGCCTCCAGGTAACCCCAGATATCAGGGGTGAGAAGGTAACCGGCCACGGAGGCGAGGTTGGATGGCACCGCTTCCCGCTTTGGTTTCTCGACGATCCGCGACACTCGGGAGAGGTGTTCGTCCAGGCGCTCGGCGATCTCGATGACGCCGTACTTGATGGCATCGTCCACAGGAACCTGCATCACTGCCGCCACGGCGCCGCCCGTTCTCTCGTAGGCGTCCATCAATTGGCGTACGAAGGGCGGATCCGCTAACACCAGGTCATCCCCCCACAGCATGGCGAACGGCTCCTCGCCGATCACCTCCTTCGCCATCAATACGGCATGGCCGTTGCCCAGCGGCGCTCCCTGGCGGACGAAGACGAACTTGGCGAGCTCCGCCGGTCGCCGCGCTACCGCCAGGAGGACATCTTTCCCGGCCTGCTCGAGCCGGTATTCCAGCTCCCAGAACCTGTCGAAGTGATCTTCGATGGCACGCTTCGAGGCGGCCGTGACGATGACGACCTCTTCGATGCCCGACGCCGCGGCTCCCTCGACGATGTACTGGATGATGGGCTTGTCGACGAGCGGAAGCATCTCCTTCGGCACGGATTTGCTGGCCGGGAGAAAGCGCGTTCCAAGACCGGCGGCGGGAATGACGGCTTTACGGACGGATTGTCGCGATGGGCTGTTCACGATGAATCAGGGTCTCCTCGGGACACAACCGCCGCGGTGGCTTCGGAAAGCGCGGCTGTGATACATGCCGGGGCCACTTAGCGGACCGACGACGATACGGGCGCCCTGGGTGGGGCGCCGACGGGCGATGGCACACCGCGGGCCAGGTCGTCGTCCGCGCCACGGACGGCGTCGCCAACCGTATCCGGTGGATCGGCGCCGCCGCGCTCATGTCCCATGGGCGCGAGGTGCTCCTGGAGCCGTGCGAGCCGCTCTTGCTGGCTGGCCCGATAGAACAGGACCATCGTCACCACGACGGCCACGACGGGAATTCCGAACACCGCTCCCCACACCCCTGCCAGGCGGGCTCCGGCAAGGACCGCGAAGAAGACCAGGAGCGGGTGAATGCCGACCTGCCGGCTCATGATGCGCGGCGAGAGCACATTGAAGATGACCTGTTGCATAGCGAACAGGATCACCAGCAGGACCGCCCAGTCCCAGCCGGACCTGGTGAACAGAGCGATCGCTACCGGCAGACCGACCGCGACCACCGGACCCAGGAACGGGATCAGAATCACGCCTCCGGCGACGACGGCCGAGAGGAGCGCGTACTCGACGCCGAGCGCGGCCATGGCGAGGCCCGTACCGAGGCCACTCACCAGGCCCTGGATCACCTGCCCGCGCAGGAACCCCGCGAAGGCGCGGTGAATGCTGAACACGAGATAGCGCGTATCGTCCTGGGCCCGAGGCGGCAACAGGGCGATCGCGGTGTGGCTGATCCGCGGCCCATCTGCCATGAAGTAGAACGACAGGATCAGGACGATCACGGCCTCGAGCAACAGCGTTGCCGCCCCCGTTGCCAACTGAACGGCGTTGTTCAGCAGCGGCGGACCGAGCGCCTCGATGCGGCGGGTGAGGTCCGCCGGGTCAAGCAGCGCCCGTGCATCCACCAGCACGGGGCTGCCGCGGTCGGTCAGCCAGGTGTTGGACGAGGCAGCGAGATCATTCGAGACCGAGGCGATCCGATCGGCGTAGGTGGGCAGGTCCCTGACCACCTGGCCGATCTGATCCGCGAGGGCCGGGACCAGCAACACGATGCCGACCGCGATCACCACCAGCAGGGTCGCGTACGTGAGTCCAATGGCCGCCGAGCGCGGCAATCGGCCGTGCACACGCAAGAGCGTGACCACCGGCTCGAGAACAAATGCCAGCAGCCACGCGAGGAAGAACAGCAGCAGGATGTCTGAGAACTGCTGGAGCACCTGCCACAGGAGGGTGACCAGGTAGATGGAGGCGATGGCGCACATCACCGCCACCAGCGCCCGTAGCCACGGGTCGCGGATCATGGCGCGCGCTCGCGCCGGCTCGTTCGAGTCACGGGCTGCCGTGCGGCACGTGATGCCACACGCACACCGCGACTGGGGTCAGCCCCGTGCAGCTGATCCCAGTCGCGGTGGCAGCTTCGGCGCCGCCAGTCGCGGGCGTTCAGAGGGGTTGGGCCGATGGGCGGGCTGCTCGTCGAGGAGCCGCAGGACCAGCTCGACGCTTCGTTCAAGCTGCGGGTCGGCGCCGCGAACGTAGTCCTGCGGAGCATTGTCCACTTCCACGTCTGGATCGGTGCCATAGTTTTCAACCCCCCACCCTACGTCGTCAAAGAAGAACGAGAACTCGGGTTGGGTCGTCACCGTCCCATCTGCCAGCGTGTGTCGCGGATGGATACCAATCACCCCGCCCCAAGTCCGCTTCCCGACCAATGGTCCGAGCTTCATCATCTTGAACGCATGGCTGAAGATGTCGCCGTCGGAGCCCGCCTGCTCGTTGGTCAGCGCAACGATGGGCCCCGCCGGCGCCTCGGCCGGATACGGAGCAGGCGCGGCCCAGCGCGGAAAGTCGTAGCCGAGCCGCTTCCGGGCCAGCTTGCCCAGCAGCAGCGGCGAGACGTGGCCGCCACCATTGAAGCGGACGTCGACGATCAGTGCATCGTGGTCGAACTCGGCAAGGTAGCCGCGGTGGAACTCGGCGTACCCCTCGGCGCCCATGTCCGGCACGTGCACGTACCCCACCCGGCCGCCGGTCAGGTCTGTGACCCGCCGGCGGTTGGTCTCGACCCACTCGCGGTAGCGAGCCGGTCGCTCCTCCGCGATCGCGCGAACGGTGACGATGCGCGGAGGCTCCTTGCCGCGCCGCAGGGTGACCAGAACCTCGTTGCCCGCCTGGTTCACGAGGAGCTCGTTCGGCCCGTTCTCGGGGCGCACCGGCTGCCCGTTGATGGCAACCACCTCGTCGCCGACCCGGGCGCCGATGCCCGGCTGGCCGAGGGGCGAGGCGGTCGCCGGGTCCCACGGGTCGCCCAGGACAATCCGCGCGATCTTCCAGATGCGGCGCCGGGCGTCCAGGCTCCAGTCCACACCGAGGAAGCCCTGGCGATAGTTCGGCCCCTCGCGGTACTCGCCGCCCATCTCGTACGCGTGCGACGTGCCAAGCTCGCCCTGCAGCTCCCACAGTAGATCCGAGAACTCGGAGCGGGTTGTGACGCGGCCGACAAGGGGGGCGTAGTGGTGGTAGATCGCCTGCCAGTCGATGCCGGAGAGGTCTTCGACCCAGAACTGCTCACGTTGAAGCCGCCACGCCTCCTGGAACATCTGGCGCCACTCGGCTGCTGGCTGGACCGAGACCTTCACCCGTCCCAGGTCGATCCAGCCCGATTCGCGCGTTGGCTTGTCGCCGTTGCCCGGCTTCTCGGGCGGCTTTTCGCCCGCCTTCAGCACCCGCAGACGGTCCTTTGCCTGGTACACCAGGGTCTTTCCGTCCGGTCCGACAGAAAACCCGGAAACCCCCTCGATCAGTCGGTCGTGCTTCTGGTTCTCGAAGGCGTACACCTCGATGGTGCCCTTCGGCCCTTCCTGGTCCAGGCTGTTACGCCCACGTGCTCCCTGCACGGGCGACGAGAGAAACAGCGCCTTGCCCTTGATGCCCTGCACCTTGGAGTAACGTCCCTCGGGGATGGGGAACCCGAGCACACGGTCCTGGATACCATCCAGGTCGATCTGTAGCGGCGGCGCTTCGGCCTTGCCTTCCTTCAGTGCCTCCGCCTTCTGCTCCTCGGACACTTCCTCGTCTGCCTTCTTCTTGGCCGCGGCTTCCTTGCTCTCAGGCGCTTTCGGACGCGCGACGAACGGTGAAAGCTCATCCTGCTGAAGCGTCACGAGGAACGGACGGGTGGCCTTTGGGAAGTTCAGGTCAAACTGAAGGGCGTCATAGACCGGATCGAAGTCGCGCTGGCCGATGAAGTACAGGAACTTGCCATCGGGATCGAATGAGGGGTGGCTATCAGCCAGGACAGGCCGGGTGGCGTAGGCGAGCTGGCTGCCGTCCGCGCGCGCCAGCTTGATTGCCATGGTCTGCGCGGTGTCGGCGAAGCCGTATGCCAGCCAGCGCCCGTCCGGAGACCAGTCCAGGCCACCGATGCGCGCATGCGCACTCCGGTCGAGCACCCTGGCGATCGACTTCTTCGCCGCGAGGTCCACGACGACGACCTCATTGCGGTGGTTCGTGACTGCCACCTGGTCGGCACAGGGCGAGACTCGCAAGCTGACGACGCGGCCCACGTCGAGCGTGTCGAGCCGTCGCGGAGCCTGTGTGCCGTCCGCTGAGAGCACCACCAGGTACTCGCCGGAGACCTCGTCGCTGGCGGCCGCGACCAGATGCCTCTGGTCCTTCAGCCAGGTCAGCAGGCGGTATCGAACCCCGTCTCGGTCACCAAGCTGGGTGACGCCACCTTCCCAGTTGGCAAACGTGAACGCCTTGCCGCGAGTGGTCGTGGCGAGGCTGGTGCCATCTGGGCTCAGCGTCGCGCTCTGCAGGTGGCGCTGGGCTGGCGTAAAGCGGCGCTGGCGCTGAGTGCGGGACGAACCGAGCTCAATGTCGATGCGTTGCGGCTGGTTGGCATCTGGATCGAGCAGAAAGATGTCACCGCCCGCGTGATAGACGAGGCGCCGACCGTCGGAGGCCAGGTTCCGCGCATAGTAATCCTCGTGGTCCGAGTGCCGCTGGACGTCGCCGCCGTCGGCGTGAGCCGAGTAGACGTTCCCGAAGCCCTCGTGATCCGAGAGGAAGTACACGCGGTCGCGGACCCAGTGCGGACTGGAAAGATTCCCGTTGAGGCCGCGCAAGAACGGAATGAAGGTGCCAGTCCCAGCGGTATCGATCCACAGGGTGCCTGCCGTGCCGCCGCGGTACCGCTTCCATTGCGCCGCCTCTCGCGACGGCATCCGCCCCAGCACCACGCCCTTGCCGCCGGGCTGGTAGGACACCGTGGTCGCGGGTCCGAATGGCAGGCCTCGGGGGAGCCCGCCGCCCGTGGTGACTGCGCGCATCCACAGGTCACGCAGAAACGGGCGCCCACTGGCCGAGGCGTACAGAACTTCGTCTCCCGTCGAGGTCCAGCCGACTACCTGGCAGGGCGCGCCCTCGTACGTGAGTCGCCGCGGGGCGCCACCGTCGGCGGGCATCACGTAGACATCCGGGGGGCCCTCTTCACGCCCGACAAACGCCACGTGCCTACCGTCCGGGGACAGGCGCGGACGTGTCGCCTCGCCCACGCCCGCGGTGAGGCGGATGGCGCGCCCGCCATCCGCGCCGACGCTCCAAAGGTCGTCTTCGCATACGAAAACGACCCGGTCTCCGCTGAGGGTGGGGAACCGGTAATAGCCGCGCTGCTCCGCGAGGTCCTTCGCGTGATCCGGGGTGTTGTTGGATCGCGCCGCCAACGCGCTCACGGTTGCAGCATGAGGCGCAGGACGTACGGCAGGATGCCGCCATGGCGGTAGTACTCCACCTCGATCGGGGTGTCGATGCGTACCTGCACCTCGAACTCGAAACGCGTGCCGTCCTCGCGACGGGCCTGCACCGTGAGCGATTGACCCGGGTGAAGGCCCGACGCAATGCCGGTGATGTCGAAGGTCTCGCGGCCGGTAATCCCCAGCGATTGGCGTCCTTCCCCTGCTTGGAATTGGAGCGGCAAGACGCCCATCCCCACCAGGTTGCTGCGGTGAATGCGCTCGTAGCTCTCGGCGATCACGGCGTTGATGCCCAGCAGCCGCGTGCCCTTGGCCGCCCAGTCGCGTGAGCTGCCCGTCCCGTACTCCTTGCCCGCAATGACGACCAGTTGGGTGCCCTGCGATTGGTAGAGCACCGAGGCTTCATAGATCCGCATCACATCGCCGTCGGGCTGGTGAACAGTCCAGTCGCCTTCCTTGCCGGGAGCGAGCTCGTTCCTGAGGCGGATGTTGCCGAATGTGCCGCGCACCATCACCTCGTGATTCCCGCGGCGCGCGCCGTAGCTGTTGAACTCACGGGGGGAGACGCCGTGCTCGACCAACCAGCGCCCGGCGGGGGTGTCTTTCGGGATGCTGCCGGCTGGCGAGATGTGGTCCGTGGTGATGGAATCGCCGAGCAGCGCCAGTACCCGAGCATCCCGTATGTCCACCAACGGACCTGGCTCGGGAGCCATGTCCTGGAAATAGGGTGGCTCCTGGACGTAGGTGGACTCGGCATCCCAGGCGTACAGGCCGCCGTCCGGAACCGGCAGGTTCTGCCAGGTCGAGTCGCCGTCGAACACATGGCCGTACTGGGCGCGGAACATCTCCGGATCGAGGACCGACCGAAGCACGTCGTTGACCTCATCCTGCGTGGGCCAGATGTCGCGAAGGTAGATGTCACGCCCGCCCCGATCCTTGCCCAGGGGATCCTTTGTCAAGTCCGTGTCCACCGTTCCTGCGAGGGCGTACGCCACCACGAGCGGCGGCGAGGCGAGGTACGACGGGCGCACCTGTGGATGCACGCGGCCCTCGAAGTTGCGGTTGCCGCTGAGCACGGCCGCCACGTACAAATCGTTGTCCTGGACGGCTGCCGCCACGGGTTCCGGGAGGGGGCCGCTGTTGCCGATGCAGGTGGTGCAGCCGTAGCCGACGACGTGGAAGCCAAGCGCCTCCAGGTACGGCAACAGCTCCGCCTTCTTGAGGTAGTCCGTCACGACCCTCGATCCAGGTGCAAGACTGGTCTTGACCGTCGGGGAAACGGTGAGGCCCTGCGTGACGGCCTTCTTCGCCAGGAGGCCGGCGCCGATCATGACGGCCGGGTTTGACGTGTTGGTGCACGAGGTGATCGCCGCGATGACCACCGAGCCGTTCTTCAGCAGGCCCTTGCCAGACGGGGCATCGATGGCCACGGACTTCGCGGACTGCCCATTGGTAAAGGCGTCAGGGTAGGCGCCGCGTAAGCTGGCGCTGACGGTATCGAGCGTGACCTTGTCCTGCGGGCGGCGGGGACCGGCCATGCTCGGCTGCACCGTGGCGAGGTCGAGCTCCATGCGCTCGTTGAAGACCGGCTCAGGGTCGTCATCGTGCCGGAAGAGACCCTGTTCCTTGCAGTAGCGCTCGACCAGATCCACCAACTGCTCGTCGCGGCCGGTCAGGCGCAGGTAGCGCAGCGTCTCGCCGTCGACCGGGAAGAGCGCCGCGGTGGCGCCGTACTCGGGGCACATGTTCGAGATCGTGGCGCGGTCGGCAAGGGACAGGCTGCTGAGCCCCGTGCCCGTGAACTCCACGAACTTCCCGACGACCCCGCGCTTGCGCAGCATCTCCGTGACGGTGAGTACGAGGTCCGTGGCCGTGGCGCCTTCCGGTAGGCGGCCCGTGAATCGGAATCCGAGTACCTCGGGCATCAGCAAGTACAGGGGCTGGCCCAGCAGGACTGCCTCGGCCTCGATGCCGCCGACACCCCAGCCGAGAACGCCAAGTCCGTTGACCATCGTGGTGTGCGAGTCGGTCCCCACCAGGCTATCCGGGTACACCAGGCGAGAAGCGCCAGCCTGACGTGCGTACACGACCTGAGCCAGGTACTCCAGGTTTACCTGGTGCACGATGCCCGTGCCGGGCGGGACCACCTTGAAGTTCTCAAACGCCTGCTGCGTCCAGCGGAGGAGCGCATACCGTTCGAGGTTGCGCCCATATTCGTGCTCGACGTTCTCGCGGAAGGCGTCGGCGCTACCAAAGGCATCGACCTGCACGGAATGGTCGATCACCAGCTCGGCTGGAACGAGGGGATTGATGCGGTCCGGGTGACCGCCCATCCGCGCCATGGCGGAGCGCATTGCCGCCAGGTCCACGGCGCAGGGCACGCCGGTGAAGTCCTGTAGCACCACGCGCGCGGGATAGAAAGGAATCTCCCCGCTCGCGAGGGGCTGGCTTCCGTGCCAGGCCGCCAGCTCGCGAATCTCGTCATCCTGGACCACACCGTTGCCAGCGTTTCGCAGGAGGTTCTCGAGAAAGACCTTCACCGTTACGGGCATCGCCTGGAGGTCGGCCAGACCACGATCCGCAAGGTACGGGAGGCGGACGTACTCGACCTCGCCAGCGGCTGTCTGGAGCGTGCCCCGAGCGGCGGAGAACTCGGATGGGTTCGAGGAGACAGGTGAGGTCATGGTGCGGCTTCTTCCTCGGGCAGGGATCATTCGTGGGCGGTGGACTCGTCCGGGAGCTTTGGCGGTCGGCTCTGCCACTCCGCACCCGTGGCGCGGGACCATGGCCTTGCTCGGTGGCGCGCTCGCAGCGAAGGCACGATCGCTTGGCGCTTACTGTAGCGCGCCCGTTACCTGGACGGGGCTCGAGTACGTCACTCCCGCCGAGTGGGGGCGGCGTTCGGCATGGTGCTACCATCAACCGCGGAATCGCCGTGACCAAAGATCTGCCTGCTCCCGCTCGCGCGCTACGTGCAAGCCGCGCTTGCGAGCGCCGAGTACGCCCGTGACGAACAGTCCGTGGTTATTGCCACGGTGCCAGGTGCGTCCGGGTTCTTCGCCCAGCGCGACACATTCGAAGAAGCGCGCGAGAATCTGCGCGACGTGATCGAGGGTAACGTTCTGCTGGCGCTGCAAGTTGGCACGCCGATCCAAGACATTGAGGGAGTACCAACCGAAGAGCGCGATGAGCAAACTCTCGCCTCTTCAAGCCTGACGAGGTGATCCGTCGGTTGCGAAAACTGGAATTTGAAGGACCCTATCCAGGTGGTCGCCACGCGCGGGTGGTCCGTCAGGCGACAGGCCAGATCGTCCCCATTCCCACGCACAAGGGCAAAGATGTCAGCGTGGGGCTGATCCGCGCCATCCTCCGTGAGGTCGGCGTCAGCCCCGAGGAATGGAACCAGCTCTAAACGGCAATGCCACGGGGATGCCCTCCTGGAAGTCGGGGTTCGGCGGTGCGCGGGTCCCGGCAGATATTCCCCAGGCGTCAGTCAGCCCACGCCTGAACAGTATCGGGCTCAGTTGCTACAATCGGGCTCGCAGCGTGTGAAGCGTCGCCGTGGCGAGGGCTCCCGCGGGCGAGGAAGCTGGAATTGGCGAAGCGCCAGACCGGATTCTGGCCCAGCGCGGTTGAGTGTGACTCGGCGTGGCGGCGGCCATCCCTGACTTACGCACCGCCGATTTCCCCTGGGAGTCGGTCGTCAGGAATGTAGGAGGAACGGGGTTCCTATGTATCTGTGGCCAGTTGTCCTGGTCGCCGGGTTAGCCGCGATCGGGTTCGCACTGTATCTCGCGAACGACGTTCTGCGGCGTGACAAGGGCACCCCCGCGATGCAAGAAGTCGCGGGCATGATTTTCGAGGGCGCGATGGCGTTCCTCAATCGCCAGTACCGCACGATCGCCGTCCTAGCGCTCGTCGCGGCGGTAGCGATCGGTCTCCTCCTGGCCTGGTTGTCCGGAAGTGCGACGATCGGCATGCAAACGGCTGGGGCATTCCTCGCCGGGGCCTTCTGCTCGGCGCTCGCCGGCTTCATCGGCATGTTCATCGCGGTCCAGGCGAACCTGCGTACCGCGGCGGCCGCCCAGCACAGCCTGAAGGATGCGATCAATACCGCACTCCGCGGCGGCGCGGTCTCGGGCTTTCTCGTCGTGGCGCTGAGCCTGCTGGGCGTGCTGGCGATCTTCGCGCTGTACGGCGGCTTCGATGATCCAGGCGTGAATGCCACGGTGGCCCAGCGCCAGGCCAGCGGCCTGGCGAAGGTGCCGTTCGCGATCGTCGGCTTCGGCTTTGGCGCCTCGTTCGTGGCCCTGTTCGCACAGCTTGGCGGCGGTATCTACACCAAGGCTGCCGACGTGGGCGCTGACCTGGTCGGGAAGATCGAAGCAGGGATTCCCGAGGATGACCCGCGTAACGCCGCGGTCGTCGCGGACCTGGTGGGGGACAACGTCGGCGATTGCGCGGGGCGTGGGGCCGACCTGTTCGAATCCACCGCCGCCGAGAACATCGGCGCCATGATTCTCGGCGTCGCGCTCTACGTTGTCTCGGGGAACACCGCATGGGTGTTCTTCCCGCTCGTCGTCCGCTCCGTTGGCATTTTCGCGTCCATGGTTGGCATCGTCTGGGTCGGCATGGGCGACGTGACCGACGCGCAGCGCAAGCTGGACTCGGGCTATTGGGCCATGACGGTCGTGGCCGCCATCGGCATCATCGCCACGGTGCTCCTGATGCTCAATGGCAACTGGTGGTTCGTGGCGGCTGGCCTGACTGGCCTCATGACCAGCGTGGCATTCGTGTACATCACGCAGTACTACACCGCCGGTGGCTGGCGACCTGTGCAGGAGCTCGCGCGTGCATCGCGTACCGGTCCTGCCACGAACATCATCTCGGGTATGTCGGTGGGACTCGAGAGCACGGGTATCACGGCGATCATCATTTCGCTGGCACTCGGGCTCTCGTACTACTTCGGAACGCAGGGTGCGCAGGCCGACCCAACCCTCACCGCGGCGATGCGCGCGGGAACTATCGAGGGCGGCCTGTTCGGAACCGCAATCGCCACGATGGGCATGCTGACCACCGTCGCCTACATCCTCTCGATGGATACATTCGGCCCCATCACGGACAACGCCGGGGGCATCGCGGAGATGGCCCAGGCGCCGGCGAGCGTGCGTCACATCACGGACGTCCTGGACGGCGTGGGCAACACCACCAAGGCCCTCACCAAGGGGTACGCGGTGGGCTCGGCCGCTCTCGCCGCCTTCCTGCTGTTTTCCGCCTACATCGACGAGATCAAGATCCGCACCAATACTGTCGGAGTGCGCTACACGGTGGACCTCGCGGACATCCGCGTGTTCATTGGCGCATTCCTGGGCCTGATGCTGATCTTCTTCTTCTCCTCGCTGACGATCCGTGCCGTTGGTAAGGCGGCGGGCGACATCATCGAGGAGGTGCGTCGCCAGTTCCGCGAGAATCCGGGCATCATGGATGGGACGGTCCGCCCCGATTACGCGCGGGCGGTAGACATCACCACCCAGGCGGGGCTCCGAGAAATGGTGCTGCCAGGCATCGTGGCCATCGCGGTGCCGGTCCTGGTTGGCCTTATCTTCGGTGCTCAGGCTGCCGCGGGCATGCTGATGGTTGGCACCATGGGCGGCGTGCTGATGGCGACCTTCCTGAACAACTCGGGCGGTACCTGGGACAACGCCAAAAAGTACATCGAGCTGGGCCAGCTCACCGGCGAGGGTGGCAAGATCCTGGGCAAGGGCTCTGACGCACACGCCGCCGCGGTGGTTGGCGACACGGTGGGCGATCCCTTCAAGGACACCGCCGGCCCCTCGTTGCACGTGCTCATCAAGCTGCTGAGCACCATCACCCTGGTGCTCGCGCCGCTGTTCATCGGGCGGTAAGCTCGGCGCGCTCCCGGCCGGCGGCCAAAGCGCTGGTTTACCCGGCCGGGGCGCGAACTATCGGTAGCGTCGGCTGCGGTCAGCACACTGCTGACCG